>NBMC01000060.1 GCA_002084805.1 Spirochaetaceae bacterium 4572_59 | reverse complement strand
ACGCCCTTGCAATTCGGATTATCTTCCCCCTGATCAGGGCGAGATCTCTTTCTTTCAAGAGACTGGGTTTGCCAGCTTCGCTGGGCAAACAAAAAAAGACACTCTAAAAGAGTGTCTTAAGTGGGCCCACAAGGACTTGAACCTTGGACCACCTGATTATGAGTCAGGTGCTCTAACCAACTGAGCTATAGGCCCCTGGATGCATGGTCGAGCAATAAACGTAGTTTATAACCAGACCTAGATGCAAGAGCGAGCAGTAAACGAAGTTTACGACCAGCCCTAACGAAGGCTTATATTATAAGAATCCCTATAACTTGTCAATAAGGCTTAAAATCCCATTGTAAAACTGATAGCAGTCCCACCGATAGACCCTGCCAGGGCCCCGAAAACCATTCCGTGCATAAACCCTCCCAGGAACCCCAGGGAAGCCGCCTTATACCAGGTATCCAAGTGCTTATCCATTGGCTCATTAAATTCAATAACCCCCGAAGGAACCCCTATTGCAAACATAGCGGCAAAAGCGGTTCCATTGGTGATGCCCCCGGCCAGGGCTCCCGCAAAAAGCCCCTCCAAACCGGCACGGACAGGTCCTGCTCTGCTTTTCAGAACCACATCTGCAAACAATGTGGAACAGAGATAAGAACCTGCGAGAACTACAGCAGAACCCGTCAGTATCATAGAAGCAGATGCTACAGGGTGATCTTCAAAGTCCATACCCGTAAAAGGACCAACAGCATAGAGCGTCACAGTACTGATTCCTAATACAGCAGCGGAAATCTGCGCCCCCCTGCGAACAGCCCCTTCCCTCGATTCGCTACTACCCTGCTCAGACCACAGGGGATTAATTAAAAACAGAACAGCCAGGCAAGTAATAAGTACAATCAATCTGCCTTTCATACTATTAATTATACAACCCTATGCACACAGACATGGTTAAATTTAAGATTTTTCAATCAAAACATTATACAAACTGAGTTTTATATGGAATTCCACTTTCACTTGTCCACTACTATCTATATAATGATATCTATAAAATGTTATCGATTAAACTCAATAAAAGGACCTTGAATGAAAAAACTTAACATATACCTTATTTTTCTGTTCATTATCACGATGGTACTGCCGGTTTTCGCGAATGGCAGAAAAGATAAGAATACTGATTTAACACAGCTCAACATATCCTATGTAAAATCCCCCTTTAATCTTCAGATCATGGTGATGAAAGAAAAACAGCTTCTAGAACAGGAATTTGCCAATGATGGAATAGAAATCATCTGGCATGAAATCAATTCCGGAGCCAAACAGGCCGAAGCCATGGCCGCTGGCTCTCTGGATATTGCCTCTGTTATGAATAGCGCTTCTGTTATTATTGCCAATTCTGCCGGTAATGAACTTGATGTAATTGACATTGTAAGCCGCCCGGAACAAACCTTTGCCGTTATGGTTATGGAAGACGGTCCCAAAACTGTTAAAGACCTGGCAGGAAAAATCGTTGCCGGTCCCAAGGGAACCGTTCTACATCAGATGCTGGCAGCCATAGAAGAGAAAGAAGATCTGGAGGGGGTGCAGCTTGTCTCAATGAGCCTTCCCCAGGCCCAGACTGCTCTTATTGCCGGAAAAGTAGATGCGGCCTTACTGGCAGCCTCTCTGATCATAAAAACCCAGGCTGCGGGTGGCCGGATTCTTACAAGCTCAGAAGGTTATGTTGTACCTTTACTGCTCAGTGTCAGCCCTCAGAGCTTTGTAGAAAACCACTCTGATATTATTGACCGCTATACTGCCGTACAGCAGAAAGCCTATGAGTACATACAGAATAATCAGGCTGATGCCATTGCTATAGGAGCAGAAGCACAGGGCCTGAGTAATATAGATGCTGAAAATTTATTTGACCGTTCAGGAATTGCCAGAGAATTTACAAAAGAGGATCTCTCCGGACTTGAAGGAGATGTGGATTTTCTGAAGAATCTGGATATGATCGAAAATGCAGTAGAAGCCTCTTGCATGATAGGAAAAACTCTGAATGTTAAATAAGGGCTCCTCAACTTTCCTATGAAAAAACTTAAATGGACTGCCGCTCTTGAAACCCTGGCAGTCCCGTTTCTCTTATTAGCCCTCTGGGCTCTGGCCTCAGAGAGGCAATGGGTTCACCCCTACCTTCTCCCCTCACCCCTCAGGGTTGCAAAGGCAGCCCTTCGTCTGGCGGAATCGGGAGCACTCTTTAAACACTTAGGCGTTAGTTTTCAGCGGGTTATTATCGGATTTTTCATAACCCTGGGTATTGCCGTACCCTTAAGTTTTCTGATACACAGTCTGCCTTTCTTAAAACGCCTGCTGAGGGTTCCTCTGGAATTCCTCCGCTCTGTCCCTCCCATCTCAACAATTCCCCTTTTGATCCTATGGTTCGGGATCGGAGAAGCCTCAAAGACAGCGATCATCGTTATGGCATCCTTCTTTCCTGTGTTTCTCAACCTTATGGGAGGATTGAATAATATTGAAGAGGATTGGAAAGAGCTTGCCAGATCATTGCAGCTGGATCAGGGAGAGTATATTCGTTTTGTACTCTTTCCCGCTGCCTTTCCCTCCTTCCTGACGGGAATTCAATTGGGCCTGAGTTACTGCTGGCGGGCCCTGATGGGGGCGGAAATGATAGCCGCGGCCTCCGGTCTGGGATACCTTATCCTGGACTCTCAGGATATGGGGAGAATAGACCGGGTCTTTGTAGGTATCTTTACCCTGGGAATTTGCGGTATTCTATTGGACAAGATTCTGATTAAAGCTTTTAATTGCTTAATTCCATGGAAGGATCTGGAGGAGGAACAGAATTGGTAGAAAATGCTCCCGAAGTAATAATACAGGATCTAAACCGGATCTACAAAGGCAGCGATGAAGCTGTTCACGCCGTAAAAGATATCTCTCTCACTCTAACTCCGGGCTCTTTCACTGCCCTGGTCGGTTTCAGCGGCTGTGGTAAAACAACACTCCTTCGTATGCTGGCCGGGCTGGAAGAACCCTCATCAGGATCGATCTCCCTTTTTCCGGAAAACAGCTATCCGGCGGTGATCTTTCAGACCCCTCGCCTGCTCCCATGGATGACCATTAAGAAGAACATGAATATCGCTCTCCGTCACCGTGTTATTCCCAGACAGAACAAGCGAGAGATAAAAAAACGTGTCCATGCGGCTCTTGAAATGGTTGGCTTGAATGACAGGGCCGACGCCTACCCCCATGAACTCTCCGGAGGGATGGCCCAGCGTGTGGGCCTTGCCAGAGCTCTATGCCAGGAATCGGGGTTTATGCTGATGGATGAACCCTTCTCCTCTCTGGATGCCCTCACAAGAGAAAATCTCCAGAAAGAATTAAAATCCATTTGGGAGAAGAAAAAGAGTACCACCCTTTTTATCACCCATGATATTGCCGAAGCTCTCGTACTGGCCAGCAGAATTCTGATTATGAAGGAAGGATCTATAATAGCAGACCTTGACCGGAATGACTGGATTCTGCGGAACAAGCCGGAAGCTGCCATCATGTCGCTGATGAACAATCCGCTGATCCCCCGGATGGTTTATGCTACTTCCTGACCAGATGGTTCCAGGTGAAACAGATCAGAAAAATAGTTGTCAGAATAATTACAATCGCCGGACCTGATGCAACATCCATATAGTATGAAACATAGAACCCGCTGATACTGGACAGAACCGCAAAGAGTGTTCCCAAAGCGATAATCCACGGAAGCTCCTTCACAAGCATAGAGGCCGAAGCGGCGGGGGTCACCAGCAGTGCCAGGATAAGAACAACACCGATGGACTGAATGGAGACAACTGTCGTCAAAGCAATAACAATCAGCAGACCGTATTGAATCAACGAGGGAGACAGTCCGATGGTCTCTGCATGAACGGGATCAAATGAGGTAACCAGCAGTTCCTTATAGAAGAGAAAAACCGACAGTACAACCAGAAGAACAATACCCCCGATAATGAGCAGATCTGAAGAGGAGATTCCCAGAATATTTCCGAACAGGATATGAGTCAGATCCTGATAGGTGGATATTTTACTGAGCATCAGAATTCCCAGAGCAAACAACCCCGTAAAAATTACACCAATGGCGGAATCTTCCTTTAAACCGTTCTTTCTGGTAATCATCCCAATCCCGGCCACAGCCACCATAGAGGCCAGAACGGCTCCGATAAGAAGGTTAACTCCCAAAGCATAGGCTAGTACGATTCCCGGCAGAATAGAGTGAGACAGGGCATCACCAATAAAGGCCATTCCCCGCCAGACAATAAATCCGCTTAAAACACCGCAAGCAATAGCCGCCAGGATTCCACCGGCAAGTCCGCGTTGAAAAAAACTATAGGCAAGAGGTTCAATCAGCCATTCAACCATGGTCCAAGCTCCTTTGTTTTGTGAAATCTGAATCCATAAGCACTGGCAATATTCTCAGCAGTCAGGACTTCTTTAATAGGACCGTCTGCCTTAAGTTTATGATCCAGAAACAGAGCACGATTAAAATGTATCGTTAAGAGTCCCAAGTCATGAGAACTGATCAGAACACTCTTTCCCTTGGTACAGATGCTTTCTATTACATGAAAAATCAACTCTTGAGTCGCTATGTCTACATGATTAAGGGGTTCATCCATCAATAACAGATCCGCATCATGAGCAAGGGTTCTTGCCAGCATGACCCTCTGCTGCTGGCCTCCCGAAAGATCACCAACCTGTCTGTCAGCAAGATTCGTAATCTCCATAGCAAGCAGAGCTTTCTCAACAGCCTCATGATCTATTGGGCGCAGACGGTTAAACCAGCCCAGATGAACATAGCGGCCCATAGTCACAACCTGACGAACCGTAACCGGAAAGCTCCAGTCAACGGAAGATCGCTGTGGCACCATGGCAACCCTATGCTTACAGGAATGAGCCATATGGCCGTATACGCTGATTGAGCCGGACTGAATCTTCTCCAATCCGACAATCAGTTTCATAAAGGTGGATTTACCCGCTCCATTGGGCCCCACAAGGGCCACTTTTTCTCCCGGTTTGATCGCTACGGTCACATCGTCAACAGCAGGACGATCCATCCCGGGATATTTAAAGGAAAGATTGTCAACCTGAAGAGCCGGTGAATCAGCCACTGCCGGATGATCACAATCTTTTCCATAACATCGTATATTTGAAAAATACATGGCATTCCTTTTTTATTAGGTAAGACTACTTTTATAGTACTAAATATTTGCCCGGGTACCAAGAACAATTTTCTATAATTTCTTCCCCGAAAGGGAGGAAACCCGGATTTCAATTGTTTATAGTTTATAGGGCACAGCTCATCTTAACTGCTTTTCTTTCAAACATTAATACACAGCTCAGGAGCTGAAAATGAGTTATGATACTGCCGGTTTCACTCCTATGAAACTGGGATACAGAAATACTCGTTGTCATTGGGGTACCCATATTGCCTGTCTCTATCAAACGGAAAAAGAAAGGGACAGCCTGGTTTCTGCCTTTTTAAGCCGTGGCTTAAAGGATGATGATTTTCTCCTCTACTGTCCCGCCGAACGGGGTATTGAAAGTTTCCGGAAGTCTCTTATCGAAGGCTCTCCGGAATTCCGTCTCCATATTGATGAGCCCGACAGGATTAGAATCATCTCTGCAGAAGAAGCATACTATCCCGACGGCCAGTTTTCACAGGAGGAGATGGATCAAACAGTCCACGATATGTATGAAAGACAATATTCGGAACAACACAGGAACATCAGGGTGGCGACCGATATGACCTGGGCTCTTGAGGGAATCCCGGGCAATGAATATCTGGTGAGCTTTGAAGCCGAACTGAATCTGTTCATCCCTAATAGAAATATTGTTGCCATCTGTCTGTATAATCTGAACGAATTCTCAAACGAATTTATAATGAAGATACTGAAAACCCACCCTTACACTATGATCCGGGGCATCCTGACAAGGAGTTCCTACTATGAACCTCCAACCCGCTATATGAATATCTCAGAGCATCAGAAACACAACTACCAGCAGACCACAGGCATTTAACTGTAATTTTTTATTGACGAGACCTCTCTTTACCCTATATGGTTCCTAGTGAAAGCTTTCCGACCAGCCAGTCGGAAACAAACACTCAAAGGAGATCTCATTATGTTCGCTATCCCCGATTTCTCGGTTGCCCTTGCATTTTTACTTTTAATTATAACGACTCTTGTTTCCTGTATTTATGGAGTTCTTAACTGGAACAAAGGAGCTGCCACAGAAGAAGAAATTGAAACGGAAAAGCAGTGGATGAAAGAAGAAATCGAATTAGATGAATCCGTAGACGGGGGAGTAATTTCATGAATCTCTACTATCTTATTGTTGTAATCGTGCTCTACCTTGCCGTAGTATCCTATCTTGGTTACCGGGGATTCTCTCAGACAAAGAACTCCGCCGATTATATGCTGGGGGGCCGTAAAACCCATCCCTTTGTAATGGCCATGTCCTACGGAGCGACCTTTATCTCCACCTCTGCCATTGTCGGTTTCGGAGGAGTTTCCTCCCTTTTCGGCTTAAGCCTTCTCTGGCTGGTCGTTTGCAATATAGGGATCGGTGTCCTTATAGCCTTTGTATTCTTTGGAAAAAGAACCCGTAAAATGGGACTGAATCTGAATGCCCATACCTTTCCGGAATTACTTGGCCGCCGGCTCAATTCAACCTTTATTCAGAGATTTATGGGGCTGATTATATTTATATTCATGCCCCTCTATGCCGCTGCGGTACTTATTGGTTCATCCCGTATCCTGGAGGGTCTTCTGGGAATACCCTACATGTACTCGCTTGTGATATTCTCCGTCCTTGTGGCCTGTTATGTCATTCTGGGAGGGATTAAGGGGGTGATGTATACGGATGCCCTTCAGGGAAGCCTGATGTTCTTCGGCATGCTAATTCTTCTAATCTTTATCTATACAAATCTTGGTGGAGTCAACGCGGCTCACAAAGCTCTTACAGATATGGGAGACCTTGTTCCCGGTAGTCTTAAAGCCATAGGCCACCGGGGCTGGACCAGTTCCCCTGAAACGGGAAGCTCCCTCTGGTGGACCATCTATTCCTCACTGGTTTTTGGCGTCGGTTTCGGAGTTCTCGCCCAACCTCAGCTGGTTGTCCGCTTTATGACAGTTAAAAGCGACAAGGAACTGAATAGAGCCACTATAATCGGTGCCGTTTTTATACTCATAACCGCTTCAACCGCCTATATCGTGGGTGCTCTCTCCAATGTCTACTTTATGAAAAGCACCGGAATGATCGCGATCCAGGCAGCCGGGGGAAACTCCGACACTCTTATCCCCATTTTTATCAGAGAGGCCATGCCCGACTGGTTCGGCTACCTCTTTATGCTGGTAATCCTTTCGGCGGGAATGTCCACTCTGAGTTCCCAGTTTCATACCATCGGAACTTCCATAGGAAGGGACTTCTACTCTTCTGGAAAGGTGACAAAAGAAAAAAGGGAGAAGGAAATCCTTGTTACCAGAATTGGGATTGTCTTCAGCATTCTTCTGACCGTTTTTCTCGGCATCGAGATGGGTGCCGGGGTTATTGCCAGGGCAACGGCTATCTTTTTCGGCCTGATGGCCTCCAGTTTCCTGGCCCCCTACATTGCCTCACTCTACTGGAAAAGACTGACACGGAAGGGAGCAATAGCAGGAATCGTATCCGGCCTGTTCGTAACGGTTTTCTCCTTCCTCTTTCTCCATGAAAAAGAGGCGGCCGTCTTCGCTGTCTGTCAGGCTCTTTTCGGCAGGACAACCCTGCTGGACAGCCCATGGCCCTCAGTTGACCCCATGGTCCTGGCATTGCCCGTTTCCATCATATTCACTATTCTGATAAGCCTTTTTACAAAAGTAGAGGATCAAAAAACTGTAGAACAGAGTTTTAAGGGGATCGCCTGAATATATGAAAGAGACTTTTGCCAGAATCCCCGCTGAAAAGCGGGAAAAGATCATACAGGCCTGTATTGATGAGTTTGCCGAGTTCGGGTACGAAAAGAGCTCCACCGACCGAATTATCAAAAAAGCGGGCATTTCCAAGGGGGGGCTATATGAATATATATCCACAAAAAAAGAGCTCTTTCTCTATATTGTGGAATATTCTTATACGCAGCTCTATGACTACCTGCGCGAAAGAATAAAAGCAGAGGGGCTTGCCCTTCCTTCTGATATTCTGGACAGAAACCGTCTGGTTTCCAGGCTGGCAATTATTTTTTACCTAGCCCATCCACGCTTTATCTCTTTAATAAACAAGACCTACCACATGGGAAACCGGGAAATGGAAGAACAGATACACAGCTGCTTCGCTTCCCAGTTTCTTGATATCTTTGGAGATGTGGAACTGTCCGGCCTGAATTATCCTAAAGAAAAAATACTTGATCTCCTCAGCTGGCTGCTTCACAGAACCAGACAAGAATTCCTGCAGGAACTGGAACAAAATCCGAATGTTCAGGAGGTTCATGACAACTATCTGAAAAACTGGGATTTCTATCACTCTGTCCTGGCTGAAGGAATCTACAAAAAATAAATCTACTGCTTTTCTTTCAGAAGCAGAATTTCCCAAGACCTGAAACAATCGTTTTTGCTGCGTCATCCAGCACATTGCTCTGATCTTTCATTTTCTGGACAATGTTTCGAACTTCATCCGAGCTTTTCTGCATTTCTGTTGTAGCCTTGTTAGTATCTCTGAAAATGAGATTCAGATTTTCCAGGGTTCCATTCACCTGACTTGTCATTTCTGTCATATCACCCGTTCTCATTTTTACATCCCGGGAAATACTCTGAAGATTAGTTACAGAATGCAGAATCTGATCGCTACCGCTCTTTAATTCAGTCAATCCGGAATTGATTTCCCGGTAGGAATTAATCATATCATTTATTTCCTTTGTGATCTGATCAAAACTGCTGATGGCTTCGCCTCCCGCATCGGAAGTTTCCTGAATAACCGTTATAATATTCCCGATATTGTCGTTAATCTCTCTTGAGCTGGATGAAGATGTTTCCGCCAGTTTGCGGATCTCGTCAGCAACAACCGCAAATCCTCTACCAGCATCTCCCGCATGGGCTGCCTCTATGGCGGCATTCATGGCCAGCAGATTGGTCCTGGCTGCAATATTCTGAATCAACGCCAGAATTGCCTTAATCTTTGTCACACTCTCATTAATCCTGGCAATTTTATCAACGGTATTATCCAGCTTCTCTTTTCCTTCATCGGAGATTCGGATTAGGGTTTCTGCAGACTGAATTTTGTCCTGAGCTACATTGGAAATATTGTCAATAGATGCGGTAATTTCTGTAATAGCTCCCGATGAATCATCCACCATCTCCGACTGCTCCTCTACACTCCTGCCAAGCTGGGAAATATGTTCTGTCAACCCGCTGGTAGATTCCATAGTAATCTGCACATTCTGATTGAGCTCATCCATTTTGGAGTTCACACTATCGATGGAATCAGTAATATTCTGAATAGAAACTGTGGTTTCTCCCGAAACACTTAAGACAGCATCCTTTGATTCCAGAGTCTTGGATACAGGATCTCTCAAACCTTTGAGCAGTTCCGCATTATTCAATAGAACCAGATTCAAACGTTCATAGAGATCGCCGAGCTCATCTCTGGAAAGACATGGTCTTTTTTCTCCTGTGAAATCTCCTGAAGCTAGAACCTCCGTATAGTTCTGACAGAAATGAACTCGTTGGCTGATTCCCTTCATGAGAAGATAGATACTGAATATGCTTAAAATGACTCCTAGAAGCTCCAGGGGCAATAGTTTTCCCTGCATAGTAGTCTGTACTTCTTCCAGAAATATGGCATTTTTCAGCTGATACTTAATACCAACCTGAAGTGTCATAAGAATTGAGATAAAAAGAAAGAGAACAACAAGATTCATTCTGACCGACAGTTTCATGGACATATTCTCTTTTCTGAATGGAATATCATTACTCCATGTTTCAAATTGCCGCAGAAATAGAATATAAAAAGGAATTCCAATAAACATGGTCGACGCAAATCCCAACAATGAAAAATCTATCTTGATATTCATGGGTATTTTCGGATAGGGAAGAAAGATAAACTGAGGAAGAAGAAAGCCATATATTAAGGCAGCGATCAGAACCTGCTTAGGGAGCATGATGATGGATTTGCTCGTTCTATCCAGATCAATACCAGCCGGATCTTTCTTCCATTTCAAAATATCCGAGATCCCTGCTTTAAAAAAGAAGGGATAAACAACGGGAACAACAACTAGAATCATCCATGTTAATGGAGAAAAAATAACTCTTTTGAATATTGATACCGGCAAGATTTCCAAATAAGTTGAAACCACAAAAAGAACAAATGGGGGAAGAAGAAAGACCATAAAACTTAACCAATAACCGTTTTTTTTTAACACCCTGAGACCTCTGAGAATATTTATCATTTAAATGTCTGAATTATAGTAAATCATTAAAGAAAGATAATCCGGAGGGACTATGATAACCTTTATTGCTAAATTGTTTGTTGCTATGAACAGCAACTCCAGACCGTCAGAACTGGCTTCGGGTATTGCTTTTGGATTCTGGCTGGCCCTGATACCGGGAGGAAACCTTCTCTGGACAGCGCTCTTTATTATTGCTTTCCTGTTAAAGCATAATTTGGCAGCCCTTCTGTTCAGTACAGGGCTTTTTAAACTCTTGATCCCTCTGGTGGATCCACTTCTGGACAGCTTCGGGGGATGGATCCTTCAAATGTCGGCTCTTCAGGATTTTTTCACTAACTTGTATAACATCCCCTTACTTCCCTACAGTAATTTCAATAACACCATTGTTATGGGTGGTTTTATAACAGGCATCCTGTGCTGGATTCCGGTTTATTTTATTTTCCTGAGTCTTGTAAAAATCTACAGAAAAAAGGTAGCACCCCGATTTGCGGAAAATAAAATCGTCACGGCCCTGAAAAAGGTCCCCATAATTTCCAAGATTTCCAAAGCCGCCAGAAAATTATCAAAGTTCGCCTGAAAAAGGAATGCTACATTATGAATAAAAAGAAACAGAAATTACCAACGATATTCAAGAAAAAGTATAGCGAAAAGAAACTGAAGAAAAAGATCCTCAAAAGAATACATATCCCCAAAGACAGAGAGATGATCAAGGAACTCTTTATACCCGGAGAAAAGGGAAAGTTTGAGATAGTTCAGGAGATCCCAGAAGAGCTGCGTCCCCGTCTGAAAGCTCTGGCAAAGTCCATCAAGAAAAATAAGGGCGTCGTCACGACCTGGAAAGCAGCCATTATCCTTATTATTGTAGGATCCGCCCTCGTTTTTAACCTGTTCTTTAAGGACAGAGTTATAAAGCAGGTACTGGAACAGGGACTGGAATCGGTCTTTCAGGCTGAATCAAGCGTGAAAAAACCCCAGCTGTCACTGCTGAAGGGAGTCTTCAGCTATGAATCTCTACAGATTGCCGATTCCGGTGATCTTTCCCGCAATCTGATCGAAACCGGATCGGCCAGTTTCAAGATCAGTATTGCCGAACTGACACGGAAGAGAATCCATATAGAAGAATCAAGCCTAAGCGGAGTCCAGTGGGATACGGAGAGAGAGACAGTAGCTAAAGCAAAAGAATCGAAATCGGAAGAGGGAACAGAAGGGGACAAGAAAGAAAGCCCTCTTGATGTTCTGGCTCTCAGTTCCGACGAAATGGATTACAAATCTCTCCTGGAAGAACAGAAGGAGAATCTGAAGTCCTTCAAGCTGATAGACAGTGGAAATGAAAAAATCGATGCATTTATCGAAAAATGGTCTGGAATATTTGATGAAAAAGAAAAAGAGATCCGTAATATTACAAAGGAAGTGGAATCTCTTAAAACCATAAACCCCCGAAGTATAGTCTCTCTTGATCAGGTTCTAAGTGCCAAGGATCAGATAGAATCGGTTTATCCGAAAGTGGAAGAGACAAGAAACAGCCTTATGACTCTGCGATCGGATTTTCTGGAGGAGAAAGATCAGCTGACAGGACTCTATGATGAAGTCCAGGATGTTATGGAGGATGACATATACTATCTGAAAGGTCTTACTGATTTCTCTTCAGGGGATATGAAATCCCTTGCATCAGGCGCAGCCGAAAAGTATATCCGCAAACGCTGGAATGATTACTACGAAAAAGGATTAAAAGCTCTGGAGGTTTATGAGAAATTCAAAACCACAAAATCCGAAAATACCACCGGGGATAAGCAGAAGGAACTTAGACGGGAGGGACGAAGTATTCCTTTCTATTCTCCAGAACTTCCCGATGTTCTAGTGAAAAAAATACTTCTCTCCGGAGGAACGGATGATACAGGAGTGATGAAGATAGAGGTCAATTCTCTTACAGATGATCCGGACAAACTGGATGAGCCTTCATCATTCCAGGCTGAGTGGCTAAACGGTTCCACTTCCATCACCTTGGACGGTATCGCCGATGGAAGAACGAATGCGCAACAGCCCTTTTTCATGGAGATACTCTCACCATCCAACATTTTTGAGATTAATGACGGCATTTCTACACTCCAGATAGATGCTTTAAAGAGTCAAGCCGACATAAGCGGAATATCCTACTCTGTCCCGGAAAAAGAAGGGATTATGACCGAACTGAAGATTCAGCTGAAGGACATCGAGATTGTACAGAAAGATTCTGATAATTTTATAGCTGAAGCTGTATTGGACATAATGAGTACTATTGAAACTGTGGATGTTGAAGCTGAGATTCTTGTCACACGGTCAGGAATAGAAAAAATTCGGGTCAAAACAGATCTGGATAATATTCTATCTGATAAAATCGGAGATTATATCAAAGGGATGGCAGACAGATATGAAGAGGAAATCCGGGAATATCTGACAGCCTATATCAGTGACTACCTTGAAGGTAATGAACTTCTCATGTCTGCAATGAATGCCATAGGCGCCGACTCTCTTGATCAGCTGAGTTCAGTAGATGGGATAAAGAAGCTGCTGGACAGTAAAATAGATGAGATCGAGTCTGAAAAGCAGGCCATAATAGACAAGGCTGAAAAATTGATGGCAGAAGCGGAAGCCAGGATTAAGACGGAAGCGGATGCTGCTGAAAAGAAAGCCAGAGAAGAAGCAGCACGTCTGAAAGCAGAAGCGGATGCTGCTGAAAGAAAAGCCAGGGAAAAAGCAGACAAGGCTCTTCAGGATGCAGCAGACAAGGTAAAACTTCCGGGATTCTAAGCAGGGCTAGTATTTATTCACGACTCCATGGTTCCCCGTAGAGTGTTCAGCATCTCCACTCTGGAACGAACTGCTGTTTTTTTATAGATACTGGCAACATGATTGCTCACCGTATGAGAAGAAATAAACAGCTCCTGGCCAATTTCCTTATAGGTAAGCCCTTTTTCCAGACAGAGAATAATATCCCTTTCCCGCAAGGTAATTCCCTTCTCCTCAAAAAAAGACAGGGAACGCTCACTCAGAAGAAGAGGGACTGTGTCCGATTCCAGGATTCGGAACATAAGAAACTGAATTAAGACCAGAGCAAGCCATAAAAAGTAAAAGGTTTGTATGGGGAAATACAGGATATGATTTTCAATATCTGTAAAAAACTGGGCGCCAATAATTTTAACAATCAGCAACAAGGGCAAAAAGATGAAGGTTCCCGCATATAACAGAGTAATTGTGATGCGCCCTCTATTATCCTGCACAAGGGGGAGAGACCTGAGACCATCCAAAAGAACAAAGACCAATGCAGTAAAAAAGAAAATCCCCAGGGGAAGGTTCCATAAAGGGGAGATTCCATTAATCATCATAGCAATGCCGGCAGAAAAATAGGATAAGGATGCCAGAATAACCCAGAAGAGTCTGTTTCTTTTCCAGGGACGGTTCAGCAAATAGTTGATGGTGGCAGGGAGATAATAAATCAGAAGAGAATAACCGATCACATGAAGGACTCTGTAGACATTGTAAAAAAGAGAGTTATTCAGAAGGGCTATTTCACTGAGATAATACCCGAGTCCTCCCAGAAAAAAAAGGAAGAGTATATAAGCGATAAAAAACAGACTCTTAATCTTCCATAGTTGTTTATTTTTTAAGTAGAACAGAACTCCCAGATAGAATGCGGCATTCATTAAGGAAAATGCAATTATAAAAAAAAATAAGATAATATGACTCACTGAATATCCTTCAAGTTTTTGGGTATTAATGTATTAGTACAAGCTTTTCGAAGATCGAGCTTCAGAGAGATTGTACCATACAGTTCCCTCTTCTTCTAGAAAAGCTACCAAGGGCAGAAAAGACAGCCAAGACCATGCCTTATATGGAAAATTATAATTCCTGAAACAGGGAGAGAGCTCTTGCTCTCGGGGAATCCAAAAGGCTATGGTAGAATCATTATGGAAAAAGAACAACTGAATCAGCTCCTTCAGCAGCTGAAAAAACAACAGAAAAAACTAAGACCTTATTTTAGTGGACAGAATACGGATTGTTATAGAATCATCGACGGGAATGTGGATGGAATGCCTCTGCAAATTGATCGGTACGGAGACTCTCTTCATATCTCTATTTCCGAGACAAAAGAAGGTACGGGAGAGATCTTTTCTGAGAATGATATAGCACAGATCGCCGGTGCCCTGTATATACAAAAAGAAAAAGTAGTTATTAAAACCCGGGAAAAACTGCAGGAACATCAGCAGTATACGACTCTCAATGATAAAAACCACATCAGTACCGTTCATGAAAACGGTTTGAACTTTCGGGTGAACCTTCTTGATTATATTGATACGGGTCTGTTTCTGGATCATAGAAAAACACGGCAGATGGTTAGGGAAGAGTGCTTTGGAAAAAGTGTTCTGAACCTTTTTTCCTATACAGGATCATTCTCGGTCTATGCTGCCTCAGGCGGGGCTGCAGAGATCACAACGGTTGATCTCTCTTCCACCTATCTGGAGTGGGCAAAGGAAAATTTCAAGATTAACGACTTTCTGCCGGGAACGTTTGAATTTATTCAGTCCGATGTAAGTCCTTTTCTGATAAAGGCAAAGGAAAACCACAGGAAGTGGGATCTGATTATTCTGGATCCTCCGACATTTTCCAACAGCCGCAAAATGGACGATGTCTGGGACATTCAGAAGGATCATTATGATATGATAGAACTCTGTTCGACCCTTCTCAGAAAAGATGGGGTGATCCTATTTTCCACCAACTACCGCCAGTTTTCTCTGGAAAGCTTTAGACTCACAAGAAACCACGATGTAAAAGAAATTACATCCCAAACCAGAGATGAAGACTTCGGCAAAAAGAAAGGACACCGTTGCTGGCGGATAAGCCGTCAAAAAGAGGGCCAACTTAATTCGTCAAAGCACTCCCAAGCGGGAGGAAGAAAGAAACCTTCTTCAGGCCGGAACAAACGTCCCTCCTCAGGATCACAGCGAAAAACAAGAGGCTGACCCTTCCAATGGAAGTGAATCTGCCAGGAGTGAAGATACGCTCTGTCCGCATCAGGACCGGAGATATTATAGAGGGGATCTCCCCATACGGGGGATCCCAGGCTGTTCATAGCCACCCGTATCTGATGAGTTTTCCCCGTATAGATACGAAAAAGAAATAATCGTTTCTTCGGAGCCAGTGAACAGGAATAGAAATAGCTGATCGCCGGATCGGACATTCCCCGGGTCAGCTTCCAGCTGCTTCTGCGGCTCCGTAGCATATCCCCTTTAACAAGACCCTGTTTCTTACGGGGGTTTTTTTGACTGATTGCCAGATAGTACTTCTGAATCTGTTTCTGCTGAAAAAGAGCTCCCAGGGCGACGGCAGAACTGGAGGATCTGGCAATCAGAATCAGCCCTGATGTCATTTTATCCAGGCGGTGAACCGGATACAGGCTTTCACGGGGATAAAGATTCTGAACCTGCCGGAAAAATCCGGGAACAGCCTTATCTGTATGAAAATCCATACCAGCTGGTTTATAAAATAAAAGGAAATCTTCCTGTCGGGAAATCATTTTGATCAAATAAAGGCCTCCAATTTAAAGGAAATCCAAATATATAGGATTATTCTTGGACAATTCTCATCTTCCAGTCTAGAATTTACAACAGGAGAGCTATGATGAAAACCAGTTTTAACGAATTGATAGGAAAATCTCTGAGACTTCAGAAAGCTGTCACCCCTAAAGATAGCTATGACGGGCTGCTCTCAACGGCGGCACTATGTAAGTTAATGCTTGATACAGCCTGGAATCTTCTAGAAAATGAAGTTCATGAAGGTGTGACCAGTGTGGCGTCCATGATTCAGCTAAACCATGAAGAACCCACAGTAGCAGGTGAAACTATCACAGTCGAGGCAACTGTAAAAACAGTGGATGAAAATAAAATTCTCATAGCATTAAAAGCAGTGGATGAAACCGGAACTATCGCCCATGGCTTGAATGAACGACTGATCGTTGACAAAGTTAATTTAAAACAATTGGCAGATCAACGGGCCGCTCCGCTAAAAACAATTTTATAATCAGGACTCCCATCATATCTAATGAGAGAAGTATTGCCCGAATCATATTCGCCTGATGATTGACCCGAACCGTTAGCTCTGAAATAATTGGAAGAAAAAATGAGTATACGGAAGGTAGAATATGGGAAGAGCCATAAATATTGATAAAACGGAAATTGTAGAAGTTCATGGTGCGGATCTGATCCTAACCATAACAAAGGATCCTCACGAACGAATGCTGGTACACGTAGAGTCTGATGAAGGGGGTGGAACTATCCGCATTTCCCAGCATGAAGAGAACAATAAAACTATTGTTTTTGCCTTGGATCGTCCCCAGCCATCAGGCCCCTCTCTCACACTGGTTAAGTGAATCTATTTATGAAAGGATACGCTGCCAAGCTTTGAAGCTGATAGTGATCCTTCCCTCTCAGCACCATGAGTAACCTGTCCGGCCAGAAGGGCCAGACGGGATCCTAAATCCTCATTGATAACAGTTACATTTGTTGGTAGATCCAGAAAGAGACTGGAAAAATTCCATATTCCCTTGATACCGGCCTCGACAAGCTGGTTGGCTATTGACTGAGCTTCTTTTTCGGGAACAGTCAAAATGGCAAGTTTAATCCCCATACGTGAAATCAAATCTCCCAGTTTATCCATTGAAAGTATTTTATGTTCTGCCACATCTGTTCCAATTAATCCGGGGTCAACATCAAAGGCTGCTACAATCTTGTAACCATGCCGGGTCAGACGCCGGTCACTCAGAAGGGCTTTCCCAAGATTCCCCACACCTACCAGGAGAATGTCAGGCTGATGTCCCTCTCCCATATAGAAAGAGATAGCGTCCATCAACTCCTTTAAAAGGAATCCTTTTTTAGGTTTTCCCACAACTCCCGTACAGGAGAGATCCTTCCGGACCTGTATTGATTTCAATCCCAGCTTAGCGGCAAGATAGCTAGCAGAGATCCATTCCTCACCCTTTTCTTCACACTCTTTCAGTAGTCCCAGATAAATGGGAAGTCGCTTCAGTGTCGGGAGAGGTATATTAACGTAAGAATTCAATTTCATAACTAATATTATATGCTACTAACCCCAGTGAACCAATATGTTTTTTTGAAAATCAGTAAATCATTATCTTTTAAGAATTTTTATGATAAACTCCTATGCATGGTTAAGAAAAATGCGGTTTATTGGATAAGAGGAGCATCCTCCGGAATTGGTAAAGCCCTGGCTCAGGAAGTCTACCGGAGAGGGGGACGGGTTATATTATCCGCTAAGAATAAAAAGAAGCTGTCATAATGAGATGGAAGCGGCATTAAACATGGTGTGATGGATCCGAATCAGGCCGAAGGGATCTCCTCCGAAAAGGCGCAGCTCAGATAACTTTGGATGGTATCGTCCGGGGAAAGAGAGAAATCTATATGGGTATCAAGCCACAGGAACAGCTGGCTCTATTTCTGAGCAGGGTCCTTCCCGGAGTTCTTGCCAGAATGATCCGTTCCGCAGATGTTAGCTGACTGATCCAGAACACAGAGATAGAAGAAAAAAAAGTAACCCTGTATAATCTTTTCAATAAGGATTATATTTAGTTGAAAAGGGTGGAGATCACTGTGCTGAACCTTGAGAAGGAAGGGGGAGGACAATCCTCAAATCTATGAAGAACAACTTCAAAATAGATAGAAAAAGAATTCGTCTTACCCTCCGCTATGGTGCTGATCATGAAAGAAAAGTTTCTTATTCCGGCCTTTGGCCCCGTAGCAGTACAGCCGCCAATATAAACCTGCAAGCTGTTAATCTACTTTTCAATGGACAGAAAGATAAGATAACGGGGCAGATAACAGCTCAGGAAGAGACCTATCTGCGCAGTATTACCATGCATTTTCACTTAAAGTGCAAGGATCATAAAAACAATTTCATAAGCAATTTGAAAGATTCTCCTTTTTTGGCCATCAACAACAATGTCACAGATAAAGCCTTTGTTATTGCCAGGAAATTACCCCTCCGACAAAATATTCAATTCACATACTCTCAAAGGAGACACAGTGTAAAGATACAATGGAATTTCAACTGCCTGGTTCAGCCGGAAAAATCTCTTGTATTGGATAAAGTTACTATCAGAATGGGAAATCAGAAAGATCTTCTAACCCGGCTTGTCAAAGATATATCTTTAAAAAACCCACTGGATATGGAAAGCAGAGAGAGAATTATCTGGACTGTTCCACTGGACTCCAAGGGAATTCTACGTCTTAAAACTCTTGAAGACAATTTGCTTATTCTGGAAGAGAATAAACTTTTTTATGATCAGCTAAGGTTGACCGGCCTGCACCCCAGGGCGGGAGACTGGCTGAATATCCGAAAGGACTTTCAGAGTAAGATCGGATTTATAACAAGAAGGATTGAACACATCGGGATGACAGCATGCCTGGCCTTCTCTCCCCTGTCTGTTTCTCCTGAATCAGAAGTTTTCAGACAGCATCCGGACTGGTGTCTCAGATCCCTGAAAGGAGATCCCCTTCCCCTTCTGGATATAACACAGAAAGATGTAAGAGACTATTTGAAGACGGTAATGGAGACCTTCAGGAATCAATGGGGTTTTAAAAGTTTTCACCTTACGGGCCTCTCCGATCTGACAATCCCTCATCTCCGGAAGAAAAGCCACTATGAATCGGGATACCTTTTATCCAAAACCCTTCAGTTTTTCAGAGAGAATATCGGAAAAGTCGGGTCTATCAGTGCAGAAGGGATCCCGGACCTGGCAGGATGCGGTTTTATCGAGAGTCTTTCAACATATAAGCTGGAAGCGCAAGAACAAAAAGCAGCAGACCTCTTTTATAGCGTACTGGAGAGAGGGGTTCAGAAGGCAAGTCTGCAGAAGAAACTCTGGATTAATGACCCTGGTCTCTATCCCCTGGGGAAATCGGCCGAAACTCTGCCTGTTCAGATCAGAGAGTCCATCAGGCAGCTGATACTGATAACAGGCGGTATCCTTTCTATCTATACAGATCATTGCGAACTGGATGCGGAAGGACTTAAGAATCTGGGTGAGATTTTTGAAACATTCAGGACCTTCTGCAAGGGAGAACTGATAGCTCTCAGCTATGCACAGAGAAAACACCCGGCCATCATTTACAACACAAGCGGCCATCTTGGCGTTTTCAACCTTTCAAAAAAAACCCAATCCATATCATTGAACTTAAGCCTGCTCCAGGAGAAAATCGGCTTAAGTAAAAGCGGGACTTTTATCAAAGAGGGGCAGACTGGAATGAAAACAGGAACCCTTGATCTGATCCTTCCGCCCTATGGTTCGAGGGTCTTTCGCTTTTGATTATTTCCGGCGTTGATGAAGCTGGTCTGGGCCCTCTCCTAGGCCCCTACTGTGCATCTCTTATTTCAATAGAATACAAGGGGCAGATTAAGGATCCCCGCAAGCTCTGTTATGCCATACTGAGGGAGAAACCCCAGGACGAAAGGCTGGCGGTGGGAGACAGCAAGCAGATATATTCTTCCGGAAACATCCGGCAGTTGGAACAGACAATACTCTCTTTCTTCAAGCTGAGATTCGGAGAACAGCCCCTTTCTGCGGATGACTTTTTTAAATCCCTCTTAGAAGGCAATACAGGAGACTTTCTTCTCAAAGACTCCGAGCCCTGGCACAAAACGATCCTGGAGCAGAAGCTGCCCCTTACAGCAGACAAAGATGAGATAACTGGACTTAGTAAGAAACTGAGAATGCAGTTTGAAAAAAAAGAGCTCTTCCTGAAAGAATGGGATCTAAGACTGATTCGTCCGGAGCAGTTCAACGAGCTTCTGAAATCCTCCACAAACAAAGCAACAGCCTGCCAGAAGATTCTATCACCTCTTCTGATAAACGGACTCTTTCCGAAAGGAAAGATGGTTGTTGATCGTCAGGGAGGCAGGCGCTACTACGGAGAGTGGTTGATAGATCTGTACCCCGGCAAGCTGCTCACTGCCCGGCAGGAAAGTTCTCAGCTCTCCCTCTATCAGGTTGAAGAGGCGGAAGTCAGCTTCCAAGTAGGGGCCGATGCACTCTGTTTTGAAACATCCCTGGCTTCCATGACCGCAAAATATGCACGAGAAGTTTACATGTCCGGGTTTAACCTCTACTGGAAATCCAGGATTCCGAAAATTAAAGCAACAGCCGGCTACTATACGGACGGAAAACGTTTTATTGCCGATTTGAAAACGGCGAGAGAACTTCCCGGAGAGACCTCATCCCTGATACGCCTGAAATAACGAAATAGGAGAAGGTCCTTCTCTTTTATTGCCTAAGTTCGATATTGCATAAATTCATGGGGAGGTGTAATTTGGCCCCATGACTAATGAACTTTGGGGCAGAACCTATGAGGAACTGCAGGAAATAGTAAAAAAAGAGGGATTCCCCTCATTCACAGCGGGCCAGATTGCAGAATGGCTTTATAAAAAAAATGCCAGCTCTATCGGTGAGATGACAAACCTCTCCAAGAAGAACCGGACCATACTGAATGAATCCTACACTCTGACGAAAAAAGATGCTCAGTCATGCTCTACCAGCACGGACGGAACAAAAAAATACCTTTTTGAAACAGGGGGTAACTATATTGAGACCGCCTATATTCCTGATGACAAGCGAGCCACGCTCTGTGTTTCCTCCCAGGCAGGTTGCCTGCGGCGATGCCAGTTCTGTATGACAGGAAAACAGGGCCTGCAATCAGACCTGACCAGCTCGTCTTCATGGGTATGGGTGAACCCATGGATAATACAGAGAATGTTCTCCGTGTTCTGGATATTCTGACCTCAGAAAAAGGGATGGCCTGGAGCCCCAAAAGAATTACGGTTTCAACAGTTGGCATCAACCCCGGGCTGGAAAAATTTATACACAACTCAGACTGCCATCTGGCTCTGAGTATGCATAACCCCTTCTCTGAAGAGCGAAAACAGATCATGCCCATAGAGGCACAGTATCCGTTAAGGGATGTTCTTAAACTGATCAGAGAGTCGGATAAGTTTAAGGGACAGAGACGCTTCTCTGTGGAGTACATTCTGTTTGATGGTTTCAATGATGATGCAAGGCATGCCAGAGAGATGATACGGATACTGAATGGGTTAAAAGTCCGGGTAAATCTGATCCCCTTTCACCACGTCCCGGGCATTCCCCTGAAGGGATCTTCCAGAGCCAAGATAGAACTATTCCAGAAAGAGCTGCAGCAGAGAGGAATAACCACCACAATCCGCCGTTCCCGCGGCCTTGATATTCAAGCGGCCTGTGGCCTGCTTTCGACTCTGGAACAGGTTCAACAGCAGAAACAGGAGAAAAAATCTGCAGAAGGGCTTTTCCCCCTGTAATTCCTGTATACTGACGGTCGATGTAGAGGGCTGAGGGCATAACCGTTCCTATCTCCAGAGAGTTGTCTATTCTGACATAGGAGAGGCTCTTACCGTCATACACGGCCAGGGTTGTATTGGAGTTCCCAAAATCAAGTCCGATTCCGATATTGTTCATGCCTGCTAGAATAAAAGGAATAGCTGAGTTTTTCTATACAAAAGAGGGAATGTTGTTATAATGGATAGAATTGCTACTTAAAATTCAGGAGTTATAAACTATGGAAGAGAAAGCCTTTGCCTGGTTGGACCAGTACCGGGGAGAAATGATTAAGGGAGAGTGGCCCACACTGACCGAGATGTTCAATCTATCCCGGCATCGTTTTCCCGATAAAATCAGCTTTACAGCGTTCTCTCCCAAAGAAGTACACTATACCTTTACGGAAGTACAGCTAATCGTCCGGAATACAGCCGCCTATCTGTGTAGCCTCGGTGTCAAAAAAGGCGACAGGGTTGCCCTGACAGGCAAGAATTCCCCCGAATGGGCCATGGCCTATCTGGCGGTTTTGGAATTCGGAGGGATTATCGTTCCTATCGATTATCAGGTGGAAAAAGAGACTAGCGAAAGAATCCTTAATTTCGTGGAAGCAAAGGTTCTTTTTGTGGACAAAGAGAAGTACGACACCCTGGGGATAGAGAACTCAGGCGTAACAACCCGCATATCCCTCTCTCCCGACAAGGAAAACTATATCCTGGATCTGCCGGTCGTAGAGACAAAAATAACAAGCTCCCCCACTGAAGACGATTTGGCGGCCATTCTGTTTACCTCGGGAACCACGGGGAAAGAGAAAGGTGTTATGCTCAGCCATAAAAATCTCGCCACGAATGCCCTGCAGGCCAACCATCCCATGTTCCTCAGTGTGAAATCGGAAGACATTCTCTATGCCCTCCTTCCTCTGCACCACAGCTACTGTATGACCGCCGTATTCCTGGAAGCAATTTCCCTGGGATGTGAACTGGTATTTGCAGGAGGCCTTTCGGTTAGTCAGATGATGAATGACCTTAAACGGGGTGGTATTACGGTCATCATGGGAATTCCTATGCTCTATAACAAGATTCTGAAAGGAATGATGAAACAGATAAAGTCAAAAGGACTGGTTATTCATCTTCTGGTAGGAGTCCTGATGCGCTTCAGCGGTATTATCAAAAAAGTCTTTAATGTGAACCTGGGTAAGAAGATTTTCGGGAATCTGCTGCTGAAAAAGGCCAATCTATACAACATTAAATATATGATCTGCGGCGGGGGCCCCCTGGCTCCTGAAACTTTCCAGCGCTACCAGGAACTGGGACTTGATTTTGTACAGGGTTATGGTATGACTGAAACATCTCCCATATCCACTCTGAATCCCGCCCATGCCTTCAACGTGAACTCTGTAGGAAAAGTTTTTCCCATGGTGGATATGAAGATTATGAATCCTGATGAGGACGGAATCGGTGAGATCATCTTGAAAGGATCAATTTGCTGTCAGGGTTATTATAAGAACGAAGAGGCCACAGCTGAACTTTTTACGGAAGATGGCTATCTGAAAACTGGAGACCTGGGTTACCTGGATAAAAACAACTACCTCTACCTGACGGGAAGAGCCAAATCCCTGATTGTTACAGAAGGCGGAAAAAATGTTTTCCCCGAAGAGATTGAGGACCATTTTCAGCTTTTTCAGCAAATTGAACAGATACTGATTGTTGGTTATCTGGCCAATGCCGAAACAAGGGGAGAGGGAATCGAGGTCCTGATTTATCCCAGTAAAGAACACTATGAATCTTTGAGCATCAGCAACCGGGAAAAAATCAGAGAGGATCTTCTGAATGCGGTGAAACATGTAAATCATGAATTACTGGGGTATAAAAGGATATCAAAGGTACGTATTCTTGATGAACCCATGGAAATGACAACGACCAAAAAGATCAAACGTCCAAAGGTTATCGCCTGGCTGAAAGAACAGGAAGACACGGGATTCCTGATTTAATTCTATAGATTACAATGTTTGGGCGGGTCCTCCGGGAATCCGCCTTTTTTATTCCATTTGTCCGGGTAGACGAAATCCTATGTGATTGGCAACGGCACGTTCCTGTCCGGGTTTCGTTCTATGAACGGGAGAGTTCAGCATACGCAGGCGGCCCTTTTCTCTCAAAACAAGGGTGCTGGAGCCGCCCCCATCCATATTTATTCCATGAGATGCTCCCATCCAGAGCATCCATTCGCCCAGTTCTTCCGTTGTCATACCGGCACAATCTCTCTGCCTTCCATCCACTACAAGCAGAAACATGGTTTTCATGTCCTTTGAAAAACCAACAGCAGTTCTGGGGTAACGTATATGACTACCCCCTTCGTTAATACCATCCCGGAGAAAGATATGAAATCCTCCGACAGCCCAGCGCGTCCCCGCGGGAATATTCTCCTGACTATCCATCTGCCATGATCCGTCATAAAGAAGATAAAGGGCATCAAAGTAGGGAACGGGAGACGAAATCTCATGATTATCGTAGATATACAGTCCGGAAACATCACGTGGAGCATGGCTCCTGTTTATCAGATAGCTGAGCTTTCTGCTGGCATAGGGCGTAGCATTGATAGCGGCCGTCAGATTATTATGTTCTGCAAAGACAGAGGTTTTCAGACTTTTCATCTCAGCATTTATATCAGTCGGAGAAGGTGTAAAAACAAACTCCAAACCCTCTGTTCTCAGATTAAGTGACAGAGCATAAAGACAGACGGGATCCGTTCTCCCGGTATAAGACAATGTTTTCAATCCTGCCCAATCACTTAACTCCCAATGAACTGCTTCAGCCGGAGGAAGGATCTGCTGTTCCAGAGAGAGCTTTGGAACAGCGCTGGCACAGGACGTGAAAAAAAAGGCCACAGCTATTATCAATTCTGAAGCATGGAAGAACTTACTCATCACTCTGTCCCAACTCCTGCAGAAATTTCTCCCGGACAGCTCTACCGAAAACCTTGGGGCTGTCTTCCTTCTTGGGAGCAATAGGGTCTAGGAGCTGTATAGTCATATTGTATTTTCGTCTGAACCAGATAGTCCCGTCAGAAAAGACATCTGCCGATCCTTTTATCACAACAGGAACAATGGCTGAGTTCGTTTTCTGTGAAAGAACAAAGGCACCATCCCGGAATTTTCCAAGCAATCCATTTTTAGATCTGGTACCTTCAGGGAAAATCATAAGAGAACTTCCCTGATTCAGAAGCTTCTCTCCGCCCTTCATCATGCGGATCTGGCTTGAAGGACTGCCCCTATCCACATAAAGATAGTTGTTCAAACGCATATTCCATCCCAGAAAAGGGACGTTCAGGATATCTTTCTTAGATACCCATTTAAAATGGAGAAAAAGACGATACAGGATAACAATATCCATCATGGATTGATGATTGGCACAATACACATAGGAACACCCTCTACTGATATTTTCTTTTCCCTCAATATCAACGTGTATAAAAGGATTAAACCAGGTATAGAGGGATCCCCAGAAACAGGAATACTGATGCAGAACTCTTTTATTCCGGTCAAAGGGCAGCGTTACCAGCCAGATAAGAAAGGCCGGGAAAAACATAAAAACCATCACAACAAGAAAAAATACCCAAAATAAAATTGAACCAATAAAATACATAAAAGTTTTTCCTCCATTTACAGGTTAACAAAATAATTCCCGACTTGACAAGACGATCTCTTTGAGGCTATCTTTCACAGAGTGTTCGCCGGCGTGGTGAAATTGGTATACACGGTAGATTCAAAATCTACTGGCAGCAATGCCGTATGGGTTCAAGTCCCATCGCCGGTAAATAAAAAAAGGTTCGACGCAGTCGGGCCTTTTTTTATTTATAAGATGGGACTTGAAGCGGAGGGGAGTGACGGCGCGAACCGGTGAGCGCAATCCGGCAGGACGTAGAATTGTTATATTACCATCAATTTCTCTCTATTATTTATTTTGCTACATAGTATGACTTTACGCAAATTCCAAATCTTTCTGATTCCAACATTTCTCTTGATAACTTCGAAGTTCCATGGCTAATTGCCATCTCATCCGCTGACATCTAAACAGAGAGAAATACTCTAAATAGGGCCTGCTGAAAAAGTCTTCAGGAGGCATTTCTCAATAAAACCCTATATTTTGCCTTATTTTCAGCCATTTCTTTTGTACAAACCTTATCCAAGTTAAGAACGAGAGTAGTCATATAAATATCCGTTTCGCTTGTTTCCTTAAGCTTAGATCTTATCAGTTCCATCCCATATCTTCTTTTACCAATTCCAAATTTACTTTCAACAATTATTCGGGCAACATCATCATCCTGGTATCTTTGCTTCTTTTCCTGTACCAGTTTTTCTTTATTCATCTCAGTGACTTTCGCAGGTCGACCCCGTGACTTTCCTGTCATTCGGATGTCATTGTCTCTGCAATATTTTTTTTCACGTGTTTGATATATTTGATCTGCATGGACTGATTCCGGAAAATAGCCAAGCATGATTTCCACCACCCGACAATCAGCTCTGCCTGGTGTTAACAGAAGGCATTACCAACAGTCGACCAATGGAAAATCATAAAGTCATTTTCATTCCGAAAAGGGCAGATCTTTGGAATCAATGATTTCGCGCTTACTAATAGCTCCACTGACCAATGCCTGATAACAGATTTTATTCACCTGCCTGGTGCCATATGATGCGAAATGCCTAATTTGGAGAACTTCATCAAGATATTAAAATCATTCGACTAGCGTAATTATTTTTGATAGCGACAAGTTCTAACGAATCCCATTTATTATCGCATTGATAGCATCCAATTCTTTCATAAGCTCATCAAAGCTATAGGGTAGCTGACCGGAGGGAAAGAGATCGGTCATTTTTTCCCAATCCTGTTTCAGAGCATCTTTAACAGCCTCTTCCGGTAGGATGGCGATGGTCCCGGGAACTGCCAGTTCCCATTTGGAAGTTCCTCTCCTGAAATACTTGGCTTTATGCTGCCTTACATCTTCCAGGAGATCCGTATTTTCCAGGATCGTAGGATTAGCATGATAGATTTCCACCAGATCGTAGAGATGTCTTGATTGCCTGTCTGTGACCGCCTTCTCACCACGGCTGTTTATCTCATGAAGGTATGTGAGCTTCTCAAAGAAGGTTCTGTCTTTGCTGAGGACATCGACCGCTACAGTACTATCCGATTCAATCTTCAGGTATTCCTGTAACTCATCAATAATCATGGGATTGATCTCATGATTCTCATGGGGATGGAAGGAGGCCCTGCCACCTGTTTCAATCAGTATCCTGGGCTGAATGTAACTGCTGCCGTATGCTTCTGATGGCAACGATTTCGGATAATGAATAATTAGATTCTGAGGCTCATGATCATCGATATGAACATCGAATCCATCGGCCACTGTCGCCAATGCTTCTTCCAGAGTTGATTTCAGAGTCCCGGCAACAAACTCAACATTCTTATCTCTCAGAGCTTCAACACGTCTATTAACTGCTGAGTTTTACTCTTTCATTTCCGGTTCCGGATGACCAAGGAACTCCATGCTGATGGAAAGATCTATATCCTCAGACATTCTGTTAATAAGTCCGTAAACCTTGCTCAGAGTCGTCCCCCCTTTGAATAAAAAAGGAGCCTTCTTTGTTTACTTAAATAATGATTCTGCCCAGGACTGTTTACGTCCTAAGGACTTAATAAATTTATTCCTTGTTTTCTCAGAGAACCCGGAATAGATTGCCTTCAGAGCGTTTCTTTTCTGAAAGGCCTCCTGTTTCCCTAGATATTCCAAAGAGATCCATAACAAAATAGCGTTCTCTTTTTCACTCTTCTCCGTTCCTCGGAAACAGGATACGGCCTTCTCAAATGCCTGAGAGTATCGGATCTTTACTTCTCCTGAGGAATATGAGAAGGAGGAAATTCTTTTGGTAGAGATATAAGAAACCGACATCGGCAACTGAGTGGTTAATCCGAGAGCATTTAATGCTGAAGCACCTGAAGGAGATATATTGGCACGAAACTCCCGAGCCATTGCACTGACCACCTTCTCGGGACTGACGGGAATAGAACCGAACCGGCTTAATTCAGGCTTAGCATAGAGGCCTTTTCTTATATGGATTATCCTGTTGTTATCCATTTCTTTCTTCAGAGCATGAGTAATAGTATCTCTTGCTGCGTTCTTTGAATAAAAACGTACTGTTTCAAAGGTAAATACTTTACCGTAATTGAGATGTTTTACATATGACTCTACTCGTTTTGATACTTTTTCCATATAGAAACCATTCTTATAATTCAACTTTCTGTTATAAAGATAGTATGAATGCTCTTTATAATCAAATTCAACTTCTTGCAATTAGGATAAATAGTGTTCTTTTCTTCAATTATAACCTATCAGGACCATCCCCGGCTTCACAGCAGCTCGTTCCTTTCAATAACAAGAGTTCAAACCGAGAACGGTCCGCCCCTGTTCCGCTCAAACCTTCCCTGCAAACTGCCTCCGTCGTCCCGGGAGGATCATTCGTCTGCTCCTGTGCCCGCATTACTCCAAGGCTCAACCCCGCCAATCGCCGTATAGATAAGAAGGGCCTCCCGCGCCAGGTAGTCTTTTGTTTCCAGATGACAGGTACCGGACTACGAGTAGCCAGGGCTTTCTCATAGTTGGCGTAACAAAGACGGTCGAAACGTTCACCTTTCAGTTCTTCCGGAGGAAGGGAGTATTTAAGATCCAGATAAGCCAAGTATAGAGAGGACCAGAAACCATAATCTTCTCCATAATAGTCCATTGGGCGTCATTGAAACTTTCTCTGTCTTGAGTTTCCAATATACGTTCCAACTGATTTATCGACTTGGGGAGTAGGGTTTACCCCACCCCTGAGCCTCTTTAGGTTAACAAACTTTCGGAAACGGCAGTATCTTCGTCTGAAGCTTGCTGTCAGCGATATTGTTACTCCGCATCATGGTATTGAAGTAATGACGCCAGCTGAGGAAGGAGTAGCCTTTCTCTTTCCGGGTTTTCTCATCTATATCCAGCTTCCGAAGCGCCCGATCCAGGGACTTCCCCATGCTCCAGGGAGTCACGGGTTTTGATTTGTCTTTTCCCAGGCAGAAAAGCATATCCTGATCAAAGACTCCCCGAACCTTGGATTTGTTCCGCAGATAAGGGGTCTTCCGGTCTTTTTACTAATCATAGCCTGGAGTTTTCCGACCCAGTTTTCCACATCATAACGAGTGATCTCCTTCAGGCGCATAGTGCCGAATTGAGGAAGTATATAATTGTTGAGGTGATGTATCTGACTTCTCAGATAGTTCTGGTTAATGGAACCGCCGCGTCTCCGATACTGGACGTATTCGCATTTCTCATCATCCCACCAGTTAACGGAGTACTCTGAAAACTTCATTCTTCCGGCTCGATTGGGGATCAGATCATCGGCTTTATCCAGCTTCCGACAGTAGGCGCGGGCGGCTGATTTCGTTACCTGTCCGGTTGATAACGCGGTCATTCTCCGACCTGATTCATTATAAGTTTGATAGTACCAGACGACTTTACCGGATCTCATTTTTCTCGGAAATACTGTAAAAGGCTCTCTGTATCTCATATTCTCCACTCCATTGGATGCGCTCACACAAGTGCTGACGCATCCGGTTTGAAACGATGCAGAGAATATATTAGGTTTCCTAACTTGTTATCCTGTATATAATAACACAATCATAATTTGTGATCAATAATTATCTCTTATTACAGGTTGTCCTTTTAGACCTGAAGCCGATTCCTGAAGAGAAGTCCCATCGCCGGTAAAAAAAAGAGGGGATTTGAAGCATGAGAAGCGGGTCGCGCAGCTTCTCAAGACATAAAACGCCAGGAACTGCGTACATACAGTTTTAAGGTACGATAAGTCGTCGTACCACAGGCGAAGCC
Source organism: Spirochaetaceae bacterium 4572_59 (assembly GCA_002084805.1). GTDB lineage: Bacteria > Spirochaetota > Spirochaetia > DSM-2461 > DSM-2461 > Oceanispirochaeta. The sequence goes on along the minus strand of NBMC01000060.1, from coordinate 529 downwards.
AAAGGATGAGTGCCGACCGCATGGAAGAGGCTGACTGTGTCTCCTCTCCCATACAGGGTTTAAGCAATAGACAATCAGGGCTCAATCGCCTGGCTTAAATTTCCGCGGATGAGTCTAAGCTGAAATTTCTTATCGACTGTCATGTTATCTGTGGCTCCACTCAGGGTTATGGAATATGTCCCGGCATAAGCGGGAGCCGAGAGGATGCCCAGAATAGATCCGTCGCTGGTTGTCGGGGCAGTTTCGATGAGACCTCCGTCCGCTTGTCCATAAAAAATTCTGGACAGCTCAGGTGATGCTGTCGCAGTTACCTCTGCTATTCCATCAGAATTGTCATCCTCAATATCCAGGCTGAATACTGCATCTTTTGCCATATCAAAATTCAGATCGGATGCCCTGGTTGCAACTGTTTCCGTATCAACCATGTAGATTTTTATTCCTGTTCTGTCTGCTGTCTCGTTTTGAATCTGGACATTACAGGGGATATAGGCTTTACCGTTGATCGTGGGAACATCATTCGGGTCACTGG
>NBMC01000059.1 GCA_002084805.1 Spirochaetaceae bacterium 4572_59 | reverse complement strand
GATGTGATTGTTGCCTACAAGGTACACTTAAGTCTTACTTTTTGTATATCAGTGTCCTGCACGCTCACCACATCGGGATTATGCACTTATTATACGAATTCAGGATAGTTAAATTATTACATCCCGATTTTGATAGCTACTGGAAAGCTCCCGAAAAAACCCGCCCCCCGCAGTCCAAAAAGAAAATCAAAAAACTACCGGCCGGAGGACGGCGTCAGCCGCTGGCCCAAATCTATTGCCGACTTTCAGTCGTGCGGAAACGGACGCTTCCCCCAACGGGGGACGGGAGGGGGGGGCATACTCTTATTGGCCCGACCTTGCAGCGCTGCCTGTCCGGGGGGAGAGATTATAGCCTTTAAATAATACTAAACAAAGGTTTCTCTCTGTTTAAAAACCTCCGTCCCTCTTAAAAATAAAAAAAGCCCAGCCGAGGCTGAGCTTATATATGTAACAGAAGAGATCCTCAGGGGGATACTCCTCCGATTCTCTGTGTATTTTCCGCCACCCGGACTGTTGTTCAGGCGGCATTAAAATCAGAGGATGAATTACATAATTTCTCCCATTTTCTTGAAGAAGTCCCATCTGTGTTTTGCATCAGCTTCCGCTTCGGCATAGAGTGCTTCAGCTTCGTCCGGTGCAGTTTTAAGCAGAGCGGTGTATCTTCTTTCACTGCGGATAAAGTCTTGATAGCTTTCAGTGGGTTCTTTACAGTCCCAAGAAAATTTCTTTCCTTCTTCCATAGTGGGGTTATAGCGGTACAGAGGCCAGTAACCGCAGTCAACGGCTCTCTTTTCTTCAACCTGAGTTTTTGACATATCGATACCGTGAGCGATACAGGGAGCGTATGCGAAAATGATGGAAGGTCCATCGTATGCTTCCGCTTCCATGATGGCTTTCTGAGCATGTGCTCTGTTGGCACCCAGGGCAATAGAAGCTACGTATACGTATCCGTAACTCATGGCCATAATGTTCAAGTTCTTTTTACCCAGTCTCATTCCGGCGTTGGCAAACTTGGCAACAGCCGCGATGGGAGTAGCTTTAGAAGCCTGTCCACCGGTGTTGGAGTATACCTCGGTATCAACAACCAGGATGTTTACATTCTTTCCGGCAGCCATTACATGGTCAACTCCACCGAATCCAATGTCATAAGCCCAACCGTCACCACCGATGATCCATACCGATTTATCTACAAAGTAGTCTTTCAGTTCAATGATTTTAGCCATTGTTTCATCATCGGAAGCAGCTGATGGCAGAGCAGCTTTAACGGCATCCTGTGCGTCTATGGCTTTCTGGGATTTATCATCCCACAATTCAAGAGAAGCTTTCAGAGCTGATGTCAATTCAGGAGTCGTTCCTGCGGCCAGCAGAGTGTCTACTTTCTTTTTCAGCAGGGTTCTATTGGAGTCAACACCCAGTCTCATACCGAAACCGTATTCTGCATTGTCTTCGAAGAGTGAGTTACCCCAGGCGGGTCCTCTACCATCATCCTTTTTACAGTAGGGGACAGTGGGGAAGGTTCCTCCGTAGATGGAAGAACAACCTGTTGCATTAGCTGCCAGCATGTTCTCACCACAAATCTGAGTTACCAGTTTAATGTAGGGTGTTTCACCACAACCGGCACAAGCTCCGGAGAACTCAAACAGAGGTTTGCGGAACTGCATTCCCTTAACATTGGCTTCAGAAGATCCATCGAGGGCTCCGTAGGGGAGGGGTTCGAAATATTTCTGGTTTTCCTGTTCGCCCAGTTCTCTCTCTTTTTCCAGAGTAGACCATACCAGCGCTTTGTCCTTAGAGGGACAGGTCTCGATACAAACACCGCAACCAACACAGTCATCAGTGTAAACCTGAATTTTGTACTGCAGGTCCATTTTTTTGGAAGCTTTGTATTTTACTGTGTTGAATGATTCCGGTGCAGAGGAAAGGTCTTCAGGTTTTATCTGTTTGGCACGGATCGCAGCATGAGGACAGGACTGTACGCACTGGTTACACTGGATACAGTTATCAGATTCCCAATGGGGAACCATGGGGGAAACACCACGTTTTTCAAGTTGAGTGGTTCCTGTGGGGAGTATACCGTCAAAGCTCATATGAGAAACGGGGATGTCATCACCCTTAAGGTGCATAACTTTTTCAATAATATTCTTAGTAAAATCATCAGAATCTTCGGCTACCAGTCTGGCAGGTTTAAAAGAAGTGGTGATGGATGCAGGAACTTTTACTTCGATCAGAGCTTCTCCAGCTTTGTCTACTGCATTCCAGTTCATCTTAACGATGTCCTCACCCTTTTTGCTGAAGGTTTTTTTAATAGCGCCCTTCATCAGTTCGATTGCCTGAGTTTCAGGAAGAACACCGGAAATCTTGAAAAAAGCAGCCTGCATAACAGTATTTGTTCTATTGGCCAGTCCCACTTCAAGAGCTACTTTGTTAGCATTCATAGCGTAAAAACGGATTTTTCTGTCGATGATAATCTGCTGTTCTTCTTTTGTCAGGTGATCGAAGATTTCTTCTTCTGCTACTTCGGTATTCAGCAAGAATACTCCTCCCTCTTTCAGAGGGCTAAGCATATCGTAACGCCCCAGGTAGGCAGGATTGGAACAGGCAACAAAGTCTGCCGCATCAATCAGCCAGGGCATGTTAACAGAGGATTTTCCGAATCTCAGGTGAGAAGTGGTAACTCCACCGGACTTTTTAGAGTCATAGGAAAAGTATGCCTGGGCGTTCATCTCGGTGTTGTCACCGATAATCTTGATAGAGTTCTTGTTCGCACCTACGGTACCGTCAGAACCGAGACCCCAGAACATACCGCTGAAGATATCTGCAGGAGCGACGTTAATTTTTTCTTTAACTTCGATAGATTTGTGGGAAACATCATCTGTAATACCAACTGTGAATCCGTGGAAAGCTTTTCCGTCAAGGTGATCAAAGATGGCTTTAACATGTGAAGGGTTGAACTCTTTGGAAGACAGGCCGTAGCGTCCACCGATAATTTCAATGGTTTTGTCTTTCAGTACGGTTACAACGTCTTTGTACAGAGGTTCACCCAGTGAGCCGGGTTCTTTTGTTCTGTCCATAACTGCAATTTTTTTACAGCTTGCGGGAAGAGCATCAATAAAGGCGCTGGCAGAGAAGGGTCTGTACAGTCTTACCTTGATGGCTCCGACTTTTTCACCCTTGGCAACAAGATAATTAACAGTCTGTTCTGCTGTATCACAACCGGATCCCATTATGATGATTACTTTTTCAGCATCAGGAGCACCAACATAATCAAACAGATGGTACTGACGACCAATATGTTTAGCCAGTATATCCATGTATTCCTGAACAACTCCGGGAATTGAATCATAGATGTTATTGGTTGTTTCACGACCCTGGAAGTATACGTCGGGGTTCTGTGCAGCAACTTTTACAACGGGACTTTCAGGTCTCATTCCTCTAGCCCTGAATCTTTCGATATATTTGGGCTCGATCATCTTTTTGATGGTATCGTAGGAGATCTCTTCAACTTTCTGAATTTCGTGAGAAGTTCTGAAACCGTCAAAGAAAGCCAGGAAAGGAACCTCTGTTTTCAGTGTAGCCAGATGAGCTACAACAGCCATATCCATGGTTTCCTGAATGGAAGAAGCAGCTGTAATGGCGAAACCCGTATTCAGACAGGACATAACGTCTGCATGGTCTCCGAAGATGGAGAGTGATTGAGCGGCCAATGATCTGGCGGATACATGGAAAACAGTCGGAATCATTTCTCCGGCAATCTTGTGCATGTTGGGGATCATCAGAAGAAGACCCTGTGAGGCAGTAAACGTCGTGGTTAATGCACCGGCAGATAGAGCACCGTGAACGGCACCGGCTGCACCGGCTTCAGACTGCATTTCCAAGACATCGACTTTTTTGCCGAAGACGTTTTCTCGACCCTGGCTTGCCCATGAGTCAGAATACTCACCCATAGGTGATGAGGGTGTAATGGGGAAAATTGCAGCTACTTCACTGAAGGCATACGCTACATGTGCTGCAGCAGCATTTCCGTCAATGGTAACCATTTTTTTTTCATTTGACATATAAGAAATCCCTTATAAATTAGAATAGTTTTGACCCCATTATAATATAAGGAATGAGGCAGATGGGCAAGAGCTGTAATCTTGGATATTTGTCTCTCTTCTTGAGTTTCTTGTGTATTCGGAGGAAATTATGAAATTAACTTACTTATATAGGAGTCTCATATATTCAAGTTTCGTAAAACTCTTAAGAAGAAAATCATCTGTAGCGCCGTTCTCTTTCTGGTTTAACAGTTCTGCTGGGGGCTCTGTGAAGGAGTTCAGAATCTTATGGAAGGATTTATTGTAGGATTTAAGGCCATAGTTTTCATAGAGGTTCTCTCTGTGATTCTCTTCGGGGCGGGAAAGGCTCTGAAGAGAGACTATTAACTTCCTGTTCAGTTCCCGGCATTCTCTTAAATATCCCTTATCCTTTATCAGAGACTGTAGGACTGAGTACTGATCCAAAGCTGTAAGATAGGAAAAATCCACTCCGTCCTGTTTCAGAAACTGATCCAGTTCTTCTATCAGACTTTCCTTTAAGAGGGGCGGCAGTTCCGGCTGTACTCCGGAAAAGCGCTCCATATATTCATTATGCATAGACTCTTTCAGAGATTTTTTTCCTGGAATCCTGACGGAGTCATAAAAATGACAAGGATAATCTTCAAACAAAGGAAGAAAGCCTTCCATAATATCCAAATAGCGGGCAGCCAGGGGTTTGTTCCAAACAATGGCATTCAGATACATATAGCCGAATCCTTCCTGTATGGATGAGGAGAATATCAGATCGGAATGTCTGATCATTTCCTCATAGCTGACTCCAGAATCTACAGCTAGCAGACCTGTACTCCAAAAGCCCGGTATCAGTCCTTCCGCAAAAGCTCGTTCTGTTATATCCGAATAGTTTTTTTCCTGTGAGGATATTCCGGGGAGAGTTACCACCAGGTTGACAGGCTTTTCTATCATCTTGACGATCAGACCAGCCTCCAGGATGTTCTTCCTTCTGATGGACCTTACCGGATAGAGCCATAGTTCTCCATCCTTATAAAATGTTCCGTCAGATGGCGCATAGCCGGAGAGTTTTCCTATCAGTTTTTCTCTGTCTGATTTCTTCTCTTGAGAATTCTCACTCTCCTTCAAAACCGGATTCTCCAGAAGGAAAACCGTGCTGCCGTCCAGTCCCGCCTGAAGCAGGAGATTGTAATCCCTTTTATTGATGACACAGTAACGGATGGAGGCAGAACGGGGGTAGAGTGATCCGGCAATATTATCTTTCAGTGTTTTCAGGTTGTAAAAACGACCGCACTCCGGAAAATCGTGAATTTGAAATATCATATTCTGTTGATTCTTCTCACCCAGTTCTATCAGAGCTTTTGTGAATATCCAGTTTTTTCCCAGATGATAGTTATGAATCAGCCAGACCGATTCAAGACCTCCGAATTTGTCTAAAAGCATTTTTTTTAAGGTTTTCACAGAAAAATCAGTCTGTTTATCCTGTCTGAGGTAATCCAGTGCGGGAAGAACTGTTAGTGAAAGCTGTGGAAATATCCCGGAAGACGATTCTTCAAGCTGCTTCATTTGTTTCAATATAAGAGAAGTATTCTCTTCTCTGCCACAGACCACTGTGATCGTTCTAAATACCGGATCCTGACTGAATGCTTTGAGAGAGTGCCGAATGACATCGCAAACTCCTCCCGGCAGTAGGTGATAGTGAAATATAATCAGATCACGGTGTAGTTTCATGGTAAAGATCCTCTTTCTTTGCCGTCTTTCCGTGACGGTTTTTCAGTATGTAATCACAGGGTTTATTGTATACCATACTGTCTGCCGGAATGGAGGACGTTATCCACATATTTCCTCCTATTACCGAATTGGCCCCGATAGTCGTATTTCCTCCCAGAATGGTCGCACCCGCATAGATGGTGACATTGTCTTCAAGGGTAGGATGCCTTTTGATATTGGCATCTTCCTTTTTGACGCTCAGGGCTCCCAGGGTAACACCCTGATATATCTTTACATTCTTGCCGATAACGGTAGTTTCTCCAATAACCACTCCTGTGGCATGGTCGATAAAGAAGGAATCTCCAATTGTGGCTCCCGGGTGGATATCAATTCCGGCTTTCCGGTGAATATGCTCATTCATCATCCTGGGGATCAGAGGAATCTTCATCTCATATAATTCGTGGGCCATACGGTGAACCGTAATGGCATCCAGTCCCGGGTAGGATAGGATAACCTCTTCTCTGGACTTTGCCGCGGGATCACCCATGAGGGCGGCATTTACATCCAGTAGGGTTTTTTCACGTATATCAGGCAGTTTGGCAAGAAACGCAAAGGTCAGTTCCCTGGCTTTTTCCCCGCATTCCCTGGGAGAGAATAATTCTTTTTCCCGGCAGTCGAATTCCAGACTTTTTCTTATCTCTGCCATAAGACGGCCGCCCACTCTCAGGAGCTTTTCTCCCAGATTGAAGGAGAGGTTTTCTCCATCCAGCTGTTCACTCTCCTGAAATCCCGGAAAAATTATGGACTCCAGAATGGTTATAATATCTATCACACTCTGTCGGGAGGGGAGGTTTGGACCATTCAGATGGTTGATCCCTTCCTTAACTCTATAGGTTTTCATTATGTCTGTGGTAATTTTATCTATGCGGTTTATCATGTCTCTATGGTCCTTGGAAATATTATGGGTGAATATATGGCTGTTTTCAAGGTTTTCAACCATTTCTCGGCAGCTTCTTCTCCTGCCCTGATCAGGCTGCTGTTATCATTAAAATCAAAACTGTTTCCCCGGGGTGATCTTAGATGAAGCCTGACAGTGGCTTTATCTTTTCTTGTTCTTCGCTGGGTCTGACAGGCTGTCTGAAAACTTCTTAAAATTACTGACAGACCATTATCCATGTCACTGGAAGCTATCCTTTTATAATACCCTACATCTATGCCGATCACCCTGCGGCTCCCGAACTGCCGGGCGATCCATACGGGAAAGTTGTTCTGAACAGAACCATCGCAGAGAAGTTCTTCGGCTCTGTCCAGTGGTTCAAAAAACCCCGGATAGGCCATAGAAGCATACACCCCGTCTGCGAGAGTGCCGTCATTCATAATCATCTCATGCCCTGTTAAAAGATCCACGGCATTGCAGTAAAAGGGGATATCTGTTTCCTGAAAAGATTTTCCTTCATACAGTTCATTCAGGTAATTCCGCACCTTTATTCCGTTATTGACACCCCGTTTTGACAGTATAGTACCAAGAGCTTCTTCGGCCTGCAGGAATTTAATAAATGAATTATCAAAGGGAATTTTATGAGTAATACCTTCCATATAGTCTGAAATATTGAAACTCAGGGCTATCTCTTCCATTTCGACAGCAGAGTGTCCCGTTGCCCATAGGGCTCCAATAATGGCACCCATGGATGTTCCAACAATCATGTGGGGAGTCAGTTTTTCTCTTTCAAGGACTTTAATCACTCCTAGATGAGCCAGTCCCAGAGCTCCTCCGCCGGACAAAACCAGTGCCCATTTCATGACATTAACCATAGAATTCGGTTTATTAAAAGTCAAGCTTTCAGTAATATGAGCTCATGTACGAGGATAATTGGAAAAAACTGCTGAGTCAGAGTTGCACGACTGTATCTGAACTTAGTGAATATATAACATTGAACAGAGAGGAGCAGGAGTGGTTTGATACGGTTGAAACAGGACTGTCTCTTCTGGTAAATCCGTATTTTGCAGAGCTGGCGGGGACCTCGGAGGCCATCAGGAGGCAGTGTGTTCCACGTGCCGCCGAGCTGTTGCGGACAGAAGTGGAGTCGGATGATCCTCTGGCCGAAGATGCGAACTCCCCCCTTCCCAGAATGGTGCATCGCTATAAAAACAGGGTGGCCGTTCTTGTTACGGATCACTGTGCCATGCACTGCCGGCACTGTTTTCGACGCTCCTTTACCGGGCAGGGAAGAAAACCCCTGAGCCGGCAGGAAAGGGATGAGATTTGTTTCTATCTTAAAGAACATACAGAAGTAAAAGAGGTTCTTCTGACAGGAGGAGATTTACTGACTCTCAGCGATGGTCCTCTCCTTGAATTGCTGAAGGCGTTTCGGGATGTCCGTGAGGATCTTCTGCTCCGCCTGGCAACGAGAATCCCCTCATCCCTTCCTCAAAGAATTACCCCTTATCTTGTTCAGGAACTGGGGAAACTGGGGCCTGTCTGGGTTATTACCCAGTTTAACCATCCCCATGAGCTGACAAGGGAGAGCCGGGGTGCCCTTAATCTTCTGCGAAAGGGAGGTCTGCCTGTGATGAATCAGACTGTCCTGTTAAAAGGGATCAATGACCGGGAGGATGTTCTGGCTGAGCTGTTTCAGAGTCTGCTTGTTCAGGGGGTTAAACCCTACTATCTGTTTCAGGGGGACCTGGCCGCAGGGACATCCCATTTTCGGACCAACCTTGAACGGGGCTGGGAGATAATGAAAAATTTGAGACGGGAAATTTCCGGTCTGGCCATGCCGGTTTATGCGGTGGATCTTCCGGGGGGCGGTGGTAAAATACCATTGAGTGAATCCTATCTTGTAGAAAAAAAAGAAGCGGGATTTTGTTTTCAGAATCCTGAAGGGCACTCTTTTATATATCCTGATGAATGAATATTCTGATAAGTAGAGGCAGGTTATTATGAGCGAATATGATGATGAACAGATTCTCTGGAAAGAAAGCGGACAGACAGAAACAGTCTGGAAGGAGTTTATCTTTGAGATAGACCATGTGCACCGGGTTTCTCCTGAAGGAAAGGAGCATCCTTTTGTTGTCTGCCGGACTCCTGACTGGGTTACGGTTGTTCCGGAACTTGAAGAGGGCGACAACAGTGATTTTCTGATGGTGCGTCAGTTTCGTCATGGATCAGGGGCCCTTTCCATGGAATTTCCTGCAGGGGTGGTCGATCCGGGAGAAGAACCTCTGCATGCGGCGGTCCGGGAACTCCGGGAAGAAACCGGTTATACCGCTGAGGAACTGATTCTTATCGGTAAAATAAATCCCAATCCCGCTTTTATGTGCAATACCTCCTGGACTTATCTGGCTAGAGGATTGAAAAAGACGGAATCTCTGGATCTGGATGAACAAGAATTTATTACAGCTCACAAGATTGCAAAATCTGTAATCGACCGGGAAATGGGGGTCAGAGAGTATAATAATGCCATTATGGTTCAATCCTGGTACTGGTATAAACGGTTTACGGATAATGAATCCTGAGATCCAGCACAGGGGGCGGAACCCGAAGGTCCCCCGGAATAATCCGGTGTAGGTAGGGGAGGCTGCCGGCCAGGAGGTCTACTCCTATAAACTGTTTGATCAGAATCCCTATCAGAAAGGATAGGCCGGCGATCCCAAGAGATATCCCCGCCATACAGAGGGTTACACCCAGGCAGACAAAGGGATTTGAGAAAATGGCAAAGGGGACTATCAGCAGTATGACTGTAATCACATACGCCACTCCTGTATATTTCATTCTGCTGTTCCAGGAGCATCTTTTTCAGCATTCCGGGATCCCGATTCATTTGCTACTCTTTATTTCCTGCACCCGTCCAACCTGTCCGTCGGTCAGTCTTACCTTGATTCCGTGGGGGTGAAAGGAGGAGTTTGTCAGAATATCCGCCACAACTCCCTCTGTCAGATTACCGCTGCGCTGATCTTTCTTCAGTACGATTGCTACTTTTATTCCGGATTTAATATCCGCTCTGTTTTGTCCATTCATAGTCCCTATACTAGCATTGTCTTTATCTTTCCGCCACAGGGGGGGCCGATAACGCTGTTTACTACCGGATTCATTTATTCAGATAAGTATGGTATTAATCACTTATCCGATGGTGTTTCAGAACTTCGCCTTATTTTTTTATCTGACTGTCTATGAAAATATCGCGTACGGTCTGAAGCTTTGTAATCTCACAAAGGAAGATATTGACTTTGCTGAGGGAAAAGAAATCTTTCTTGCCATTAAACCTGAAGCAGTTTGCTTACTGTTATTGATTTTAACAAGACCGGAATCATAAAAAATCTCCATCGACTGAAAGTAATCACAGGAATACTACTGTTCGTTCGGAGGCATCCTGCCTCCGAACGAACAGCCGGCTCCGGATCTAAAATGACATCCATGTCATTTTGCGCTCACCAGTTCGCGCCGATTCTCCGCTTCGAGTCCGCTCGGGAGTTATAACGAAAAAAAAGTCCGAGTCCGCTCGGGAGTTATAACGAAAAAAAAGTCCAGCAAATGCTGAACTTTTTGATTTTGAAAAAGGCGCCGAGCGGACCTCGCTGTTCGTTCGGCAGTTCGCGCCGATCCTCCGCTTCGAGTCCGCTCGGGAGTTATAACGAAAAAAAAGTCCGGCAAATGCTGAACTTTTTGATTTTGAAAAAGGCGCCGAGCGGACTCGAACCGCTGAATGATGGATTTGCAATCCACTCCCTTAGCCGCTTGGGTACGGCGCCATTTCGAGATGAAATATATCAAAAACACTAATCTTTGTCTAGAGCGATTCTGAAACATTTTTTGCAGCAGAGATAAAGCTTTGGTTGCCTGTGTCCGGGGGATCTTTTATAGTAGAGCCATGAGTGAAATTGAACTGATACAGATTTTAACAGAGGCCAAAGAGGCTTATTATAATAGCGATACTCCTGTCATGAGCGATAGTGAGTTTGACCGGCTGGAGGAGAAGCTGAGAACTCTTAATCCGGAGAGTTCCTACTTCTCTGTTGTGGGCAGTGATGTCTCCGAAGGCGGAAAAATCCGGCATGAGGTTCCCATGCTCTCCATGGGGAAAGCTAAGAATATGGCGGATGTCCACAAATGGATGGGAAAGGTCAAAATGCCCGAAGGGACAAGGTGGACCATCCAGCCTAAAATAGACGGGCTTTCCGCCTCCGTTTATTACTCAAAGGGAAAACTGCAATATGTGGCGACCCGGGGGGATGGCGAAGTGGGGCAGGATGTCACATCCATTGCTGCCTATATCAAGGATATTCCCCATTCCATCAGCGCCAGTAGTGAGGATATAGAGATCCGGGGAGAACTCTATCTTCCGAAAAACACGGAGTATGACACTAAGGGGAAACCTCTGCGGAATAACTGTGTGGGCCTTATCAATCGGAAAGAGAAGCGGGATGATCTGAAGTATGTCCGCTTTGTCAGCTATCAGACAGCCCGTATGCAGCCATCGGAAAGCGAAGCCGGTATTATAGACTGGCTTGAGGATGCCGGATTCCATACGGTGGAGTATTTTACGGTTTATTCGGAAAGTGAAATCGAGCAGACATACAAACTTTATCTTGAAAGCAGACGGGATGAATGGCTCTACGAAACGGACGGTCTTATACTTGCCATTGACGATAATACCATGCATGACGAGATCGACAGCCGCTGGGTGGTGGACCATCATCATCACTACGCCCTTGCCATCAAACCTCCCGCCGCTTCTATGAAAACCCGTCTGACCGGGGTGGAGTGGCAGGTGAGCCGGCAGGGGTCTCTTGTGCCTGTTGCCGTTTTTGAGCCTATACAGCTGGGAGGGGCAACCATAAGCCGGGCCTCTCTTCATAATTTTGCCTTTGTGCAATCCATGGGACTTCAGCTGGGAGATGAGCTTCTCATTGAGCGGGCCAATGATGTTATTCCCTATGTGAGGGAGAACCTTTCTGCGGGATCCCGGGAAGGGGAGCTTTTTTTCTCCGATGTGTTTCCGGAAAAATGCCCTGTCTGCGGCAGTTCTGCTGTTGAAGCGGGTGTTCATCTGAAGTGTTCTAACCCCTCCTGTCCCGAAAAAGAGATTCAGACCATTATTTACTGGGTGAAGGAATCGGGTATGGAGCAGGTGGCCGAGGCAAGCATCCGTCAGCTCTATGATAAAGGCCTGGCCCGTTCGGTGGGAGAGCTTTACAAGGTTCGTCGTGAGAATCTTATGGGTCTGGAAGGATTTGGAGACAAGAAGATAAACAATTTTCTGGAACAGCTGGACCGTGTGCGGGAATTAACCGCTCCTGATATGATCAGCCGCCTGGGAATCCCGCTTGTACAGCAGAAGGCTTTGAAAAAGCTTGGAATCAGGAGCATGGAGGATTTTCAGAACTTTAAGGATGAGAGCTATGTTACGGGTCAGAATATTATCGCCTGGAAGAAGAAGGAGGAGAATCAGCTCCTTTTAAAAGAACTCCTTGATGCGCTGACCCTGAAAGAAGCAAGCTCTGCGGAGTTCAGAGGGCAGGTCTGTATGACCGGCAAAGGGCCTCTGGGGCGGAAAGAGATTCAAAAGATAATCGAAGAGCGTGGCTATGAGTTTTCATCGTCCGTGACAAAGACAACGGATATCCTTTTGTGCGAGGATCCCGAAGGGACCAGTTCTAAACTGCAGAAGGCCCGGAAAAACGGGATAAAATTGATGGCCTACGAGGATTTTCTCAGTAGTGAGAGTTGATATACCTGTTCTAATTGTCATATGAGGGTAATCAGAACTGTATTTGTGTGTACAAATACCGTACGTCGCAGAATCGAAATTCGGGCGAATGAAGAAGCTAAATCGCTTATAGAAAAAGCAGCCAGTCTGACCGGAGAAACTCTTTCGTCCTATATCCTTAGTAGATCTCTCTCTTCAGCTCTGAAAGATCTTTTTAAATAAGACAAACAATCTCAGGCTGATTCTCTTACGCTTCTTATTCCACTTAAGACTGTAGAAAAAGCATTTAGATCTCAAAATTTCTGAATGAATGCTGCGTCAGTTGTTATGCTTAATCCACCATCTCGATCGACTTCCGGATATCTTCCGCATCGATCCTGTTCTTGTAACGATCCAGAAATCCGGGATGCAGAGTCTCTCCACCCGCAATAACATAACGGGCATTGATTGTCCTGTTGGCATTCCGGGAACTGTCTGACTGATCTTTGATCAGGCTCCGGTAGCGCTCGTAGGCCATAAGGATGCTCGATTCTATATCATCTATCATCAGTTCTTTATCCGGTTTCTGTGGGATAATAATACTGTCTCCCGGGTGGATAAAATCCGGATCGGGGAAGGCGTCTCTGTTTTTACTGTACAAATAGGGCCACAAATGGATATTATTCCACAGCTCTCTGGCCAGAATACTGAAAGAATCACCTGTTGTGATGGTGTAGGATCTTGAAGGCCCTTCTTCGGGCGTATCGGCTTTCGGAGCCTCGGCTGCCGGAGGGGCTGGTTCAGGTGCTTTTTCAGGATCTGCCTGCAGGACTATGTTTTTTTTAATTTCCGAGGGAACAGTTTCTTGTGAGTCTCTTGCTTTGCCAGCCATATATAAACCGCCCAGTAGTAGGATTATCGCCACCAGGGCTACCCCAGTTATCAGGGTCTTTTTTATTCCGCTTTTCTGGCTTTGTTCAGATTCAAAAACAGGCTCTTCTGCCGTTTTAACCGCAGTCATTTCAATCTCGGCAGCTTCAGTCTCAGTCAGGGATTGTTCAAGCTTCAGGGCCTTCATTAATAGCCCCTCATGAACCTCATCCTCAATCATAATCGGTTTAAGATGACTGTAATCCGCATTAATTCTATGTGCTAAGACAGAAGAGGGTGTAAATTTAACACGATAATGGGCCGCAATGCTTATGGTCTCATTTGTATGGGGATTTCTACCTGTGGACTCTTCCACAAAAATGCGTTTAAAAGTACCAAATCCGTAGAGTGACATTCTATCCGTACTTTTAAGCTGCTCCGTAATGATATTAAACAGTTCCTGCACAAGCTTCCGGGTTGTATCATGATCTGTGTCCACCTTGTCCAGTACCCGCTGCACAAGCTTTTCCGGAGTGAGAGGATTACTCATTGATCTTTCCTTTCAGGATGGTAGAGGGTCTGAAGTGGACTTTCTTCTTTTTGGGGAGGAGCATTTTCTTCCTGTAGGCGGGATTATAAGTGATACGCTCGTTTTTCACTTCTGCTTTAAAGGAACCGAAACCGGTCTGGCTGTAGCTTTCATCCTCTTCCATAATCAGGGTGATCTCTTCCAGAGTTGTTTCAACCAGGTGTTTGACATTTTTTTGAGAGAGGGATAAGCGTGTTGCAAGTTCTCTTACCAGTTCCTGTTTGTTCATAATTTCCTTTTAAAAAGTTACTCCCGAATAGAGAATTATGTTGGCGTATGGCATGACTTCTCCTGTTCTTACGACTGCTTTTGTCGACGCGGTCATTTTTTTAAACTCTTCGTGGGGAACAAAGGTCATTGCCGGTTTGTATCCGGTTTTCTTTTCATATTCCGCCATTATTCCCAGAATCTCTTCCATACCTTCAGGATTGACAGACCTGATCTCCTCCGCCAGGAGGATCTTTTCTACGCATAACTCTTCCAGCACAGTTTCCAGAACTTCTGTGAACTTAGGAAGGCCGGGTCTTACGGCCAGATCTATACGTTTGCACTCATCGCTTATGGGCAGTCCGGCATCCCCGATGGTTAAACCGTCGGTATGGCCCATACGGGAGATGACTGCGGAGATCTCGGAATTCAGCATATTTCCCCGTTTCATAATGATATCCTCCGGTTTACCATTTTTCAAAGATAGTTCTTGACTACTTAAAATTTCATCCTTTTAGGGGAAACTGTCAAGTCATTAAACTTTGCCAGAGGGGGCAGAAGGAAATAAAATCAAAAAATTCCTTATATCTGTGTCATAAGCCTCCCGATATTATAACTATCCAACTTCTAATGAGTCTGCTAAGAATGTGAATTCCTTTTCAGGGAGACAATTATGGATTTTGTTACATATCTGGTCTACAAGGATTACATCCCTTTTCAGGTGGGACTGAATCTTCTCCGATCCTGTATTGCCGAAGAGCATCTGAATCAGGTGGTGGATGAGCTGGTTCTGCGCCATATTCTATCCCTTCCTCAGGTCGAAAACCTGCATCATAAATGGGAATTAGAGGAAGAGGACGGCCGGGAGTCTCTTGGCCTTTGATTTATTTCAGATTTGTGGAATATCCCAGTGTCAGAAAGGGGCTCAGCATCAGGGCATTGTATTTGGCAGGAGTCAGGGATGACTTGCTGCCATCATTGTTAAATGAGCTTTTAGAGTAAAAATCCCAGGCAATCATGGTTCCGGCAGCAAGAGAAAAGTTTTCTGTAAAATTAAGCCTGCAGCCTATCTCTCCGCCCAATCCGAAATTCCGGGTAAATTGAAAATAGGTAAAATCAGATCCTTCACTTATGAATGTGTCGTGATAGATAAACTGAAGAAAATGGAATCCGCCTCCGCCGAAGGGCTGGAAGAGATTCCGGTATACAGGCCCTCTGAATCCCGGGCCGATAAAGAAACTGGTGATAATACGGGTATCCGCAGACTCATAGGATTGCTTCTCATCCTTAATGGGACTTATAAGGCTGGCATGGGTAAAGAGCCCCCAGTTGTTTTCTTCTTTGAAGCGGTAAGAGGAAAGTGTTATTCCCTTGGAGCGGATGTGATTGGTACTGTCCCCATCATCCCCATAGCCTGAAGAATCAAAGTAGTGGGAGTATTGAAATCCGATGGCGGACCATCTGTCTGTGCCATAGAGTGAGAAAGAAAGCAGTATGAGCAGTGCTAGTAATCCCGTCTTTTTCATAACAATCCCTTTAATCCTGATAATAACATTATATAACAAGTCCCCCAAGTAGTGTATGAATTGTTTTACTGCCGGCGAGTATGTTTTTTATACGGTGATTTCATATCTGTTGTATGGTGGCCAGTTGACAAAATAGTCCCAGCTATAGGCAATTTGCCTATTCTATCTACAGCCAGTCAAAATAGGCAAAATTCCTATATCAGGATAACGGCAGTGTTGTTAATATCGTTTCAAAATGATTATGAACAACACAGAGAATGAAAAACTGAGAAAAATGGAAGCTCTTCAGAATATAATTTTCCCCCGGGATGATTCTGCTCCCCGTGAACTTTATTTCAGGAGCTGGAACTATTCCCTGTCGGAAAAAGGGCTTGTTATCGATAAGGGTGGCAGCCTTGATTTTTCCACTTATTTCAATCTGTTCTCATTTGATAAGTGGAATGAGTATACGGGGCTGGAATCACTCAGTCTTGTTATGAATATAAGCGGAAGCTGTGTTGTTAAACTATACTCCTTCGATGACAATGGAGAGGTAATTAAAGAGTCTGTCCGCAATGTTCCCGTTGGGGGGGATGTTGTACTGACTGTTCCAGAGATACTTTATTCTGGTCATATCGGTATGAGTATTGAAGCAACGAGTCTCTTTCGCTTGAAATCGGCCTATTGGGGGAGCGCTCTGCTGCTCTTTCAGCGCCACATCAGGACTGCGGCGGTATTCTGCACCTATAATCGGGATGAGTTTCTTTTTCCCAACCTTAAAGTTATACGAAATAGTGAAATAGAAAATCTGGATGTCTTTGTGGTGGATAATGCCTCAAGGATTGATGAGTCCTCCATTAAAGAGTTCGGAGATGATTTCTATCTCTTTCATAACCCTAATACGGGGGGGAGCGGCGGGTTTACCCGTGGCTTGATGGAGGCTCTTAAAAGTGATGTTTCCTATACGCATGTCCTTTTTATGGACGATGATATCCGTCTGGAGGGAGAGACTCTTTTTCGTTCTCAGACTCTCCTGTCTCATTTGAGGCCGGAATACAAGAAACACTTTCTGTCGGGAGCCATGCTGCAGCTGGATAAGCCTCATCTGATGTTTGAGTCTACCGCCCGCTGGAATGGTGTTCGTGTTAAAAACTATAAAAAAGACCTTGATCTGAGAAGTCTGGAAAATCTTTGCCAGGCAGATAGGAATGAAAATAATAAAAACAGCTATGCCGCCTGGTGGTACTGCGGTATTCCCCTTTCAAAGGGTATGGAGAGGGATTTGCCTTTTCCATTTTTTATCTATGGGGATGATATGGACTACAGCCTGAAACGGGCGTCCGGTCTGCTGACTCTTAACGGGATCGGGGTGTGGCATGAGCCTTTTACCAAAAAGTTCTCGCCTCTGTTCAAGAGTTATTTTTTCTGCCGGAATACCATGATTTTAAACAGCCTGCACAGCAGGAAATTCAACTATTTTCATAATGCCTTAAACAGTGCGGCCCACTTTTTTGTGCAGCTTTTTGTTCATGACTACCGTTCGGCTTCTCTGGCCCTGGATGCTCTTGAAGACTATCTGGAGGGGGCTGAGTATGTTGCGGCCCTGGATGAGGGCGATATTCTCTCCCGCAGTGGGGCTGAAACAGATTTCAGAACCCGGTCTATAAAAGAGCTGAACCGGGCCTATCCGATTCAGGATAATTTCAGGCGCTGGTTCAGTCCCTGGTACTTTATGCATAAAAAACTGGCTGTTTACAGCTACGACAGAAAAACCATGGAGATCCGCAGGCGTTCCTTCAAAACTGTGTTTGCTTTGTTGGGCCGCTTCTGCAGGCTGCGTTGTCTTTTTTTTATCCGTTATTCCAGGGTTTCCAGAAGCTACCGGAAGCTGGAGCGGAATGAACAGTTCTGGCAGCAGCGTTTTGACGCGGCCAGGGGGGCCTGATATGTTGAGAAGTGTAGATGCGATTATAGCCGGAGCCGGTATGAGTGGGCTCGATGATAGAAAAACAGCCTATCATTCCATACATAGTATAGATTCCAAGAACTGTAAGGTCTCGCATATTCAAACAATGGGTAAAGACTTAAATACCCCCTTTACATACGAGTGGACTTTTGACTGGACCAGTTGGAATAATTTACTGAATATAAATAAGCTCTATTTAAAATTTGAAAAAATTAAAGAATGTGAAGTTTATATTCAATCAATTGGGACTGGCACAAATAGGGAAGCCCGTTATTCAATCCCCGATTCAGAACATTTTTTTCTGGAATTACCCTCAGATCTGTTGTCTGGGAATCTGAATGTTGTTCTTTTATCAAATAATTGCCAGGATTTTCTTTCGGGAAATTGGTTAATAAAAAAGGATTCTAATACTCGCGATATAAAAGTTTCATCTGTATTGTATGTTGGTAATGATGCTCCTAAAAAGAATCTATTATGGAATATAAGACAACTCTCAAATAGTTCAAATAATATTTTAATACATAACTCAGGAGTTGACTTAGATACGAATGATATCATCTCAGGAAGCAGTAATGTCCACTTAATAAAAAGTAAAAAAAACGGGAAAAGACATTGTTTTCAGGACGGTCTGTTGTCAATCTGGAATCTGAACCCAAAACCTGATTATATCCTTTTTGCGGATTCATCACAACTAATACAAAAGAACATCTTGAATAATATTATCGGACTTTTATCGAACCTAAAAGAAGAAAAAAAATCTTGCTCTTTTGAGAATAAGAGTAAAAACTCCTGGTTCCAGATATTCCCATTAATTTCAGATATCTCGGAGAACCTTATGCTGCCGATGCCCATAATGCAAAGTAACCCTATCGCTATACCACTATTAAAAAATAATAATAATGAAAAGAAAGGAAAATTACATGAACTCTGTGACTCCTGTTGAATTGAATGAAGATGAAATTGATTTATTGGACCTGCTGGCGGTATTGATCCGTCATAAAAAAATGATTATCGTTTTCTCAACCTCGGTAATGCTGATTGTGTTGCTCTATGCCTTTATTTCATTAAAATTATCGCCGGAAAAGTCATATTTACCAAATGAATATACATCAACTGCCTATATGTTGATTAACTCACCTTCTGGAAGTTCTGGTTCTGATGCCCTCTCTTCAATGGGACTCGGAAATCTTGCTTCATTGGCAGGGATTTCTGCCGGTGGAGTAAACTATGGAACTTTAGCTGGAAGATTTATGGAAATGAGATCATTTCAAGATAAAATTATCAGCAAGTTTGATCTATTGGAACGCTATTCAATAATTGAAAGCCCAAAAACGAATTCGAGAATAACCTTAAAAGCGCATTTGACTTCAGAATATGAAGCGGAAACAGGAATCTTTTCTATATCTTATAATGATATTAATTCAGCCTTTTCCACTCTTGTAGCAAACTATGCTGTCGACCTGCTGGAGAAACAGTTTCAGATTGTTAATAGTGATAAAAACCTGCAAAAGAAGGAACAGCTGGAACAAAAAATATATGACATAGAGTCAGAAGTTCAAAATCTGGAAAAAGCTATACAGGATTATCAGGAAAAGTATGGATTTGTTTCAATGGAGAATCTGGCAACAGAACAGATTACAACTTTCGCACAAGTCCGTTCAGAATTGATCATGAAAGATATTGAGATAAAGACATATAGAGACCTTTCAAATATTGAAGATCCAAAGATACACAAATTACAAATTGAGCGGAATAATCTTTCGCAGCTTTTGGATGAATTACAGAAAGGGTCCAATGAATATGAATCATTATTACCAAGTCAAAATGATCTTCCGAAAATAGCTCTGGAGTTTGCCCATCTTAAAAGGGATTTGAAAGTGCAGGAAGCGATTTATTCCTATCTAACCCAGCAGTATGAATCGGTGAAATTGCTGATTTCAACTAATGATCCAATTTTTCAGGTTTTAGAAAAAGCTGAGATCCCGGATAGAAAATCCGGACCGAGTAGGGGGAAACTGGTCATTATTGTTACAATGGCAGGATTTTTTATGTCCATTTTTTTTGCTTTTATCCTGGAGTTTATCAGAAACCTTCGTCAGGATAAGTTGCGTGTGGCAAAGCTGAAAGACGCCTGGACCGGTACAGAATATGGGATAAGGGCTTAGTATGAATATAAGAATAAACATAGAACTATTTTTTGTTTTAATATTGCTGCTTGTAAAGTTAAGCCTTTTTTCTCAAGTAAACGAAGAGACTTTTTCTCCTTTTAAAGATGATGTATCTGATGGAGTTGGACAAGTTGACATGTTTTCACAAAATAATCAAATCGATAAGGTCTCATCAATCACTTCCAAGGGTGATGTTATTCTTGCAATAACAAATACAGAATATCCTGTGACTCCAGGAGATATATATACCTTGAGGTATTTTATCTCAACTGGTGAAATTATAGAATATCTTCATGTTTCTGCTGAATATATTATTGATATTCCAAATATTGGTAGTGTCGATTGTTCAGGGAAAAGATTCCTGGATTTTAAAAATGAAATAAAAACAACTATTAATAATACATATCCTTATTCTTCTCCACAATTAGAAATATATGATATCGGATATTTCCAAATCAGTATTACTGGAGAGGTCAAGGAGAGTCGTTTTATCGATGCTTGGGGATTAACTAGATTAAGTGAAATTATAGATTCTGAGAAAACAGATTTCTCTTCTTATCGAAATATAGAAATAACAGATCATGATGGTTCGAAGAGAAGCTATGATCTTTTTAAAGCAAAGCGTCTCGGGGACTTCTCTCAAGATCCGACTCTACGTCCGGGAGATCAAATCCGCGTATTAAAGAGTCGAAAGGATATTTCAATAAGTGGTTATGTTTATAAACCGGGTAGTTATCAAGTCCTTGAAGGGGAGTGTTTAGCGGATCTTATAAACAACTATGCAGATGGCTTTAAAGATAATGCAGACAGGCAACAAATCTTTTTAAGGCGGATTAATGGTACTGATGAAAATACTGTTGGAGAGTCTTTTATAGTAGAGTGGGAAAACGCATCTGATGTCTTTCTTAATAATATGGATCAAATAGAAATTCCTTCGTTACAGGAAAAACTACCCGTTATTTACATGGAAGGTGCTATTGATCCTAATGGATCTGATGATAACTTAAAAGAGATTAGTGTCTCTCAGAAAATTACAGATACCTTTTATACGGGAGAAACTTTTGGAGAATTTGTTCGAAGTCATAAGCAGAACTTTCTTCAAGTTTCTGATCTGGGAAATGCCTATTTGCTCAGAGATGGGAAGCACATTCCTGTCGATATCTCTGAATACATTTACCAGACGGGACATCCGGATGAAATATTACTTGCTGATCAAGATAAAATCATTATCCCTTTTTTTCAGTATTATGTAACTGTATCAGGTGCAGTTTCAAATCCAGGACGATATCCATATATCCCGGACCGAACATGGAGATATTATGTTAATCTTGCGGGAGGGATAGATTCATTAAAAAATAGAAATGAAAAGATTATTGTTTATTCAAACAATGATGAAAAACAAAATCCCGATCAGTTTATTTATCCTGAATCAAAGATAGAGGTCCCTTCAAATTCTTTTTTATATCATTTTAATCAGTATTCTCCTGTAATTCTTACAACCTTTTCGATAATCAACGGTCTTTTGGGCCGGGAAGTCTGCAACTATCTGGCCGAAAAGGGATTTCCCATAATGGGGACCGACAAAGAGGTGGATATTCTCTCGCCCCTGGCCATGGAACGGCATATTAAAAATTTCAAACCCGACTGGATTATCAACTGTTCCGGCTATAAAGACATAGACGGAGCCGAAGGGGACTGGGATCAGGCCTTTATGATTAACAAAGAAGGAACCGCCTCCATCGCCTACATCGCCCAGCAGCTGGACATCCCCCTGATTCATATCTCCACAGACCAGATATTTGACGGAACCCTTAAACTCCCCATAAAAGAAAATGACCCCCCAAAACCCCTCAGCGTCTACGGCGCCAGTAAGCTGGCAGGGGAAGAAGCCATACGCAATATCACTTCAAAACACTTTATCATCAGAACCTCCTGGCTCTTCGGCGAACATGGAAAAAACTCCGTCTTTACCCTGCTTAATGAAATGGAAAAAAACTCATCCTGCCGCGTACCCTATGACAGAACGAGAATCCCCACCTGGACACGGGACGTAGCCGAAGTGATTGAAAAAATCATATCAGAGAATTCCAGAAAATACGGCACCTATCACTTCTCCAGTGACGGGGAGTGCACCCTCTGGGAGTTTGCCTGGGAAGTGTACAGACAGGCCTCCCGCAACGGCCTTATCTCCAACGCCTGCTCCATCATCCCCGGAAAAGCCGAAGAGGTTCAGCAACTGGCCAAAAGACCGGAGTATGTGGTTCTCTCCAATGAAAAAATAAAGAATACCCTGAATCATGAAATTCCCATGTGGGAGGACTCTCTGGACAGATTTATACAGACCCTCACACCGGAACTCCTCAGTAAATACTGAAAAACACCGAAAACCGGAAATACCAGTCTTAAAGGATCATCCCCCTGAACATCGTAGAACTTAAAAACATCACAAAAACCTACCCCATGGGAGAAGTCACCGTACATGCCCTCCGGGGCATCAATCTGGCCATACAGGAAGGTGACTTTGTCGCCGTAGCCGGACCCTCGGGAGCCGGTAAAACTACCATTATGAATATGATAGGCCTGGTAGACCAGCCCAGCTCCGGCAGCATCAGCATCGCCGGCAAAAGTACCGCCGGACTGAACGACAATCAGCTGACCGACCATGTTGTGCTGCTGAAAGACGGGAAGGTTGAAGCATAAGCTTAAATAGAGTTGTTATGAACTTTAGAAGTCTTTGCCATCTTTAATTGAGGATTAGACGTCTATAGAAAAAAATTGATTTATATGATATCATATACGATATTATATAAGGGTTGTTTTTGGTCATATGGTGTGTGAATGAGCCTAAAAGAGTTGAAAAACCTCAGAAATACGAAATTTAGAGATTTGTTGAATATCTGCGTTGATCACTTTGGTGATTATAGGATAAAAGGCGATCATTATATTTTCAGTATGCCATGGGAAGGAGATCCTTATTTAAATCTTCAACCCGATAAGAATAATAAAAAGATGGCTAAGCCATATCAGGTAAAATTAGCATTGAGAGCTTTACAAAAGCTTAAGGAAGGAATATATGGAAATGATTGATAAATATTCATTAAGAATCCATTGGAGTGATGTAGATGATGCTTTCCTTGTAAGTTGTATTGAATTCCCTTCTTTAATGACACATGGTGAAACACAAGAGGAAGCCATTTCAGAAATGAGAAGCCTCTTATCCTATGTGATCGAAGATATGGAGAACAATGGTAAAAAATTACCTATCCCCCAGAGGGAAAGAAAATTTAAAGGTAATATCTCCTTACGATTACCTCCCGAAACTCATGAGGAACTGGTTCTTATCGCAAGCGAACAGGATCTGTCACTCAATCAATGTATTACCACCATATTGGAAAAGAATTTATATTCAAACTCAATTAAGTCCTCTGTAAATGAACTTGATGAAAAGATTTTTAAATTGAATCAGGAAATATCATATATGAGGCAGGTAAATGAAGAATTGATGCATTTGCTCATGAGTCAGAGAGCAAACAAATCTGATAATTTCAATTGTTATACAACTACTTCCGGTGTTGACGAACAAGATGATCAATTAAGCGAATTGATAATATAGGACTTATTTATGGATAATATAAAAAGGATTCTATCTACTGTTGTAATGATTTTTCCAAACGATGAAATTTATCTTTCAAGTATAAGAAGAAATGAATCAATTCATATACTAAATGAAAAATATAAACTAAAACTGCTTCAGCAGGCTGACACTTTTTTGATGAGTCAGAATCAGTTAACCTTCCGGGAAGGAGAATTTATTTTAAATGCGGTTCCATATTCAATTGATGAATTAACAATAGACGAAAGAAGACTTATCATTAAAACACAATCCACTAGCGAAGTTGCTCTGAAACTATTTCAAAGCATAAAAGAGGATTTGTTGAGTTTTGATTATCGTAAAAAAAAGCCAAAATATGAACCCATAATTACATCCTATGATACTGCATGTGTTTGTCAGTTAAAAACGAAAATATCTGAAAAATTAAATAATGCTTTCTTAAATAATTTCTTAGTGAAAACCGGGGAACTAATGCCGAAATATGATTCTCAGTTATCAATCATTCCTTTCTCATTAAAATTTAAAATCGAATATTTTAATATTTCTCCTAAGCTGAGTAAAAATAAAATTACTCTAAGTGATAAGTTTTTAACCATAGAATACCGGGAAAAAACAGATCCGGAGGATAGATATTATTTTATTAGCTCTCCAACAGATAGTAGTACTCGAAATTAATTGAATAATACAAATATCTCACAGATCCCATGGAGGAACCTGCTTCGTCACAGGCGGAATTCCCTGCTGCTGATCCTTATCTTTACAGTCATCAGCTCCCTCTTCTACATGGGCAACGCCGTGATGGCCCAGTCGGGCAGGGGGATGAAAAAATCCTTTACCGAGAATTTTACGGCCGATATGGTCATAAAAGCCCCCACCAGCATGGAAGTGGGCCTTTTCGGCGCCACCACACCCTCCATCGGGGAGTCTTCTCCTACAGCATGAGCAACCCCCAGCTGGACGAGATGGTCCTGTCGGATATGCAGACCATCCGGACCCTGAACCGGGCAGCCCTCCCTGTGCCGGACGGCATGATGCAGAGCCTTTTGGGGCAGGAAATCTTTCATGTCCAATCATCGCCCCTCTGGGGGCTTCTCAGTATAGTGACCGCCGTCTTTCTCGGCTTGGCCGCATCGGCCTATCCCGTATCAAGGGCCCTGCGCCGCTACGGAGGCGAGCTGGTACAACTTCGACCGTGCCAAAAGGATGCAGATTCCCGACTATAAGGAGCTGGAAGAAGCTATCAGTGCAGCGAATCTTCCGTGATACCAGCATCTTCGGCTACTACAAATGCTTTATAGATCTGCAGGAAATGAGAGAACTGCTGCAGTACAGAACAGGGGAGGTCTCCTCTTATGGACTGGTCCTGGACCAGCGGGGAGGGACGGAGGAGATCACCTCTCTCTACAGCGCCCTTGCAGAAAGACTCCCCATGGTTCCCCCTATTACGGTAAAGGAAGAGTGCGCTACTTTCTGCTGCCCCTGTCGGTCTATGTCTCACAGGTGGACGAACTTTTAACGGCCATGGATCTACTGGCCTACTTTCTCTATATCATGATCTCCCTGATCATCCTTGTAAGCATCTCCGTAACCTACCGGGTTATCCTGAGGGAGCGGACGGGGGGGACGTCTCGTCCCCTCCTTCTCCTGACGGGCTTTGCCCTGGGAGCCGAAGACTATAAGGACATCCTTGAAAAAGTGGATGCCATTGCCAGTTATATGGACAGCGATTTTGCCGCCGAATACAGCATTGTGGAGGATAAACCCGGAGAAGAGCGGAGCAAAACAGTGGCCCTTGTCTTCCGCCGTGACAGCCTGGAAAAATATGTCATCGTGGTGACCGAGCCCTCCATCAACAAGGGGCAGGGCTACCTGAAAATGGAGGATTCCCTCTGGTTCTACGACCCCGAAAGCCGGCGTTTCAACTACTCAAGCTCCAAAGACCATTTTCAGAATACCAATGCCCGCAACTCAGACTTTACCCGCTCCACCCTGGCAGAAGACTATGATGTGGCCTCGGGGGAGCAGGTCAAACTGGGCCGCTACGACTGCTGGAAGCTCCATCTTGTGGCCAATAATAACGAAGTGACCTATCCCATGATGGATATATGGGTGGACGGGGACTATCTGCTGCGCAAAACAAACGATTTCAGTCTCTCCGGCCAGCTACTGCGGACAACAGCCTTTCCCTCCTATCAGAAGGTGGAGGGCCGTTATGTTCCCCGCAAGTTTCTTCTGATAGAGACCCTGGAAAATGAGAAAACCCAGATAAGCATCTCAAAGGTCTCCTTTGACGGCCTTCCGGATACAACCTTCTCCAAAAACTTTCTGGAAAAAGTGAATAAGTAGGACGGTATGATGAATAAAATATTTAAAAAACTCTGCCTTGCCCTGACCACGGCTTTTCTTCTGGGCGGCTGTGCCCTCCTGGGGCTGAACGGAGGGGATACCGCTGGTATCACCCTGAGAATCTCTGAAGTCGGCTGCGCCTATTACCAGGAAGATCCTGTTTTTATTGAAATATACAACTACGGTAGCGAAACCGTGGATCTGGGGGACTGTGTCCTGCGTTCCTCCGCCGCCCTGTTAGGATCAATCACCCTCTACGAGGGGGAGTTTGAACTCCCCTCTCATCCTGTCGAGCCGGGGGCGTTTGTGCTGATCCGCGCTGATGTGAATGCCGAACCCACAGAACATGGTGCCGCCCAGGTTGACCGATATGATGAAATCAGCGTTTCCGCGGGGGGGTATTTCCCCTACTGGACCAATATGGGCTTTGCCGAGCTGACCGCCCGGGGACAGAGTGTGGACTTTGTGCGCTGGGGATCGGGTGGCATAGCCAATCCCACAACAGGCAGCTTTGAAAGCAGCGCCCCCGGGACCTCCTATGTTGAAAACTATTATTTTGTGAAGAGTATTGCCCGGGCTGACGAGGCGGATGATACGGACAGCGGGATGGACTGGGATTCAACAGCAGACAGTACTCCGGGAAAAACAAATATTGAAGAGGATGAATAATGGGAACTGTAAAAAGATATGTGATGACTCTCCTGCTGATAACCGCCCTCCCGATCATTCTATTCTCCCAATCTGTCAGTGACAGTACGGATGATCTGATGGATCTTGAGATAGATCTGGATGACCTTTTTAATGAGGAAGTAGAAACGGAAAAACCCGCAGAAGAAAAGGTAGACCTTCTGAATGATGTGATCGGGAAAAGCGATTTTTCCCTGGAGGGCAGCTTCAGATTCATTACAGGATACTCCACCGGCTACAGCTATATGCCCTGGGAGTCCAGGGTGGACGATGGCAGGGAGAACCTGACCTGGGGCAGCTCCCGTTACTTTCCCTTTGCCAATCTGACCGCCCGTGTGCCCGATGACTTTGAGGGGGTTATCTCCTATGATGAGCAGAATGACGATATTGCTCCCGACAATATTAATGATTTCTCAGAGATTGATCAGGTTTATAAGTATCCCATAGCGGAGGGTGAGTACCCCTTTGAAGAGATCCTGTCGGATCGATGGGACATCGACCTGAATATCGGGTTCTACTGGGAACTGCTGAATAAAAAACTGACCCTGTCCGCTGAGTACTTCTACTGCGGGGAAGAGACCGAGCTGGATCTGAAAAGCTCAAGCTATCCCCTTATGTGGGGTCATAACCTGGCAGGGGGCTTCTCCTGTAAAACGGCCGGGGACAAGGTTAAGCTTTTTACACAGCTCCGCTACAATAGAAAGGAAAAATCCGGCGTGTTTATTCCGGGAGTCAGTTGGGAGACCGCCCCCCATATGACCCTGAATTTTGTAATACCTACTATCTTTGGTGATACCGAAGGGGGCTATTATAAAGAAAATGCCGATGAACTGGACCGCCCTGTCAGCTTTTCTCTCTTCTGTATTATTTCAGGGAAAATGACCGACTAGGATCTATCTCAGATATTTTATCAGACCGAATACGGCATAGTGGCAGAAATAGTAGAACGCCACAGGCCATGACAGCTTCAGGGTCAGCCGGTAGAATAGCCACTGTCTCTTCGCCTCTTTCATCTTATTGCCCGTCCAGGAGTCTGAATGAATCCTGAGCCGGGCCAGGTCCTCATCCAAGCCGTAAGCGTATTTCACCTTCTCCAGAATCCTCAGCCACAGATAGAGGTCGTCCTTGTTGGGACGGGTCACATCCTGCAGTATTCTGCCGGTCTGATCCGTGTCATATATGGCTGGTGACACGGTTGTTGTCATCAAATTTTTTGTAGGCAGTATAGCTTAAACCCGCCCCTGTCCGCTTCATAAAGGCAATATGCATTTCAAGTTTTTCGGGCAGCCAGTTGTCATCTATATCCAGAAAGGCGATAAAACGTCCCCGGGCTACTTCCAGGGCGGAGTTACGGGCATGAATGGGACCCCTGTTATGTTCATGATGAAAAACCCGGATCCGACTATCTTTCCTTTCCAGTTGCTTCAGAACCTCGTGGGTTTTATCGGTGGAACT
>NBMC01000058.1 GCA_002084805.1 Spirochaetaceae bacterium 4572_59 | reverse complement strand
TGAGCATCTATGCAATTTCTGGTATTCCCAAGGATCTCAACTGAAAACGTGTATATTTATGCAGTCTTTTGCACTGAAATTACTATTTTGAAATTTGCTCTTTAATTAATTGTAATGGCTGTTCAAAGAATATCTATAGGAAAAATTGCAGCGGTAAAACTCCTCTTGATGGGCTCCATCGGTTAACTGGAAAATAAAACAGCCATTACAGTCCACCTGCTTGATGCCCAGAGCGGTCTTCAGTCTACAATGGAGCCAAGCATGGAGAAAATTAGACAGGCCAGTGAGAATGCGGTCGTATTGGCAGATGAAGCGCTGCTTTTGGATCCCGATCCCCTCTATGTGGATTTCTGTTTTAAAGTACTATCCAAAAGGGAGAAGTCTCTTCATAGGGAAGCTCTTAAAAAAGAGAAAAATGCAGAGATTCAAAGAGGATCAGCCACGGGCAACGGCGGAGACTCCCATTGGGAAGGCAGTAGTTTTACATCATGGTTAATGGCTGATGCCGGAATGGACTGTAATTTTAAAAGCTTCCGTATGGGATGATTTTGTTTCTGATACAACTCCCGGCCCCGGCTGTCTGAATGTGGTGGGAATCAGCCCCCGATATCACAATCATGAAGATGAGATTTCCTTTGTAAAAGCCCATGCGGCCAAACAACTGGCTATTTATTTTGGAGCCTATATACATGATCAATCACTTTTGATGGAACAGACGGGAGCCACTTCTCGGAAGGAACTGATTGAGATTGTCTACAATAAAGATGTAGCAAAGACAATATTCAATAAAATAGAAATCGGCAGAGACTATCAGGGTGATGATTACTATGCCGCTGAAATATCGCTGAATTTAAACAGTGTACCCTTACTGCCGGAATTGAATTTCTCATCCAGAGGAAAACCTGACTGGACTTTGAATCCTCCCCGGATTAATGGTTTTATAACTGGTCTCGGAATTTCGAGACCTAAAAAAAATATCTATGAATCCTGGAACCAGGCTGATAAAAGAGCCATGTCTGAAATAGCATCCTATCTTCAAACCAGCCTTAAAACAAAATCAGCAGGACTGCAGAATAGCAATGAAGGTGGAGCCAGTATTTCCGGAAGCTATTCTGAAACAGCCATCAATATTGACAGCATGATTATCATCAGCCGGTGGAGAGAGCCGGATCATTCTGCTTATTACTCTCTGGCTATTATGAAAGAGGAATAAAAATTTTCCTCTTGCTGTTATAATCTAGCCAAGCCCCGCCGAAAACCTGTTTTTAAGAAATCCCATTCAGGATATGATTTTTTACCCGTTATCAGCAATACTTTAAAACAGAACTGCAAAAGCAATTTAATTTTTACCATACACCTCCATAAAGTAAATGTTTAATACCCGATGGGAAGTTTTTTTACATAATTGTGAAATTTCTTTTCAGGGTACTTGTCAAACTCCTACCTATTCGTTATTTTAATATCGATATCACCCTATCGATATTAAATTATTGTTAATTAGAACAGGAGTAAATTGAAATGGTTACCCCAAGCTTGACTGCTGAAAAATTGAATAACTTCAGCAAAGTCTGTGAGATACTGGATAAGTTCGACAGACAGCCCTCCAAAATAATTCCCATCCTTCAGGCGGTTCAGAAAGAATACCGCTACCTGCCCGAAGAAATCATGACTTTTGTGGCAACAAGTCTGGGGATATCCCCGGCCCGCGTGTTCGGAATCGCCACGTTCTACAGTCACTTCTCCCTTGAACCCAAGGGTAAATATGTTATCAAAGTTTGTGACGGAACAGCCTGTCATGTAAAAGGCTCTTCAGGCCTGATCGATGTCATCCAGAGAGAGTTGAAACTCTCAGAAAAGGTTCACACCACCCAAGATCTCCTGTTCACACTGGAAACCGTTTCCTGCCTGGGAGCCTGCGGACTGGCTCCGGCCGTTGTTATCAACGATAAGGTTTACGGACAGGTTACAAAGAGTCAGATGAAAGAACTCATCGATGAGTACAAGGCCAAGGAGGACTGATCATGGAAACTGTTATACTGGAAAAAGTTGCTGAAGATTACAGCAAGAGAAAAGAAGCCCTTTCCCATAGAATTGTTATCTGTGCAGGAACAGGTTGTATTGCCAACGGAGCCATGGAAGTTCATGCGGCTCTTGCAGAAATCATTAAAGAAAAAGATATCCCCCTGACCCTCTCTCTGAAAGAAGAGACTCATGAATCAGAGAGAGATCCACTGCTGCTCAGCAAGAGTGGTTGTCAGGGATTCTGCCAGGTGGGTCCCCTTGTAACGATCGAACCTGAAAATATTCTCTACATAAAAGTAAAACCGGAAAATGCCCGGGATATTGTTGAAAAAACTATCCTGAAGGGGGAAGTCATTGATGAGCTTCTCTATAAAGATCCCTCCAATGGTGAAGCATGCCGGAATCATGAGGAGATTCCCTTCTATACCAGGCAGAGCCGGACAGTACTGAAACCCTGCGGCATTATCGATCCTGAAGATATCTCAGAATATATCCAGATCGGCGGTTATGCTTCTGCTGAAAATATCGTTTGTGAAAAAACTCCCCGGGAAGTATGCGACCTTATGAAGGAAGCTGGCCTGAGAGGCCGTGGCGGCGGCGGATTCATGACCGGGCGAAAATGGGAACTGGCCCTCAAACAGGACAGTGATGCCAAATACATCATCTGTAACGGGGATGAGGGAGATCCCGGTGCCTTTATGGACCGTTCCGTAATGGAAGGAAATCCTCACAGCATTCTGGAAGGTATGATCATTGCAGCCAAAGCCTGTGGAGGGACGGAAGGACTTGTCTATGTCCGCATGGAATATCCTCTGGCTGTAGCAAGAATTAACAAAGCCATAAAAGAAGCAAGAAAAAACAATTTTCTTGGTGAAAACATTTTCGCATCGGATTTCAGTTTTGATATCCATGTTATGGAAGGTGCCGGAGCCTTTGTCTGCGGAGAAGCCAGTGCCATGACCGAAAGTATTATGGGACGTCGCGGTATGCCCCGGGTCAAACCGCCCCGGACAGCAGAAAAAGGGCTGTGGGGCAAACCAACTGTTGTCAATAACGTTGAAACCCTGGCCTGTGTTCCTCTGATCTTCAGCAATGGTGTGGAGAACTATAAAAACAGCGGAACTGCCGGTTCTCCGGGAACCAAGACCTTCGCTCTGACGGGACATGTTGCCAATACCGGACTGATTGAAGTTCCCTTCGGTACAACTCTGCGGGAGATCATCTTCAATATCGGCGGCGGCGTTCTCAACGCCAAAGGCGTAATTGATAACAGTGATTTCAAAGCCGTTCAGATCGGTGGACCCTCAGGCGGTTGTCTCACTGAAGAACAGCTGGATATTCCCCTGGACTTTGACTCTCTCAAATCTGTGGGAGCCATGGTCGGTTCGGGCGGCCTGGTTGTAATGAACAAGAGTACCTGCATGGTGCAGATTGCCCGCTTCTTTATGAAATTCACCCAGTCTGAAAGCTGCGGAAAGTGTGTTCCCTGCCGGGAAGGGACCCGTCAGATCCTCGAACTGATAGACGATATCACCATGGGAAAGGGAACAGAGGAAAGCCTTGAGCTGCTGAAAGACCTCTGTGTCACCGTCCAGGAAACTTCACTCTGCGGTCTCGGAAAATCAGCTCCATCTCCTGTTCTTTCCTCCATTGAGCAGTTTGAAGAGGAGTGGATAGCCCATGTGACAGACAAAAACTGTCCCACCGGGAACTGTAAGGAACTGGTTACCTACAGCATCGTGGAAGATGCCTGTAAGGGATGTACCGCCTGTGCAAGAGTCTGCCCGGTGGGAGCCATCAGCGGAAAGGTGAAAGAAGTACATATTATTGATGAAGAAAAATGTATCCGCTGCGGCGCCTGTGTTGAAAAATGCCGTTTCGATGCCATCTCTGTGGGAGGAAAAGTATGAATAAGAAGGGAAGCATAACTGTAAATGGAGCCAAGGTTCCTCTGGCAGGAGAAAAAAACCTCCTGGAAGTCATCAGAAAAGCCGGTATCAATATGCCTACGTTCTGTTACCACTCCGAACTGAGTGTAGCCGGTGCCTGCCGGCTCTGTATTGTAGAAATTGAAGGAAGAGGAATTGATACAAGCTGTTCCACTCCTCCCCGGGATGGTATGGTAATCAAAACACATACAGCCAAACTCCGGAAGATGCGGAAAACTCTGGTTCAGTTGCTGCTGGCCAATCATGATAACAGCTGCACGACCTGTGATAAGTCCATGTCTTGTAAGCTGAAAGATCTGGCATCTTCACTGGGAGTAACAGAGATTCCCTTCAAGAAGACAAAAGAGCCCCGCAAACCGGACATGCTCTCTCCCAGTCTACTCCGCTACCCGGACAAATGTGTCCTTTGCGGTGACTGTGTCAGATACTGTGATGAGATTCAGGGTGTAGGCGCTATTGATTTCGCCTACCGCGGAGAAGACGTTGTGGTAACTCCCGCATTCAATAAGAGCCTTGGTCAGGTTGATTGTATCAACTGTGGTCAGTGTGCGGCAGTCTGCCCCACCGGAGCCATTATTCCCAGAAGCGAAATTAAAGAAGTATGGGATGCTCTTGCCGATGAAGACAAAACCGTTGTGGCCCAGATTGCCCCCGCCGTCCGTGCTGCCATTGGCGAGATATTCGGAATCCCCGAATCTTCCGTAACCGTTGGTAAAATAATGAATGCCCTGAAGTATATCGGTTTTCAGGAAGTATATGATACCTCCTTCGGTGCCGACCTGACCACTATGGAAGAGTGCAATGAGTTTCTGGAAAGAAAGAAAGCCGGCCAGAAAGGCCCTATGTTCACCTCCTGCTGTCCGGCATGGGTTAAATATGCTGAACAGTTCCATCCAGAACTGATTCCCCAGCTCTCCAGCTGTATGTCTCCCCAGGGGATGGTGGGATCTCTTGGTAAAAAGCTCCTCAGTAAGACTCTGGAAAAAAATGAAAAAGATATCATCATGGTGGCCATCATGCCCTGTACCGCCAAAAAGTTTGAAAAGGAAAGACCCGAACTGAGCCGCAATGGTGTTCCCAACGTAGACTTTGTTCTTACAACCCAGGAACTTGGCAAAATGATCAAAGAAGCGGGAATAATTTTTGACGAGCTGTCCCCCACGGCTGCCGATCTGCCCTTCGGCCTCTACTCCGAAGCCGGTCTGGGATTCGGAAGCACACAGGGGGTAGCCGAAGCCGTAGCAAGCTATGCCTCCAGAGCGCTCAACGGAAAAGAACTCTCTGCTTTTGAACCTCTTGCCCATAAAACATACCCCGCCTGGAAAGAAGTAATCATCAACGAAGGTAATCTTCGGCTGAAAATAGCCATAGCCGCCGGGATGAAAGATGCAGAAAAACTGATAAAGAAGGTTCAAGCCGGAGAAGTTGAATATGACCTTGTTGAAATAATGGCCTGTCCAGGCGGTTGTGTAGCCGGTGGCGGACAGCCCGTAAGCTACGATGAGCATATTCTTACAAAACGTAAAGCCGCTTTAAAAAATGCAGGGAAAGTGACTCCCCTCCATGCACCGGAAGAGAACCCCTACATCCAGAAAATCTATGAAAAGATGCTGGGCGGCAAGTGCGGAAGCCATGAGGCTCACGAACTGGTTCATACAACTTATCAGACCAGAAAAAGAATTGAACAGGACTATCTGGAACTGACTGACGTCAACCATGAGGCTCCTGTGGAAGTTAAAGTCTGCGTAGGAACAAGCTGTTTTCTGAGAGGATCCCAGGAGATTCTCTCCAATATGAAAGATAAGGTTGACCAGGAAGACTGGAAAGACCGGATTGCCCTGAAAGCCACGTTCTGCAGTGAAAACTGCAACTATGGTCCGACAGTTACGGTTGGTGACAGAAAAATAAATAAAGCCACCATTGATTCCGTAGTGGAAGAAGTTGAAAATCAGCTAGGTATTAAGCATCCCGTGAGAGCCTACTAAGGGAAATCTATATATAGAATATTGATTAGCCGGGTTTTCCGTTGTTAACGGAGAATCCGGTTTTTTATTTTCTTCCGTAGATGGTGTAATTATGATATTATTCCTTATAGGAGTGGGATTTTTGGCGGAAAAATTATTTAAAAACATTTCTCTGGAAGATGAGAAAATCCTCTCGACCCTATCAGAAATAGGAGTCTTTATTTTCAATTATGCTACAGGAGAGATATTATCCAGTAAGATATGGAAAGATATGCCGGATAATTTTCAGGTAGAACGGGAAAATACCAATTTTCTTGATTATATTCATAAGGACGACAGGAATCGCATTAAAAATGCTTTAGCCGATATCGATGGGGGAAGAGTATCTGAGTTCCATGAAATTTTCAGAGTTCAAAACAGGAATGGAAGCTATAAGTGGGTTCACTCATTCGGAAGAACAGTAAATTGCACAGAAGATGAAAAACCCTTACTGTTTATCGGCTTAGATTTTGATATTTCCGATCTGAAAGAGACAGAAGAGAAACTCAGAATCAGTATCGAACAGGAGAAAAAAAAGGCTGAGGAACTTGAAACAATCCGGCAGATTGTATCCCAGATCGGCTCATCTCTTGATATGGAAGAAACAGTTAATACCACCCTGAAGGAGATCCGCCGGATTATCCCCTACCAAACCGGATCGATACAGCTGCTTCAGGGCGATTATCTCAGTATTATCGGGGCCGAAGGATTTGAGAACAATAAGGATATTTGCAAATTGCAGTTCAAGTATCCTGTATCAGACAGTTTAAGCACAAAAGCACTTCAGGATAAAAAGCCGATTCGATCTGATGATATTAGCCAGGATTTCCCCTCTTTTACCCACCCTCATTTTACAAAAATCATCTATTCATGGATGGGGATACCGCTTATCAGCCATGGTGAGGTCATAGGCCTGCTGGCCCTTGACGGCTATGAAAAAAACCAGTTCAGCTGTCACCACATGGAACTGGCAGAGATAATCGCCGATCATATATCTATTGCCCTTGAAAATGCTATGCTCCATGAAAAAGCCTATAAAATGGCCATGGAGGATGCTCTTACCGGTATTGGCAACAGACACCGTTTTAAGATGGAGGGAAGGCTTCTTTTCGAAACGGCAATCCGCTCGGAGACTACCATCTCAATTGCGATGTTGGACATTGACCATTTTAAAGTAGTAAATGACCGCTTTGGTCATGATAAGGGAGACCTTGTACTGAAGGAAATTGCCAGGATCTGCTCCCGGGAAATACGGCTGATAGACCTTGTGGCACGTTACGGGGGAGAGGAATTTGTTTTGGTACTGCCGGGAACCGGTGCTCCTGAAGCCTTTACGGCGGTAGACAGACTGCGGAGAATTATTGAGAAGAGTAGTCATCCGGAGATTCAGCAAACCGTTACCATAAGCGGAGGGATCTACTCGGGGGTTCCTGTACAGAATGAAAAGATTAGCAAGTTTTTGGCCAACGCAGATATTGCTTTGTACAAAGCGAAGAACAGCGGCAGAAACAAGGTATGTACGTTTTCGGAGTGAATAAGTATAATTCAGTTTCCATATTTTTAGGAGTCTCATATGCCACTATTAAAAAGCAACGATTTAAAAACCACTGCGCTGAACAGTAATACAGCAAAGAATGTACTGAAACAGCTTGCCATTTCTCCCGAAGAAGGTTGGGACGGATGGGTTATGCGCATTTTTACCCTTCAGAAAGATGGCTACACCCCCTTTCATACACATGATTGGCCCCACATCAATTATATTATTAAAGGGAGTGGTTCCCTTTTTATCGATGGAGAAGAAAAATCTGTCTCTACCGGAGATACTGCCTATATAAAAGGCGGAGAGGAACATCAATTTAAAAATACCGGAAAAGAGGATTTCTCTTTTATCTGTATTGTTCCCGAAGAGGGCGAACAGTAGAAAAGAAACAACTGACCTGCTCTCCCGGATTCAGACCGGGAAAGCAGGCGAAAATAGTATTAACGGGAATAACGCCCGAAAAGATGAAGCAGATTATCCTCTATGGACTGTTCAATCTGCTGTGAACTATGAGCGCCGTCTTTTGTGCTGTCCGGTTTATACAACTCAATTTCACCATTCAAATCCAGAGCCAGAGTCTCATTTTCCAAAAACTCCACAACGGTATTCAGCTCGGAATTACCTGCAAAATCGTAAAACAGTTCAGATTCTCCTGAAAGCAGATCACGGACGGTTTTTCCCATAGACAGGAATTCCAGACGAAACTGAAAAACAGTCTCACTCACTTTCCCGGCTATCAGATCCACCGGCTTATCAATGCTCAGGTGTGACCAGTTTTCATTATTTACAACCAGTTTTCCCTGAAAATTCTTAAGATTAATATCGAAGGAATTAGGGTTCATGGCATACATCCGAACAATAATATCCGCCCCCATCATCCCCAGGCTCTGAACGTAGAGACTGTTAAATCGATACCGGGGAGTTTTGATCAGAGGCATGGAACCACTACAGTCCAGCTGAACATTCTGAAGCTCCTCCTCAGAAAAACGGAACTGCATATTCGTATCAATCCTATAGACCGATTCGGTCAGTTCATTCAGAGAACTCATTTTTTTATAAAGTTCATTATAATTAAGAACATACGGAATAGTCAGGCTTATGCTTTCAAGAGGCGGCACAGTTATATGGGGCTTCATAGCTACATTCTTATAGGATGAATCATGAATAAACAGATTTGAGTCATAAGCTGTCAGTTCTACAGTTACAGCATTGGGATTGAACAGAACAATCGTTTTTTCCAGAGAGATTTCCCGGAAAGAGAGATTGCTGATCTGCAGCTCTGCCGTAATGACTTCCGGTGGCAGAACAGGCTCTTTCCCCCCGGCACAGGCCAATAGCAGAAAAACAGTACCCAGAAAAAGGACTGCTGTTTTTATATGATTTATCATGAATATACGACTCCTGGATCTTATGATGCCGGGGCAGTCATAAGTATTGAAATAACCTTATAATTATATCGGCAGATTGATCAATCAGTCTGCAGGATGTGCCTTCCAGAGGCAGGGTTCCAGTTTAAAATCACTGAACAGCGCCTCAAAGGATGAATCAAGAGGACTGCAGGCATAGACACCAAAAGGAACTGACTTTTCTGAGGGCAGAGGTGGATCGGCCCTTCCCATTTCAGAAGTGGTTTCTCCCAGTTCATGCAGATGAAAGACACGCATCTGTCTGAAATCAACCCCGTCCAGGGAAGACTCAATCAGAAAATCAGGACCACGCCTGTTTAAACGATACCAGAGACAGGAGGGAAGATTAATATCACTGGTGGCCCAGTCCGAGTAGCCTCTGTTTGTCACAACGCTGCCCAGACGGGAGTACTGATTGTTCTCGTACTCGATGGAGGCTTTGAACCAGTTTTCGCTGTCCAGATAGATGATAAGGCCGCACTGATCAAAAAGATTCCGGTATTGAAATGTTACCTTACTTGTAAAGCTGAAGTTATCAAGACTTTCAAACAATAGAGCCGGAGCATTGTCATTCCTGAATCCATAGTAGGATCGCTGCCATAAGTCCGTACCTGCTTCGGTTGTAATTGTTACGCTATGGGAAGTGATTTGTTTATTCTCCGGTTCGAAGAGCCATTTGCCCCTTTTTAAATTCAGCGTCATAGTATTATCCTCCTCTCCCGAAGATTCTACAACTGAGAAAGGAAGAATACAATCTATTTTATCTGTAAAAACTCCTTTAGCGGTGGCCTGAAAAGGGGGCCCTGCTCCATCGCCGTCAGAGAAAGACGGAAGGATCTGTGTGATACTTCTCAGCCAGTTTCTTAATTTGTGCTGCTGTCGGAACTCTCTTCCCTGTCAAAATATCACTGATTACAGACTGGGAAGCAATGGCTGTGAGAAAAGAAGACTGTTTAACTATGGATGAGCTTCAAGGTCCAGAAGTTTCTTCTTGAAGTCTACTCCATGGGCATAACCAGTCAATTTTCCGGAGCTTCCAATAACCCTGTGACAGGGTATTATCAGAGGAATAGGATTTTTACTGTTTGCCATCCCCACAGCCCGGCTGGAATTAACATTCCCGATTGCCAGGGCAATATCTTTATAGCTGCGGATCTCTCCATAGGGAATCTTCATTAATTCTGTCCAGACCTTTTTCTGAAATTCCGTTCCGGCAGGAGACAGCTCTACAGAAAAAGACGTTCTTTCTCCCCTTATATACTCGTTTATCTGCCTTACAATATCCGTAAAAAGAGCATCATCACGGGTCCAGCGGGGATCAATTTCAAAGCGTTTCTTTCCCTCCCCCGTATTCAGATAAAGATTTGTCAGGGAAGAATCGTCAGCTACAAGGATAATTTCACAGAGTTCTGTCTTAAAACGTGTATAGAACATGTATCTACGCCTCTTTTTTATCAAGATTCCACAGACAGAGAGCTGCGTAGGACCGGTAGGGTTTCCATTTTTCTGCTATTTTTTCTATTGCCTTGACCGAAAGCGGCTTTTTACCCGTTGAAAGGGCCTTAAGAATTCCTAGATCCGCCACAGGAAAGGCATCCATCATACCAAGTCCCCGCATGGCCACATAATTTACCGTCCAGTCTCCGATTCCTTTTATGGAAATAAAATTCTTATGAAACTGATCAAAAGTCTGATTACTGCTAAACAGAAGCTCACCAGCCAGGATATTATCCATCATATTCTGAAGTGTCTGATACCGTGTTTTTGTAATTCCAACATCGCTGAAATCCGCACTCTTCAACTCTTCAGTGTCTGGAAAAAAGAAATCCAGTCCGGAGGGAAAATATTCCTCCGTCCTTATATCTGTCTTTGCGGCAATTCTGCCGGCAAGGGTGGTGGCCGCTTTCACGGAAATTTGCTGTCCTAAAACTGCTCGTACCGCAAACTCGAATGAGTTAAATGCCACAGGCATACGGGGAACCTCTCCGCGGAACATCCCCCTCTTCAATACGGGATCATCCAGAAACATCTTCCGAATCCTGCTGAAATCGCGGTCCAGATCGAACATGA
Source organism: Spirochaetaceae bacterium 4572_59 (assembly GCA_002084805.1). GTDB lineage: Bacteria > Spirochaetota > Spirochaetia > DSM-2461 > DSM-2461 > Oceanispirochaeta. The sequence continues at coordinate 12,340 of NBMC01000058.1, read as the reverse complement.
TTCGGACTCTGTCATAGATTTCCATATAACAGCGGATATCGCTGCTGTGGATTCTCAGAATCAGTGCGGACTTCTCCTCATCATTCCTAACAGTAAAATATCCATAAGATCCTGAAATTCTGAATGTTCTGGCATATTCATTTTCACTTATCAGCTCGATCCCCGTAATAGCCCGAACTCTCATAAAATCCAGCAGCTGCTCAAAGTGAAAGGGCTTTTTGTAGGGAAGATAGTAATCTGTCTTCCCAGCGTCAAAATTGCGGTCTTTTGAGATTCTGGCTTGCTTAAATACAGGATTGGATATTCTGTCCATAGAGATGACTATAGGGAATCAAATAAAGAAAAACAAGCGGTTTTCCGTTCTGTTATATCTGAAAAACATGTCGATATCATATCCAGAACTTACGGCAACAGAACTCAGATCTAAACCGTGATTAAGGCATTTTATACAGACTCAGCCAGTATAACCCGGATCCCCAAGCCTTCCGCTTTATGGATAAACTCTTTATCCAGCTGTTCATCCGAGATAAGGGTATCGATCCGCTCCAGGGGAGCCGTAACATAATCCGAAACCAGACCAATTTTCCGGTGATCCGCAACAACGATAATCTCACCCAGAGTACGCTTAAACGAGTCGGAGCCGTCAACCCATAAAGGATACTGAGCGCATCAACACCAAGAATTGCCTTACTTGCATTAAGCTGATTGAGGATCTCAGAAGTAAATCCTCCCACAAAAGAGTGAGATTGAATACGATAGAGACCTCCTGCCACTATCAGTTCAACAGAGGGATTCTTAATCTGGCCTATACAACCGGCATTTGTGGTCACGACTTTCACATTATCCTTATTTATATAGCGGAAAAGATGAATAGTTGTAGATCCGGCATTAACAAAAACAGTATCCCCCTCTTCTACAAGTTTTGCAGCCTCCCTGGCAATGGAATCCTTAATTTCTAGTTCAAGCTTACTCCTGTTATGATATATATCTTCCTTGTTCCGTTTCAGCGAAGAAATAGCACCACCAAAGGTTCTCTCTATCAGCTTCCTTTTCTCGAGGGTAATCAGATCTCTTCTAATGGTGATCTCAGAGACATTGAGAGCTTCGCTCAATTGGGATACACGGAAATAACCATCCCGTTGAACAAGCTCAATTATACGCGTTTGTCTTATTTCCTGTGATGACAGGATTTTTTTCTTCACACACTTTTCCTATATATTCATATTATGTCTCATTATGATAATATTCAATCAAAAATAATCAAGTATTTATATATTATGTTTGCTTACAATCAGAATTAGGGGTTATAATGCCTGTATTCGCTCTTGTTATTTATGATTTCAGGGCGAGGGTGAAAAAAAATTGCGTTCTCATAAAAAGAACGTACGTTTTTTATAAGAAGACCAAATAAGGAGAAAGAAATGAAACAAGTAAAAATGGCAGTTATGATGCTGATCATAACAGTAGTGCTTCCTTTTGCTGTCTTTGCAAATGGAGGAGTGGACGTAGATGAATCTGCAACAGCATCCATTGAGTTCTGGCATGCCATGTCTGGAGAAAGAATCGATCTGATTCAGAGTTTTGTTGATAAGTTTGTAGCGGAAAACCCTAACATCGCGGTTGATGTACAGTATACGGGTTCCTATAATGATACCCTCAATAAGGTAAAATCAGCCTACAAAGCAGGAAATGCTCCCGATGTTTTTCATTCCTATGAAATTGGAACATTAGGTTTAATTAATAGCGGCATCATATCTCCCTTGGATGAGATGGCTGATAAATACAAAAAAGATATCCCCTGGAATGATTTTTTTACTCCCGTTCAGAGTTACTACAAATATCAGGGAAGTCACTATTCCATGCCCTTCAACTCTTCAACCCCCCTTGTTTATTACAACAAGACATTCTTTGAAGAAGCTGGTCTGGATCCTGAAAATCCTCCTAAAACCTACAAGGGAATCAGGGAAGCAGCACTCAAACTGAGAGCCGCCGGACATGAGACTCCTGTTACCTGGAACCTTCATTCCTGGTATTTTGAAGAGATGATCTGTCTTCAGGATGAACCCTTTGTCAATAGCGATAACGGAAGAGGCAGTGAACTACCAACCAAAGTTGCATTCAACAGTGCAGCAGGACAGAAAGTCCTTGAATGGTGGGTTGGAATGGAAAAAGAAGGTCTATTCCTCGATGTCGGCCCCGGATGGGCAAACCATAGAGCAGCCTTCGGTTCAGGGGAAGCAGCCATTATCATGTCTTCTTCTTCCGATGTTAACAGACTGACAGCAGCTCTTGCAGAAAAAGGCTGGGAAATGGGAACCGGATATATTCCAAGACCCGAAGGTGCCAAAGGTGGTGTTGCTATCGGTGGTGGATCCTTGTGGATGACTAATAACCACAGCAACGAGGAAGAACTGGCTGCACTGAAACTTATCAGCTTTATTTCCGAAGACGAATCTCAGATTGCATGGCACAAAGGAACAGGTTACTTTCCTGTCCGTAAAACAGCCATGGATCAGCTGAAGAAAGAAGGTTGGTTTGAAGAAAACCCCAACTACCTGACAGCATTTAACCAACTTCTTGACAGTCCTGAATCTCTCAACACAGCAGGAGGACTTCTTGGTATCTTCCCGGAAGCCAGAGAACTCATTCAGTCTGCCATCCAGGAAATGTATGCTGGAAAACCCGTTAAAAAAGCTCTTGATGAAGCTGCCGCGAAAGCCAATGCGTCCATTGAAGAGTGGAACGACATAATGCAATAGGGAATCATTGTATTATTATAATAATAGAAGCTGCCTTAATAAGGCAGCTTCTTTAAGCTGAGGAAAATAATGAGACAATCAACTTTTAATAATAAATTTCTTCCCTACATATTACTGCTGCCAACCATGTTTATTCTGGTTGTATTTCTTTTTTATCCAGCCATAGAAACATTCAGATTAAGTTTTTTCAAGGTACATCCCTGGACCGGTGCTACAAGATTTGCCGGTTTTTATAATTTCATCAAAATTTTCTCTAATCCGGAATACCTGCATAGCTTTGTTCTCTCTGCCATGTTTGCATTCGCAGTTATCGGATTGGGACTATTTTTCAGTCTGCTCATTGCTATTTTATTAAACCAGAAAATTGCAGGAATACGTTTTTACAGAACCTTCCTTATATGGCCCTATGCCCTATCTCCAGCCATTGCCGGAGCATTGTTCAACTTTCTTTTTAACCCCGCCAATGGAGTACTCTGTTATTTCACAGGATACCGTTCGTGGTTAACCGATGGCAGAACTGCCATTTTAGTCGTAATTATCGCTGCTGTATGGAAAAATTTGGGATACAATGTCATCTTTTATCTGACGGCCCTTCGCAATGTTCCCCAGGCGGCCCTGGAATCAGCCTCCATTGATGGCGCAGGTGCTATAAAAAGATTTTTTTATATTACCTTTGCCTTCCTGTCACCAACAAGCTTTTTCCTGTTTGTAATGAATACCACCTACGCCTATTTTGCCACTTTCGGATTGATCGACGTATTGACCGAAGGCGGACCTGCCGGATCGACAAGGATATTGATCTATCATCTATACAAAGATTTCTTCGTCCATTCCAAAACAGGATACGCTGCGGCCGAAAGTCTTGTCTTGTTTACCCTCGTTGTGGGAATTACATTTCTTCAGTTCCAGACAAGTGAAAAAAAAGTTCATTACCAATAAAAGGAAAGTGATATGAGACAAACAACAATAAAAACAGCAGGTCTTCACCTCTTACTGATATTATGTATTCTGATCATCAGTATGCCTGTCATCCTGGCTCTGATCATTAGCACACAGACGGAAGCACAGGTTCTCTCCTACCCTCCCGGACTTGTTCCCGGAAGCAATGCCGTGCATAACTATGTAACAGCCTGGACCTCTGTTGACCTTGGCAGAATGATGCTGAACTCTACCATTATTGCCTTTGGAGTCATCATCGGCAAAATATCAATGAGTCTTCTGGCGGCTTTTGCCTTTACCCATTTTAATTTTAAAGGAAAAAAGCTTCTCTTCGGACTCGTTCTGGTAACCCTGCTTCTTCCTGTCCCTGTAAGAATCGTAGCCCTTTTTGATATTATTCGACGTCTTCACTGGATCGATACCTATGCAGGCCTGATGGTTCCCTTCTGGGCAAGTGCAACCAGTATTTTCATCTTGATACAGAGGTTCAGAACAGTTCCCTCCGAACTGGTAGATGCATCCAAAATAGATGGCTGTACTCCCATGCAGTACTTTTTCAAGGTTCTTTTACCCCTAATCAGGAGTACCCTGGGAGCTCTGGTTGTAATCAACTTTATCTACATATGGAATCAGTATTTATGGCCACTAATGGCTACAAATACAAAAGAGATGAGAGTTGTTCAAATCGGAATAAAAATGCTTATGAGTACCGAATCTTCCAATAACTGGGGAGTCATCATGGCAGGTGTTATTATCACCATGATACCGCCTCTGCTGATATTTATTGTTATGCAGGAAAGTTTTATGAAAGGATTTGCCCTTCAGAGCGAAAAATAGATTCATATAAAGAAACAGTAGCATGATCAGATGCAGCTGTTTTTTATTAAAAGGACAATAAATGTTATTTTATGAAAATGGTGGAGAAAACATCTCTTTGACAGACCAGGATTTAGCACTTGGGTTAAAGGAAGCACTGCACAAGGCAGCTCCGGCTTCCTCGACAAAGAAAGTTCTGACAATTCCACCGGATATAACCCGTTTTCATTCCAAAGCCGGAGTTTTGACAAAGGCTGCAGTAGATTTCTATGAACAAAAACTGACAGATATAATGCCTGCCCTGGGAACCCATTACCCTATGAAGGATAATGAAATTGACGAGATGTATCCCGGAATTGATCATAAGCTCTTTCGTTCCCACAAATGGCGCACTGACCTGCATACCTTGGGAATAGTGCCAAGTGAGTATATAAAAGAGGTCAGCGGGGGCATACTTGATTTTGACTGGCCTGCCCAGGTCAATACCCTGCTGGTGGAGGGGGGCTTCGACCTGATCCTCTCCATTGGACAGGTTGTTCCTCACGAAATAATTGGCTTTGCCAACCACAACAAGAATATTTTTGTAGGAACGGGAGGTTCCGAAGGAATCCACAAATCCCACTTTCTCGGAGCCGCATACGGTATGGAGAGAATTATGGGCCATAGGGACAGCCCGGTCCGGAAAGTTCTGAATTACGCTTCAGATCATTTTGCAAAGGAACTGCCCCTGCTCTATGCACTGACTGTCATATCTCCCGATGAACAGGGAAATCTGCACTGCAGAGGACTTTTTATCGGTGATGGCTACGAATGTTTTGAAAAAGCGGCTGCCCTCAGTGAAAAAGTCAATTTTACAAAAGTAGAGAAGCCTCTGGAAAGAGTCGTAGTCTATCTGGACCCCAAAGAGTTCAGAAGTACATGGCTCGGTAATAAATCTGTATACAGAACCCGAATGGCTATAGCCGACGGAGGCGAACTCATTGTAATTGCACCAGGTCTTAAAGAGTTTGGTGAAGACAAGCAGATTGATTCCCTCATCAGAAAATACGGCTATTTCACAACTCCCGAAACCATGAAAAAGGTGGAGGAAAACGATGATCTGAAGGAGAATCTTTCAGCAGCAGCCCATCTTATTCACGGATCAAGTGAAGGCCGTTTTTCCATCAGCTACGCGCCCGGGTATCTGACAAAAGAAGAGATTGAATCGGTAGGATATAAGTATGCCGATTTACATAAAACCATGGATAGATTTCTGATAAGTGATAAACATAACGGATTTCACCGCGATTCAAAGGGTGAAGAATTTTACTACATCGCAAATCCAGCCCTGGGACTGTGGTCATGCAAATAATAAGAGAATAATGGAGTTGTAGATCTTAGCGGTAAACGGGGTGTTTCACAGCTAACGATCCGGAAAGATCTACCCCGTCTCGAAGAGATGGGACTCATTATTCGTAAATTACGCAGAACATCGATCGGCAGGAGAGATTATAAAACTTTTGAAAGAAAATCTATCAACCGGGGATTCTGAGGTGATCCAAAGAACTTTTCCGGCTCATTGTCTTCAAGAATAACTCCTTCATCCATAAAAAGAACACGACTGCCCACTTCCCTGGCAAAATTCATTTCATGAGACACCACAACCATAGTCATCCCCTCTTTTGCCAGGAGACGCATAACATCCAGCACTTCACCGATCATTTCAGGATCCAGGGCGCTGGTAGGTTCGTCAAAGAGCATCACATCAGGATTCATGGCCAGAGCTCTAACTATGGCGATTCTCTGCTTCTGCCCGCCCGAAAGACGGTTCGGATATTCATTTGCCTTCTCTTCAAGTCCTACCCTTTTCAGAAGTTTCATGGCCTCAACTTCGGCTTCTTCCTTTGTCAGCCCTTTAAGTCTTATAGGCCCCAGGATAATATTACCCATAACACTCAGATGAGGAAAAAGATTGAAGTTCTGAAATACCATACCCATCTTCTGTCGTTGGATATTGATATCGTTGTTTCCTCCGATAATATCCACACCTTCAAAAAATATGCTTCCCTCTGTTGGTTCTTCCAGAAGATTCAAACAACGAAGAAAGGTACTTTTCCCAGAGCCTGATGGTCCGATAACAACAAGCACATCACCCTCATTAACTTCAAGATCTATTCCTTTTAGAACATGAAGACTGCCAAATTTCTTGTGAAGATTCTCTACATTAATCACCTTGACTCATTCTCCTTTCCGCCTGTCCCAGAATTCTGGTAATTGTTGATGTGAGGATAAAATATATAAATGCGGCAATTAAAAGTGGTTCCATGGGACGATAGGTGGCTCCCCGTACAATACCCGCATTATACATCAGTTCTGCAATACCGATGACTGACACAATGGATGACTCTTTTATCACGATGACAAACTCATTCCCCAGTGCGGGGAGAATATTTTTAATTGCCTGTGGAAGGATAATGAGTTTCATGCTCTCAGCATGGTTAAACCCGATACTCCGTGAGGCTTCCATTTGTCCTTTGTCTACAGCCTGGATTCCTGCTCTGACAATTTCTGCGATATAGGCCCCGGAATTGATGGATAATGCAATGATTCCAGGAACAAAACGGGCAAGATCCACACCAAGGAACATTGCCTGGGGAAAATTAAAGGGCAGACCATAATAAATTATAAAGATCTGGACAAGAAGTGGTGTTCCTCTGATAACTGAAATATAAGCTCTTGCAGGCCAGGAAAGGATCCTCCTGCTGGACAGTCTCATCAATGAGATGACTAGTCCGATAATGGCTCCCAGAATAAGGGTGAAAATAGCCAGAACAATCGTATTGGCCGTACCCAGTAAAAAATATGACCAATATTCGCGGATAAAAGAAAAATCCAATGTTATCTCCCTGTGTTTTATCTTTTAATGGATTCTATTTAGAAATAAGAAAAAGCTTCCCATTAACGGAAGGCTTTCTCTGGATAAAACAAAATTACTCAGTAACGTTGAGAATATTTGCCTCTGCAACAAGGCGGTCAATGGTGCCGTCAGCCATCATCCTTTTAAGGCTTTTGTCAATTTCAGCCAAAAGGTCCTCGTTGCCCTTGCGAACAGCAACAGCAGAACCATCTTCAGATGCGTCGAAATTGATGGCAGAAAGGGCAAGATCCTTATTGGCATTAACATACCCTGTGGCAACAGGTGTTCCGAGGACAAGAGCTTCCACTTTTTTATTCTTCAATTCCAAAACCAGATCAGGTATTTTTCCCAATGCAACAAGTCTGGATTCTTCCATTTCGTTTTTAACCAGTTCTTCCTGAATAGAGGCAAGCTGAGCTCCCACGGGAAGTCCTGCCAGATCGCTTATGTCCTTATATTTATCTGCAGTTTCAGCAAGAACAAGGACAGACTGCTGTGTCAAATAATAAATTATTGAAAAATCCACACTCTGCATTCTTTCTTCTGTCGGTGTCATACCGGAGATGACAACATCGATTTTTTTTGAATTCAGGGACTGTATGAGACCGTCAAAACCGATATCCTGTATTTCCAGCTCAACTCCAAGATCAGCAGCTAAAGCTTTTGCAATTTCAATATCAAATCCTACAATAGAGTCTTTTCCATCAATCATAATATGAAATTCATAGGGGGCATAATCCGCAGAAGTTCCCACAACCAGTTTTCCCCGTTCCTGAACACCCGCCAATCCGTCTTTTGCTCCGGAAGCCATGACAGGTAGAATAATAAACACTGAGAGAATTGCCAGAATAATGTACTTTTTCATAATAACTCCTATTTTTTAAGTTAATACTTTATTCTTTTCTACGCCCATATTCAAGTAAAAGATCAAAGATTTTTATATTTATGCTCAAAAATCCGTATTTTTATACACTAATATCAACTTCCTATATATTTGAGAATCTCATTTTTTGACAAAGCGGATAAGCCCATGGAGGCAAGAGTTCTACCCTCAAGGAAATAATTGGTATCATTGAATGCCGAGGCAATATGAATGCAGGATTCAATTATTGGAACCTTGATTCCCAGCATCGTAGCAAACTCATAACAGGGCACTAGAATATTGGGAACATCCTCGGTGATATAGCGGCTCTTTTTTGCAGAAACTCTATCGGTTGCTGGCGAAACACAGTCGCTGTAATAGTTGAATTGACCTTTGAAGTTCTCCAATAACCCCATATTCAAGGTGGTCACCAGCGGATGTCCACCGAAATTGATATTTTCCAGACCTGCCTCTATCACATTCTTTAAAAGCTTAACAGGTATGGGAAAAAACTCATTAAGAGTGTTGATAACATTTTCCGCTCTATGGGCAGGAAAGACTCCGACATATATGAATTTCTTGATACCCATAATCCCGATAACGCCGGGTTCAAACAGACGGCAGGCCCATGGTATGGTCATGGCATCAGCATAGGTAATATCCAGATGTTCATACCCGTTTTCCCGCTTAACCCTGTCCAGAACAAGACCGGCATAATTACCCGGCATGGAGAGAAGAAGATGCTTCTCAGTCAGAAAGGGCAGCATGGATTTGAACATGATTTCCTGAGCAAAGGCGGGAACAATCATCACAAGGATATTTGAGAAGGCAAGAGCTTTTTCTATCGATGTGCTTGCCTCTTCAATCTCGCTTTTACCCGAAAGGATGAAATCCGTATCATTCTGCCCTTCAAGGGCCTGAATTCCGCGATTCTCATTTATAGCATCTATCTGTTGGGAAAAGTCGGGATGGTCATACAGACAGACACGGAGTCCCTGTTTTGAAAAATGATATGCTGCTGTAACTCCGCCGTTTCCGGCTCCGATAATTGTGATTTTCTTCATTGTTTAAAAGTAAAATGATATGCTCTTTTATGCAATAACAGACTTTTCTAAAAGTTTTGCCCCTCGCAGACCATCTGTTTGTTCGGAAATCAATTTCTGAAGAATCCTTTTTTTCCACTCTCGGGCGGTGTATAATACAATCAAAGTGAAACAAAAAATGAATAAGACTATCACCCGCATATTAATTATAGAACTTTTCCTCTTCTTGGCCCTCACTCAAAGGGTTTTTAGCCTGGATTACTCTCCGGAAGAACAGGAGTGGCTTTCCCATGTGGTTTCCCTGCGCTTCAGCGAAGTAGATTGGGAACCCCTCTCCTATGTTGCTGATTATCCAGAATATAAGGGAGTTATTGCAGACTACCTGCAAATTCTTACTGAAACAACAGGCATCGAGATGGAGTTTATCCAGAGTAGAACCTGGGAGGAGGTTCTGGAAAAATTCAGAAATAAGGAGATAGATCTTATTCCAGCCCTTTCCTTGAAGGATATGATCGGGACGGAGGTCATTTTAACCGATCCCTATATCTCCTTTCCCCTGGTTATTGCCAGCAGACCGGATATTGACTTCATAAGCAACACCCATGAACTGGAGGGGAAAAGGGTCGCTGTGGGAAAAGGGTATACGAGCTATAATTTTCTAAAGAATAACTATCCGGATATTGAACTGTTCACCACTGACAGTGTTATAGAAGGCCTCCGGCTTCTTGAGAAAGGAAGTATTGACGCATTTGTCGGCCATATGGCCGTTGTGATGGATGCCATTAAAAACTCCCGCCTGAATCTCCATATAGCAGGAAAGACCGAATATGTCTTTGAACATCGAATAGGCCTGCCCCCTGAACATGCACAGACTGTTGCAATTTTCAATAGAGTTCTGGCCGGGATAACGCCGGAGGAACATAACCGTATCTACAACAGCTGGATCAAGATGAATACTGACAGTGCTGACTACTCCCTGGTATGGAAGATCCTGACCGCGTCCTTTATCATCATTATCTTGATTTTTGTCTGGAACAGAAAAATCTCAGCTGAAAAGATGCACATCCAGAGTTTACTCAGAGATCTTGAAACCCTGAAGAATCAACTGGAGCTAAAGAATGACGAGCTTGAAAAGTTTGCCATTACCGATCAGCTGACAGGGCTTAATAACCGTTTTAAACTGGATAACGCCCTTGAAAATGAATTGTCCCGCTATGCCCGTTTCCAACACCCTTTCGGGATAATCCTGATGGATATCGATCATTTTAAAGACGTTAATGATAGCTACGGCCATGCCACAGGGGACAAGATTCTAGTCTGTATTGCCAGCCTACTTCAATTTAATATTAGAAAAACCGATATTCTGGGACGATGGGGTGGCGAGGAATTTTTGATCATCTGTCCTGAAATTGATATCGAAGGAATGGAAAAACTGGCGGAAAAGCTGAGACAGGTAATAGAAAGCTATGACTTTCCGGAAGCTCATTCAGTGACTATGAGCTTTGGCGTCAGTTCCTACCGGAAAGGAGATGAATTGACTCATCTTTTTAAACGAAGCGATGATGCGCTCTATCAGGCAAAAAACAACGGACGGAACAGAGTGGTTCTGGGGTAAGCAAGCCTCCGGATGTCCTGGAAGGCGCCCCGGTTTTCCAGCTAATTATATATAAGATAATGCATAAACCAGAAATAATATGATTTCGATGGAGATAAGAAATAATCCCAAACCCAGGCTTATGGAACTTTTCCTGGTTTTCAGTTCTTCCGACAGATGAGAATTCTTCAATTTCTTCGGAACTATAACAATTAGGTTAATTGAGAAGAGGATACATAATATTCCTGAAAATCGGGCTATTATCTTGTATTGAAGCTGGTTTTTCTCCCATAGATTCCCTAAATCGATGGAGCTGAAAAAAGTGGTCAGGACCGGGATTTTACTGCTTCTTCTGGGTGCCAGACAGCTTCTGGCACTGATCTATACGGGAAAAGTATAAAAGCATGATTGACTCATTCGAAGCAGAATAGCTGATTTCATGATTTGTATCATATCTTTTCCAGATTATGATTTTTTCACCCAATTTTCTAATTGCAGATTCTCAACTCTTTGAAACTCTTTCGTATTGTTTGTAACAAGGATTAAACCATTGTTAATTGCTTGGGCTGCAATCAGCATATCCATATTACCTATGATTTGTCCTTTTAATTGTAAATCATTCCGAATATATCCATATTCGTATGCATCATTTTGTTCAAAAGATATAAACTTGAAAGGAAGTAGGAATTCCAGGAGGGCCAGTCTATTTGCTTCCTTATATTTACTTTTACTCTTAGCTATTCCGAATTCCAATTCAGCGATTGTAATAGTCGATATGGCTGTGTTTTCTATTCCCATACTTTCTATCTGATCGATAAGATAATCATGTTTATTATTTATGATATAAATACATATATTAGTATCCAATAAATACTTCACTGAATATCTTCTCTATCCTGGGGTATATCATTATTTTCTCTGGTCAGCTTCAGATCATCAGAGAATTTGTAAAAGGAATTCCTGAAGGTTTTCCAAACCTTATCTCTTGGTATTAGCATTACAACATCATCTATTTTCTTTATGAATACATCATTTTCTTCAAATCTGTATTCTTTTGGAAGTCTTACTGCCTGGCTTCTGCCATTCTCAAATATCTTGGCAATATCCATAAACGCCTCCTTTTGGTATATATCATAGTATATATCATATTGATTAAATTTTCACTCAATATAACGAGACTATTGAAAAACTCATACCGGGTATTAACTAAAAAAAATACTAACTGTTCTCATGTAATTCATAGAAGTTTAATCCCGGCAGGACAGAAGAGTCCAATAGTTGAAATTATTTTTATTGCAATGCTCTTTCTGTTCCCCGCCAGCTGACTTTTCCGATGTATTCCCAAACTTAACAGATAAGGTTACCATTTAAAGACAAATAGAGTTCCTGTCGTTGACAGAAAAAGAGAAGAAGATACCTCTACACCAATAG
>NBMC01000057.1 GCA_002084805.1 Spirochaetaceae bacterium 4572_59 | reverse complement strand
ATAATAAAAAAGAACAGCCCTATGATTAGGACTGTTCTGTTATGGATATTATCCATTATTATTTTAAAGTTGCAGATGAAAATACGCCAAAGTAACCGTTTGCTGATGTTGCACTTTCTATCGCATCATCTGCTGTCTCAAAATATCCTTTTGCATTGTATCCTTCGCTATAGCTCATAGTTGTAGTTCCAGAGAGTGTTTTCAAATTCTTCCATTGAACGACATCAAACTTTCCTTTATCAGTAGAAATTGATGGATCAGTCCACTCAATGACAAAATAGCCGTAACTTCCTTCACCACTTCCTGAATCAGTAGAATTCCAGTCGGAATTGTTAAAATATACAATTTTTGCAGAGTAGGATCCTGCAGAACCCCATGATGACGCGGGCCAACTCTTTTTATATAATGACGAGGTAATTTCCATTGTATTACCATATCCTCAAACATTTCACAGGACATCATCCCGGTGAGTACAAACAGTGCGGCCAGCAGTACGAGCCATTTTTTAAGATTTTTCATTTTTCTTCCTTTTAGGCCGGAAGAGACAGGATTAGCTGTTTATATTTATAAAAATATATTGAGCATGTATCCCGGCTTAGTCCTCGAAGCCTGAATAAATTGATTTTCAATATCAGAGTTTCCTGACTCGAGAACTACCATTCTGCCCTTCCCGGATTTCTCCAGTGGTTTTGCAGAAGGCATTTTTCCCTTACAGTGGCGGGTCCGTGCAGGTCTTTCACCTGACTTCCTCTGAAATATTGATAAGCAATACTATGACAGCACCTTTAAGAAATCAAGAAATAATCGGATAGATTTTGTAATATTTTACGCAATAGTGAAAAAGGTTAATCGAAATTGTTGACAGAATTGAGAATAAGGCCGTATTTTCATATTTAATCATCCTGATACGGAACGAGGAGTATAATTCTCCCGCGCTTCCGCCTGCGAGGTATATACTATGTTGGATCGAATCTATTTTCTTCTGATACTATTTGCTTTTACTTGTATAAATCCTGTTTTCTCCTCCGGGGGACAGGATCTTGCATCCGAAGATCCGGAAGCTTTCATTACAGTGATAGATTCGAGAGGAGAAAAAATTGTTCTCCCGGACTATCCTGAAACTGTTGTCTCTCTAGGGCCTAATATTACCGAAACGATTTATGCCCTGCAGAAGGGGGATCTTCTGGTCGGACGAAGCGATTACTGTGATTATCCAGAACAGGTTCTTTCTATTCAGACGGTCGGCTCACTACAGGAGCCGAATCTTGAAGCCATTGTTGATCTGAATCCCGATCTGGTTCTGGCTTCCACCCATGTTTCCATCGACTCCCTTCAGGCTTTGTCAGGTTTTGGTATTCCTGTTGCCATGCTTTACGGACAGGAGGACTTTTCCGGCTTGTATACAGTAATATCCGGCTGTGGAACTCTTTTGGGAGCAGAGGATGAAGCAGAAAAATTACTAACGGACATAGAGTTGCGAAAAAATAAGATTCTGGCGGCGCTGGCTGAGCGATCCGGTCGTCCCAGCGTTTATTATGCTCTGGGCTTTGGAGACAGCGGAGACTGGACAGCAGGAAGCGGTACTTTTATCGACAGCATGATCGGTTTGGCCGGCGGAGATAATATAGTTACCCAGGAAGGCTGGTCCTATTCAAAAGAGATGCTGGTGGAGAAGGATCCCCAGCTTATTATCTTAGGATCAGGACAGCGTGATGCCTTTCTCTCTCTTCCTCTCTATAAGGACTTAAGCGCTTCTGTCGGGGGAAAGGTGTATGAAATAGATGAAAACCTTCTTGTCCGCCAGGGGCCCCGCTTGATTGATGGCTTGGAAACTCTTTTCGCCATATTTGAAGAATCATTTGAAGGTTCACTTGAACAGGAATAATTTATATAACAGAAAGAACTGGATTCTGCCGCTTCTTCTGGCAGTTTTACTGGGATTGATTCCTCTGGCTGCCTCTATCGGAGCCGTTTCAATTGCACCGAGAGATATTTTGAGATTTATCCTGTCTCTGGGAAACAGAGGATTGAGTCATTCGCACCACACCATTCTGATGAAAATCCGGCTTCCCCGGGTTCTTTATGCCGGTCTGGCCGGTGCCGGTCTGGCTGTTTCTGGTGTTGTTTTTCAGGGTATCTTCCGGAACCCCATGGCAGAGCCCTACCTTTTGGGGATTTCCTCGGGAGCCTCCTTTGGAGCTGCTCTTTTCTTTTTGCTGAATCTGCCAGCGCTGTTTCTCCCGACACTTGGTGTGACAACTGCCGCGTTTATCGGTGGAATAAGCACCATGCTTTTAATCCTTGCTGTGGCAGGTAGATCGGGGGGCGATGTCGGGACTCTTCTTCTGGCGGGTATCGCCTTCGGAAATATTGCCCAGGCAGGGGTCTCTTTTATGATGATGCTTCATCGGGACAGGGCCGATAAAATCATATTCTGGATGATGGGAAGTTTTTCCAATGCCGACTGGCTCCGTATTGTCATCCTGCTCTGTGTGCTACTTCCGTCTGTCACGTTTCTACTCTTAAAAAGCCGGGAGCTGAACCTTTTGACCATGGGGAGTGAGGAAGCCCACTCTCTGGGAATCAATCCGGAAAAGGAGAGTTTTCTACTCCTTGCAACAGCCTGTATCATTACATCTACCATTGTTTCTTTTTCCGGAATTATCGGATTTGTGGGTCTATTGGTTCCTCATATGGTTCGTATGGTGGTAGGTTCCGAAAACCGCAGGGTTATGATTCTCTCTCTTCCCACAGGGGCTGTACTTATGATTCTCTCTGATTTGGTGGCCCGCAGCCTGATGGCTCCCTCAGAGATTCCCGTGGGGGTTATTACCGCTCTGCTGGGAGGGCCTTTCTTTCTTCGTCTGCTACAGAAATATGTGAAAAGCCGGAGGATCGCATGACAAGAGGAGAACCAGCTGTTTTTCTTGAAAACCTGCATTTTTCTTATCTGAACGGTTTTAATATGAATATGGAAAAACTTAGCATGTATCCGGGGGAATTTTCCGTTATCCTAGGGCCCAACGGATCAGGTAAATCCACCCTTTTTTCTCTGCTCCGAGGCCGTTTGAAAGCGAAATCCGGGAGTCTCAGAATCGCCGGGAAGGATATTCAAAAGGTTTCGGATCAGGAGAGGGCCTCTATGATCGGACTGGTTCCCCAGTTGAATAAAACACCCTTCGGTTTTACCGTGGAGGATGTGGTTAAGATGGGGGGATACCGCTATTCTGCTTTGTTCGGCCGGAGTGATGATCTCCCTGAAAAAAAGCTCGACAATATACTGCAACAGACTGACCTCAGTCAGTTTCGATACCGTAGTGTTGACAGCTTGAGCGGTGGTGAGTATCAGAGGGTCCTTTTGGCCCGGGTTCTGCTTCAGGATCCGGAAGTCCTTCTGCTGGATGAACCGGCAAACCATCTGGATCTGCAGCATCAGGACAATCTATTGAAACTCCTGCGGGAGCAGGCCCGGAATGGCAAGACAGTTATCGCGATTCTTCATGATGTGAATCAGGCTCTGCTCTATGCGGATCAGGTTATCCTTTTAAATGAGGGGTGCTGCATCAAGTCGGGGCCGGTTGATAAGGTAGTAACCCCCGAGCAGATCCAGAAAGTCTATGGTTCCCAAATGGAATTCTACTACCCCTCTTGGGAAGGAGGCCGGCCCATTCTGGGACCCGGGTACGACTGCATCAATGATTCGGAGGAAATATGAGCTTTTTTACAGTCTCTATGGAAAACCTGTCTCTGCAGGTTAATCATCAGGTCGATAGTGTTTCCATGGTTTGGAATAAACCGGTGAATACCCTGTCTTCTGCCCTGTATAAGGGAGGACGGCAGGTTCACCACTCTTTATTGAATCTGCAGGTAGGTCATAATACCGCGGAGGAATACGACGGATTTGAATCTCCGGAAATCACCTTGGAAAAGAAGGCCTTTCAGTTGGGGCTGGCAGAACCCTTTGCCGGTATGATGACTTCCGCTTCCATGAAGAGTTTCCGCTGGAACTTCAGGCAGGAGGGAGAACTTTGTGCCTTCTGTGGTATGACCGTCGGGACAACAAACGCCAGAGCCGCAGGAGATCCTGCCGACTGCATTGACCTGGAGGCTCACAGAGCCGGTTCCGGGACCATCAATATCGTGGCGGGAACCAATGCCGCCTTGAATGAGTCAGCTCTGGCTGAAGCTCTTATGCTGGTTTCGGAAGCCCGTGCCTGGGTTCTGTTCGACTACTCCGTAAAAAGTCCCGTTTCCGGCAGAATAGCCAGTGGAACAGGAACCGATTCCATACTTGTCTTTTCAGGTGATGGTCCGGAAATCCATTTCTGCGGGAAACATACTCTTATGGGCGAGATGCTGGCGGATGTGGTTATCCGGAGTCTCAGTGATGCCATGTCGGTCATCGTTCAGCTGGAAAAAGGGCTTATCCGTACAGAAGATCTACCTCTGGAAGGCTACACCGTCTAATCCTCTGGCCCTGATAATTTCGATATGAAAAGCAAAGTTTTTCGGGACGATCATTCCGGTTTCATTCTGAATCCTTGATTATAAAAGGGGTTTACTCTCATCCAAAGTGGCTTATACTATTATGGCACTGTATGGAATGAAGGACGAATACAAGTATGTATAATATGATTCTGGTGGATGATGAGGCAATTATCCGGGATGGAATCTCCAGTTGCATCCCCTGGGGGAGTAATGGATTCAATCTTGCCGCTGTTTTCGAGCATGGAACAGCTGCTCTGGAGTATATAGAGCAGCACCCGGTGGATGTGGTTCTCTCCGATATCAATATGCCCCGTATGAACGGTCTGAAGCTGAGCCGAATCCTGGGGGAACGATTTCCTCAGATTACAGTTCTTCTTCTCTCCGGATATGATGATTTTGAGTATGCCCAGGAAGCCGTTCGGAATCAGGTTCGTGAGTTTCTGCTGAAACCGATTACCCAGAGTGAGCTTGGTGAAGTTCTTCTGACAATACGGGCTGAGCTGGATCAGAAGGAAGAGGCACGGAAGGAACATAAAATCCTTCTGGAAAAACTGGATCAGAGTTTTCCTATCCTGAAGGAACGTTTTTTCTACCGTTTGATCAGTGGCCGGATTAACAGCGAGTCTATCAACTCCCGGAAGGACTTTTTCGCCTGGGAAGATCTTTCTGCCTACTATCAGCTGGTTCTGATCAATTATCCATCGGACTGGAGTGATCTGGAACGCCTGTCTCTTTCGGAGTACCTTTCAGATCAGGTACAGTCTTGCGATGAGGTTTTCTATAATCCGATGGAAGACCTGGTTCTGTTGTTGCAGGATAAAGATCAGGAGACTCTGGAACAGCGTTCTGTTGATCTTGCGGAGCGTGCTTTTCACTATATTTCAAGATTGAATAAAAAACTGATTTCCGTTGGCTGTGGTGAAATTGTCGGCCGGTTGGATCAGCTGGAACGCTCCTACAGGAGTGCTGTAAATGTTGTGGAATATTCCAGAATTATGGGGCTGACACATATCCTTTCTGTTAAAGACATCCGAAACCGGGAACAACTGTCTCCCGAAGGTTTTACAGAACAATGCAAGAGAGTTTTAAAAGGCTTAAAAGAAGGCGGACGAAAATCCGCCATGGAAGCTTTGGGCGAACTGGTAGGCTATCTGGAATCCCACTTTCTTAAAGGATATGAGCTGCGGGACGGATTTTTGAATCTGTACTATATGCTGAAAGCCTTTATTCATGAGATGGATCTGTATTCCGATGATCCGGTTTGTTTCAGAACCGCACCCGATACCTTTGATTCTCTGGAGAAATCCTCTGACTTTCTGGAAAAGATGATCAGGGGGATTGATGAGCAGATTATCCATCGGCGGAAGGACATGCTTCTTTCGCGGATTGATAAGGCCAGGGCCATTATTGGCGAGCGCTTTCGGGAGAGTCATTTTTCTTTGCAGGATATCTGTGATGAACTTTATCTTTCCACCAGTCAGTTCAGTCTCCTTTTTAAAGAAGGAACCGGTCAAACCTTTGTGGAATATCTGACTGCCCGCCGGATTGATGAGGCAAAAAAACTTCTTTCCACCACAGACCTGAAAGGGTATGAAGTCGCCGAAAAAGTAGGCTATACAGATCCCCGATATTTTACGATTATTTTCAAAAAACAGACTGGTATGACCGCCATGGGATACCGCAGGAGCCGGCAGGAATGAAAAGCTCCCTGAGGCTCGGAACTCTAGAGTCCAGAATCTATACAATTTTTACACTGATGGTCTTTGTCTCTATCATTATTATGCAGTTGGTCTCTTTCCGCTTTACCATCAATACGGTACGCAGTTCCACTTTGGACAGTAACAGAGCCATGCTGCTGCAGTTGGTAAAGCAGATGGATTCTTATATAGAGGGAATGGAGCAGGTCTCCATGGCCGTTGCGGAGGACGATGAAATCCAGAGTCTGCTCAAAGAGGTTCTTCCGGAAAGGAGAGGAACCGATACGGATTTATTCTATTCCATTCAGGACCGCCTTCATAACTATATTCAGGCCCGAGAGGATATTTCAGATATTCTTGTGATCGGTGATAACGGTATTATTATCCCCAGTGACCTGGAAGCAGAGATAAATCCCTGGACCTCTGTCATGGAAAAAGACTGGTATTCCGGAGCAGAAAAGGCTTTTGACCGAATGGTTGTCTCTTCTTCCTATGTTCAGAATATCATAAAAAACCGCTACTCCTGGGTGGTCTCTCTCAGCAGGGCTATTCTTTCCAGGGAAGACCGGAAAATTATGGGAGTTCTCCTGGTAGATCTTAAGTTCAACAGGATTAAAGAGCTCTGTGAATCTCTGGTCATCGGGCGGAAAGGGTATAATTTTATTCTGGATAATGAGGGGAATTATGTTTTTCATCCTACACAGCAGCTTGTCTACAGCAGTATCAAGGAAGAACCCATCCGTAGAATATTGAGTCTGATAGAAGATCCTGAGAGAACCTCATTTCAGGAGGGAGACCGCTACTTTATGGTGGAAACTTCTCCTCTTACAGGCTGGCATGTGGTCAGTGTCACCCATGACAGTGATATTGTTACCGATTGGAAGTATGTGCAGATAATATATGCTCTTATCGGACTGATTCTTTTTCTGGTAGTCGGGGTTGCTACAAATAAAATATCTTCCGGTATAACAAAACCTGTCAGAAAGCTGCAGGAGATTATGCAGAGTGTCGACACCGGTGAATTTCAGCTGGTAGGTTCCATCAAAGCGACTGATGAGATCCGGGAGCTGGCCAGGGAATACGATATAATGGTGGGACGGATCCGGGAGCTTATGGAAGCAAACATAAGAGAGCAGGAGTTTAAGAGAAAGAGCGACTTGAAAGCTCTTCAGGCTCAGATTATCAGTAAAGGCCGGGAACTTATTCTGATCCGGGATGAAATAGAGCATGTCCGTTCATACCTTACTATTCAGGAAATGCGATATAAGGATAAATTTCAGTATGAGATGGACATTGATCCGGATCTGTGGGAATTGATAACCTTGAAAATAACCTTGCAGCCTATTGTGGAAAATGCCATTTACCATGGGATCAAAGAGCTGGATTATGAGGGATATATTGCTATTTCCGGCTGGCTTGATGGTGAGGTTATTGTGCTGGAAGTGAAAGATAACGGACAGGGTATGGATGAAAAACAGCTTCAGGAGATGGTTCAGGGCTTGGAAACACCACTGGAGAAACGTCCTCTTTTTTCCCGTCAGGGGATGGGGGTTCGAAATGTTCATGAGCGGATTCGCCTCTATTTTGGTCAGGAGTATGGTCTTTACTGTTTCAGTACCCCCGGCAAGGGGACGACCATTCAGGTTCGAATGCCCGTTTCCACAATGGAGGATTATCTATGAAAAACTGGTATCTTCTGTTGTTAAGCCTGATGTTCGCGCTTATTCTTTTTATGGCACTTTCCTTGTTGTATAATTCGATCGGGCCGGAGATTAGCGTCCCTGAGGCTCCTATCGGAATTGTACTAAAGTCCTCCATTGGCCCGGCCATGGATTTCTGGGTGGTTGTGGATCAGGGAATTCGGGAAGCGGCTAAAGAGTTCGGTTTGAAAGTGGAAATATCCGGACCCCGTTTTGAAAAAGAAATTCTGCGACAGATCCATGTTCTGGAAAATGTAATTTCAAAAAATCCTCCTCTTATAATTCTGGCTGCGACTGATTACGCCCAACTTGTGGCGCCATTGGAAAAAGCCGCAGCAGCGGGAATCCCCGTTATCACCATTGATTCCGGAGTTGATTCGGATATTCCTGTTTCCTTTATCGCCACAGATAATATTGTGGCGGGGGAAAAAGCCGGACGGGAGATGAAAAGGCTTCTGCTCTCATCTCCCCGTAAGGATATTGCTATTGTCAGTCATATAAGGGGAACAGCAACGGCTATCGACAGAGAAAGAGGTGCCAGAACTGCGTTGAAGGAAGAGCATATTCTGGGAACCTGGTACTGTGATGTGGAGCAGGAAAAAGCCTATCTTATTACGAAAAGTCTGCTTGGAAATGAAAATCTCGGAGGAATTATTGCTCTGAACGAAGTGGCAGCTCTCGGGGTTGCCCGGGCCATTGATGAGGCTGATGCTAAAAACCGTGTTCTGGTTGTCGCATTTGATAATGCCGTCAAAGAACTCTCCTATCTGGAACAGGGAGTTATCAAGGCAACGGTAGTTCAACGGCCCTATAATATGGGATATCTTTCAGTGAAAACAGCTTTCGACTATCTGAATGGAGAAAAGGTTGTTCCTTTTATAGATACCGGTTCTGTTCTAATCACAAAGGAGAATATGTTTGAGAGGGAGTATCAGGAACTGCTCTTTCCCTTTTCAACAGAACCCTGAAAAACCGGAATTCAGGAAAATTTTAAACATTCTCCGTAAGATCTTCAATTTCGCGATTCCGAAATCGGGTGGATAATTCTCCTATCTACACAGAAAAGATTCCATAAGGAGTGTGTGATTTTGAGAGAAACAATCCTCTCGATGCAAAAAATCGATAAACGTTTTACAGGAGTTCATGCCTTGAAAGGGGTGGACTTTGATCTTCGCGCTGGAGAGATCCACGCATTAGTCGGTGAAAACGGCGCTGGTAAATCTACCATGATGAAAGCTCTCACCGGTATATTCCCCAAAGACTCAGGAGAAATCCACTATCTGGGTAAGTTGTATAATCCCCGTGGGCCCAAAGAGGCTCTCAGCAGAGGAATCGGAATTATCCATCAGGAATTGAATATGATGGATCATCTTACTGTTGCCCAAAACATATTCATTGGACGGGAGTCTACAAGAGGCAAAGGTCTTTTTCTGGATGACAAACTTCAGAATCAGAAAACCGAACAGCTTTTCAAGCGTCTGAACATGAATATTGACCCCAAAGAAACCTTGGGGAATCTTACGGTTGGTAAGCAGCAAATGGTTGAAATTGCCAAGGCAGTTTCCCATAATCTGAAAATCCTGATACTGGATGAACCAACGGCAGCCTTAACCGAAACCGAAATTAACGAACTCTTTACCATTATGCGGGATCTGGCTTCCAAGGGTGTCGGGATGATCTACATCTCACATCGTATGGATGAAATCGGAATGATTACCGACAGGGTAACGGTCATGCGTGACGGTGAGAATGCCGGTGTTGGCGATACAAAAGAGCTGTCTAAGGAAGATATCATCAATATGATGGTTGGCCGGGTAATCTATGAAGATCCCAAACAGCAGAGTAATGTTTCCAAAGATGCAGAAGTTGTGCTTCGGGTGAAAAATCTTAATGCGGGTAAACTTGTTAAGAATGTATCCTTCGACCTCCACCGCGGTGAGATTCTCGGATTTGCCGGATTGATGGGTGCAGGAAGAACAGAAACGGCCAGAGCCCTGTTCGGTGCGGATAAGATTGAAACGGGAACCATCGAGATTAATGGCAGACCTGTCAGAATCTCTTCTCCCATGGATGCGGTTCATCATGGAATCGGTTATCTGTCAGAAGATCGTAAACGTTACGGTCTGGCCGTTGGCTTGAGTGTTACAGAAAACGCTATTCTGGCTTCTTACGATGATTTTGAACAGGGAATGTTTGTTCATAAAAAGAAAGTGGCCGACATCACCAAAGAGTATGTAGAAACCCTGAAAATCAAAACCCCTTCAGTGGAACAACTACTGAAAAACCTTTCCGGCGGAAACCAGCAGAAAGTGGTTATTGCTAAATGGCTGATTAAAAATAGTGATATTCTGATCTTTGATGAACCTACCAGAGGTATTGATGTCGGTGCCAAGAGTGAAATCTACACTTTGATGAATGAACTCGTTGAACAGGGCAAATCCATTATCATGATTTCATCTGAATTGACGGAAGTTCTGCGGATGAGCGACCGGGTCATTGTCATGTGTGAAGGCCAGATTACGGGTACCCTGGATATAAAAGATGCCAGTCAGAAAGAAATTATGAAATACGCGACAAAAAGGGACTAGGAGAATAAGTAATGGAAAATCAAAAAAGCATGGGAGAGAAGATCCGGGAAGTCGGGCTACAGAAATTTCTGGCACCGGCAGCTCTTGTCATTCTCTATATCTTCTTCGGGATATTCGGAAGAAACTTTTTCTCCTATACCACCCTGGTAAATATTCTGGATTCTTCTTACTACATTGGATTTATTGCTATAGGTGTAACCTTTGTTATCATAACGGGAGGAATAGACCTTTCCTGCGGTACGGTTATGATGTGTGCGGCTATTATCGGCGGTACGGCCTATAAATCCTGGGGATGGCCCATGTGGATTTCATTGATTCTGATTATGATTGTAGCTATCATGTTCGGTTATTTTAATGGGTTTATGGTTGCTCACCTTGGTTTGCCTCCCTTTATCGCAACCCTGGGAACCATGATGATATCCATGGGTGTGGGATCTATCGTTTCCAATGTACGAAGTGCTACCTTCCCGACCCGTTCTAATCCTGATGGCTGGTTTAAGGATTTTTTCAAATATATAACGGAAGGTGGTCATTCTATACCGACAGGGGCAATTATTCTGTTCAGTACAGCATTTATTGCCTATATAATCCTGACAAAAACTAAGATGGGACGTTACATCTTTGCTGTAGGCAGTAACAAAGAGGCCGCCAGGCTTTCCGGTGTCAATGTAAAGAGATGGGAGTCAATGGCTTATGTGGTCAGTGGTGTTATGTCAGGCCTTGGCGGAATTGCCTTTGCCGCGGTCTATACAACAGTAATGCCTGCCAGGGGAAATGGATTTGAACTGTATGCCATTGCCGGTGCGGTTATTGGTGGTACCTCACTTTCCGGAGGAATCGGAACAGTTTTCGGTACCATGATCGGTGTGTATATTATGAGTGTTCTCCGGACCGGTCTTCCTTCCATGGATTTACAGGCCCACTACCAGACCTTCTTTACCGGTGTGGTTGTTATCGGTGCGGTACTACTGGATATCTATCGGAATAAGAAGGCATCTGCCGTCCGGATCCTATCCCCTGCGGATCTCTACAGAGAAGATATAAACCGTAAAATTGCAGCTTTGAAAGTAGAAGGAAAAACGGCTGAAGTTAGCAAACTGAAAAAAGAGCTGAAAGAGAACTTTTCAAAGATGAAAGGGGAAGAGAAAGCGAAAAAAGCCAGAATTCTGGCAGAGGAAAAAGAAGCGGAAAGACAGTTCGCGGTGGAACTGGATGCTAATCGGGAACCGTCCTGAAGCAGATGATTTTGGTATAATCCCGGTAGGTTCTTGTATTCTGCCGGGTAATAATACAGGAGGATTTTATGAAAATTTCTAAGAGAATTGCAATCGTACTGAGCGTGCTTTTAGCTATGAGTTTCAGTGCTTTTGCCAATGGACAGAAGGATGGTGGAAAACCTTACATTGCTGTTGTTTCTAAGGGGGAACAACATGACTTCTGGCAGCAGGTAAAACTGGGTGCCATGGCTGCGGCTGATGAGTATGCAGTGGATGTAACTTTTGAAGGACCACCCTCAGAAAGTGATGTTCAGATTCAGGTCGAAATGCTGAACAATGCTATGGCTAAGGATCCTGTTGCAATTGCATTGGCTGCTCTTGATACAACATCTGTAATGGATCAGCTTGAAGAGTGTAAAGCCAGCGGAATTCCTGTAATCGGTTTTGACTCCGGTGTTCCCAACGCACCTGAAGGTGCTATCTACGCGAATGCTTCTACTGACAACTATAATGCTGCCGGTATGGCCGCTGTAGAAATGTTCAAAGTAATCAAATCTGATCTTGAAGCTGCAACTGCTGCTGCTCCTGCTACCATTGTTGTAATGAATCAGGATGCTTCCGGTGAATCACTGTTGAGCCGTGGTAAGGGTTTCAGAGACAATATGATTGACTTGATAGTGAAAGAAACTTCTTTGAGCGAAGCTGATATCAAAGTAATGGGTAGCCCTGCCTATATCGATGCTAAGACTCCCACCAGTGGTAAAAAGGTTATGATCGAAATGGTTGTTCCCGCTTCTGCTGCCAATACGGATGCAATGGCTTCTTCTGCTGCTGTTCTGAATAAAATTGAAGACGTTAACATTCTCGGTATTTTTTGTTCAAACGAAGCAACTGTAAAAGGTCTGCTGGCTGCAACAAATGACGGTGCTGAACTGGGATCTAAATACAAAGGACTCGTAGTTCTTGGTTTTGATGCTGGAGAAGGACAGAAGAACGCTGTAAGAAGCGAACTTTTTCTCGGTTCTATTACTCAGGATCCCTATTCAATCGGTTACAAAGCTGTTGAGCTGGCTTTCAAGGCTTACGAAGGAAAATCTGTTTCTGACGTAGATACCGGAGCTAAATTCTATAACAAAGACAATATGGATAATGACGATATTAAAGGTCTGCTTTACGACTGATAGATATCTTCTCTAGTTTCTCCTTTTAGGGCTCCCGCAAGGGAGTCCTTTTTGCTTTGCCCGGCAAAGCTGGCAAAAGACTTTCAAACAGAAAATACTTGCCAGAACCTGTATTGCGTGTAAAAATTAAGTATCTTCACAATGGCGTGAGGGTAAGCAAAGATGCTTGTACATAGGGATAACTATGTAACAGGCTTTTTTTATGCCCTGATGAAAACATCGGGAATGATCAGGAGGAACGGGACTTGCCGCTAATTGACGACATGAAAGACAAACAGCGTATGATTCAGGAATACGTACCGGGGAAACAGGTGACTCTGGCCCATGTTATTGCCAATCCCGAAGATTCTCTTTATAAACAACTGGGGCTGGATGAAGAGACCCCTCAGGCATTGGGAATTATGACAATCACCCCTGGTGAAGCAGTCATTATTGCCGCGGATGTTATGACAAAAGCGGCGGATATCACTCTCGGTTTTCTGGATCGCTTTGGTGGATCTCTTGTCGTTCAGGGAGATGTTTCCAGTGTTGAGAGCGCCCTGCGGGAAGTTGTCGAATTTATGGCAGATACCATGCGCTTCAGCGTTACGGAGCTGACCAGGTCATGAAGATGATGATGATTGGCCGTATAGGTTCGGGGAAAACCACCCTGATTCAGTCTCTTCTCAAACAGGATATTAATTACAGAAAAACACAGGCCGTCGGATTTTGCGATCATTTTGTGGATACCCCCGGTGAATATATGGAGAACCGGCGATTTTTTTCCGCACTTTTGGCAACAGCCGGCAGTTGTGATGCAGTCTCTCTTATTCAAAGTGCAAGCGATTTTGCCAGTTCTTATCCTCCGAATTTCGCGGGGATGTTCAATAAGCCTGTATTGGGTATCATTACCAAAACAGACAGGGACGATGCGGATATTTCCCGGGCATCGAAATTTCTTGAAAGGGCCGGAATCAAGACTATTTATCTTACCAGCGCGGTCAGTGAAAAGGGTATTGATGAAGTTCGGAGAATTTGTCTTCCTGCAGAAGGAGCCGCGCTATGACTTCCCGGATCGCCATAGTTGACGATGAACCTATAACAAGACTCGATATTAAGGAATTTCTGACGGATGCCGGGTATTCCGTTGTCGGCGAGGCCGGTGATGGATTCGACGGGGTGGAATTATGCCGGAGGGAAAAACCTGATCTGGTTATTCTTGATATTAAAATGCCCCTGTTAGACGGCATGCAAGCGGCAAGAACCATCCGTAGAGAAGTTCCCGGCTGTGCTATTCTGTTGCTGACGGCCTACAGTTCACAGGAATACATATCCAAAGGGGTGGATCTTACTGTAGAAGGCTATCTGGTTAAACCTGTTAAAGAATCCTCTCTTGTTCCTATGATAGAGATAGCAATTGCCAAGATGAAAGAAACAAAGCGTTTGAAGGAAGAGAAAAATCAGCTTGAGATTAAGCTGGAAGAACGGAAATTGATCGACAGGGCAAAGGGCCTCCTTATGAAGCAGTACGATCTGGATGAGCCGGGAGCCTACAAACAGCTTCGATCTTTGAGTATGAATAAGCGGTGCAACCTGGCTGAGATTGCAAAGATTCTGCTAGGGGCGGATAATGGATAAGCTTTTAGAGCTTTGCCGTAATTATACGAATTTAGCAGAAAAGGACATTTGCCAGATTGGTAAAATTGCAGAATGTCTTCCCTATTTTGCCAATCTGACGGGAGGCGATTTTTTTATCGACTGTCTGACTCCCGATGGACATGAGGCAGTCGTTGTGGCTCATCAGCCTCCCTCAGTCGTTCCGTCTTTATATAAATCGAAGGTTGTGGGAAAACAAGCCCGGCGTTTGAATGAAGCAGCCGTATTTCAGACCTTCGAGCTGGGAGTTCCCGCCCGGGATATGATAGCCCTGACTCAGGAGAACAGAACTGTCCGTCAATATGTCAGCCCCATTAAGAATCAGGAGGCTGTGGTTATTGCAGTTCTGATTTTCGAGAAGGATGTTACCGAGTCCCGTAAAAAGGATGAAATACTGAATGCCTTTGCCAGTCGAACAGAAGAAGCGGGATTTTCAGAATATGTTTCCGAAGGAATTGTCCTGTTTGATAGGAATGGAGAATGCCTCTATGCTAACAGTCAGGCTCGGCGCATTTATGAATTGACCGGAGTGAGTGTTTCGGAAACCGGCCTGAAATACCGGGATCTTTCCCTGGATGGAACAAACCGTTACGATCTTCCCGATCTTCCCTATCCTGAAGACAGGGAAGTGGATATTGCAGGACGGATGATTCGAAAATCCCTGATCAGGGAGTCTGACGGTACATTTATTCTGCTCTTAAAGGATGTCAGCGATATCCGTGAAAAAGAGCGGGAACTTGTTCTGAAGTCTACGGCTATCTGTGAAATCCATCATCGAATCAAGAATAATCTTCAGACTATAGCCAGTTTGTTGCGCTTGCAGAAAAGGCGTTTAGGAAGCCAGGAGGCAAAAGCGGCTCTGGATGAAAGTATCTCCCGGGTGATGAGTATGGCCGAAGTGCATGAAACTCTCTCCGGTGAGGACGGCGATAAGGTGGATATCCATTTTATGGCTGCATCCGTTGCCAGGAGTGTCGTGGCTCAAAGTGCTTATCCTGGAATCCAGTTGAGGATAGAAGGGGAGAGCTTCCTGATTCCCTCTGAAGATGCAACAACCGTTGCCCTGGTGGTAAACGAGCTTATTCAAAACGCTATCAAATATGCGGTTCCGACAGTTATTAATCCGGTATTGGCTCTTTCTGTAAGAAAAGGAGAGGAATACGGCAGTATTTCAATCCAGGATAATGGCCGGGATAAAGGAAAAGGACTCAATGGTGAATCCGACTCCTCCGGGCTGGGAAATAAAATCATTAACGTACTGGTTCGGGAAAAATTGAAAGGGCGCCTTGTCCGGGATGTCTCCGAAGAAGGAATGACTGTTCGATTCGATTTTAAGTTGAAGTAATACACCGGTCCGGAAGGATCGAAGTTGAATGGATAATCTCCCGTACAAAGCTGTACGGGATGGCAATGAAGCCTGAAACCCTGCAGATATGCAGGGCTTTCAGGCTTTTTTATTTTTTTAGACAGGAGATTTTGTATCAGGAATGGCAGAGCAGATACTCAGTGTTGGAATAGACATCGGAACATCCACGACTCATCTTGTTTTCAGTCGCTTGACTCTCGAAAACATCTCCTCTCTGGCAGGCTGTCCCAATATACAGCTAAGCGATAAGGAGGTTGTATACCGGAGTGCCATATACAAAACACCTCTTCTCAGCCGGGATAGGATTGACGGGCCGGCCGTAAAGGGGATTCTGGCCAAAGAGTATGAAAGGGCCGGAATTCCAAGGGACGAAGTAGAAACAGGCGCTGTCATTATTACAGGTGAAACTGCCCGGAAAGAGAATGCCCGGGAGGTTCTTCATGCATTGAGTGATTTTGCAGGAGATTTTGTTGTTGCGGCTGCCGGTCCTGCCCTTGAAGCTGTTTTATCCGGAAAAGGCGCCGGGATTGCGGAGCTTTCCCGGCAGAGAGGACTTTCTATTGCCAATATCGATATTGGGGGGGGGACATCGAATATCGCTGTCTTCAAAAATGGAGAGTCCCTTGATACGTCCTGCCTTGATATAGGCGGAAGCCTGGTGGAATTTTCTTCTGAGGGAGAGGTCGTGTATATTGCGGATAAACTGCTTCCCCTTATCAGGGAAGAGGGAATCGGAATTGTGAAAGGCTCTATTCCCCGGGAGGCTGATCTTCTTAAATTAACCCGTTTGATGAGTACTGTCCTCGGGGCGTCTCTGAAGCAGAAACAGGACGAGCGCTGGTTGTCTCATCTGATAACGGACCACCCTCTGGAACAGGATCTCTCCATCGATGCTGTTTCATTTTCGGGAGGCGTTTCTGAATTTCTTTATGGCAGATCCTATAAAGAAAGCCCTTCTTCAGACGGATTTCATGATATCGGGAATTTGCTGGGTAACTCCCTGCGGGAGGCCGACTGGCTGAAGGATTATGAATTGATTCCGGGAGAGGAGACCATCAGGGCAACCGTTGTGGGTGCCGGATGTCATGCCACAAGCCTGAGTGGCAGTACTATTTCCGTTCAGGATGATGCCCTTCCCCTGAGAAATCTTCCTGTGATCGGTTTGAATGAACTGGAACAGGATTTGAGTCCGCCGCTTCTTTCAGAATTAATCAGGAAAAAGGCAGACCATGTGGCGTCCTGGGAGCAGGTGGGGGAATTCGCCCTGACTCTTCCGGGGAGAAAAGATATTTCTTATGGCGAACTCTGTCGGATGGCGGAAGGTCTTGTTCGCGGGCTGACAAATAGTCTGGGAAGAGATAAGCCACTTGTGGTTGCCGTTGAACAGGATATTGCAAAGGCTCTGGGCGGAATCATGAAAAGGCTTCTTCCTCCGGGAAGGGGGCTTATCAGCATTGACAGGGTTCAGGTCAGACCCGGAGATTTTCTCGATATAGGACGTCCTGTCGCAGAAGGGACTGTTGTTCCTGTGGTAGTAAAAACACTGGCCTTTGGATGAAGGCATAAGGAAAGTATTGTATGCAGTTAAAAACAACCCTGGGTGGAAGAAGTTATCAGTTTAAAAATCTGATGGATGTGATGGCCCGGGCAAATGAAGAGAAATCAGGGGATACTCTTGCCGGACTGGCTGCGGATTCCATGGCCGAGAGAGTGGCGGCAAAACAGGTCCTGTCAGCCTGTACCCTGAAGGCGCTCCGGGAAAATCCGGCAGTTCCCTATGAACAGGATGAAGTGACCCGCCTGGATCAGGATAATCTGAATGAGAGGATTTACAGGCAGCATGCCAATATGTCCGTAGCCGAACTGCGGGAATGGTTATTGAGTGATCGTGTCAGCGGAAAGGACATTCTCCGTTTCTCCCGGGGGCTCACTTCCGAGATGGTGGCAGCTGTTACCAAAATCATGTCCAATCTGGATCTGATTCATGCGGCGGGGAAGATACAGGTCACCGCCCATTGCAATACCACCATCGGTGAGGAGGGGGTTCTGTCATTTCGCCTGCAGCCTAACCATACGACCGATGACCTTGAAGGAATCCGGATCTCCCTGCTGGAGGGGCTGAGTTATGGTGCGGGAGATGCCGTTATTGGATTAAACCCGGTGATCGACTCGGCCGAATCGGTTAAAGCCATACTGGAGCTTTTCGATGAAGTGAAAACTAGTTTGAAGATACCCACGCA
The DNA here is from genome assembly GCA_002084805.1 of Spirochaetaceae bacterium 4572_59. GTDB lineage: Bacteria > Spirochaetota > Spirochaetia > DSM-2461 > DSM-2461 > Oceanispirochaeta. Next base: position 549 of record NBMC01000057.1, on the reverse strand, counting down.
GATCTGTGTGCTGGCCCATATGACGACCCAGATGGAGGCTGTCAGAAAAGGTGCACCTGCAGATCTGATGTTTCAGAGTATTGCGGGTTCTCAAAAGGGGAATGAGGCATTCGGGATTGATATTGCCCTGATGAATGAGGCTCTGGATCTTATGAAGCACGAAGGAAGCGCTAGCGGGCCTAATTTGATGTACTTTGAAACCGGTCAGGGGTCAGAACTCTCATCAAATGCTCATAATGGTTGTGATCAGTTAACCATGGAAGCCCGTTGCTACGGTCTTGCCAGACATTATGAGCCCTTTCTGGTGAATACGGTAGTCGGTTTTATCGGCCCCGAATACCTCTACGATGCCAAACAGGTTACCCGGGCGGGGCTGGAAGATCATTTTATGGGGAAATTGTCCGGACTTTCTATGGGAGTGGACGCCTGTTATACCAACCATATGAAGACCGATCAGAATGATATTGAAAATCTGGCTCTTCTTCTGGCTAATGCGGGGTGCAACTATCTTATTGCCGTACCCCAGGGGGATGACATAATGCTGAACTA
>NBMC01000056.1 GCA_002084805.1 Spirochaetaceae bacterium 4572_59 | reverse complement strand
CGGTAGGCCTCTGCGGCAACACGCATATCTGCAGCCGATGGATTCCCCGGGGCGAAAGCCGCCCGTAGAACTGCCTGTGCCTTATCAAGGGTTGCACGGGGACTCCCGGGAACTGGAGCCATATCAACCTTTATGCTTCCCCCGACAGCATAGTTTGAACCGTAGGGACCCCGGCGGGTTGTCAGCTGAATACCCGAAGCAACGGCCCTGGGAAATAAGGGTGGAAAAACTGGATGTGGAATTGATACCAGAAAGAATTCTGACCACTGGGTCAATTCCTTAAAAAAAATAACTTGTGATAAGAACGGGTGTAAGAATTAGTTTTTCAAGGTCGATATTATCAGAAGTCTACCTAAAAAAAGGGACTCATTTCTGAGTCCCTTGAAAATTATTGTACAACTAAGCTGTTGATATAATCAGGATTGCTTTTCAGCAATGAAAGAAGTCTTGCAGCTGGACCTTTGGGAGTGTTCCGCTCAGCCTCCCAGGCTTGAACTGTCTTTACAGATGTTCCAAGGGCATCCGCAAATGCTGTTTGAGATAGATGTAGATCTAGGCGGATTTCCTTTACTTTTTTTGAATCGAACTTTTCAGTATCTTTAAACTTCACTCTTTTCCGGATAGATCCAGAGAGTTCTATTTTTCCATCCTGAAAATCTTTAACGTCTTTGAGGCTACTAACCAAGTCGTTGAATAACTCCTTGTCCATATCCCTTATCTCCCCCTAGTACTGTCGATACGAATTTTCGTACCAGAAACGAAAGAATCATTTTAATGTTTTAATTGTTTCTTTCAGTATATTTTTCTCTTTATTACTTAAATTCGATTTCTCATTTTTGGTGAATATAACAAGTAAAAACACTCGCCCTTCACTGTTCTGAAAATAATAACAAATTCGAGAACCCGAACTTTTTCCTTTATTCCCCGGTAAAGGAAACCTTAACTTTCTCACCCCGCCTGTTCCTCGTATAACAGGGGATGATTCTGGATTTTCAGCTAATAAGGATTCTAACTCTTCTTTATCAGAATCTTTATACCCAAGATGTTTCCATCTTTTTTTAAAAGCTGTAGTCCATAGAATTTCAATTTCGTCTTCTTTCAGCAACCATTGCTCCTAATTACTTAGAAACCCGCCCTTCTCTATACTATAAAATAGTATACTATTTTATAGTATACTTGTCAATTTCAATGTTTTGGACTTCTTCTGATAACCCATTATCTGTCTAATTAAGTAAAAGATTATTACGTGCTATATTGACCTTTGTATTACAACTGAGACCTGCTCCACCACCAGGTTTAAACCAACAGCCCATCACCCAGAATTGTTTCTTTGGCATCCCGCACCATCCTGTAGGCCTCTGCGGCAACACGCATATCTGCTACCGAGGGATTCCCCGGGGCGAAAGCCGCCCGCAGAACTGCCTGTGCCTTATCAAGGGTTGCTCGAGGACTTCCGGGAACAGGAGCCATATCCACCTTTATGCTTCCCCCGACCGCATAGGCCTCACCATCGGGACCTCGGCGTGTTGTCAGCTGAATGCCCGATTCAACTGCCCCGGGACGGGCCCTGCCTATACTGTATAATAATCATATGAAAATAAAGAAACGTATAATCAATAAATTCACTTATGCTTTTAAAGGCTTGCGCATTGCCATAACAACAGACAATAGTTTTAAAATCCATTTTGTATTTGCTCTGCCCATAGTGATATCTGGTTTTATTCTTGATTTCACTCAGTTTGACTGGATCATTATTTCAATAGCCATAGGCATTGTTTTGATATCAGAGTTATTCAATACTGCCATTGAATATGTAGTCAAAATGTTCACTGATGAATACCATGAACTTGCTGAAAAACTTCTGGATATCGGTGCCGGTGCGGTTTTACTAGCGTCCCTCTTAGCAGTAGTACTGGCTGTGTTGATTTATATTCCCTATTTTCAATAAAGCCTCTTCGCGTTAGGTGGAAATGGAAAAGGCTCCCCGTAACAGGAAGCCTTTTATGGAAAACTGAGCCGGTCTACTTTAAAACCTTAGCCAGCTGCTGGCGGTTGTAGTTCATCACATCCAGAAGTGAAACTGTTCCATCTGTACCGGGAAAGTTGATCCACTGGACTATATCCGGACGAGGCATCAGCTCTTTAAAGGAAGCAGCTGCGGGGTTGTGCAGGTTATCGATAATAATCTGCGGTTTAATCTTCAAAATGTCCCGGATCTGAATTAGAGTGGGAGCGGAAGGACCGAAAACCAGAGCTGGTTTCAGCCCCAGACCCTTAACGGGGCCCTGCTGATGAAAGTGAACCACCACATTATTAAGCTTATCCTGACCTGCAAGTTCTGCCTTCCAGTCTGAAATAAAAACCTTAAGCTCTTTCAGATTGGAGAGGGCCTTGTCTTCTGTTCCCAGAGCTGCAGCGATCTTCATAACAGATTCAGAAATAAGCGGGTAGCTGTTGATTGTCTTGATCTGAATCAGCTGGACCGAGCTGTCAGAGCCTAAAGCCTCTTTAATCCTTGTCATCATGGCTTCATAGCCCGCAAAAACAATATAATCCGCCTTAGCGACCTTCTGCAGCTCCGACAGGGAGAGTTCGTACTCGGGGGGATGCTTCATCTCATAGGGCGCCAGAACCTCCAGATTCTCGACTCCGGCCAGCTGGGCAAATGAAGCGGTCCAGCCGGTAGTGGCAATCACTTTTGGCGCAGCTGCCGAAAGTGTAGATGCGAAAATAAGAAGCAGTAGAGCTCCTGTAATTTTACTTGTATTTCTCATATAAAAACCTCACAGAAAAAGTTAATCCAAATATAACACCCCCCACCAGAATAACTCCTGAGCTGACGGGAATATCAAATATAAGAGCCAGAAAAAAACCACTCAGACTGAAGATAAAGCCTGAAACTGAAGCTGTCAGAAACATGCTTTTCATACTTTTAGAAAAATAAACTGCTGTCATCGCGGGAAGCAGAACAAGGGCGTCAAGCAGGAGTGCTCCCACAAGTCTCATGGCAAAAGCTATAGTCAATCCTGTCAGAATCATAATGGCATAGAACAGAAAGGGTTCGTTAACTCCGCTGGTCCGGGCTGTTTCCGGATTGATCAGCACTGCGCCTATCTGTCTGTACCAGATCAGTACAAAAAGCAGGATAACAGCACAAAACAGGAGAAGCAGATGGTTATCCCGTGCTGTCAGAGCGAAAATACTTCCCCAGAGAAGTCCCATAGTATCCTGAACAGGAACTTTACTTCTGTAGATCAGAGTCATAGCCACCCCCACACTGAGGACCATAAAAAAGGTGGTCAGTACTCCCGTAGGCATAGAGGAGTTCCGAGACATAATTGTAATCAGCAAAACGAGAAAAAGATTGATTCCCATAGCAGTCAGAAGCGGATCCATTGAAAATGAGAGGGCCACGGCCCCCGCCAGCATAACCCCATGCATCAGCATAAAACGCATATTCAGAAGATTCAGGCGGAGAATAAAGATTCCTGTCAGAGGAAAACAGATTCCCGCCGCCATCAGCGAGATAAATCCTCTAAATACGGGAGGAAATGTAAGAAGTTCCATCATAAGCGCACTCCCTGTGTATGTTCTATCAAACCGTCCTTAAAGTGGAAACGGCTCCAGCTGCCTTCCTCCAGCTCATTTTCCGTATGAGTAACCATCAGAATGGTAATATTGTACTGTTTCCGGATATCCTCAAGTACGGCGATGAAACTTTTACGGGCTTTTGTATCAAGATAGCTAAGAGGTTCGTCCAGCAGCAGCAGATGGGCTTTCTGACCGAGACAACGGGCCAGAGCCACCCTCCTCTTCTCTCCTCCGGAAAGGGAAAAATAGGAACGCTGCCTCATTTCCCAACAGCCCGTATCTTTAAGAGCCTGTTCCGTCCGCTTCTGCCTTTCAGCACGGCTCATTTTCAATCCGGCGGTTCCCATAGCCGCCATCTCCTCAACGGAAACCGGAAAGGGACTTATCAACTCCTCCTGAGGCACATAAGCCAGAAGATGACACTGTTTTTTCCACTCCCTACTACTGTTAAATTTACCGAAGAGGGTAATGCGGCCTTCCGAAGCAGGGAGAAATCCGGCAATACTGCGCAAAAGTGTTGTCTTACCACAGCCATTGGGACCGGTTAAAAGAGCGGTGTCACCGCATTTCAAACTAAGGCTGATGTTTTCAAGGACTACCCGTCCCTGCCGTTGCACACTCAGATTTTCTATATTTATAATAGTTTTGCCTGGCATCATAGGCGACCGGCTCTCCTTGCCAGTTCGGTATAGGATTCCTCCAGGGTCATACGGTCATGCAAAGCTATCTCTGTCTGACACTCGATACTATCCACCAGTTCATCCCAACTGATTTCAAGGCCCTCCCGTTCGCTTACAAGAAAGGCCTTTCTGCTGACCAGACGGCCGTGGCATTTCCTGATACCAAGCCGTGCAATCAGTACGGCGGCTCCCCTTCCGATAATTTTATCTTCCAGAATCAGTTTGGCCGGATTATATTCATGATCTTTCAAAAAATCCTCCAGTTCAAACAGAGGATAAAGCCACTTGCCCTCACTGGTAAAGATTATTTCTTCAGCTTTTTTAACAGTACAGTTCAATGTTTATCCTTTTCATCAGTTCTATATTAAAACAGTTCAGTAAAATGATGTTATCAGGCAGAGATAATCAGGACAAGGGTATGGCAATGTCAATTTTTTATTGTTCGTATTCCACTATTATATCAAGAGTATGTAAGCTCTCTTACTTCCGTCTGATTACTGATAAGTGATTATAAAACAAAAAACCCGGCAAACACCGGGTTTTTCGATAACAAACAGTTTAGATTATTTAGAGTAGAACTCAACAACCATCTGTTCGTTGGCTACACAGGAAATATCAGTCCTGTAAGGACTTCTTTCAACCCGGCCAACCAGCTTATCTTCAGACAGAGACAACCATACAGGAGTGGGGCTGTTGTTAGACGACAACGCGTCCCGAACCAGTTTTTTACTTCTGTCATTATCTTTTACGGAGACTTCATGACCCTCGTTAAGACTTCTTGAAGGAATGTTACAACGGCGTCCGTTCACATGAATATGTCCGTGACTTACCATCTGACGAGCCTGAGCTCTTGTTGAAGCGAGACCCAGTCTATAAACAACGTTATCCAGTCTTCTTTCGAGAAGGATCATCATGTTATCACCAGTCAGTCCGCTTATTTTCTTTGCTTTCAGAAACAGATTATAGAACTGTTTCTCGCTCATACCATAAGAAAATTTAATCTTCTGCTTTTCAGCCAGCATCTTACCGTAGTCACTCTCTTTCTTCCGAACACGTTTGCCTTTTTCCTGTCCGGGGGTATGAGGTTTCTTTTTAAGTAATCTATCGTATTTACTGTTTCCGTAAATATTGACACCTAAACGGCGGACAACTTTTCCTCTAGATTTGGAATTTCTTGCCATTACTTTACATACTCCTAAAATTTCTTTAATACCCAAAAGGGTATCAAGGCCACATAGTATAGATTTAATCATAATGAGTCAACATTTCGAAAGTTGTTGATGATTTTTTTTTGAGACCTTATTATATTATTATTTCATAATGAATTAATAAAAGAGGAAAGGAAATAAATTTGGACACAAATCAGATTCCCAAAACAGAACTTGAAAAAGAACTTGCCAGAGAAGTGGAAGAGTTTAAACAAGAAAAGGAAAGGGTAAAAAAACTCCTCGGAAACTTGGGGGGCAGCATGAGCCACCGTAAGGAGAGTATGATTAATATACTTTTCCTTGTGGTCGTACTTGTTTTCTTTGTATTGGAAGTTGTCACACACTGGCTCCCCCCCTTTGTTTCACTGGAAGTAGGTCTTCTTTTCCTTTCCATCAAAATTGTCTGGATGATGTACAGTGCCCATAAGGTAAACCATTTCCAGTTCTGGATTCTGAACTCCATCGAATACCGGGTTAATCAGGTAGATAAGAAGATCAGTGATCTGGAAAAGAAAATAGAAAATGCGGAAGGATAGATTATGAAGACTCTTGTTCTGATCAGACATGCAAAATCCGACTGGAAACACCAAGGCTTATCCGATTTCGACCGGCCACTCAATAAGATGGGAATGCGGGATGCTCCCTTTATGGCCGGGAAGATTCAGGAGGCGGGAATTAAGCCGGATCTGATAATCAGCAGTCCTGCCAACAGGGCTCTCACAACCGCCGGTTTTATGGCCGATCACTTCGATATCCCTTTTGGAGATATAAGGCAGATACCCTCCCTGTACCTGGGATCTCCCCGGGATCTTCTTTCTGCAGTGAATAACACAGCCGACAGCGTTGAAACCCTGTTTCTGCTTGCCCATAATCCGGGGATAAGTTTCCTGGCATCAATGCTGAATAATGCAGGACTTTCCATGCCGCCCTGTACTGCGGTAATACTGAAACTGAATCAGGGATGGAAAACTTTACATGTCGAAGAATACAGTATTCTCAAGACAAAAGACTTTAACTGACAGAGGGATGACAGAGCCAGAGCCGCTGAATATTTAAAAACCTTATGCCCTGATTTTTTCAGACCGGTCAATCAGCATATCAATAATTTCATAATCCTTTTTTATCAATTCCTGCTCCGTCAGGATATTCATTCTCAAGGACCCCATTCACTATTATTAGATTAACAATTGATTCATTATAGGGGAGATCTTACAGAAAAAAAAGCAAATAAATCTGCTTTATTCCAGGCTCGTCCAATGTGTCTCTGAACGGCAGATATCCTTTCCATCATTTGTAATACTATGTAAAAAACCGTCGTCGGTCTTATCCAGATGAACAGAAACCTCATGTCCATACATGGCTTCCGCCAGAAAGTTTATAAGAAGTTCATCAGGAATATGGGTTTTACGGAATTCTGGATCCATACTTTCCAGAAGCCACTCTATATATTTGATATTATTTACATGGTTATTCATATCCAGGTCGTTATACCGGACCTTATATGCTGATTTCAGAACAGGGTTTTCCGAGGGTCTTAGCTTATCTGGATTCTCAGATACGCTACGTTTAACACCGGGAGGAGCAATAAAAGGGATTTCACCGGATGATGGGTGAATAGGATGATGTGTTTCCATATTCATATAAACCCAGCTACTACCGGCGACTCCCAGAACTTCACCAGAGGCATCCTCAATAACAAAATCACGAAGGAGGAACAATTTGTGTGCTCCTGAAGGCCAGGTCCGTATTATGATTTCATCTCCATTTTTAGGATAGTACCTCATTTTAACGCTCAGACGGGATAGCATCCATGTTTTACTGTTTTCCAGTAACCAGGTCATTCCGAATCCAAGCTCTTCCGCATGATTGGATGCCACTTCCTGTAAATACTGACAGATAGCCTGTAAAGTTGCTTTATTTGTCATATCCACTTCATAGGAGTGAATTTTAAATTTTTCCGAATATTCCATTACTTCTTCTTTCATAAAACAACAGTATATTAGAATTCATAATGTGCCTATAAAGAAGCAGGATTTTACCTTATATATTTTAAATAATTTTATCAGGTGAAGATCAGTTTATTTAATTTTGACATTGAAATCAGATTCCTCTAGAATAAAGTTGAAAGTAGGTAAAATATTGAATAAAAAGGATTCTTTATGAAATTACTGATTGTAGATGATTCAAAAGTAGCCCGGATGCTGATCAGATCAATTATTGCAGAATATGATAATTCCATAGAAATCTGTGAAGCCTCAAACGGACTGGAGGCTACCGAAGTTCAGAAGAAGGAGTCTCCCGACCTGACCTTTCTTGATCTGACTATGCCTGTGATGGATGGCTTTGAAGCTCTTAGAATCATTAAAGAGAATAATATTAATGCTGTTGTAATTGTACTTACTGCAGATATTCAAAAAAAATCCGTTGAGAAATGTATGGAGATGGGGGCCTATAAGGTACTGAAAAAATTACCTCGGAAAGAAGAAATTCATCAAATACTAAATACCATCAGGAACAGGTAAGGCTGATGAAAAAAAACCAGAGAGAACAGTTTACAGAGCTTGAATTAGATGCTCTGCAGGAGACAATGAATATATCTTTTGGATCTGCTGTTGCGGATCTGGCAGAGATAATGGATATTTTCATTAACCTGAATGTACCCGATATTAAAACAGTAAAAGTTTCTGAATTAATAAATTCAATAGGAAAGCAGATCTCAGATTTTGAGAACTGTAGCATTGTTGAGCAGAAATACTATGGAGATTTCAGTGGGATTGCCTGTCTGATATTTCCTTATGGCATGGAAAAGGAACTTTTATCTTACTTTCAGCAACCCGAAATAATTATCTTTGAATCGGATGAACTGAGGGTTCTGGAAAAAGAGGCTCTTATGGAAATAGGAAATATTCTGATCGGAGCCTGCATCGGAAAGATATTTGAACTTATTAACAGCCATATTACATACCTCCCTCCCCTGACCATGATCGGAGAGAATTTTCAATCCTCTTTTGAAAACAGTTCACTGAATAAGGATGAGATTGTCATTATCATGGAAACCGGTTTCAGTTTTGAAGACAGAAAAATCGAAGGATATCTATTTTTATTGAATGGTCAGGATTCAGTTCCTCATCTTAAAAAAGCTCTTAATAAGTTTCAGGGGTGATAATTAGTGTTTAATCAGGTTATAGACGCTCTTAATGTAGGTATTGTCATCATAGACAGCAAATATTCCATAGTAGAATGGAACAGATGGATGGAGATCCAGAGCAATATAAAAAAGAAGGCAATCCTCGGCTCCATAATTTTTAATCACTACCCCCATCTCAGTTCTCCCAGTTTTCTGAGAAGCTGTAAGTCTGTTCTCAATTTTGGAAACTATGTCTTCTACTCTCAAAAACTGCACAACTATCTGTTTCCCTTTCCAGCAATGGGTTTTCATAATAATTTCTTTGATTTTATGCAGCAAAGTTGCACTTTAACACCCATACGGGAAGATAATGGGGAGATCAATCATATTGTCATTACCATCCAGGATGTGACCGAAAGTGTTTATCTGGAACGTTCTCTTAAAATAATGACCCAGCAGGATAGCCTGACTGGCATTCATAACAGAAGATACCTGGATAAAAGACTGGAAGAGGAGATGACTCATTACAAAAGAAAAAACAGGGTTTTCAGCATACTTATGATTGATATCGATAATTTCAAACATGTTAATGATACCTATGGTCATCAGTTTGGAGATATCATCCTTAAAGAGATTGCCAGCGTCAGCTCATCCATTATCAGAGGAAGTGACATTTTGGCTCGTTACGGTGGTGAAGAGTTTTGTATTATCCTACCGGATACGGATAAAAAGGGTGCATACTCTTTTGCCGAACGGCTGCGGGTTCTTGTAGAAGAGCAGAAACAGCTCTATGAAAAAAAAGAAAACGTTACCGTTACCATCAGTATTGGAATTGCGGAAACAACAAAATCCATAGAGTCTCCAGGAGAACTGCTGAGTCAGGCGGATACGGCCCTCTATACGTCAAAGGCAAACGGAAAAAACAGAGTGTCTGTTTATGATACCGACTATCAGAAATAATCAGAGAAAAAGAAACCCGCCCCGGCACTACGATATAAAAATTTTTCATCCAAAATACCTGAACATCTCCTATACTTATGATGAAACAATTTTATAAATCCGGAGAAAGCTATGAGAAAGTTATTCCTGATACTGTCTGCGTTATTTCTAATAAGCTCATGCGCTACAAATAGGGATGAACCCGTTGTATCCCGGCTATGGGAGATGCAGAGCAATGGTCACTATGTGTTTGAAAGCAATAATCCCCATAACACAGGCCTGGTCTCTCATAAAAGCTGGTCCGGTTTTCATCAGAATGCGTCTTATCTGGCCGTTGAATATACCCGTCATACAGGTGGAAGGGGAATGCTTTTCGGATTGAAAATTGAATTGGATGAAACTCTGACACTGCCCGTGCTGGCAGTGGACCACAAGGGCCGGTATAATTTTATTGACCCCGAAACACAGCGGGCCATCAACACAAAATGGATAAAATTAGACGGTTATACAGCAGGGAAGCCCCTCCTCCTTGAAGCAAAAAGACAGAACGGAGACTGGGTCTACTATATTGAGGGACAACAACTGGGAAACTTTCCGGGGAACTATTCAAATGCCCGCTATGGTGTCATGGTTTATACAACTTACGGACATGATTCCTGGGGTGCCCCCACCGACTTTCCCGGGAAAAAGATCCATGTAGAAATAAAAGTGCTGGAAGAAAGATAATTTTATTTGCACTGTTCCGGCTATTTCCGGTCGGGAAATTGTCAATTTGACATAATATTCATGGATAATTAATATACATAATCTCAATTTTCAGTGTAGCATTGCATAGTACATTTATTCACACGGAGGAATATTATGAAAGTTGAGATGTCCGGATTTCTGATCAAACAGAAACAGGCGCTTAAGGACCTGGTTAAAAGACTTTCAGAAGATTATAAATATGTATCTATTCTCGGTACAGATACTTCAGGAACACGTTATCAGCTAAGCAGAACAGGAAGCTCCATCAATGAATCCTCCTGGGTGGAAAGAGGATTTGTATCCAGGGTCTATAACGGTAAATCCTATTCTGAATACTCTTTTAACGAAATTGATAATATGGGAGATGTGGAGCGAGAAATCCGCCAAACCATTGCCGATAATAAAACCCTTATTGAAAATCACGGTTTTAATTCTGTAGCATACCCCCTTCTGGAGGATGAAGAACTGACCGAGTCTTTTTTGGGAGAGATAGAATCCCATCCTGAACAGTCATCATCAGAAGAGATAATAAACAGCCTTAGATCTGAAATGAATAGAGGATTGAAACTGGCAGACTATCTGATAGATCTCAGAATGATTTATGAATATGCTCATGTATCAAAACTGTTTATAAGCAGTGGTAAAGAACTGGAACAATCCTACGTCTGGTCTCAGGGATACAGCTATCCCATTGGACAGAATGAAAAGGGCATGAAATACAGTTACCGGAGTTTTTCCGGCATGAAAGGGATTGAGCTGCTGGAAGAGATGAAAGCAGGAGTTGAACCGGCAGTTCTGGAAGTGGAAGAACTTCTGAACGCAGAAAGGCTGCTTCCGGGAGAATATGAAATTATATGTGCAGTTGCTTCGGCTGGAGTCAATATGCATGACGGTGCCAAAGCTGCGTTTGAAGTGTCCTCCTACCTCTTTGATGACGAGGGGACCCTGGGGACAGATACCCAGGTCATTGAAAAAGGAATCCTGAAAAGCGGTATATCCGATCTTCTCTCTGCGGCTAAACTGGGAACTGTCCCAACGGGAAATGGAAAAAGAGAGTCCTTTGAACGAAAGGCCTATTCCAGGATGACCAATACGTTTTTCAGTCCCGGAAAGGATAAACTGGAAGATATGATAGCCTCTGTAAAAAAAGGATATCTTCTGGAAAATTATACATGTGGAATGGAAGACCCGAAGAACTGGGGAATTCAATGTGTTGCCCTGAAGGGAAAAGAGATTCTGAATGGAAAGCTGACGGGAAGAACAGTGGCCCCGGTCTACCTGACCGGATTCGTACCGGATCTTCTGCAGTCCATATCCATGATCAGTGGAGATCTGAAACTTTCCGGTTCCGGAGCCTGCGGAAAAGGGTATAAAGAGTTTGTTAAAACCTCCACAGGTGGTCCCTATCTGAAAACAAAAGGAAGATTGGCATAATGATAGATAAAATACGCAGCATTCTCAAACAAGCGAATATTGATATATGGAATATCCGGGAACTGAGTACAAGTTCAAGGGAACTCTTTTTTATCAGAAAAGATCTGGATATGAACCGGGCCAAGAAGGTCCGCTCTTATACTCTTACTGTTTACAGGGATTTTCAGGATGAGGGAAACTCCTGTAAAGGTTCGGCAACGCTTAAGCTAACCCCCTCCATGGATGAGTCTGAAATCAGGGCCAAAGTGGAAAAAGCCTATTATGCAGCCTCCTTTGTGAAGAACCCCTTCTACCCCCTTCCCTCTCCCGGGAAGACAGAAAGAAACGGACAGCAGGAAAAGTCTCATGATTTTCAAAAAAGTTTAGACGATTTAAGCGGATTAACAAAAAGTTTGTATAAAAATGATGTCCATGAACTAGGCGGTATCAACTCTGCCGAGATCTTTCTGAGTAGCAACAGCTATCGCATACTCAATTCCGAAGGTATCGATGTGAGCTACAGCAAGAACCGGAAAGATATAGAGCTGATCTGTGACTGGAAGGAAGAGGGGGCAGATGTAGAACTCTACAATATGTTCTCTTTTTCAGACAACTGCCCGGAACTGGTAGAAGAAGAGTGCCGGAAGCAGATTGAACACTGCCGTTTAAGAGCTCAGGCTTCCCCTGCCACAGAACTGAAATCTGTGAATGTCATCCTGGGGGGGAATGCCATCATAGATCTTATGGGTTTTTATCTGAGTCAGACAACTGCCAAAAATAAGTATGAAAAATTGTCCTCAGCAGAAAAAGGAAAAGTTTTTCAGGGAGACAATGTACGGGGTGACCTTATAAGCCTGACACTGGATCCAGCTATACCAGGCTCTTCCTACGCCTCCCCCTTTGATACAGACGGAATTTCTCTGAAACAGATCCCTCTGCTGGAAAAGGGTGTGGTCAGACAGTTTCATGGTTCCCTTCAATATTCCCATTATCTGAATATCCCTCCTACAGGTAAGATTAAGAGTTTTACAGTTGCCCGGGGAGACGGGAGATTCGAAGAGTTAAAAAAAGAACCCTATGTTGAGATCCTGACATTTTCTGATTTCCAGATGGATAATTTAACGGGAGATTTCGGGGGAGAGATCCGCCTAGCTCTGTATTTCGACGGAAAAAAAGTATCACCTATTACAGGAGCGACCCTTTCTGCCTGCCTTTTTGACATACAGGATGAGATCTATCTTTCCGGAGATATTATCCGAAAAGAGAACTATCAGGGACCAAAATCACTCATGTTTAAAAATGGGCATATAGCCGGGAGCTGATTCGTGGTCATAATTATGACAGTTTTTTCTATAGAACCATTGCGATAGAATCACTGCCTTTCAGGGCATGAAACAGCTTATCCTTGTCCTCTTTTGAATTGACTGTCAGTTCCAGACTGAGAGACAGGAATTTTCCCTTGCTCTTGGATTCACTGAGCAGGAATTCCCTCCCGGGGAGGAGATGCCCAACAGCTTCTTCCATATCAGTTTTTACCTGTCCGAAAACCTTATAGGTCCATTTACAGGGGTATTGAATTTCTGCTTTTTTCATAGAGCAAAGTGTATCAGATTCATCAGATTTTACCAAGCAGAACAGAATGGTTGATATTCATAATGAGAAGGGCCTGTCTTCTATCGATCAAGCAGCCTCAGAAAACATCCCTTCCCCGGGGCTGCCGTCCCCGGATATACAAAAGATCATACAAAAGGCTGCGAAGACGCGTCTCGGTGATCCGGGGCAGATGGATTTCACGAAATAACTCCTGATAATCCCTCCGTCTTATTGTCAGGTCCTCCCGGTATTTTGCAAAACCCTCTACCACCGCCCCGGCAACTGCGGTCCATATTTTCTGCTGGACAATAGGAGGTAGAGGCAAGAACATTGCCGACAGAGCAGCCAGAGGAAAGCTGTAAAAACTCCGTGCTCCGTTCACAAGGGCGGTCAAAGGTTTGTATCCCCGGAGAAGGGTTGTGACACCCGTATAGACCCAGGAGGCCAGTCCCAGAAGAATAAACAGGATAAATCCGGAACTACCCGGAGACAGGGAGCGAAGTTCCAGAAAAGCCTCAATCCTGAAGGAGATATTTCCCAGCACAGGAATAGCCATCCCGGTATAGAACAGATAGGAAGAAAGATCTTTTCCATTGATCAGGGCCCTGTGATAGTGTTTAAGCTTTCGGCCGCCATGAGAGATCAGATCTGAGAGAACCGACTGCAGAAGACTGATCGTAAACCAGAGAAAAATATAACGGGGCGCCAGAGTTCCCTTTACGGGAATCTGAGAAAAAAGTACCCCAAAAAGGATCAACAGAGCGTTGCGAACGGTAGGATTAGAATTGCGTATACGACTCAGTAGAGAGATTTTCTGCTCTCTGTTTCGTAGAAGAGTCCTGGCAGTGGGATTCCCGAGAAGAATGACTGCCGATCGGGACAGACGGCTCAGAATACTGAAAGGGCCACAGCGTTCCAGCTTAAAAGGAAGTGCTTCCGGATTCTCCCCCAACCGAAAGGGCAAGGCGTAATGGCCGGCCAGTCCTCTCAGAGAGGATCTGAAACCAAGATGGGAGATTTTCGGGATAAGGAAGCCCATCCCGGGAGAGGCTATGCTGTAGTCGTTGGAACCGCTGCCAAGTTTTATCTTAAACTCTTCATCCCCTGTATTCAGCATCTGCAGGGTCGCATCAGCCAGAAGAATTTTAAACTTATCCCCTCGATCTTTCATCAGTCCGTAGGATTTGGCTTTACGAAGGAGAGGCTTCACAGCGCCCTGATTATAAATAGAAACCAGTTCCACAAGCTCAGCCAGCTCTTGCTCCTTATCTCTATGATTAAAGAAATATTTAGTATTAAACAGCTCTACTCCGTTAACGACTCCCGCAAAGTAGAGAAGCTTTTCAAGAAACGTGGGTAGGCCTCCGCTCAGAGGATAGGCGATGATAACATCCACTCCCAGGGTACGTATTTTTTTCAGTTGATCGATGAATCCTGGAATTGTTACAGAATAATCCAGATCATCCGAAAGATAACGGGCTGTAAACTCTTCATGATCCATTTTATGAGATTCCTGATCCAGACGCTCTACTTTTTCTACCAGATCACTGATCTCTCTGTTCTTCATTTTCTTCAGACGGCCCATCAGAGGTGCGAACTCTTCCAGATCGAAGGCTTCCGTCCTTTGCTGTAGTATGGCTTCGTATTTCTGGAATAGATAATGCCCCAGAGAAGGAATAGACAATCGATTTATCTTAATAGTTTTTAGAAGTTCATCCAGGGAGACAGGCTCCATAATGAGATCTGGATAGTTTTCAAACCCCTTGTTCAGACCGGGGCGGACCTTGCGGTTGAAATGACGGATCTCTTTGGAAACGGCCTTTTCTCGGGCCGTCGAAACCCTGGCCAGCTCACTCTGGAAGGAGGAAAGAGCGTCAGACTCCAGAACTTTCTCATAGTCACCACTGCTTTTGCACTGTGGAAAATAGAGAAGAAAATTCTGTTTTCCCTTCCCTCTCCCATGGGAAAACTCCAGGGAAAAGTCCACATCGATACCCAGCATCCGTCCGGCTTCCAGAACAACAGAGATAATTTGACTGTGAATCTCATTGATATGGACGATGCTTACACGGGAGAGGCCCTTGATATAGGCATCAACTAAGACCTGCAGAGCCGTTCTTTTTCCCAGACTGAAGCTGCCGTAAACCCTATCATCAAATCCACCGTCCATGCTGTTAAGAGAACGGTCAGCCAGTATGGTAAGATGGAATTTCTGCACCAGAAGGGAACGAATCTGAGCTGGAGAACCCTCCAGAACCTTTCTATAGAGAGAAAGATAGTAGACACAACGTTCCGTATCCTCTCCCTTCTTGGTAGCCTCTCTGACCACAGCCATAAGGAGTCGTGTTTTGTTCAGATCAAACTGAAACCCCAGGCCCAGACAGTTAAGAGCATCCAGAGATTGATCAGGATATAGATAATAATCACTGCGGGATAGTTTTTCGTAGTTGATAAGCCCTCGGGTAACAGGGCTGAGTATCCCGTGGTTGATACCATAAAATCGAGAAGGAAGATAGGGACTTTGTTCCCTGTCCTCACGATTTAAAAAAGTAAGGGCTTCCTGAATGCTTTTATCCACATAAACCCTGTCCAGAGAGTTGAACAGTTCCTTCCTTTTTCCTGTCATAGCCTTCCTGTTATTTCAGAACTACTGTAAGGCAAAGATGCACCGTAACAAAAGATTAATCAAGAATAAAACCGTTATTTCAATCTCTATGGCTTATAGGGATTCACGACTCATCTGCAGGAACTGAATAAGGCCTGCCGGAGTTGTGAAAAATAAGTATCTGGATAATTTATAAATAAAATAGGCATACAATCCTAAAATGGAAAGCATGCCTGTTTTGTAAATGACTAGAAATGATTTCCTGTAAATGGAATCATTTCTCGGTAAGTATATATTATAATAATTATATTAATTTTTGCTTACTCTGATAGCACAAGGTCCTTTCTGACCTTCACCAATTTCGAAAGTGACACTGTCATTTTCATAGAGGGGACCACTCACAATTTCAGAACTGTGGACAAATAGGTCATTTCCACCTGCGTCGGGTTTGATAAATCCAAAACCTTTTGATTCGTTAAAAAACTTTACTGTACCTGTACTCATACTTCTTTATTCCTTTAATCACTAATATATGATCTTGATTTTGAGGCTACGAAAAAGATCTAACAAAGTCAAGTTATGAAAGGCATTTATTTGACAGATAAGGGTCTATTTCTTGTTTTCTGTTAATTTAACCATGGATAAATCACATTTTGAGAAAAAGACTGTTCATTTTCAGATATGAAACGATTCGACCTCGACAGTCCGGAAATTTCAGGCTCATCTCAAAAATGATTGGTATTCCCGCTTTTCTTTCAAGAGGTTCCAAACCGTGTCAGCCAACAATTCTGACATCTCATGATGATCGAGTTTTATATGGCTGCAGACAGTAGCGTATCCATCTACATAAGGCAGAAGAAGCGACGTTGTGTTCCCCGCCAGCTGACCTTTCCGATGTATTCCCAAACTTAAC
>NBMC01000022.1 GCA_002084805.1 Spirochaetaceae bacterium 4572_59 | reverse complement strand
GCATTATATCAGCGAATTATATTCCCGGAACTTGTTTGGTCCGATCCCTTCCTGTTTTTTAAACACGGTGGAAAAATAGCTGTTACTTTCAAAACCGACCTCAGAAGCCGGGTGATAGGAGTGCTTGTCTCCCGGGTATAGCAGAAAGCCGCTCCCCTCAGGGACAGCAATTTTTTGATTTTCCAGTTCCAGGATTCCTTCCCCGGAAATAGTTTCACAGGATACTGGAAGAAATCACACCCGGCTCCTACCAGATGAAAAGGAAGCTCCCTTTCTACATCGCTCAGGCTTGCCAGATAAAATTCACCATCTCTCCGCCCTCTTTCATGCTGATCTTCAATCATGAACTACCTCTTATCTTAATATAATAAAACAAATCAGCGTTTTTTTAAAGCAACATTCCTTATCTCATGTATGATAACATTATTTCCAGTATATTTATGCTGATTATTGACAGTTAATACGGTTTAGTGCTTGTTTTATACATACATTACAATGATTACACAGCTGTACATAAGAAATCTGAAGATATGAAAACTGGCAGGAAAATCTTATTGTTGACGACAAATCCGGAGCATTTATACTATACTTACAATCAATAAGAAGGAGTCGCTATGAGTAAACGAATTAGTATTATTATGATTTGCCTTTGCATAGTTTCCACCAGTATTTTTGCCAATGGGCAGCAGGAATCTGATGAAAAAGTACTGGTTATCAATTCCAATCAATCCGATCCCGCCCCAAAAGAAGGTCTTGCGGAAGCGGTTGAACTTTTTAAAGCGGAAAACCCTGATATCGATGTTCAGCTGAACACATTTGATCATGAGTCCTACAAAACATCCATCCGGAATTTCCTGACAACAGAAGCCCCGGATATCTGTTTCTGGTTTGCAGGAAACAGAATGAAGTTTTTCGTAGATCAAAAAATGTTTATGGATGTGAGCGATCTGTGGAAAGAAGAGGGTCTTTATGACGCCATGTCATCATCAGTAAAAGCCATGTCTGTAAACGATAAGGTCTATGGCCTCCCCTGGTCCTACTACCAGTGGGGTGTCTCTCCGTTCCTGAAACATGGGATGAGTTTATGGCAAACAACGATACCCTGGTGGCAAATGGTATTGCCCCTGTTACAATCGGCACAAAGTATCTGTGGACCACTGCCGGCTGGTTTGACTACCTGAACCTGAGAGTAAACGGTTATGACTATCATATGGATCTTATGGCTGGAAAAGCATCCTATCTGGATCCCGAGCTGGACAAGGTATTTGATATCTGGGCAGATATGGTCAAAAAGGGACACTTCCTTGAAAATCATGCCACCTACTCCTGGCAGGAAGCCCAGGCTCCTCTTATCAAAGGAGATGCGGCCATGTATCTGATCGGAAACTTTATGATTCCCGATATGGAAAGTGCCGGCATTGTTGATAACATCGGATTCTTCCAGTTCCCCATTATCAATCCCTCCGTTGGTGTTTTCGAAGATGCTCCTACCGATACAATTCACATTCCTGCCAACGCCAAACATGTTGAAGAAGCTAAACTGTTTATGAAGTTCATGGCCCGTCCCGATATCCAGGGAATGATGACCAGCGCAACCGGAACACTGGCAGCCAATAAAAATGCCCCCGCACCTGAGAACCGCTTTCGAAAGGCCGGTTTCAAGATGCTCGGAAGCGCAGACGGTCTGGCACAGTTCTACGACAGAGATACCTCTCCTGAGATGGCAAAAATCGGAATGGAAGGATTCCAGGAGTTCATGGTTAACCCCGAAAGAGAAGATGCAATCAGACAGAGATTAGAAAGTAAAAGAAAGAGTATTTTTGAATAATCAATCAGAATGATTCTTATATAAAAAGGCGGCGAAGCGTCAAATACTCCGCCGCCTTTTTTAAACAGACAAGGAGACCATTTCATGGATAAAAAAACCGTGAATCAGCTGCTTAAACTGCAACAGAAATTTGCACCCGCCTATTTTTTGGCACCTGCTCTGATACTTTTCGTTACATTTGTACTATGGCCCATTTTTCAAAGCATTTTTATCAGTTTCCATAAATGGGATGGATTTGGGCCTACGACTTTCGTCGGTCTGAAAAACTACCGGATGCTATTTGATGATCCCCGCTTTCTAACATCTCTGCTTAATAATATTTACTGGCTGGTATTTATGATGCTCGCACCGGTTATCGGTCTGGTACTAGCCTTGTTTTTAAATCAGCAAATCAAGGGGATGAGAATCATTAAATCACTCTTTTTCTTCCCCTTTGTCATAAATCTCGTAGTCGTCGGTCTTGTATTCTCCTGGTTTTATAACCCTGAACTGGGACTTCTGGCCGAAATATTCAAAATGTTCGGACTGAAACCCATACCAATACTGGCAGATGAAAACTATGCTACATTCGGTATTATTGCAGCCGGATTATGGCCTCAGATTGCCTACTGTATGATCCTGTATCTGACAGGGTTGGCCGGTGTTAATACGCAAATTGTCGAAGCCGGAAGAATCGACGGCGCCGCAGGGCGTCAGATGCTCTGGCACATTATTCTGCCCCAGCTCAGACCCGCAACAATTGTTGCCATGACAGTAACAGTTATCGGTGCACTCCGAAGTTTTGACCTGATTGCAACCATGACCGCAGGTGGGCCTTGGGGTAGTTCTTATGTCCTTGCCTACCATATGTATGATGAAGCCATTTTTAACTTTAAAATGGGTTATGGAGCAGCTCTTGCGGTTGTTCTATTCCTGATTATGTCAGTGTTCATCTATTTCTTCCTGAAACGAATGATAGATACGGAGAGTTAAGCATGTTCCCCACAGCAATACAAAAACGAGCAATTCCTGTTAGAGCACTTTATGTTCTCGGGGTATTACTGATACTGATGATCTGGCTTCTACCAATGATAGCCATTATATCCACTTCGATCCGACCCGGTTCGGATATATCCGCCGGTAACTACTGGGGAGTACCTAGCCGCATCGCCATCAGAGAAAACTACAGTGAAGTGTTTAATCCGGATCGCAGCCCCATGCTCAGGTACTTTATCAACAGTACTGTCATGACCCTGCCTGCAGTATTTTTCGCCATACTTTTCAGCTCTATGGCTGGATTCGCCCTGGCAGTTTATCCTTTTAAGGGAAGAGTTGCCCTGTATGCTATGTTTATTGCAGGAAACTTCATTCCCTATCAGATTCTGATGATTCCTGTAAGAACCATGTTTGTTAAGTTCGGCCTGTTCGATACCATCTTCGGGCTGGTACTGTTTCATACAGCATTCCAATCGGGATTCGCCACCTTCTTCCTGCGGAACTTTATTGTGGAACTGCCCTTTTCACTGATTGAGTCTGCCCGCGTAGAGGGAGCAACAGAACCCCGTATTTTTTTCTCCATAATAATTCCTCTGCTCCGGCCTGCACTGGCATCTTTAGGGGTTCTGCTGTTTACCTTTATCTGGAATGATTTTTTCTGGGCTTTGACTCTGGTACAAAGCGATAAAGCCCGCCCCATAACATTTGGACTGAGTGCGCTGAAAGGTCAGTGGCTGATCAGCTATAACCTTATTGCCGCCGGTTCTATCGTAGCGGCTCTTCCCTCTGTTCTGGTTTTCTTCGTACTGCAAAAACAATTTATACAGGGTCTTACTTTCGGTGGTGTGAAAGAGTAATTTTTTCTGCCAGCAAAAGTATTAAAAAGACCCGGATCCTCAGGGATTCCGGGTCTTTTTATATTTACAGACGAGTAGTACCCTATTAATCAGAATATCCTGTCTGCCGGGGGATCAGTTCTCAGATGGTAATGTTCCATCATTCCTATCAGATAATCCCGGAAAAAAGCTTCCCATTCAACAAAGGAGAATTTCTTATACTGATGAGGCTCTTTCAAAAATCCTATTGAAAGAAATCACCCATCTCATCGGGAGAATCAAAAAGGACATCCGCTTTCAATGCGACCAGCTCCTCACGGGGATGAGCCCCCCAGCTGACAAGAGCTGATTTCAATCCTGCCGCACGAGCAACTTCAAAATCGGGCTTTCCATCACCAATATACCAGCAACTTTTCGGATCAGAACCAAGGCCGGCACAGGCCTGCAGAAGCCCACGGGGATCGGGTTTGGGAACAGGAACATTCTCCTCACCCAGGATCAGCTCAAAGTTATAGGCATACCGAAGCCTGGCTGCCGCTCTACGGGCAAAATAGCCCTGATTATTGGTAAGCATACCGAGAGAGTATCCCCGGGATGACAAAAGATCCAGGTTTTCTTTAATCCGCGGATAGAGCTTGACAGAATCTACCCCAATCTTATTCATAGTCATATAAAAGTCCCGACACATTGTTTTTAAGAGATCCGGATCTTCCAGCCTGGAATGATAGTGAAAGCGTTCGAAAGTTGGAAAGGCCATTCCTTTCTTCAGCTCATCCATGTAAATGGACTCACATCCGGCACCATTCAGTATTTTATTGGTACAAAGTAAAACGGCCTCCATGGAGTCCACCAGAGTACCATCATGATCAAATATAAGTGCAATTTTCTTCATAATGCTTATTATAGAGGGTTTTAATAAAAAATGCAGAGTTCCTCTCCGGACACTCCGCATTCAGATAGATTCTTATATACAAATAGAGAACAATAACATTCTACTTAAGATTTTTTCCGATCATAATCATGCGAAAAGCTCTTTCTGCCGCTTCTTCCAGAAGTTCACTGGACCGTCCCATAGCTTCGCTTAAGGGCATAGCCGCATTAACCGTACTCATAACAGAATCAATACCGTAATCATAAAGAGCACTGACGCCTTCTCCGATATCACCACAAATAGCCAGAACGGGCAGATCCTTTTTCTTGGCCCTTGCAGCGATTCCCACAGGAACTTTACCGCGGACAGACTGTCCGTCGATTTTTCCCTCTCCTGTAATCACCAGGGATGCACCTTCAATAGCCTCATCAAACCCCAAGCTGTCCAGCACCAGATCGATTCCTGATTCCAGTTTCGCTCCGCAGAAAGCCATCAGTCCAAATCCCAGACCACCGGCTGCACCGGCACCAGGAACTTCAGAAAGATTTTTACCAGAAGCTTTTTCCATAACAGAAGCCAGATGAGCCAGATTAGCATCCAGAACTTTTACCATCCCGGGAGTGGCTCCTTTCTGGGGACCGTAAATGGCACTGGCTCCCTGTTCACCGCAAAGAGGATTATCCACATCACAGGCTACCAGAATCTCAGTATCCTCAAGCTCTGAAGTCATATGGGACAGATCCACAGAAACTATCTGATCCAGATTTCCTCCACAGGGAGTAATCTCATCTCCCGCAGCATTCAGGAATCGTGCTCCCAGTGCCTGAGCCATAGCTGTTCCTCCATCATTAGTAGCACTTCCACCGATACCGATCAGCAGTTTCCGGCAGCCCTTTTTCAGAGCATCCATCATCAGTTCTCCTGTACCGAAAGTACTTGCCCTGCCAGGATCTTTTTCACCTGTCACCAGAGGAAGACCGGAGGCCGTGGCCATTTCGATTACAGCCGTATGTTCATCCATCAAAGCATATTCCGCACTAAGCTGAGCGCCCATAGGCCCTGTGACAGACAGATGTATCCATTTATCCTTTTCAGGAACCAGAGCCTGAACCAGACCTTCTCCGCCGTCAGCAACAGGAATCTTAACAATATCCAGGTCAGACACGACTTTTCTCATTCCCCGTTCAATCGTCTCAGCGACCCGAAGACTGGTATTGGACCCTTTGTATGAATCAGATGCAATAACAATTTTCATCTATATTCTCCCTTACTTTATAGAATAATAATCCATAATTCCGACTTACACCGTAATATTTTCCTTAAGGATAGATTCTTTTCCATACCATACATGGCTTCGGATAATTTCCTCCGCCCGGTCAGCATGGGGTGCTTCCACAAGGCGCTTTAGCAGATCCACATGATTATCCCGTTCTGAAGCCAGGTGCACCGGAATGATCCTGGCCATGGCATAAAAAAGATTCAGTTTCATAGTCCTGTCAAAGGCTTCCGTCAGGGCAGGGATTCCTGCCAGTGAAACCAATTCCCTATGAAAGATAATTTCAGTCCGCCAGTCTTCAAGCTGATCGGATGGAGCCTGATCCACAAGCCTGGCAAATGGCTCCAATCCGTTCATTTTTTCTTTCAGAATGTCTCCGTAATAGATTCGAGCAGCCTTGGACTCCAGAGCATCCCGGAGTATAAACTGTCCCAGCACATCCTCTTCCCGTATCAGTCGGACCTGGCTGCCCTTCCGTGGAATTGTCTCCAGAAGACCTTCATGTTCCAGACGAACCATAGCCTCCAGAACCGGAGCCACACTCACATCAAAATCCGAGGCAATTTGTCTGCGGTTGATATTCTGACCGGGCAGAAGCTCCCCACTCAAAAGCAGGTCCATTATTTTTCGGTAAATATCAGAAGAAAGCGTCATTTTTAAAACCTCACGTGATATATCACAAAATATACCACAGGATTCCAGTCGTCAAGCTTTATTATTGTTATGAAAATGTAATTTTTCTCCATTATATATCCAATAATTCACATTTTTTTATTGACCATGCCTCCTTTTCCTGTTAAAAATGAATAAGAGACTGAGATGTCGCGTTGTTCTTTATATCTGCTATTAGTGTTCTTTACTGATTTCCGTCACGCCGTGTTTCTTTGCACATCCTGATGAGTTTAACGACTGAAGATAATCAAATGACAGCTAAAGTCAGAAGACTCAAACGTGCTCTCTTGTAAATTTTTAATTTTGATATTCCGGTTAAACCGGTAAGGATGTACACATGCCCAAAAAAATCTACGTAGGGAATCTTAACTACAACACAGATGAAGACAGATTGGCAGATCACTTTGCACAGTTCGGTAACGTTCTGAGCACAAAGATTATCTTCGATAGAGAAACTAACCGTTCAAAAGGTTTTGGTTTTGTAGAAATGGAAGAAGATGATGCAGCAGAAGCAGCGATCTCCGCCCTGAACAATCAAGATCTGGATGGACGTAATCTTCGTGTAAATGAAGCGATTGAAAGAGAAAGAAGACCTCGGAACGATAACTTCCGTTATTAATATTTCTTAACTTTTAATAAAACCGAAGCAAAAGCTTCGGTTTTTTTTGTTTTGGCTGTTTAATTTAGCTGAAACAGCCAGTTCTCATTTAAATCCTTTCAAATATCTTCTGAGAAACAAAAACAAATCTTTTATGATTAGTAACAGGAGGCCCGAATGAATCATATTCAGTTTCGAGACTGCTCCTTTATTATCAATCCCAGCCGTTATCCTCAGTACGCCCTGATTCTGAAAAAATTCTGAAGAAGGCAGATGTTTCCTGTGTAGTGGAAAATGAAAGCCGTCAGCATTTCGCCCGGGCAATCCGTCGTTTCTGTCAAAGCGATCCAAACCGTCTTATGGTATGGGGAGGCGACGGGACTGCCAACGAAGCCATCAATATGTTTATGCAGGAGAGTCGCTCAAATCCCGATCTGCTGGAGATTGGAACACGCCCATACTATGCAAAAATCTTCCGCATATGCCCTGAAGGTTGAAATTAGAAAGCAGATTCTCCCTCTCATCGTTCCCTCTACCTTTTACAGAAAATTTCATTTGATAGATGACCAGATTACAATGCTGAACGGAAAACTATCCAAGAGATGAATCCTGTAAAAACATAGATAGAATCAATAAACAGAATAATAAACCCAAGGTCTGACAAATAGATCAAAACCCCGTTTTTTCTGGACTAATTAATCATTAAATTATAGACTTAAAATCGTTCTGAGGAGGATATTTTAAATGAAAAACAGAAAAGTACTGATTTCTGTATCAGTCATGCTTGTAGTGCTTCTTGCCGGATGTGTTTCTAACAAGACGCTAAGTAAATATAAAGCAGGTCCTGCCGACTTTACTCTGCAGCTGCTTCATTTTGCAGACATCGATGGAAACGAAGAAATAGCTCTATCGTCGGTTGATGAATTTTCTGCCCTTGTGGAAGCTTTCAAGGCTGATGAAACATACGGAGAATCCACTCTTGTTGTATCATCGGGTGATAACATTATCCCTGGCCCCCGCTTTTACGCATCTGAACAGAAAGCCGTGCGAGCTATAACAGGAAGCAACGAACCCGGACACGTGGATATTGCCTTTTTAAACTACTTGGGTGTTCAGGCTTCTGCCATGGGAAATCATGATCTTGATGCCAGTCCCGGAGAATTTGCCGATGCCATTCAGGTTGAAGAGAAAAATGGAATAGAATTTCCCGGATCTCTGTTTCCCTACCTCTCCTCCAACCTTGATTGGAGCACAGATAGTGAAATGGTTAAACACATGGGAACCAACGGTGCAGATGCTGCCGACCTGAAAGGGAAAGTAGCCTCTTATGCTGTTACCGAGGTAAACGGAGAAAAAATTGGTCTCGTTGGAGCCTCTACACCTCTCCTGGATACCATCACCAACGTGGGAGGAATTACTATTAATCCTCCCAGCAGAACTATTGTAGACCTTGCCGCTGTCATTCAGCCCTCAATTGATGAACTGAAAGCTGCCGGTATTAACAAGATCATTCTGCTGGCCCATATGCAGCAGATTGCCATAGAGATGGAACTGGCTACTCTTCTGACCGATGTCGATATCATCGTTGCCGGTGGTTCCAATACCAGAATGGGAGATAGTACTGATACTCTCTATGGTGCGGATGAAGCCTTCGAAATGGATTATCCCTACGAAACAATGGATGCCAACGGTATGCCGACACTGGTAGTTAACGTAGATGGTGACTACAAATACCTAGGACGCCTTGTAGTATCCTTTGATGCAGAAGGCTACCTTATTACAAAAGATCTGAAAAAGAACAAAGAGATCAACGGTTCCTGGGCAGCTACAGAAGAAAATGTATCAGAGCTCGGCGCAACCCCCAATAAAGATATTGTAACCCTGAGAGATGCCGTTCAGTCTGTTATTACAGCTCAATACGGTAATGCGCTTGGTTACACATCTGTTTATCTGGACGGAAGACGTTCTCAGGTAAGAACACAGGAAACCAACCTTGGTGACCTGACTGCAGATGCCAACCTCTGGTATGCCAGGCAGTTGTCAGAAGTTCCCGTAGATGTCTCTATTAAAAATGGTGGTGGAATCCGCACAGAGATCGGTTCGGCCGTTGTTCCTCCCGGATCAATTGACTACAGTCAGGCGGTTCTTTCCGCACCTGCTGCCAATAAAGAAGCGGGAACGGCCGCCGGTGCCATAACAGAAGGTCACCTGAGAGCCACTCTTCGTTTCGACAATGGACTGTGTACTCTGACTGCAACAGCAGCAGAACTGAAGGGTCTTCTGGAACATGCCGTTTCTGAAACTGCCGAAGGCAGTACTCCCGGTAAGTTCCCCCAGATTGCGGGTATGAAAATGGTTTTCGATGCTTCAAAAGCAGCTGGTAGCAGAATCACTTCTTTGGAGATTCTGGGTGCAGACGGTTCTGTAAAAGACAGTGTTGTTGCCAATGGTGCCATCGTAGGTGATGCCGACAGAAAGTTCAGAGTCGTGACTTTGAACTTTCTGTACAACGGTGGAGACGCCTACCCCTTTGGAGATCTGAGTGCTCCCGACAGAAGAAACCTTTACGAAGGTGCCGCATACGGAGAAGACACAGATTATCCTGATGAAGTCCTTAGCAATGATCCCGGTAAAAACAACTCTTTCAGTAGAACCGGAGGAGAACAGGATGCTCTGGCAGAATACCTGATGGAATTCTACCCCAGTGCAAATAAAGCTTTTGACAATGCTGAAACTGACCTCAGTGCCGATATAAGAATCAAATACTGATTCTTTTGATATTAGTTTAATCAAAATAAGCCTCCGGCTCAGTTCAGCCGGGGGCTTTTTATAGGAAGTCCCCCATGGACCTACTGACCCTTATGATGATAGCAGTTGCTCTTTCAGTGGATGCCTTTGCAGCGTCTCTGTCCTGCGGCTCTACCATGACAGACTTCAAACATAATCACTGCCTTCTGACAGCCTTTCTCTTCGGGCTCTTTCAGGGACTGATGCCCCTGATGGGATGGGTCGCTACCGGCTTTCTACAGGGGGAGTGGGTAGAGCCTCTGAATCACTGGATAGCCTTTATACTTTTAAGCATAATCGGTTTAAAGATGGTCTGGGAGAGTTTTCACCCCAATGGAGAGTGCAAAAATCCGAATGATGTTTTCCACATCAGAAATCTTCTGATTCTGGCTGTTGCCACCAGTATTGATGCTCTGGCTGTGGGGATCAGTTTTTCCCTCCTCGACTACTCTATTATTCGAGAGGCGACCCTTATCGCTATAACCACATTTATCATCTCCTACATTGGAGTCCGGGCAGGACATAAGCTGAGCCATATTTTCGGGGAAAGAATGGAATCCGTAGGCGGTGCGGTACTGATTCTAATTGGTTTAAAAATCCTATTGCTGGGTTGATTCAGCCCCTCCCGTTTGCTATTTAAAGGTGAAAAGCTTAGTATAAATTTTATAGATATGAGGAATGAATTATGCACTATCAACCATCAGACAGCCGTTATGACAGGATGGTCTATAATAAATGCGGGAACAGCGGAATCAAGCTGCAGGCCCTTGAGATCTTCCGTTCCCTCGGAACCCCCTGTTTGATTCACCAGCCGAAATACTCCATGTTCAACAGATCTCTAGAAGAGGGTCTGGACGAGGTTCTGGTCAGGGAAAAAATAGGTGCCATAGTATTTTCCCCTCTGGCACAGGGTTTGCTTACAGATAAATACCTCAAAGAAATTCCAGAAGACTCCAGAGCGGCAAAAGAACATGGATTCCTGAAAAAAGAGTCAATTACGGTAGATCTGGTTAAAATACAGAACATGTTAAACCATATAGCTGCTGCAAGGAATCAGTCCCTGGCTCAGATGGCAATCGCATGGAACCTCAGGAATCCGGCTGTTACATCTGTACTGGTTGGAGCCAGCAGAGTCAGCCAACTGGAAGACAATGTTAAGGCTCTCAATAATCTGATTTTTAGCAATGAAGAGCTTAAAAATATTGATCTGATACTGAAAGGAAAATGAAGCGTGAATAAAATAATGAAACAGACATTTATTATAGCATTAATACTGACAGCTTACAGCCTGACTGCTCAGGAAACAGCATACAATCTGATAGAGTTTAAAAATAAGACTGGAAATGAAATTGATTATCTCTTCTTCTCTCCCGGAGACAGTGGATGGTGGGGACCGGATGTCCTGGGAGACACGCGGACAATGTATGCAGGAGAATCTGTCAGTTTCTACATTTCCTATCCGGAATATTCAGCCACATTTGACTTTATGGCTGTAGATGAGGAAGGAAATATTTATGAACTATATGATAAGGGGATAGATGACAGTGGTGAGGCCCGGATTGTTATCAATAAATCCCACAGGACTGACCAGATGTCTATCGATGAGTTTGAAGATGATCTCATATCCCTTGAAATTATGAACTATACGGGTTTTGAAATTTATTACCTGTTTATTTCACCCTCCGATTCAGATATGTACGGCATCGATTTTATGGATAGAGAAACAACACTCATACCCGATGATTCCGTTTCGGTGCTCCTCTTTCATTCGGAAGATGGAACAGAATATGACATTATGGGAGAAGATCTGGAAGGTGATACATACTCATTCAGTTTGACACTGGATCCTGAACTGGAGTTTCAGTATACGGAAATAACCCTGGATGATATAGACTGAGAAGCTTCAAGAATCCATGCTTTCAGACCATCCCAGATCATCACAACTGTCACTTATTTGACAGAAATTAAGCTATAAGAGTTAATCCATATCTCCACAGAAAGAAAACCAGTAATCCCATGCCTATGGAAGCCAGCAGACTGTTCCGCCGGAAAAAACAACCGGCCCCGACTGCTGCCAGTGCGCCGAACAGGTAGGCATTCTGCATAGTGATATCTATCTGCCCCCGGGGCATCAGAACAGCCGGAAAGGTAATGGCCGTTAATACGGCAGGAGGAACATATTTTAAAGCGCTCTCAACTACATCAGGGAGAACAAAACGGTCTGCCAGGGCCAGTAGGATATACCGGATACCAAAGGTTAGCGTCATCATTCCCAGTATCATGATTGTTTCATTCATGGTCATAGGGATTCTCCTTTATTTAAAATGGACTCTTTCTTCTTCTCATGATATTCCAGAAGCATGCCCGTACATATCCCTGCCCCGGCAGCAACCATCAACCCCAGTTTGTAGGGCAGCCCTCCTGCCAGAAGTGAAACAGCCCCCGCCATAAGAACACAAGAGAAAATGGCGCTATTTTTAACAAAGGGTATTATCATCCCGATAAAGGTTACGGGCATGGCAACTTCAAGGCCCCAGTTTTGGGCATTATGAATATGCTCGCCCACAAAAAGTCCCAGGGCACACCAGAGCTGCCAGTTCAGATACATGGCAAGAGAAGATCCCAGCTGAAACCAGTGTTTCCAGGGGGAAGAGTCCTCTTCACTGTAGCGAACAACCGTAACGGCAAAGGTTTCGTCTGTCAGCCAGAATGCCAGGGGAATCCGCCAGCCATGGGATAACTGTTTCAGAAAAGGCAGTAGCGCCGCACTGTATAGCATATGCCTGAGATTCACCACAAAAGTGGTGAGGATTATAATCATAACGGGAGCACCGGCCGCAACAAGCCCCACCGCAATAAACTGGGAAGAACCGGCAAAAACAAAGGCCGACATGGCCAGAGCCGCCTGCACAGACAGCCCGCTGCTGACAGCAAGAGTTCCGTATATCAACCCGAAGGGAGCAGCGCCCAGGAGGAGGGGAAAGGATTTTACAGCACCAGAAAAAAACTCACTCCTGCGGCTGTATTCTTTTACGCGGGTTTTCATATATGAATCATACAGAAAAAAGCGCAGAAAACAAAGCAATCAGAGAGGATAACGAACCGGAATGGTTCTGAAAAAACAAAATCCACTCCGGCGCCCTCTTATAAAATGCTAAAAGAATCAGAACATAAATCCCAAACCGATCATAAAGCCATGATGGCCGAAGCTTCTGTCACCTTCATAGTCCTCAGTAAATATAACAGCTCCTGTTATTTCACCGGACTTGGCATATTTATAGCGCAGATCCAAACCGAAATAGGGCTCCATAGTGATAAAGTTATCCACCTCATAAGTATTGAAAGAATCTTCAGCTATGAGAGTCTGCTTGGTATAGCTAAAACCCATGGAGTAGTAGAGTATATTTAAAATAGGCTGCATATAATGGATATCAATACCTATATGGTTTGCTTCAGCCGAATCATAACCACTGTCCAGCAGATACTCATCCTGTTCGTACAAGGAATAGGTAGAATCTTCCGCTCCTGCATAATTGGGAAACAACCAGGAAACCATCAGATGAGGCCGCGACTTGCCCGGTGTATACTCTTTCTTCGGTCTTGGTGGCTTCGGCTCCGGAAGAACTTGCGGCTCCGGCGGAGCTTCCACTACTGCAGGAGTATCTTTCAGAGGAACAGTGACGACAGTTTTCAGATCGGACCCGACCAGTTCGGCACCCACAATCTCGGCTACCATGAAAAGAATATCAATCTCTCCCTTCATTCTATGGGATTCCTGGGCATAAACCTCTGCCGTACTGACTTCGATAAGACGGGCGGAAACGGTGTAGGTTGATCCCAACAAGCTTACATTGGCCACACAGAGGTATTCCGCACCGAAGGTATTACCAATCTCCTTGATATCCAGCTCGTTTACATCACCGGAGAGTTGAAACTTTTTCTCCTCCTGAACACTGGAAACATAGGCCCTGTCGATGGCGGTAAAGCCGGATGACTTTACAAATTGTTCATTGATGGTATCGGCAACAATGGCACTGGCATTTATGGAGACCCCCTGACCAAGGGTCGCATCTAGCACCGCGACTTTGGGTTGTGCACCCAGATAAATAGTTATAGAGTGATAATAGAATTCACAGTTCGCTCATTAAAAGGTAAAGAAGATGAAAAAGATCAAAGCAATATTATTACTAATTATATTTGTACTGAGTTCCTGTGTGACAACAACATCAGAATCGGGAGGCAAGGCAAAACCCGGATGGATAGGCAATAAACCTGCAGGAAATGCCTTTTATGTCGGCATTGGTGGTTCTAATACAGGAAACCAGGCAAACGACAAGGAACAAGCTCGCTCCAGAGCTCTAGCGGAACTTTCCTCGGAAATTTATGCCTCTATTCAAAGCTCCCTGAAGATTACAAATACAGACAGCTCCGATTCAGGGGAGTCATACAGGGTAGAACAGAATATCATTCAGAAAGTGGAACAGGATCTGGAAGCAATTGAAACTGTAGAGACCTACTACTCTCTTCAAGACGGATACTGGTACTACATGAGGCTCAGCCGGATGGATTGGGAAAACATACAGGAACAGCGTGCCAGAGATATGGTCCTGCGGATTGATGAGATGTTCTCAGATGTATTCAGAGATGACCTATCGGAACTGATGACTATAGACAGGGCTTACACGGAATACCAGAACAGCTACACCGGCAGAAAGGTTAAAATGCAACTTTTCGCACAGGAGGGATCCATAGATACCCTGCTGGTAATGCGGGCGGAGGAACTCCTTAAGAAACTGGAAATTCCGGCACTCCCCTTTCCTTCCGAAATGACACAGATGCAACCCCTTGAATTCAGTGGAAAAATTGTCGGTTCGATCAGGAATGCAGGAGCTATTCAGCTTGATCTTCTGAGAGATGATAAGACTAGGCTGGGACAGATCACAACAGACCCTGACGGCTCATTTGAATGGCTCTACCGGGTAGCAGAGCTACCGGGTGAAGTTAATTATATTCTCAAAATGGTTTCTCCCTTCAGCAATAACGATTTGAACAAGCAACTTGAGTATGCCCTGCCCCGGCTTTCCCAATCCGCCAGAATAACTCCCCTTA
This sequence comes from Spirochaetaceae bacterium 4572_59, assembly GCA_002084805.1. Taxonomy (GTDB): domain Bacteria; phylum Spirochaetota; class Spirochaetia; order DSM-2461; family DSM-2461; genus Oceanispirochaeta. Next base: position 29,231 of record NBMC01000022.1, on the reverse strand, counting down.
GTGTAAATCTTTCATTTGAGAGCGATATGAAACAGGATCAGGGACTGTATAAAAGAAGCTTTGATATTCTTGAAAGGATGACTCCTTTTACTCTGACAAATGAAAAATCGGATAAAAGCTTGAAAATAGAGTTCTCCTATCATGAAGCTCCTCCCAATGATTTCGGCCTCATTATCTGCTATGGCAGAACCTTTATTTCCCTGATTACCGACAGTGGAGAAAATATTCTCTGGCAGAGCAGAGAGGAGAAGACAGGAGGATTGACAGTTGATCAGGCAAAGGGAAAAGTAGCGGACAAACTACTTGAATTAATCGAGGCTGATCCGGAGTTGCAACAGATACTCAGGGAAATAAGCTTCTGAGATGAGGCTGTTTAGGGTACTGGAAAGGAAAAAACTGTGATACACTATCAAATATGTTCACAAGTAAACAATCAGAATCTATCTCTCAGGGAACACCTGTAAGCGAGGACTCTCATATTCAATGGGATTATTCTCCTGATGCCATAAGCTATATTCATGAAAGAACACAATTGAATAAAGGGATGATCCTGGCAGATATCAATTCAGGCCTTGGAAGGCTTACAAAACATTTCCTGAAAGAAGCCAATACCGTGTACTGTGTTGAATCAGATAAAAGGCTCCGTCAAATTGCAGCGGAAAAATTTTGGAAAAACCGTAATTTTATTGAGATCAACGGATATGCGGATCAAACCTGTATCGAAAATCAAGCTGTTGATGTCATAACATGCGGGAACGGGATAAGGGACTGTGAGGAACACAGAGCCATAGGGGAATTCAAAAGAATACTGAAGAATGATGGTTGGTTGGTTCTCATTGAAAATTTTTTAATGGACAGCGATTCTCGACACTGTATTATAAATGATTTAAATCCTGAAGATAGGTATCCCGGCGATTTGATGAAATTCTACTATCCCCACGGTATATGGGAAAGGAAAGAGTACAGCTCTTACCTGGAAGCTGATCAGGAAGAATTCATAAGATTATTCCACAGGATTTCCTACTCTCAAGTTAGTGATGATGAAATTATAAATATTTTTGACAGATTTTCCACTAATAACAGGATTTTACTCGAAGGGAAAACCATCCTATTAATTGGCCAGCCCAGATTTTGATCAGAACATTATGTACCGTTATAAATTGAATTTATAACAAAATTGATGTATATTTTTAAGTGTTATTTAATTCTATTCACTTCACTATTAAGGATTTCACACATGAGCGTAACTGCAATTGAGAAAGAAAAAAAAGACCTTTATAGCTATCGGGTCATGAAAGACGAACGTGTATTAGTTTATAAAGACCGTAAATTGATTAAAATGTTTGATTCCGAAACCTCCAACCATTTGATCTCTAATCTGAATGGCAAATCCATTCTTGAAACTGACAGCATCCTGGCCAAAGCTGCTGGCCGATAAAAGATCAGCCGGCTTATTTAAAAGATCTTTAAAAAACTGACCGGCAGCTTGTCATAAATACTGCCGGTCAAGATCCTTTTATACCGCAAAATGCCGATTTTTTTTGGTCAGGCGTTTCCGTGAAGCCCTAATTTCATCCTGATAATTATCAATAATGTACGCAAGGCGTTTTTTCAGTTCATCCATACCGAAAGATGCTTTCATGGCCTGAAAACTGTTCTCAGTCATAATTTCACGCACACCCGGTTCAAACAGGATCTGATGGATCTGCTTCAGTGAATTATCGGGAATGATAAGGTTTCCATTCTGATCGTAATCATCCCGGATTTCAACACACTCAAGCCCCCGGTTCATAATATCTGTTTTATAAACCAGATAGGTGGTGACAGCCAGAGGAACTCTTGCAGCTACGGTCTCCAGCAGAGCATTTCCGAACCCTTCCCAGATAGGAAGATAGGTTACAAAGTCTGCATTGACAAGGACATCCCGGTTTGTATAGAGCTTCCGCCCTTCCTTATCCACTCCACGGAGAGAGGCCACTCTCTCAGCAATCAGCCCCAGATGGACCCCTTCCCTATCCGCCAGACCCTGTATCTCCGTAATATAACTATCATCCAGCTCATCCCCCTGATAGAGGGAGATAATGAATTTAATCTTTTCTTTCGTTTCGGGATAACGCTTACAGAAACGAGAGACCAGAAGAATGGAATCCTCGATTCTTTTGCGAGGAACAATACGGGTTGGTTGAACAAAAAGGATGTCATCTGCCGCATACCCCAGCTCCTTCCGGAAGTCTCTATTGTAATCGTCAAAAACGGGAGGATTATCATAATCTTCACAATTGGGAACGATATGAGGATTCACCCTTTTAATGGTCCTGAGATTATGAGCGGCATAGGAGGAGATAACAACATGCTCCAGGGAGGGATCCACAGGAGGCATAATCTCCTGAAGAAGATTTTCCATCAGGTTCCCGCTGAAACGGCTCCTTTCCCACCAGAAGTCATGATGATGAAAAATAATGGCCATTTTATACTCCATAGCCAGCTTATACACAGCCGAAGCTCCTATAAGAGTCATGGGCATGGCATTGGTATTCTGAGCTACCAGAGCATCAATTTTATGGTGCATAATGAAATCATGAATATATTCTGCAGTTTCATTCCCTGCAATATCCAGTTCTTCCAGTAGGCGGTTCTGCTTCTTCTGTTTGATCCTCTTCCGTTTCCCCGACATAACGTGCGGGAACATGGCCAGCTCGATCTCCTTCTGAAATTCCGTATCAAATCCAAGTTCGTCTACGGTCAGCCTTCTCTCTGACGGTACAGATTCAAGTTCTGAGGCGTAAGAACCGGCAATTGTATATATTTCATGTCCCAACTCGGATAGTATATCGATCCATTTATCCACTTCCAGAGAAACGCCGTCAACATCTCCCAGTTTTCCACAGATAACAGCTATTTTAAATGTATTCATTGATTTATTCCTTATCAATATTTATTAATGTCCCTGAATTCAAGAGATTCAGTATATAAAAAAGACCGGGACTCTGTCCCGGTCAATTCTTGTTATACTGGATCAAAATTCAAAATTATTCAGGATTCGGCTTACTCCTTCACTCCTCCTTCAGACATACCGCTCACCAGATTTTTCTGAATCAACATAAAAAGAGCAATAACGGGAGTAGCCGTCAGAACAGAGGCCGACATAATCCTGTCCCATACGGCATTTTTAGAAACAAAGAGTTCCTTCAGTCCCATGGGAAGGGTATAGAGGTCAGGAAATCCTTTCAGGAAAACCGATGCAAACATATACTCGTTCCAGGCAATCATAAAAGCATAGATATAGACTGTTACGATTGCAGAGATAGACAGAGGAATAATAATGCGGAAAATAATTACGATCCGGGAAGCTCCCTCGATCATAGCCGCTTCTTCAATCGAGAAGGGAATAGTTCTGAAAAAGTTTCCCAACATATAAAGGGATACTGGCAGAGTCTGCACCAGATAAATTACCAGAAGGGATGTAAAAGCACCACCGGGAGCCGACAATAATCCCATTCCTACAAAAAGTTTATAGAGGGGAATCAACAAAAGGATCCCGCCGAACATGTAAACGAAAAGGACACCCCTATTAATGGTGGATCTACCGGGAAAATTCAATCGGCTGAGAGCATAGGCGCCCAATATGGCGATAAAGACCGACAAAAGAGCAGCAATTCCCGCCAAAGCAAGGGAATTCCCGAAATAACGCATAAAGGGAAAAACATCTCCGCTCTCCCTGTATTTATCCAGGATGGTATTTCTCTGATCCTTCGTCAGATCAGGATTCTCTTCCAATAAATTAATAATTGATTCGGGAACATTCTTGACCCCCTGATCAATATTGAGCAGCTCCTTATAGGCTTCAAAATTCAGTTGTGTGGGGATAAGAGAGGGATTTCCCCAATCCCACTGATACTTCAGAGACATGGAAAGCATCTGAAAGAAGGGAAAAATACAAAACAATACAATAAGGATAACCAGCATGGCAAAACTTATTTTTCTTACAGGGCTCTTTCTTTCTACCATTTCAGTACCTTCCTCACATAAAACAGAATAAAACCAATCAGCAGAATGAACTGTATCAGAGCCAGAGCCGAACCCTGTCCCATTTCCATGGTTCCCACAAAGGCTTTATAGTAGGTATATACCGACAGAACTTTCACATTCGTTCCAGTTAAAAGGAAGACTTCATCAAATTTATTAAAATTCCAGATTACCCGCAGCAGGATAATAGACCCTGTAATAAAATAGATTTCAGGAAGAGTGACATGGCGGAATTTCTCCCATCCTGATGCTCCATCCACCTCAGCAGCCTCGTACAGGCCCTGATCTATTCCCTGAAGACGGGAAAGAATCATCAGGTAGGTAAAGGGAAAATTTTTCCATATACTGAATAGAATAGCTACCCATACGGCGGATGAAGGCGAACCGATAAGATTGACCCGATCGGACAGAATCCCCAAACGCTCAACCAGAACATCCATAACAATACCGTTTACCGGATCAAATATGAACTGCCAGGAGAATACCACCGAAATAACCGGGGCCACATAGGGAAAGAGAACCAGAGAGCGTACCAGACCCCTGAAAGGAAACTCCTTATTCATAACCAAAGCAACAATGAGGCCCACCAGAGTCGTTCCGAGGGTGGTACAGACCACATATATAATCGTTGTCATCAAAGCTTTCCAAAAGAAAACATCGCTAACAACATTTTTGTGATTTTCCAGGCCGATATAAGTATTGGAGGACCCAAGGCTTACATCAAAAAAACTCAGAAAGATATTATAGACAATGGGATAAAGTATCAGAGACAGGATAATAAAGACCGATGGAAAGACCAGTCCCCAGCCCAGATACACTTCCCTTTTGTGAAAATCCAGTCCCGGGGACTGTACAAGTGATTTCATTTTATGCTCCGGACAGGGGGGGGGTATCAGGATAATAGATAAGCACCATTACCTCCCCCTGTGTTAAAATTTTTTCAGATTATTTCAACTTATTCATCTCTTCTTCTGCCCAGGCCATGGCGCTGTCAACGTCAATATTTTCCTGAGTGATTTTATAGAGCATCTGGGGAATAATCTGTTTGGAGAAGATCGTACTGGCTGCAGCAATCCTGTTCCCTTCAACGATACTGAAGGTTTCAATGCTGTCCAGACCGGCAATGATTTCTACCATTTTATCCTTTCCGTAGTTTTTGAAGATTCCCTTGGGATCATTCTGAAAGCGTTCATTAGAAGCAATTTCCTTCAAGACAGGATTCATACCGCCGGGAGCCATATGCAGAAATGTGATATAGGCGTTGGGAGTATAGAGGTAACGCAGGAATCCCTTGGCTGCTTCTGTCTTGGCTGCATCACCCTGAGCCGGAAAAGCCAGGGAATTAACAACACCGTAACCGGCATCTTTCCTATTGCTAACAGTGGAAGCCATTCTTGTATTCTCAACCAGTTCAGGGTCAAAGCTGTTTCCGGCCAGTTCAGTAAAGTTTTCGTTTGTCAGTGATCCGGCTGCCACATCGGCCAGGGCCAGGTCGTCCATAATATAGGTGGAGTAGAAGAACATGGCCATTTTACCCTGCAGGTAGTAGTCCCTTGCTCTCCAGGTCTGGGGTCCCGGAGGAGTATATTTTGCCAGTTCTGCATAGAACTCAACAGCTTCTTTCATCTCGGGGGAGTTGAAAACAAGATTACCGTCTTTGTCGAACAGGCCTGCTCCGTTTGACATGGCAAACTGGGTAAAACACTGTTCTGCATAGGCTTCCGCCTTGGTTCCCACAAGAATTCCATACTGGTTATCATCGGGTTTATAGAAGTATTTTGCAGCTTTCAGAATATTTTCCCAGGTATTGGGAGGCTGAAGTCCGGCTTCTTCAAACCAGTCTGCCCTGTACCAGATTCCCTGAACCCAACCGTGATAGGGGGTAGCGTAATAACTGCCGCTTGTGGGTGATTCAACCAGTTTAAGAGAACCGGCATAGAAAGCATCCTTCCCGATGATACCTATCATATCGGTAGCAGCTTTTTCATCCAGAAGGCCTTCGGTTCCAAAAGCAACGGCATTTTCTGCTCCCACTTCAATTAATGCCGGCATATTTTTTGCGGCTGCGGCGGTATTCAACTGAGTGGCAAGATCATTTTCATCAACAGGAATCAGTTTAACCGTAACGTTGGGATTCATTATCTGGTAGGTATCGATCAGAACCTGTATGGTAGCCTGTCTGTCCGATTGAGTCTCGGTTGTCCAGAAATCGATCTGAACCGGTTCTTTTATTTCCGGTTCAGAACTTTCCTGCTGTCCATTGGCATAAAGTGATACACCCATAAGAAAAACCAGCAGCACTGTTAGCAACTTTTTCATCTATTTACTCCTTTGCATTGTATTACTCTAATTGTAAAACAGGGTCATACAGAAGAGAGGAGCAGATCAGTACCTATTCGGTACCAATAACATACTATTATTCATCTAACAGGTAGTGGCAGTACTCTTTCAGCTCGGAATTCCGGGCAGCTTTCATGGCGGACATACGGTCGTGAATCTTCAGTTTATGGTAGATCCGGCTGATATGGTTTTTTACGGTCTGATCGGCAATAAAGAGTTTTACCCCGATAGCACTGTTATCGTATCCCCGGGACATAAGGTAGAGGATTTCCCGTTCACGTCGGCTGAGCTTTTCAATATCGTAATTAATTATCTCCTCGTTAGTTCTGGCTAAAGTCGACTCTTCTTCCGGCAGGGAATCCTTTTTTTTTACCAGCTGAGACGCCACAGCGGGAGAAATTTGCAGAATCCCGTTGTTTACAGCCCGGATAGAATTCATAAGATCAGAGGAAGGCATATTTTTTAACAGATAACCTACAGCTCCCCCCGCCAGGGCATCATGTACATAGTCATCATCATCAAAGGTGGTAAGCATCATAATTCGTATATCCGGCTGTTTTTTATGGATCCTTATTGCTGCCTGAACGCCGTCCAGCTCGGGCATGCGAACATCCATCAGAATGATGTCCGGTTGAAGGTTCTCCGCTTTTTCAATCGCTTCTTTTCCATTATAGGCAAGCCCCACAATCTCAATATCATCTGATCTTATTTCTATTACCGTCTTCAGGGTTTCTACAAAAAGTACCTGATCATCCACCAGCAGTACCCGGATCATTTGTCCTCCCTCCTCAGCGGAATCCTTATGGATATTTCAAATCCATCGCTTAAATTCTGATAGGAAAATATTCCATTCAGTTCGCTGATCCTCTCTTTCATTCCATTCAGCCCAATTCCCTCTGTTATTGTCTGCGACCCTGTTCCGTTATCCTGAAGGCTGACCTTCAGAACTCTCTCATGGATCCAGAAATATACTGCAATGGTCGTAGCCCGGCCATGCCTGAAAGAGTTGGTCAGGCCCTCCTGGATAAATCTGTAAATGGCTTTGTCAATTCTTTCCCCGAAAGAATCCGGAACATTTCCAAGCTCCAGCTTCATTTGAATCCCTGTAGCATTACCGAAAATTCTGATAAGCTCATATAGAGATTTCATCCCCTTCGGGATATGAATTTCCTTTGAACGAAGCAGCCTCATGGCATTCCTGGTTTCCTCCAGACAGATACTGGCTTCATTCATACTCTTTTCAATCAGCTCTTTTGTCTGGGGAGTATCACTGTCAACCATAAAACTGGCAGCCTCAAGCATAATACGAATATTTGTTAAAGAGTACCCCACTGTATCGTGGATTTCCCTAGAAACCCGGTTCCTCTCCTTTTTAAGGGTATCCAGCTTTAAACTCGTGTTCAAATCCTGAAATCCCAGATTTGCCTTTCCCAGAAGAGAAAGGGCTTCATCCTGCCGCCTGATGATACGCCCTCTATTTTCACCGTCCTCCCACTGACGAGACAGGGCAAACAACAGAAAAGTAACAATCAGACTGAAAAGAAAAAAGAATAGCAGGTCCTGTACATGAGGACCGGGAAGATGCCTGTAAAAAGCATTGACCGGTTTCTGAAAAAAAACCAATGATAAATCGGCAGTCAACATAAGCGCCAGATTCCAGGGCGGGGACAGAAACAGTCCCGTTTCAATCAGTAGTGACAAAAGAAGGGTCAACTCCAGCCAGAGTTGCGTTCCCATAGGATATCCTATTAGAAAAATAAGAAAGAGACGAATTGTCATAGCAAGGAGTACGGATCTTCGAAAAATTCCTATAAACAGAGAGATAAGCATGGAAACACACAGAAACAGATAGAACTGCCAGGCAAATTGCGACCCGTTCTCGATAACAGCTTTAATCAGAAGATACTGTAAAGCAGAAAAGCCCTGAAGAAGAAGAGAAGAAACTGTGATAATCCATACTTTTGTCATTTTAAGTTGATTCCTACTCCATTTCCTTCAGGGTTCGGTTAAGATGCCTGTAACTGTATCCGTCCCCTTTGTATATAGTAGAGACTTTCAGCTTCATCATCTGCCGTAAAAATGGTTGTCCCGGGGGAGTAGTGTTTTACCCGGACATAATTCCCCAGTTCATCCGGAATGGAATCCCCGAATGGAAACATATTATCCATCAATCCCCCTCTTGTAGGACATATATCCTATCAATATTATCTATCATAGAACAATATAGCCATGTAAGACAGAAAAAAAGGAGGATCTTAAATGATTTCCATAGTTATATTACTGCTTGGCGGGCTGACAACCGTTATGATTACTTGCAACGGGATGCTGGCATCTCTGGCTGGGCAAATTCCGGCAATGGTAATAATCCATGCCACAGGACTGATTCCCACAGCCGCAATATGGCTGCTTAAACCGGATAAAATTAATAAAAAGAAAGCCCCCTTTTAGCTCTTCCTTCGGTGTGATAAATCAGACCAATCTTATCCTGAATGCCGAACTGGCTTCCAGAATCGGAATTACAAAGGGAACCATGATGAACTTCCTGACCGGATTGACTGTATCCCTTATACTGTTTATAGGTATGATAATAATAAAACCTGAGATGCCCCTTCTTCCACAAAGATCTATCCTACTCCCTGTGATGGCAGGAGGACTGATGGGAGCCCTGCTGGTATTCGGACTGAACAGTAATTTGAAAAAAATATCTGTCTTTAAGAGTGCCCTACTCCTCTTTATCGGACAGATAATTATCGGAACACTTTCGGACCTGATTATATTTGATCTTTTTAAACTGAGAACCATGGGGGGGAATCCTTCTGATATTCCTCTCTCTATCTGAACGGTTTAGGGGGCCGAAAAAGAGCCATCCTGTTGAATTAAAAATGATAAACAGCCTTCAGATAGGCACTTTGATTGACCGGTGCAAGCCGGGCTTCACCGTTAAGGCTGTCATCAAGACTGAAAAGACCACTCCACCCCAGGGCCATTTCCAGATTCCCCGTAGGGATAATACGCCATTCGGGCCGAATCGCCAGACTAGCCGAGTCCGGAGATTCAATGATAGAACAGCTCAGTTCCGAGTTAAGGAAGTACAGAGGATAAAACAGGTTCAGAAGCAGATAATGCTCTGCAAAGTATCCGGGGCGGTAAATCTTATAGTACTCTGCCTCTGTCTCTGTCTCTGCATTAAAAAATGCCAGGGCGTTACTGTAGTTCTCCCGGTCTTTCTTATCCAGCCCCTCTCCATTATAAAAGTACTCTGCCGTTACGGTCAATTCGGAAGGGAATACATACTCACATCCGGCAAGAAAGGAAAAGATAGACCCGTCTTCTTCACTGAGCAGATAATCGGGGCCTTCTCCGGGAAGAGATACCCGGCTCTTTTCCCGCAGACTGGCTTCTCCATAAACTCCCGCACCTGCGATATCCGCCAGAAACCCGGCTCCCAGAGCATAGTTATTGCCTATCAGAACAGATAATTTCATCTCTGCCAGAGGAAGAAGAAGAGTCATAATAGCGCTCCCCCTGATATCCCCGTATTCAATCCGTTCGCTTCCAGCCGTATCCACCACAAGACAGCCCTCCGTCTGAATCATTCCGCCGCGGTCTATCACAAGAGAAAGGGCATCCACACCTTTCATTTCCTGTTCCGGATCAGAGGGATTTTTCAAAGGATTTATCAGATCCATAGGATTCCAGCCATAGCCATAGCCCGTCAGAAATCCCTGCCGGCCAATACGCAGACGGAAAGCATCGCTCACGGCCCAGTCATATCTGAGTCTCATAACATTCAGGTTATAACTGGAGGACTCAGACTGCCCCGAATCCTTCTCAAGGGATCCCCAGAAGATAAAACTGCTCTCATCACTGAAATTCTCCAGCTTGAATGTCATATCCATGGAATACCCCATATCATTCAGTCCCATTATATTTTCGGGATTGATCAGGCTGTCATAACGGTCATCCCCACTCTCCCCGGGAATATAGAAATCAAACTGCGTTTCAGCATCTCCATACAGAGAGAGTGCAGGTAGGCGTATACTGGCCGTCAGCAGGAAGAGAGCCGCCGTAAAAAGAACCGTAAAGACACGGTCCCGGCTCATCTAATGGCCTCCAGGTAGGACTTGGAAAAAAATCTGTCTTGCACTCTGGAACTATCCACTTCCATCTCCAGAGTTTCAATTAAAGAGTAGGAGTTCCTGGCATGACTTTCCATTTTCATAAGATAGGGATAAAGACCATCACCAAGGGGTCGGTAGTCATCAAAAGTCATAGTCTTAATATGAGCACCATCCTCATACAGTTCAATCTTTCTGTAGCTGTAATCACTCTTTGAAATAAAGGCGACCGCTTTTTCATAAATGTCAGAACTGCCGGGACGGGGTTTCATCAGAATCCTGTAGCAGTTCAATCCATCCAGCTTTTCCTCCCCTTCAAGAGAAAGCATATATTTTGCGGCATAGCCGTCATTCCCCTCCCCCATATCGCTGTAGGAAAAATCGCTGCCCCCTGCTGAATTCTTTTTAGCGGAAGAACTCATCTTTCGTATTCTGCCGGTTGAAGCAAATCGTACCCACAGGTCGTCTCCGATTGAAAGATAGGCGGTACCCTTCACACGCCTTGGTTCCAGAAACAGTGTCAGAGATTTATTACGAGCCCCTTCTTTTTGAAAGTAGGATTCCAGAAGCTGTACGGCTTGCTTTTTCCCTCTGCGCACAATGGTCATGGTACTCTTCTGATATAATTTGTTCTGCAGAAATATCTGATCTGCTCTGTCTACGATATCTGCGGCGGATTGAGCGGACAGAGCCAGGTAGAGACTGAACAAGATAGTAATAATCAGGATCTTTTTCATTTTTTACTTCCTTTTATTTTTTTTCATCAGAGCCAGTCCCCCATGATTCAATTGACCAGCCCAGCTTCTCTCTTACAATAATAAGAGTAGCGGGATGCAGAACCACAGAGTAGATAAAGGCCAGAAACATAGCGATAACCAGGACGATTCCCGTACTGCGCATGGCACGCATTATGCTGGGGATAAAAGATCCGAAACCGATCATGGTAGTAATAGTTGTCAGGAGAACGGCCGTTCCGGTTGCACTGATTACCCGGTCTATCTTTCCTTTACCCTCTTTCAGGTAGCGGTGATTGATATGCACAGCATCATCAATACCGATCCCGATCAGAAGGGGAATGGTGATAATATTCACAAAATCAAACTTGATATCAAACAAAGCCATGATTCCGAAAAGGCTGGTAAGGCTCAAAAGAAGGGGCACAAAGGTAAGCAGAACAAGTTTCAGATTCCGGAAGTCCCACAGCAAGAGAAAAAATACGACAATCACAGCCAGAATCGAGGAGAACAGACCATCTGTCCGGGCCATATCATTCATCTGATCCGCTGCCAGAATCATACCAGTTCCGCGATCTGTGACAGTGGCAACCTGACTGTTCAGAATTTTACGAAAATCTCCGATCCAGGGATTCTGACGAGGATTAATACTAATCAGATAGGAGGAACCGTCCCGTGATATATAGGATTCCGTTGCCAGCTCCGGAAGCATATCTTCACTGATTGGCTCTGTATTGGCCATATCCATCAGACGTTCCAGCATAAGAGGCCGCAGCAGATTCTGAAAAGAATTGAGTTCCTCCGCCGGGTAGGAGGAAAGAGTGTCCGTTAAACGATCAAAAATGCTCTCTCCTGTTTTTATCCCGTCCTTATCCAGACCGGTCAGCTCATTCAGTTCGAAGCTCAGCCGGTTCAACTGACTCAAGTAAGCCATATCTCCCAGTTCAATCAGATTCATTTCCAGACGGAAAATCTCTTCAATCAGAAAATCGGCATCGACCTCTTCAGAGGGAGGCAAATTGTTCAGTTGATCCTGGAAGTTCTCGATCAGGGGCAAACGCTCCTGATATTCACTCCTGTTGGGAAGGAACCAGGAAATTCCGTCCACAGATTTCACGGAATCCAGATCATCCAGCTGATCCACCAGATCACTCACTTCCCCGGGATTATCCAGAATAACGAACAGGCTATCCGCAGCCATCCCGAATTCCTCCACAAGAGTATCCTGCAATTCTATGGATTCCAGGCCCTTAGCCTCCATGTTCATTAGATTGTCTTCAATCTGTACCTTCCCGGTCTGTGTTATTAAGAGGATACCGATTGCCAACAGAATAATGATTATCCATCTGTATTGTTCTTTTACAAAATTTCCCAGACCACCGGTCAATGTGGATGAAATATGAATTTTTCTGGCGTGATTCATATCATCCTTTCCCTTCCGGATCAGCCGCTCATGTCTGTATGAGAGAAGCGGGGGGATCATCATCAGCATGGCAGTCATTTCACAGATGATTCCCATTCCGGCCACTATTCCCAACTCACTAATCATCTCGGTTTTGGAAAAACTCAGGGCAAAGAAAGCCGCGGCTGTCGTCAGAGCTCCTGTGATAATCCCGGAACCACTGATTCTATAGGCTTCAACCAGAGCCGGCTGAAAGTCCATTCCCTCATCACGGAACTGTATATATGCAGCCAGAATATGAATTCCGAAATCAACTCCCAACCCCACAAGAGCTACCATGTACATGGCCGTTACAATATTCAGCCGGTGTATCACAATACCGGTCAGCCCCATAGCCCAGAAAATCCCGAGCAGAAGGGGCAGCCCTACAATCAGCGGAACAGCTTTCATTCTGAATACGAGAATCAGCAACAGAATGATCAGAATAAAGGCTACCATCATGGAAAGGCCCAGCCCCTGCTCAGAAGTTACCATTTCATCCTTTCCTACAACCATCATCCCCGTCAGACCGGCACTCAGACCGTTGACCCGGGCAATCTCTGCGGCACGCTCCTCAATCTTTTCAATTTCCACCAGACGGAAAAACTCATTCATAGTAAAATTGGGTCTCAGAAAGAGAAGCCCCATCCGGCTATCGTTGCTTAAAATATAGGAATCACCAAAAAAGTAGAGGTCCAGAGCGTCCTCCAGAGTCTGTGTCTCTACAGCCTCTCCGGAAAGATGCTCCTCCATCAGATTCAGAGATGAGTAATAAATGGCAGAAGGTCGGGATTACTGTAGATTTTGATCATCCGGTCCTGATCTTCCGGATCAGAAAGCATCATGCCGTGAGCCCTCACAAAATCCGTATCAATTCCTGTTGTACTTCCCTCCAGCATATCCTTCCAGCGGGGACTCTCGAATTCCGTGATCATCTGAGCGATAGTCTGCCGGACAAGGGCTTCCGCCTCCTTGTGATCCTCAATATTCCGGGCATCAACCGCCACAATGATCTGTGATGCCGAAGCAAATTCATTGGTAATTCTCTCAAAATCCTGAACCTGTTTGGAGTGCCGCGGCAGTATAGAGAAAAAGGTCATTTCTGTCTTTAAAAAAATAAGACCTATTCCAAGAAGCACAGTAATGCCTAATACCAGGAGCAGAGCTTTCCTGTAGTGACTGATTGACCACTCGGTCCATTGCACCAGTGCCCTTTCTTTTTGCTGTTTCATATTGTTCTCCTCTCTATATAAAATACCGACCGTCGGTATATTATCATCCCAAAAAAAACTATTCCGGATCATCTGAGTCAGATTGTATCCGCTTCCAGAAATTATCAAAAACCTTCGTTCCCAGACGATTACCGTCCAGGCCGGAGCTGACTGAAGAAATCAGCATGCCCCCTTCCACAAAGGCGGTCAATTCAAATGCCAGTCCCTCCGGATCAAGATCACGACGGATTTCCCCCCTTTTCTGGGCATCACGAAACAACATTTCCATCCCCATCATATAACGAGCATAGATCCTTTCCTGCTTACTCCGCATCTCGGGAAACTTTTTCAGGACAGAGAACAAGAGGTAGACAATATCAGAATAGTCTCCCAGGATGTCTAAACCTGTCATTTGAGAGTAGAGTCCGGCCACATCATCCAGAAGGAAAAAAGACTTCAGAAGCTTTTTCAGAGGAATCCCAAGCTCGATGGAATCGGAGGCCTGCTGATCCACGATATCCAGAAGATAGGAAACAGACTCCTTGAAAAGATCATCCTTACTCTCAAAGTAATGATAGATTCCTCCTTTTGTAATATTCAGAGCCCCGGCTATTTCATTCAGAGATGATCTGTCGTAGTCATGGGATGAGAAAAAGGAAATGGCTTTCTGCAGGATCTGTTCTTTTGTTACTTTCACTTACAATACCTACCTTAAGTATGTTTTATATACTACTTGACCTTTTATTCCCGGTCAAGTAGTTAATCTCTCCATCACACATAAAATGAATGTTTAATGAATGATTGGGGGAACAAATCTTAATTCTCATTAAAGGGGAAGCTTCAGACCGGCCAGACCGAAGCTTACTTTTCCTGACAACTCCTGCTTAAACCGTTTCATTGCAAGTTCTCCGGTACAATGAGCCGGAATGATACGTCTGATCTGATGATCATCAATAAAGGAAATTGTATCAGAGATTCTCTTTTCTCCGGCATGAACCAGATGGAATCCCCCCATCAGAAATTCTACTGATTTCTGATTCCGTATCGCCTGTACCCGATCAATGGTATTTCGCACTCCCGCATGACAGCAACCACAGATAAGCGACAAATGGTCCTCATATTCCAGGCATATGGATATATCATCCGGAATAGAATCTGTATGAACCATTTCTTTCTCCAGAAAAAAAGATCCTCCCGTATCTTCGTCTTCATGAATTCGCGGAATACTCCCTGAAAACCATAAACCGGGAAAGACTTCCTCTGCTTCCCGGCACCAGTGAAGAGACTCCTCCGGATGGCTCAATAAAGCCTTCCGGTCTTTCTCAGAAAGGTTCACAGGAACTATTTTTCCATCTTTATGAAGAGAATAACGGTCAATAACACAATCTGGATGGGCGTATACGGGCATATGTGGATTCTTTTCCAGAACAGCAGCCAAATTCCCTCCATGATCATAATGACCATGACTTAGAATCAGAGCATCCAGCTGTTCCAGAGAAATCCCCAGTAGCTCTGCATTATGAAAAAAAGCCTTTCCCTGAGCCGTATCAAAAAGGATACGTTTCCCGTTCCATTCGATTAAAAGGGAGAAGCCGTGTTCTTTCTGATAGGGTTTTTCCGCCCTGTTATCTACGATAACTGTCAATTGATTGCTCATATTCGTTCCTTAAAATTTCAAAAAAAATTAAAAAAAACCGGGAGCCACGCTCCCGGTCAATACTATATCAGAATCCTCTGCGTCCCAGTCCGGCACCACGTCCGGCACCACGTCCAAATCCGGCACCGCGTCCGGCACCACGGCCCAATCCGGCGCCACGACCGACAGCACGGCCCAGTCCAGCGCCAAATCCGGCACCACGTCCCAGTCCGGCGCCACGGCCGGCAGCCCAGCCCAGTCCGGCAGCTTGATTGACAGGCCCCTGAATAACAGGCCCCTGATTCTGTGCTGCGGTATTGTTATTATTGACGGTATTTGCTCCGCAATAACCCATTCCTCTACCTGTTTGAGGTCCCCGTCCTTCGGGTCCCTGTCTGTTTCCTCCTGGCATAATATAACTCCTTGTTACAAAACCTTACAAAAATCTTCCATTGCCCCGGCCATAACCATGACCTCCGCGGCCCGAACCTCCCTGGTCCCGGCCTCGTCTGCCATAGCCCTGCCGTCCGCATCCAGGCATACTGTAACGGGGTTCATCAAGAGTCTTATTAATCCAAGCCCGGATTAACTCTTCGGGTTCTCCCGAGACAAAAGACCTTACCCCGCAACCGGCTTCCAATAAAAATCGTTCAATCCTGTATGGAATCGCTCCGCAAATCAGGTATTCCATCTTCTGATCCAGCAATTCCCGGGCTTTTGCTTCCGGAAGAGATAAGGAAAAACAGTTTTCCCCGCCAATCAGCCATTGATCATTCTCTACGGTCACCATCACCCACTGATCCGCTGCGTCAAACACAGGAGCCACCCGGCTGTTCCATACGGGCAGGACAATTTTCATATAAGCCTCCTGAAGTTATAGATACAATTACCATGCCAAGTACTATAATGGCGCTGTAAGTGGTTTAGAATACACAAAAGTCCATAAAGAGTAGCGCTACTGCTATTAGTAATGCTACTAATAGTAGCATTACTGCTACTATATTTTATATTTTTTCAGCTTCCTGAAGAGAGTCGTTTTATGAATACCAAGGAGATCCGCCGCAGCCTGCTTATTATTTGCGGTCTGATTCAATGCGGAGCGTATCTCCTGTATTTCAGCCTCCTCCCGAGAACTCATCAGATCGTTTTTACCCTCTTTAGCTTCCTTCCGCATTAACGGATTGAATCCTGAAATTTCCGGAGGCAGGCAGTTTTTTTCGATAAGCGGACCGCGACACAGAATACAGGCTCGCTCTATAACATTTTCAAGCTCACGGATATTTCCGGGCCAGTCATAATCACGGAGAAGAGTATGAACATCCGCTTCAATTCCCAGAATTTCCCTGTTATGAAGAGAGTTGTACCTCTGGATAAAAAGGACTGTCAGATCATGAAGGTCCTCTTTTCTCTCCCTCAGAGGAGGCAGATTTATGGAAACCACATTCAGACGGTAATAAAGATCCTCCCGGAACATACCTTCTGCAATCCGATCTTTTAAGTTACGATGGGTGGCAGCAATAATCCTGGCTTCAGTCTTTATGGTTCTGCTGCTGCCTAGCGGTTCATACTCCCGTTCCTGCAAGACCCTCAAAAGACGCAGCTGAAGAGCAGGAGATATATCTCCAATTTCGTCCAGAAAAAGAGTCCCTCTGCCGGTCCGGGCAAAAACTCCCTGTTGATCTTCAACAGCTCCTGTAAAAGCGCCTTTAATATGACCGAACAGAACCGACTCCAACAGATTTTCTGGAAGGGCCGCACAGTTAACAGCCACAAAAGGCTCTTCCCGTCTTGGGCTGAGATCATGAACAGTACGAGCACTGACTTCTTTTCCCGTTCCGGTTTCTCCATAAATGATAACTGTTGAATCTGTGGGAGAGACCATCTCGATAAGATAAAGAACCTGTTGCATGGAAGGACTTTTACTACTGAGAAGTTTATTACCCTGAGTGTCCGGAAGCTGATATTTCTTCAGGGACTCCAGCTCAGAGAGATCCCGGAATGTTTCGGCACCTCCCATAATTTTTCCTTCCCGATCCCGGAAGACCGCGGTTGAAAGAGAGATTGGAATCTGCCCCCCCTCTGAATTGATGATATAGCATTTTTTATTCACCAGAGCCCGGCCGTCTTTCAGGGTTTTCCGCAGGGCACACTGGTTTCCGCAGAGGCTGGAACGAAGAACCTCAGAACAAGGTCGTCCGAGAGCCTCCTCTCTTGAGACACCCGTAATCTCTTCGGCTGCACGGTTAAAGGAGCTTATCCGCCACTCCTTGTCGACTGTAAAAACACCATCGGAGATACTCTCCAGAATAGCTTCATAATCCTGTATCATCTCAAGCGACCTTCCCCCTCAGCTTCCTGATTTATTCTTTTTTACAGAATAATCCCTTCCCCTGCAAATGAGCAATATAATATTGAATTAAAATAGGAATAACTAAGTCCCTACTACAATGAATTCCCCGTTTATGACATATTGGCAGAATGAAAAAAGACCATAACTCAATTGCTTATGCCGCACTCTTATTGGCAATGTTTGTCTGGGGCAGCTCCTTTATTGTCCTTAAAATTGCCTTCAGAGAGTATGATCCTCTCTTTGTCATATTTGGCAGAATGTTTCTGGGAATGATGTTTTTCATCCCTGTTCTGATAAAGGGAATACCAAAGATACAAAAGGAAGATTTTATTCTCCTCATGCTGATGGGCTTTTTCGAACCCTGCCTCTACTTTCTTTTTGAGGCAAAAGCACTGACTCTGACAACAGCCAGTCAGGCGGGAATGATAACATCCATTCTGCCATTGATGGTCGGTTTTACTGCCGTTTTTTACCTGAATGAAAAGCTCTCAGCTTCCATGCTGACAGGTTTTCTCCTTGCCATCGGGGGAGTGGTATGGCTGACCCTGTCAGGCAGCAGTTCAGAAGAGGCCCCCAATCCGGTTCTGGGTAATCTGATGGAGCTGGCCGCCATGGTCTGTGCATGCGGATACACAGTTATTCTAAAAAAAATGACATCCCGCTATTCCCACTTTTTTCTTACAGGAATACAGACTCTCATGGGAAGTCTTTTCTTCCTACCCTTCTGTTTTTTCCCCCATTCACGCTTCCCACAGGAATGGTCCCATCAGGGAGTACTGTCAGTTATCTACCTGGGAGTTATTGTAACCCTGGGAGGTTACGGATTCTATAACTTCGCCACAAGCCGCCTACCGGCCAGCCGTTCCTCTGCGTTTATCAATCTCATACCCATTATTTCTCTGGTTCTGAGTATTATAATCCTTAAGGAGCATGTGGGAGTAAATCAATACCTAGCTTCAGCTCTGATACTTATGGGAGTTATAATAAGCCAGCTGAATATGAAGAGAGAAAAAGGCGAGATCATAAAAAATATTAGCGAACTGGGGCCGTAATCATCAGGCCTGAGTTTAATGAAAAAAGCGTGCAATATGGATTTTTATTCCAATTCCGGATAGAGTGCTGTTGTTATGCTTCTCATACTTCATCTGACATCAGCCATCCTACTCGTTATCAGTCACGGGTTCTTCCTGTTCCGCTCGGCATTCCTATTGAAAAAAGGAAGAGCCCCCACCCTTCCCGACCGGATTTCTATAAACTTGTCTCAGCTGCTGCTTCCTGTAACAATACTGACAGGGCTTCTGAATCTAGCGAATAGGACTGTCCCTTTTTACCATATGATACTGGGGATTTCACCCATTATTTTTATGTTTATACTGCGAAAAAGAAGCTTCAGACAGAGTCATCCCCTGTTACTGCCGTTTATTAATGGGATTTTACTGGCGGCAGCCTTTCTAAGCGGATTATTATTAAGATGTTAGGAGTACAAATATATGTTACTTTTTAACGGCAGGGTTCATATTCAAACCGGAAATATCACTTTGCTACATACAGATGCTATTGTCAATATAACTAATGCTTCCCTTCTTCTAGCAGAGGAGAACAGACTTTTCTCACAGAAAGGAATGGATTCTTTTCTGAATCATATCCCGAAGGAAGGAGAATAAAGATGTCTCTTAACTGGGTAGAAATTGATAAAGTTCTTGAAGAACTCCCTCTAGAGGGATGCTTTTTACAGAATATTCGTCAAAGCAGTTTTCATCATATAATACTGGATCTCTACAGACCGGGCAGAACCATACATCTTTTAATCTGTTTAGAACGTTCTTCCCTAAGGCTTCATGAAACAGAAAGACGCTTCAAATCTCTGGCAAAACCTCCCCGTTTCACCTCCTTCCTCCGTTCCCGGATCAAAGGTTGCCGGATTGAAGAAGTTTGTCAGCTGGGCAGGGAACGGATTGTCCGAATAATCCTGCGAAAGGGGGATGAACATTATAAACTCTATATCCGCCTGTGGGGAGGAGCCTCCAATCTACTGCTTTGTGATCCCCGGGGGAAGATTCTGGACGCCTTCTCCCGAAGGCCTGCCAGAGATGAGGTTCCCGGAAAATATTACCAGCCCGAAGAGATGGACATTAAACCATCGGCCAGAAAGTTTTCACTGAAAGAGGAAGGCTTGAAAGAAAATCTGACTTATAACCTTTTTCTGGACCGCTATTACACGGACGAGGAAGCTCATGCGGATCTTCATCAACTGAAACAGAACGCAGAAAGAGCATTGGATCAGCTTGAAAGTCAGTATCAGGCCGGGCTAAAGGGACTCCGGACACGACTGGCCGAATATGAAAAAGAAGAAGAACAACGTCACAAGGGAGATCTCCTTATGGGAGCCCTTACAGTCCTTAAAAAGGGAGACCGGGAGTATCAGAGCGAAGAGGAGACGGTAGCTCTTGACCCCCGGAAAAGTCCTGTAGAAAACGCCCAGGATTATTATAAGAGAGCCGGAAAAGCCTCCCGCGGCAGAGCCATGACAGAAGAAGAAGTTCTGCTGCTGGAAGAAAAACTGCGAACGATAGAGGAATCCAGACAAATAATAAATGATAGCAAAGATCCCGAAAAGATACGTTCTCTGACTCCGGATGAGAATGTATCCCAAACAGGAAATACAGTAAAAAAAACACCGGGCTTAAGTTTTTCCTCAGGAGGTTTCACCCTCCTGAGCGGTCGTAATGCCAGAGAAAATGATGCTCTACTCAGACAATATGTCCGGGGAAATGACTACTGGCTCCACACACGGGATTATGCGGGTGGATACATATTTATCCGTGCCCCCCGGGGAAAATCCATACCACTGGATGTCCTGCTGGATGCAGGAAATTTAGCAGTATTTTACAGTAAGGCAAAAAAAGCCGGCCAGGGAGATGTTTACTATACCCAAGTAAAATATCTCCGCCGACCAAAAGAAGGTAAAAAAGGACTTGTTCTCCCCACGAAAGAGAAGAATCTTTATATAAAATTGGATAAAAACAGGATCAGCCGTTTAAGAAAAGCATTGGTATAGTAGAGGAAGTACAAAATGAAGAAACCTGAAAAAAAACAAATAAGACCCAGCCTGGTAAGCGGACTATTCTATCCGGACAGAAAAGAAGAATTAACCCTACAGCTTGATCAGAGCCTTTTGCATTTTAAGGAGAACAGTTCTGATTTAATACTGACACCTCATGGATCCTACAGCACCAACGGAGCCTGCATGGCGGCTGCCTTTTCAGCCTGTCGTAAGAAAGACGTTCAAACAGTACTCCTTTTGGGACCGGTTCACCGGGAAAAGAACAATGCCTTTCTCTACCTCCCTGAAAAAGAATATTTTGAGACACCCCTGGGCTATGCCCATGTTAATACAGAGCTGCGCAATAAACTAAACGATTCATCCTCTCTCTTTGTTATAGATAATTCTCCCCATATGGAGGAGCACTGCCTGGAGGTTCAACTTCCCTATGTGCGCCATCTCTTTCCGGATGCAGAAATCCTTCCCATACTGATGGGAAAACTAAACCGTAAACAGATTCGAAAAGCAGCGGAAGAAATGAAAGCAGCTCTGAGTGATCAGAAAGAATCGATACTGACGGTTTTATCTGTAAATCTGAGTGATTTCCTTCCTCTGGATGAGAGTGAAAAGATGGCATCCCATTTAATTGAGTTGATGCAGTTCCCCCTAGAGCACTCTCTTCTAGAGGAAGAGAAAAAAGGAAATTTATCCACCTGCGGTACAACAGTACTGACTCTAGCCTCGGAACTTTTCCCCGAAGCGGGTAAGGCGCATCTGCTCTATCATGAACATACCAGGGTTTCTGAACATGGTATGGATAAAGGTGTCTACTACGGCGGATTCTGCTGGAAGAGGGGCTAGCTTGCGGCAGAACAGGGATGTGATCTTGAACAGTTAATGGGTCATCTCTGCATAAAGACAGGGATCGCCACCTCCCATTACTAGTGCGAGGAATATGAACTCTTACGTTTCAATGCTGAAATTATCACGAAAAAGTAAAAACTGCCTAAAAATCTAACCCGAAACCCTTTTTTTAGTATATTTTTCATAGGAAGGAGATTCAGCAATGGCTTTTACAATAACAGAAATAGAAAAAGGACTTGTCAGCCTGATTGACGGAGAACAAACATATATGGGCATTGCCAGCGGATTAAATTCAAAATTATTCCGTTCTGTGGATCTGGGATCACTCCAGAACGATAGTGGCTGGATCATCGACAGCGAAGGTGGCATGGAATCCTGGAAGATTTCCGGAGTTACAGAAGAAAACAATCAGATGATTTTTTACGGTCCTGAAATCAAGGGCCGTTTGTTCAATCCGGATAAGCTGACTGAGAATGATTTATGGATCCTTGCTATGGTTTTTCATCTGCTTTATGAAAAAGACATGGCATCTTACGGTTTTTTCAGCAAGGGCTGGTTTCTCACAGAAGATAACAGGATTCTTATTTTTCCTCAGAGACTGATGGATTTTATCAGAAAAGGCCAAAATGAAAAGCTCAGACAGGAGTGCTGGTATCCCTTTAATCACCCCGACAGAAAAGGCCGGGATGGCTTATCTTTTACATTAGCAGTTCTTTCCTACCGGGTATTGAGCGGCACTCCTCCCTATTCCCGGCGGGAAGACGTAGAATTACCAGATGAGATGCGTAGCTATCCTGTTATTCCGATTGAATACCGCTGTGCCGGGCTTAAAAAAGAGATTTCAAAAATGATATCCACAGCCCTGTCCCCAAAAGAGACCCCTCCCCCACTCTCAGACTGGAGAACCGTTTTCAAAATCTGGGAGAAGGAAACTGCTTTCAATAGCGTTACGGAAGAAGAAAAAGCAGAGACCGAGACAAAACTGAAAGAACAGACTGCCCGGAGGGAATCCAATATAAGAATAAGAACATACTGGCGGAAAAAACGGACCATGATCTTTTCAGTGGTTGCCATAATCGCCTGTATAGGAGCTCTGATCAGTGCTCCCCTTAAGAAAGCTCTGGAACCGCCCATGACAATGGACATGGACCCGCTGCAGCTTGTAGAAGCCTATTATAGCTGTTTTGACTCAATGGATCAGGAACTGATGAGCGACTGTATCCATAAAGATGCGGGGAAGCAGGATATAACAGAGATAATGAACTTCTTTGTCATCACAAAAGTCAGGCAGGGATATGAAGGTGACTCCGGAATTATTTCTGCAAAAGAGTGGAGTGCATCGGGACGCCCCCTGCCTGAAGCAGGAGTCTCGGTTTTTGGTTTGACAGATCTAGAAATTACAAAACTGGATGAAACCCACTTCCATGTGGATTATGATAAGTGGCATCCCGGAATTGCCGAAGAAGAGGCTGTTATGACTGAAAACGTCGAAACTTTGCATCCATCAGGATACAGAGTACGGGATACCCTCCTGCTGGAAAAACAGAAAAAAGGAAACTGGCTTATTGTTAAACTGGATAGAACTGTAAAAGAGCTCTGAGGCCCTTTATTCTGTAGCCGCAGAGGGAACGCTCCGGCTATCAAGAATCAGAGCGCGTATATATAAATATCCAGCAAAGCCAATCACAGTAGCACCAACCCCGCCCATCCCCCAGACCGTACTCCGGGGAGCTTCTCCCCAGAGATAAGAGGCCGTTCCAATTCCGCCAAAAAGAGAACCGGTAATCCCAGCGAATAAAGCAGCCTGCTTTAACTGTTTTGAGTCTTTATGAAAGCTCTTAAGGGCCAGGGTAGATTCCAATGGTTCCTCTGGGAAATTAAAATCATTCACTTCCCAATATTCTTTCAGTTCAGAGCTGACTTTTTCTTTTTCAAGAAGCTCCTCAGACTCTGATAAAACAGAGACCATTTCATTTCGTCCCAGTATAACTGATGAGAGAGCCTCAACAGGACCTGCTTTTTCTACGGTAAAGGCCAGTTTCACCACTTCCACCTTTCCTTTAAAACAATACACAACGGTTCTGGTTTTTTCGGGTTTATCCCTTTCAAAGAAAAGATCGTATCCAAAATCCGTTCCTCTCACTCCGGCAACAGTATCTGTTCCCTGAACCCAAAAGGGACTATCATCTGTCAGTTTATTAACCTTTGCCCTGATACGGCCGTAGGAAACAGTGAAGCTTCCCCCCTTGTTTTCCAGAGAGTTAATGGAAAAGCTTGTATTCTCCGCAATTTTAATCAAAGATCCTGTCTTGTTGATCTCTATTTCCAGGTAGCTTTCCTGCTCTGTGAGGATAAGGTCGCCCGGAAGAAGAATCATCCCCTCAGCTTCCTCTTCATAGAGATCATAAAAAGTAGCAAGTCCCTCACGGACTATGGTAAAACCTTCCCCTTCTGCATAGACAATTTCCGCCTGCTCCCGGGCATAGGCGGTGGAGGATAATAATATAAAAAAGCAGAAGACCTGCCAGCTTGTTTTTCTGATCATTTTGCTACTCTCTCCTTTGGCATTGAAGGGCATATCTGATATTATCGGTCATAACATACAATCAGACAAGAGAGGCGGCTAAGGTGGGGCAGGACTATAGGAATAAAAAGATAACAGTCATGGGACTGGGACTTAACGGCGGGGGACTGGCCTGTGTCCGTTATTTTGCCGAATCGGGAGCAATCGTAACAGCAACAGATCTCCGATCAGAAGAGATCCTGAGACCTTCCATGGAACTGCTGAAAGATCTGGATGTCCGCTATGTTCTGGGAGAACACAGGATAGAAGACTTTAGCGGGGCAGATATTGTGATCAAGAATCCTGCTGTTCCGGCAGATTCACCCTACCTGAAAGCAGCAGCGCAAATTGAAACAGATCTGTCAGTTTTTCTGTCAGCCTGTAAAAATCCCATCATCGCCGTAACAGGTAGCAAAGGGAAGTCCTCCGTTGTATCCGCCCTCTATGCCATCCTGAAAATGGCCTATCCCCAGGTCTGGCTGGGAGGAAATATTACCGTATCTCCCCTGACTTTTCTGAAAGAACTCGGCCCTGATGATCCCATAATTCTGGAGCTCTCCTCCTGGCAGCTCAGGGACCTGCGAGGCCGGAATCTTCTACATCCAGAAATCAGTATTATTACCAATATAATGAATGATCACCAGAATATGTACAGCTCTTTTTCAGACTATGTGGATGACAAGAAAGAAATATACCGGGGACAGAAGGCAACACAGCATGCCATCTTTCTGGAAGATGAGTATGGAAGGGAATTTGCTTCAGAGTGTTCTGCCCGGCCCCATTTCTACAGGGACAGAGAAGAGCAATTCTGCCTGTGCGGAGCGGAGGGAGAGATAGAAGAGAGGGAAGAACTTCTTCCGGAAAAACTGCGGGTTCCCGGCCGCTACTTCCGCCTGAACTGCCTGATTGCGGCGGCTACTGCCCGGCTGCTCGGGGTGGAGACAGGAATTATCAGGGATGCCCTTGCCGCGTTCAAGGGTGTACCCCACAGAATGGAGCTGGTAAGAACCCTCCGGGGAGTGAGATATTATAACGATACAACCGCAACCATTCCGGAAGCCATGGCCGCTGGAATCCTGAGTTTTAACAAGCCTGTCCGGCTGATTGCCGGAGGAAAGGACAAAGAACTGGACTATCATTGTGCATTGGAAGCCCTTAAAACAGCGGAAGAGATCTACCTCCTGAAAGGATCGGCTACCAATAAAATTGTTGATCTTCTGAAAAAAAACGATATTGCCTTTAAGGGTCCCTACCCCTCTCTGGAAGAGGCTTTCAAGGCTGCCTCGAAGGAAGCACAGGAGGGAGATGCCCTGCTGATGTCTCCCGGTGCCACCTCATTCGGCATGTTTGTCAACGAATTCGGGAGGGGCGACCGCTTCCGCGAACTGGCAGAAGCACTGAACTGAAGGCTTTGCACAGACAATGTTTATGAATATAATGACAGCTTATAAAGAATTACCAAGGGAGATATCGAAATGAATTCAATGCCTGAATCGGCTATCCTTTTCCTGTCCTGTCAGGACAAAAAAGGAATTGTTGCGGAAATCACACACTTTATAAGCATGTATGAGGGGAATATCCTTAATTGTGACCAGCACTACGACGAATCAGGGATGTTCTTTATGCGTGTTGAATGGGATTTGACAGACTTTGCCCTTCCGGCAGAAAAGATATCTTCTGCTTTCGAACCCATTGCCATTAAATTTGAAATGGGCTGGAAGCTGGAGTTCTCCAATGAGATTCACAGCATGGCCATACTGGTATCTAAATATGATCACTGCCTCTATGAACTGCTTCTCAGAAATAGAGCGGGGGAGTTGAAAGCCAATATAAAAATGATAATCAGTAACCATCCGGATACAAAACCCATAGCGGAATATTTTGGAATTCCTTTTTACCATTTTCCTGTTACAAAAGAGACCAAAAAAGAAGCTGAAAACCAGCAGATTGCCCTTTTGAAAAAGGAGAAAATTGACCTGATCGTTCTAGCTCGTTATATGCAGATTCTCTCAAGCAATTTTGTAGAATCCTTTCCTCGGAAGATTATCAATATTCATCACTCCTTCCTTCCCGCCTTTGTGGGGGCCAAACCCTACCACCAGGCGTTTTCACGGGGAGTTAAACTGATCGGGGCCACCAGTCATTATGTAACTGAAGACCTGGATCAGGGACCGATTATCGCCCAGGATGTCACCAGGGTAAATCACAGAAACAGTATTGCCGATCTGGTGGAAAAAGGCCGGAACCTTGAAAAAACAGTTCTTTCCAAGGGTGTCCAGCTCCACCTTCAAAATAAAGTACTGGTTTTCGGAAACAAAACCATTATTTTCGAATAAGACTCTTATAAGTGATTATTTCAGCGGAAGGGGCCGCCATTCCCGGCGGTCCAGAATCCACTGTTCCCGGTATCCTGCCTCAAGAGCCGCTTCCCGGGCAAGAGAAAACTCCCCGTCCAGATACTTCGGATTGTGGGAGTCACTGTTTATCACAATAGGAATGTTTCTTTTACAACACTCCTTCAGGATAGACTGAGAGGGATAGAGTGCATCCGTTGCTCCCCGGGAGATTCCTCCGGTATTGATTTCTATACGCTGATTATTTTCTGCAATTACATTCAGAACCTCACATACTTTATGCATGTACCAGGAATCCTGTTCATTCAGAAATCCCATAACTCTGTTCCTTTTTTTGATAACATCCAGATGACCGATAAAGTCCATGGTCTCCCGTGAAGCCATAAGGGCGATGGTATCGTAGTAGGCTTCTACCATTTTTCTGACATCCCCCTTAAAGTACAGATCTATAAGCTCTTTCAGTTCCTCAATTGAACCATCAATGCTCAGGTGTTTGTATTCATCAACAATGGGGACCATATGGACCGACCCGATCATATAATCCAGATCAAGATTTTTCCATCTGTTATGTGTCCACACAGCTTCAGTGGGAATAAAATCCATTTCCATTCCAACAAGAATTTGAATCTGGTCCTGGTATTTTTCTTTTAAGACGTTTATCTCAGAGACATAATCTTCAACTCCCTCCGGAGAGAGAGTCCAGTCTTCCCCTTCCAGTGGAGAGTGGGATGAAAACCCGAGTATGTCAAAATTCTTTTCAATTGCCGTTTTAACAACGGTTTCCGGATCGGCAATACCGTCACAATGGGAACAATGGGTATGATAGTTCGTTTTCATAGACGAATTGTAGTGGAAAGAGGGACGGAGGAATAGAGGCAGTCCTCAAAGAGCTGGCGGTCATAGCGGGTGTTCTGGCTGTATCCTGCGGTATAGGTCACTTTTATGCTTTTTGTTCCTTTTGGAAAGGAGTCATAGATAAGGAGGCTTATTGTGGCGTTTCCCTGTGGATTTATTTCTATGTGATAGGAGTCTTCTGCCATGGGGATGTAGGCTGGCAGTGGTTTTCAAGAATCTTGTTTGCAATTTTCTGATAATCATAAGCATAAAACTGCATAGCAAAGTTTTAAGAAATGCTTGACCATATGTTATAGTCCCTTGCTATCCACACCAAGGAGTTATAAAATAGTAATGGAAATATTATTACCATATAAATTTTGTTAAAAAGAGAGGAAGTAATTTATGTCTGTTGTTAAAGAAAGGATGACAGAAGTTATTCAGGATCAACCAGAAGACTCCTCATATGAAGAAATCCTTAGAGAATTAGCCTTTGAGACGATGATTACGCGAGGATTGAAAGATTCAAGAGAAGGCAAAACAGTTTCAAATGAAGAAATGAAGCGCAGAATCAGCGCATGGCAGAAATAAGATGGACGGAAGAAGCGGTATCATGGCTTCAGGAGATAAATGATTATCTGTCTCAAAACAATCCACCGGCAACTCAAAGAGTGGTTGATGGAATTTATGATAGAGCTCAGATTTTAAAAAAGTATCCCAAATAATGGTACTGTAATCAACTAAATATTAAAAGTGAATTTTATGCGGTATAACGTAAGATTTCACCTGTTTGGCCGGTTAAGGTGTCATGAATTTTGTTTGCATAGAATATTAGCAGAATTTATTAGTACTGCCAAATCTGGTGCAAATTTTTGTTATATGCAAATTTACACATAGATTTATTGATGCACTTTTCTCTTTAAGTGAACTTCCGGGACAGCATCTAGGGCTTCTGCTACTTTTCTTAAAAAAGCTAAAGATATTTTTTTATAACTACCAGACTCTATTCGGGCAATTGCTGGTTGTGAAGTTCCCAACTTCTTTGCTAATTCCTTCTGTGTCAATTTTTTTTCTTTCCTAAGTTCTATAATTTCCATTGCCAATGAAAATTCTTCTTCAATTTCATCATATGCTTCTCTAACTTCCGGATCACTAAGCAACTTCTTCTTTACTTCTGAATATTTTGAAGATTTCATCTATTTTCCTCCTCAAATTTTGCTTTAAGTTTTAAAGCTCTTTTTATTTCTTTTTTACTAATCTTATTGGTCTTTTTAATATAACCAGATGTAATTATGTAAATCTTATTTTTATAATGAAAATAAAACATTCTTATTATATCTGAACCAAGTTTAACTCTTAATTCTTTAAGATCATATCCAGTTAGCTTCTTTGCATGGGGTTGAGGAAGATTAGGTCCAAATTTTTCAAGCAAATCAATGGTTCGCAAAATTTTAGCCTGCATTTTTGAAGCACATGATTCAAGTAATTCATTTGCTGGATCTAATAATCTTACCTCATACATAAGACAACTATATCATATATGTTATAATTGTCTATGTTTATTACTTCTTTTTTAAAATTAAGTACCGTGATGGAAAACTAAGTATTACCGATATTCAAAACAGTAACTATGCACTCCCTCAAATTATGTATGTTCCATCAGAACGGAACCTCCTTTCCTTTACCAGAAAAGTCAAAGATTCTACTCTTGATTCAA
>NBMC01000055.1 GCA_002084805.1 Spirochaetaceae bacterium 4572_59 | reverse complement strand
TGATACAAATACCCTCGATTACGGCCAGGCAGCCCTGCACTATACATCAACCAGCGGAGGATTCGACTACGGATTCATCTATTATGCCGGATACAACAAACTCCCCAGCTTTAACTATGAGTTTGATGGAGATAAAACAGTCAACTACTGGTATGAATATGATCCCATGCAGACCTTTGGTTTGGAAGCCGCCTATGTTCTGGCGGGCTTAAACCTGAGAGGGGAATTTGCCTATAATATGACACAGGACTTTGACGGCCATAAGAGCGATGTTCATAATCATAATATCGCCTGGGTCGGCGGCTTTGACCGGGATATCCCTGTTAGTAATCTGAATATCAATATTCAGGAAGCCGGGCGGCTCATCCTCAATAAGAATGAGATTGCCATGGGTGATATCGAGTATAATGATGAAGAAGAGTACACTCAGAACCTGCTGATCCTGAAGCTGAGTGACAAGTATTTACATGAAAAACTGGAAGCGGAAGTCATTGTATTCTATCACTTTGAAGATGCCGACTACGGGGTTTACCCAAAGCTGGAATACTCTCCGGTGGATGATTTCACCCTGGGAATGGAAGCCCGTTTCTTTGGCGGAGACGATGACAGCCTTTTCGGTCAGTACGATGATAATGATTTAGTAGAGTTTACAGTCGCATTTGACTTCTAAGATTTCATTTTATACTATATTGCACGTACTGTGCAAAATAGTATAGAATGAGTGCAAATAGGACCGGATATTTCTCCTTAATGTTATTAAGTTTGTTTCAACAATGAAATATCTGGTCTTTTTTTTCAAATCAAACACTTTGTTGATACACTTTATTGATAAAAAACCACAAATCGGATTTAACAAATTAAATGGGAATAGCAGAACGTAAACAAAGAGAAAAAGAACGGCGCATAAGAGAGATTCTGGAATCGGCCAGAGATCTTTTCTTATCCAAAGGCTGTGACAACACAACCATGCTTGATATTGCGGAGAAATCCGAACTGAGCAGAAGAACCCTCTACCACTACTTCGAAAGTAAAGAAGAGATATCCTACATCATCATGTTAGAAGCCTATAAAACTCTGAAAGAGATGGTAGGTCAGGCAGAGAATCTATCCACAATGAATGGCATTGAAAGACTGAATGCCTATCAAGAGATCTTTTTCAACTTTTATCACGATCATTTTGATCAGTTTGCCTTTACCCTCTTTCTGGATCAGAAAATCGGGTTTATTGAGAGACCCAACGAAGAGGCAAGGAAATGCCTGAGTATTATGGATAACGTTATTTCTGTGATTAAAAATACCCTGGATATGGGTGTAGAAGACGGTTCTATCATATATATTTCTAATACAAAAGAAGCAGCCGTTACCATGCTGACCATGATTCTGTCCACCATGCAGAAGATATATATTAGAAAGGACTGGATAAAAGAGAGCTTCGATGTGGACGATGATCAGATAATCCGGACTATGTTTTCCATGTTTATGTCTGCCATCCGGCCCTGAGTTCCCTTAGACTTGAAAAAAGCTGCCCCCTTTAAGGGACAGCTCATTTTTCAGCAGTGTTCTGCTGAAAAATTCTATTTAAACAGTCTGGCGTAAACCTTTAGTTTCAGAGAAAATGTGTGCATTTTTGTGGCATTTTCTCCCCAGAGAGGAAGGCCATACATAAACGTAGCTTCGAAGGGAACTTTGAAGTCTGCATTAAAGTAGCCGATTTCGGGTTGGAGCTGCAGGTATTTACTGCCGGAATCGTCTACGGATGTACCATCAATTTCCACATCCTGGGTCATGGCATAGTTAACAGGCAGATAGAAGGCAAGATGACTTTTTTCTGTCAGAGGATAGTCATAATGAGATTCAAGTTCAAAAGTCATATCCGTACCGTATTTAACTTCATACTCTGTTGTATTTGTAGAATCTGCTATACTTGTGTATTTTTTATCAACCGGCAGATTGTAGATCATTTCGGAGTAAAAGTTCAGGAAAAAGTTTTCATTCACAATATAGTCAAGGTAGAAGCGGGAACCGATTCCCAGAGACTCATTGGAACGTCCACTATATCTCCAGTCATCACCTGATTTGTAGTTTTCAAACTCTTCTTTAGCATCATAGGAATCCAGAGGGATTCTGAAACCGGGAGCCATGGAAAAACGGAACTGATCGTTTTTTACAAAACCGTGATCCCCCAGAATCTGGATCTTGGCACCGGCAAAGATATCACTGGCTCCGGAAGTTTTCAGATTCTTATTTTCTCCATATGGATTAGCTCCATAATTAGCAATTAAACTCAAGTTCATCGGATCCACTTCAGACTTACAAAACAGATTATGACCGGGTACCCACTGAAGCGCGGCGGTTACAGAATCTGTAACACCCAGTTCTGCCGCATATCCCTGGTTAAAAAACGACGAATCACCAGTTGATGAATCCTGAGCTTCACCATCCGTATCATAGGCACTATCAGTTATTCCGTATGTACCGACAAAGTAAACGCGGATAACTCCCTTAGGCATTACCAGGGCATCATCCGCAAATATTGCAGATGTCAAAGAAAGCAGCACAAGGGCTATCAGAAATTTCTTCATCCATTTCTCCTTAATGTTATAAAGTTTGTTTCAATAGTGATGTTAACGAATAGAACTCTATATTGTCAAATCCATTTCAGAAAAAAAGCGTAAAACCCACCTAAAACAGGTTTTTTTCTTTCTAAGTGCGCTTTTTTGACCTATAATTTTGACAAAAAAAGTGGAAATGTTGAAAAAAATGTTTTCATTTTTTACAGAATAGACGTTTTATGTATTCATTTTCCTGTGCCGAAAGGCGCATAAATGAATATATATTCTCTTAAAAAGCCAGACAAAAAAATCCCGGGAGGCCCCGGGACAATTAAAAATATTGAAGAAAAATCTACAGCAGAGCCTTTTCAAGCTCATCCACCAGAGAGGCAAAACGCTTTAGAGCCAGTTCCACCGGCTCGGGTTTTCTCATATCCACACCAGCCAGTTTCAGAGATTCCAGAGGAAAGCGTGATCCCCCCGATTTCAGAAAGGTCAGATAGTTTGTCTTCTCCCCTTCGCCGCCTTCCAGAACCATTTCGGACAGAGCCATAGCCGCAGAAAGTCCGGTGGCATATTTGTACACATAAAAAGCGTTGTAAAAATGGGGAATTCGCAGTCCTTCCAGGTCGGCCATCTCATCCAGAACGACATTCTCACCAAAATATTTAACAAGAAGAGTCCGGTACTCGCCTCTCAGAACATCCACGCTTAGTGCAGAGCCGCTCTCAACAAGAGAGTGACAGCGCTGCTCATACTCGGCAAACATTGTCTGCCGGTAAATAGTCGCCAGAGCATCATCGACCTGACGTCCGATTAAATAAAGACGCATATCCCTGTCTTCCGTCTGATCCAAGAGGTATTTTGCCAAAAGCTGCTCATTAAAAGTCGAGGCAACCTCCGCCTCAAAAATAGTATAATTATAATCCTGAAAAGGATTATTGTGAACCGAATACCAGGAGTGCATGGAGTGACCGCCCTCATGAGCCAGGGTAAAGACATCCCGAATATCATCTTCCTTGTAATTCAGCAGGATATAGGGATCCCCCTTATAGGAGCCGGCCGAAAAGGCACCGGAACGCTTCCCTTTGTTTTCATACTTATCCACCCAAGCGCCGGTTAAACCGCTTTTCATAGTGGAAACATACTCCTCCCCCAGGGGAGAAACCGCTGCCAGTACTTTTTCAACAGCCTCATCATAGCTGTGACGGACCCGTACATCCGGAATCAGCGATACCTTTGTGTCATACAGATGAAGAGAATCCAAACCGAGAACGTTCTTCCGGAGTTCATAGTAACGGTGCAGAGGGGCAAGATTCCTCCCGACGGTTTCTACCAGATTATCATAGACCGATTCGGGAACATCATCGGTAAAGAGACTGGACTGCCGGGCAGATTTAAAGCCACGAACCCGTGCCGAGAAAATATCTTTCAGAACAGATCCCGCATAGAGTTCTGCAAGGGTGTTCACATGCCCTTCAAACTGCTTGTAAAACTGAAAAAATGCATTTTTTCGAACGTCCCTGTCCGGATCAAGCAAAAACACTCCAAAACTTGAGTTAGTTAAGGGCTTTTCCACTCCACCGGCTTCCAGGGTTCCAAAATCCATATCCGCGTTTGTCAGAGCAGAAAATGCCTTTTTGGCAGTCTGTGCGAATTCCGACTGTTTAGCCAGTATAGTCTCCTCTTTTTCCGAAAGGATATGCGGCTTGAAACGGATCAGCTTTTTCAGGGAGATTCTGAACTCCTCCAGTACGGGAGAGCTCAAATATGAATCCATCTGCTCATCAGGAATGCCTTGGATTTCAGGCTTCACATAGCTGGATTCAGCAGCACAACGGGTGGCGATGCTCACATAGCGGGCAAAGCGGCC
This sequence comes from Spirochaetaceae bacterium 4572_59, assembly GCA_002084805.1. Classification (GTDB taxonomy): domain Bacteria; phylum Spirochaetota; class Spirochaetia; order DSM-2461; family DSM-2461; genus Oceanispirochaeta. The sequence continues at coordinate 7,231 of NBMC01000055.1, read as the reverse complement.
GGAACTGCTGCTGTCACTCACATCCTCTTCTTTACGCAGCATGGCATAGTATCCAAGCCGCTCATCGAGAAGTTCCATTTCATTGAAAAAGTCCAGACAGGCTTTTAGCTGCTCCGGCGATTTACCAAGAGTGCCTTTATAAGAGGCTATCCGGGGGATCATCTCCTCCAGAGATTTAAGAGAGGCCTCCCAGTCTTCTTCCCGTATAAAGAGAGATGAAAGGTCCCATTTATCTTTATCAGCGACTTCCGCTCTTGAGAGAATACTTTTTGTATCAGTCATTCAGATCCTCCAGAATGGCATTCATTCGACGGCCGGCTCTTCCGCGGTGAGAAATCCGGTTTTTTTCGTCCTCAGGCAGTTCTGCTACAGTTTTTCCTGAGACCGGTTCGACAAAAACCGGGTCATAGCCGAATCCTCCGCCTCCAAAGGCTGTGCGGCTGATAGAACCGGGGAAAGATTCCTGTACCGTAAAAACTCTATAGGGATCCACAATCAATGCCATGGTACAGATAAAATAGGCATCCCGGTTTTTCGCCGTTTCAATTTGCGATAGCAGCAGTTTATTCCTGTCACTATCACTGAGATTGGCCTGCCCCTCCTCAGAACCATACCTGGCCGAATAAATACCGGGAGCCCCATCCAGAGCAGCCACACAAAGGCCCGAGTCATCCGCCAGAACAGGCCGCTTTACCAGTTCATAGAGGGTTTCCGCCTTAAGCAGGGCATTTTCCAGAAAGGTTTTTCCCGTTTCATCACAATCAAAGCTGATTCCCAAATCCGAGGGAAGCAGAAGGGTATGGTTGGATAAAATCTTCTCCAACTCCATTTTCTTATGCATATTTCCACTAGCTAATACTATTTCCATAGCCTGCAGAATAATTCATTTCTGACTTACGGACAAGCTGCAGACGACTATCCATGGCTTTCAAATTCTTCTTCAGATAGTACAGACCTGAATCCACCGATCCCTTGGGTATATTCAGAACCATGCTGATTTCCCTGTTTGTGGGAAGAATATGAATACAGTGAATTTGATCATTAATCTTCTGTTTTTTACCATTGTAATGGGTCAATACATCCTGTAGTTCCTTTTTTTGACCGGTATTTGTGTATTCCCCCATTTGTTTCCCGCAATAAGTCTCCTTATGGTAGCAGCTGTTTCTTCTTTGAATCATAAGGTCTCTGCGAAAAATTCTATCCTGAAGAAGACACAAGAGTTGATTCCTGTATTTCATAGCTTCCATGCGGGGATACGCCAGGATCTCCGCACAGTCCAGCAGTTCCGGCTCCCGTATAAAAAGAATATTTTTCAAAAGAAGAAAGAACAGCCGTGTCTTTAAAACGGTCCGACGTTTCGCTGTCAACTTGCAGCATTTCAGGACATAGAGAATCTTATCTCTCAGCTCATATTCATTACTGAAACAATCACAGCATTCCGGATATGCCAGTACAGACTCTCTTTCCAGGACCCAGTCATTATATAACTTCTTTTTGACTCCCCTGCGGTATGTCTTCAGATGCCATTGCAGGGTTCTGTTCAGATAGGTTCTGAAAGAGAAGCCTCTGTATTCGAATCCTGTAACAAGGGATCCTACCCTTTGCTGAATGGAGAGAAAAAAGTCGACCCACTCCTCTTCCGGTAGTTCATATCCTCTTGCCGGATAACGATAGATATAAAGGTTAATCTCTTTTTGCAGAATATCCGAATGCTGTCCCAGTCTTTGATATACCAGAACCAGATGGGTTAATTGATCTAACATGGATTTCCTCCTGCTGGAGATACTGCAAAATTCATGCCACAGCATAAAAAAGAGGATTCCCTGTGGAATCCTCTTTTTTTCATATTCTTTTAAGAATTTCTTTAGAATTTTTATTTATAGAAAATCAAATCCCATAACTTTACGAAGAGACTTGATCTTGGCAGCAGCCAATTCCCGGGCTTTTACACCACCATCGCTCAAAATCTTATCAATTGAGCTTTTATCTGCCATAAGCTCATTATACCTCTCCCGCATGGGAGAGATCTTAGCATTCAAGACATTAAAAAGTTCAGCCTTGGCTTCGCCCCATCCCATACCACCGGCACGGTAACGGGCAGCCAGAGCAGCCTGTTGTGCATCCGTTGCAAACAGCTTATATAAGGTGAAGACATTACAGTTATCAGGATCCTTAGGCTCTTCTACTGTCTGAGAGTTTGTAATAATTTTATTACAGAGCTTTTTCAGCTTTTTCTCAGGAATAAACAGAGGAATGGTATTATCATAACTCTTACTCATCTTCCGTCCGTCAGATCCAATCACTACCTGGGTAGATTCGGAGACAAATGGTTTGGGAAGGGTCAACAGTTCCTGTTTGTAATTGCGATTTACCGCCTGGGCAATATCAACGGCCATTTCAATATGCTGAACCTGATCCTTTCCGACAGGAACATAGTTTGCATCAAACAGCAGAATGTCCGCTGCCATCAGAACAGGATAAGTAAAAAGCCCCATATTCACATTATGATCTTCCGGTTTTCCCTTGGCACGGTTCTGATCGACCTGTGCCTTGTAGGCATGAGCCCTGTTCATCAGTCCTTTGGATGTAAAGGCCATAATCATGGTAGTCAGCTCAAAGGTTTCGGGCACATCGGATTGTCTGTAAATAAGAACTTTTTCAGGATCCAGACCGCAGGCCAGCCAACAGGCTGCGATTTCATATGTATAATTCCGGAGATCCTCCGGATTTTTGATTGTATTAAGTGAATGATAGTCCGCAATAAAAAATCGGGCTTCATAGCTTTCTGCCAGCGCCAGGGCTGGTTTGATGGCACCCAGGTAATTTCCAAGGTGTGGCATACCGGTTGGTTTAATACCGGTTAGAGCTATCTCTTTGCTCATCCCGTGCTCTCCCCTACATGTGTTATTTTTTTTCGAATACTACCACATCCCTTTATAAAGGAAAATAGAGATAAAATTCTCTTCCTGTTTTTTGACAAGTCGATACCCGCAATATATTTGAGCGTTTTATTTGAAAAGGGTCATAAGAAACTCCATTCAAATTACATAATATTCCCAAATATACTACTGAAAGAACCAACATTATTAAATCAGGAAAATTAGCCCACTTCGTAAAAAAGACTGGATAAAACAAGAGATCTCCGACAGAATAGTAAATATGGCATTAATATTTATAATTGAAGACAATGATTCTATCAGAGAAGCGGTATCCGGGTACCTGAAACTTTCAGACTATGAGGTAGTAGAGTTCGATGCATTGGGTGGTGTAAAAGAAGCCATCAATGCTCAAGACCCCAACCTGCTGCTACTGGATGCCATGCTGCCTGATGGAGATGGTTTTGTATTTGCTAAGGAAATCCGTCAAAAATCGGATATCCCTATCATATTTATGACGGCAAGAGAATCTGAATCAGACAGAATCACCGGTTTTGAAGTCGGTGCGGATGACTATATCGTAAAACCATTTTCTCCTAAGGAACTTGTACTGCGGGTCGGTGCGGTTCTCAAGAGAACAGGGACCTCGATACCTCAGAAGAAGATGAATGGCTGGGAACTTAATGGAGGGATACTCACAACAGACGAGGACTCCCATAAGGCCCTGCTCAACGACCAGCCCCTGAAACTTACTGCTGCGGAGTGGAAAATTCTCCTGTATCTCTCTTCTAATGGTGGAGCCGTTGTCTCCCGGGAGCAGATACTGGACCGTTGTCTGGAATACTCCTTTGAAGGATATGACCGGACAGTGGATACCCATATTAAAAACCTCCGTGCCAAACTGCAGAATCCGGACTGGATTGAAACTGTCAGAGGTTATGGATACAGGTTTGCAGGAAACGGAAAGTGAAGTCCATAAGCGCCAGAATGCTGGCGGCTTTTTTAATGATTATCGGATTAAATATTTTTCTTAGCACTATCTCATTTTATATAGCCTATCAGAGTTCTAAAGCCAATTGGAATGAAAAGATTTATGAAGAGGCTTTAATTACCCTGGAAATGATGTTCAACCAGATTATGAATGAGGATGATTTCCTGAATGAAGCCAACTGTTCCCGGGCATTAGGAGATACTGCTGAAAGACTCCTGGGAATGGCACAGATAGATATCTTTGCTCCGGATGGAACACAGTTGAAGTCCTGGCTTAATAGCAGCCTTGACCACTACAGTCCCCAGCCGATTCGGAGTGACAAAGCCAAACCCTATTTTTTTGATGGAAAAATCAAGGGCTATGTTGCCATGTATCCCACAGGATTCAGAAACCTGGAATTCAACCGGCGTTTTATTTCACAGATGATTCATCTTTCTATGGCTGGAATGTTTGCGACTATGATTCTTTCTCTTTTTCTTGCTTTTTACATTGTCGGGCATTTTTCCAGAGAAGCCAGAAATACCGCCCGCTGTCTTATAAACCTGTCAAAAGGGTCCAGAAATATACAGATAGTACCTGCTGTGACTACCGAAATATCTGAAATAAATAAGGCTGCCCTCTCCCTGCAGGATAAACTGATTAAAGAAGAGGCAATCAGAACCGACTGGTATGAGAATCTGGCACATGATTTAAGAACACCCATTACGGCCATGAAGGCCCAGTTTATCGCCTGCAGGGATGGCATACTAGCTTTGACTCCTGGCAGATGGGAAACCATCCTGGGAGAACTGGCCGGTATGGAGGGCATGATTAAGGATTTTGCCTTTATCTCAAAACTGGAATCTCCTGACTTCAGTCTTAACAGGCAGGCCATATCAAGTTCAGACCTACTGGATTATCTTACCGGCTCTCTTTCATCAAAGGCCTGGGAGAAAGACATCACTCTGGTCTGGGATTTTCATAGTTTTACATTCAACTGCGATTTTTCCCTGCTGACCACAGCTTTCTCTCATTTAATAAAAAATGCCATACAGCACTCTCCTGCTGCTTCAAAGATTCAGATGTCATTATTAATAGAATCGGGAGTGATAATATTTCGTGTTCTGAATGCTGGGCAGCTGACAGACGTCCAGATTGATCAGATTTTCGATCCTCTTTATAAGACAGATGCAAGCCGGGGAGACGACGGAAGTGGCATGGGCCTCACAATCTCTTCAAAAATTGCACTTATTTTAGGGGCAAAATTACAAGTAGAGGACCTGAAAAACAATCAAATTTGTTTTGAAATGGCTCTTTTAAGCTGCTCTTCCACCGTTTCTACATAGTTTCTACGCCTATTACACCAATTGGCCAGTTAGAAAACGATTATTTTTTTATTGCTTCACACATACTTCACACTTACTACATACCACCGACACATTTGACTCCTAATATCGAGTTAAATGTATAAATCAAGCAGATCTTATGGTCTGTAAGAAAACAAGTAGGAGTGAAAGTTATATGAAAAAGACATTTGTTATTCTGACTATTGTTCTGGCCATGCTGGCCGCCCCTGTTTTTGCTGAAGTTACAGCAAGTGGTGAAGTGAACTACGCCTGGGGATTTAACGCTGATGATTATGAAGAAAACATCGATACCAATGACATGGTGATCAACTTGGGCGGAACTGTAGGTGAATACACCTCTATCGCAGCTGAGTTTGAAGGTGAGAATGATCTTTCTGGCAATGTTTCTGCTGGTGGAAATAGCTATGCTGTTTCCATGAACACCATGGAAATTACACAGGATGTAACCGGTGCTCTTGGTATCGATGCCGGTGTTTCTGTTGCTTTAACTGTTGGTATCGAAGATTTTGATCCCAAAGAATATAATGACATGGCTTATGGTGATTTTGACCTTGATGGTGAAATCAATCCCGGAACAGTTATGACAAAAGTTAGCCTCGGTTTCCAGGATATGGTAACTGTTGATGCTGCTGTCTATGAAAAAGGTCTTGGTGTAAATGCTTATGGTAACATTGCTGACATGGCAGATGTATCTGTATATTACATGATGGATTTTGCAGTTACTTCTTGGGATAAAGCCACTGAAATTGCAACGATAACAGATGCTAAAGACTTTAACATCCTTGGTGCCAATGCTGCAATTATGGTAATGGACGGACTGAAACTGGGTGCTGGTTTTGAAATGGCTTCTTGGGACACTTCTTCTGTCTACGAGAGCTGGACTGTTTATGGTGTATCTGCTGTATACACAATGGATGCCCTGACTGCAACACTTGGAACAAACACTGATGTATATGAAGACTCAGATTTTGGTGAAGAAACAGATGTCGCTATTGCTGTAGACTATGCTGTAAATGAAATGATCAGCGTAAATGCTGCTTACAAAATGCCTATCGATGCCGGAACTGCTGACCTGGCTGACGTAATGGGTTATGAAGTTGGTGTAAAAGCTGCTGTTGACGGAGTTACATACAAAGCTGGTTATGCTCTTGGTTCTGACAACAACGCTTTTGACGGAGGTTTCATGGATGGAACTGACAGAGCTGGTAACTTCTACCTGAAAATGTCTGCTTCTTTCTAATCTAGTTCAGATTAAATTAGTTTAAATATAACCGTCCCTGTACAGGGACGGTTTTTCTGTTATAATCATTATTATTATTATTATTTAAAGAGAGAGAGGATTACATGCATCGTTTAAAAAAAGTACTTATTCTGTTGGTTCTAGCATCAATGTTCTTAACGGGCTGTACCACCACAAACTATCAGGGAGAAGTGATGGTTATCGAAGAGCAGGTCTCTGATATTCACTTTAAACTGACCCTTCTGGACCGCCCTTCCCTGATCAGTCAGTACAGTAAAGAGGATAATCCCTTTATCGACTTTCCCGGAAAACTCCCCCCCCGCTACTTCTTTGTTTTCGAAACGGAGATATCCACAGAAGTATCTACAGTTGACTTTTCACAGAAAAATATCACCATGCAGATTGAATCGGATATGTATAAGTGTTCCAATACTTTTACCCTGAAGAAAGCATGGGAACCCTACTATGAAAATGACAGTCAGGAACTTCATATGGGAAGGACAATCAATAGAACGCTGAAACCTGCCGATTTTACAGTTAGTCCGGATAAGCCTTATAAGGGAACTCTGGTATTCCTTGTTCCCATCAAAGAAGCACAAGAGGCCACCATAATGATACCTGCCAGAACTCCTGAGGGAGATGAGGGGATTATTGAGATTCCTTTTACTTTAAAGAAAATGGTGGATGGAAAGGAAGAAGTCCCCAGCGAAAATACAGGAATCTTTGCCCAGTAATAAAAAAGCCGCCTAAGCGGCTTTTTGCTTTTATAAGCTTTATT
>NBMC01000006.1 GCA_002084805.1 Spirochaetaceae bacterium 4572_59 | reverse complement strand
AGTCAGAGTAAGGCATTGCCGGGTATTTATATTCGGTAATGCCTTATGTCATTCCATAGTAATGTAGATTGGCAGGTGGGGGAAAGGTCAGCTGGCGGGGAACATGGGGATATCCCGTTTCAGCGGTAACTATGTTTTGCAGAAAGCCTATGAGTTTGTAAATTCCCTGCTTGAAATATCCCATTGAAGACGGCCGCTCAATCATTCTGGAAGATCAAAAAGATGCGGCTCTCCTTTACAAAGAACATTTGGAAATATTTGAAGCAATTAAGAACAGGGACCCTGATTTAGCCAGAGAACGAATGGCCCGGCATCTCAAAAATGTTAAAGTAAAATATAAATCCAGACTGAAGTAAAAAGGCTACTGGAATTCATCCAGACAGCCTTTTCTGTTTTACTCAAATCATAGGAAAATCAGCTCAGCAGAGATCTGCTCGTAACAATATCAATTCCTGATTTATTATAATCGCTGATAATCACATCACCCATTTTTACAGGAGATTTTAACCTGATTCTGTATAATTCTTCAAGAAGCCCATCAATCTCTTCTTTCATTATGGCCCCCGTAGATTTCACAGGGATTCTATCCATTAAGCCGGAATCAATCGCACAAGTTGCTGTCACAACTCTTTTTGGAGCAAGAATCTCTTCTTTTCCGTAGATCACACCTCTAGGGCATTTATTACCCTTAACCTGAATATTCTCATGACTGATAACATCATTTTCATTATAGGAAACTGTCAGATGGCATCCTATGGGACAGCTGATACAAATCATATTCTTTTCCATTCTATTCTCCTTGTCCAACCAGGCTTATTTCCAGACGGCTTTCCCCGTTTAAATCTTCAAGAGGAAGATCTTCTTTTTTCAGGGTGTATGTGATCATCTCTGAAGGTTGAATATGGGTTTGTTTCTTTCTCATAATCTCCTTTCCGTCCAGGGTCAGAACGAGATGGGCATGATTCTTAACAATCATACTCCTCATATAGAACTTATTATCCCTGCCTGCTGTGAACTTATTGGGAATTACATATTTAATATTACTACCGGAACAGACTGTATACTGACTCTCCTCTTCTCTATTATCCAGGTAATCACAAACATAAGCGCCACATCTCTGAGACTCCTCACTGACAAAATCAACCAGATCGTGCACATGCAAAACATTCCCGCTGGCAAAAATACCATCAACACTGGTCATCAGCCTGCTGTCTACAACAGGACCATTGGTCTCTTTATTGATTTTAACACCCGCTTTTTGTGATACTTCATTATCGGGGACAAGCCCGACAGAAAGAAGAAGAGTGTCACACTCCACGCGGAATGTCTCTTCTGTCATCTCCATACCGTTTTTAAGAGGAGTGATATCAACAGCTTCGACCCGGTCTTTGCCATAGATTTTTGATATGACATGAGAAAGATAGAGGGGAATATTGAAATCATTGAGGCATTGGACAATATTTCTGGTCAGACCGGCCGGATAGGGCTGAATCTCAACGACTGCACTTACCTTTGCCCCCACCCATGACATTCTTCTTGCCATTATCAGGCCTATATCACCAGAACCGACGATAACACATTTAGAACCGGGCATCAGCCCATCAATATTAACCAGTCGTTGTGCCAGACCCGCCGTATAGATTCCCGAAGGCCTGCTTCCCGCCGTACCGATGTTTCCTCTATTTCTTTCGCGGCAGCCCATTGCCAGGACGATAGCCCGTACTCTGATTGTAAGCATACCGTTCTTTGAAGAAAAAGCATAAACGACCTTGTGATCACCTTTGTCTTCGATATCTGTAACGGTTGTGCCCGTATACTGCTCTATATCGAGCTTGTTGATAATATCTATATATTTCTCTGCATATTCTGGACCGGTCAGTTCCTCTTTAAAACGTTGCAGACCGAATCCGTTATGTATACACTGATTGAGGATTCCCCCCATAGTGGATTCTCTTTCTACAATGACAACAGAATGACCTTTCTCTGATATTTGGGCAGCAGCAGCCATACCGGCGGAACCACCGCCAATGACAAGAACTTCTTTGTTAATTTTTTTCATATTTCAGTTCCTACGGGGTAATCGCCGACTTTTTTATTGACAAGCCAGCTTGATCCGCCTCTTTTTGTGATTTCATCCATGGGAATACCTGTCTCCCGGGAAATAATTTTCATTATTTTATAGGTACAGAATCCGCCCTGACAGCGGCCCATCATGGCTCTTGTATAGAATTTTATACCATCCAGCGTCGTATGTCCCTGTCTGATCGCAGCAATAACTTCCGCTTCGCTAATGCTTTCACAGCGACAGATAATTTCGCCATAGGCTGGATTTTCCTTAATCAGATTATCAATCTCTTCATGAGAACTGTTTCTGAAACGAGGGACTTTTTCGATATTGGGGTCGTAGTCCGATTTTTCAATAAGCTGCAGCCCTTGCTTTTTCAGCAGATCTTTCACATAGTCCGCAATAGCCGGTGATGCCGTCAGTCCCGGAGACTGTATTCCCGCAACTTGTATAAAGCGGGGGATTTTCTCTGAAGGGCTGATATAAAAATCCTCACCTTCAATAGATGGTCTGAGACCGGTAAATGAAGTAATAATGTCTCTTTCTGATACAACAGGGACCAGTCTTCTTGCACTGGAAAAAATTTTGAGAAAATTCTCTTTTGATGTACTGCAGTCCTCTTTGTCATCAACCATATCTGCTGTGGGTCCCACCATTGTCGTTCCCTCTACAGTGGGAATGACCAGCATTCCTTTTGATTTTTCAGAAGGAGCGGGAAACACAACTTTACTTGTATAGGCTGTAGCATTTCTGTCAAGGAGAAACTCTTCCCCTTTACGGGCCTTTATTTCGTATTGTTCTGCCCTGAAAGCTTTTGAAACTTCATCACAGAACAGTCCCGCCGCATTGATGACCCATTTTGATTTGATCATACGGCCGTCATCAGAACTTATTTCATAATAATCATCTTTCTGTACACCCCTGATAACTTTAAAATCAGTATAAAGTTCACACCCGTTCTTTTTAGCAGATTCCATAAGTGAAAAAACAAAACGGTAAGGCTCAATAATTCCTCCCCCCGGGACGTACAAACCACCTATAACATCAGGATTCAGTTTCGGCTCCAGAGAGAGAAGACGTTCGTGATTGCAAAGCTCAATTCCGATGGCTTTGTTACTAACTCCGTTTTCATAAAGCTTCTCTACAGATCTCATTTCATCATTGTTAAAGGCTGCCACAACAATTCCACAACGAGAGAATGGGAAATGGAGTTCCTCCTTCAATTGGTCGAACAAAAGGTTTCCTTTCACTTCCAAACGGGATTTCAGTGTTGATGAATCATGATGAAATCCACCGTGAATTATACCTGAATTAGCCTTGGATACACCGAAACTTATATCACATTCCTTTTCGACAATTACAGTTTTTAAATTATAGGAAGAAAGCTTTCGGGCTATTGCCGCCCCGGTAACTCCCGCACCTATAACCATTACATCATATTTAACTGACATCTGAACTCCTTAGTATTAATCGCAAGTGATTATTACTTACAATATAATTGTACCATAGCACATGTGATCATTTAAGGTCAATACCGATCATTTATGATCATTTCAATTCAATAATGGACATTTTAAAGAGTTCCAGACAGATGAATTCCTCCAAAATGAAATAGTTGACAACTTAACTATTGCCTCCTTCGAAACGGGATATGAGATTCTGCGAGTGCCGGACTATTCGATTACAGAGAGGATTTTCTCTACAATCTCTTTTCTGAAAAGATTTTGATTCAGAGGATGATTTACATGCAGACGATTGGTTAATATGGTGATGGTCACAGCTAGAACCGGATTTATATACAGATATGTACCGGTAAAACCCGTATGCCCGAATCCTTCCCGGGGATAGATATCTCCAAACTGAAAGCCGAAACCACGATCAGAGCGTTGCTTTGTGCATGCAACTGCCAGAACTGAAGGGGAAATAAAATCCATTGAGTCAGGATCAGAATAGAGATTTCCAAGCCGTGTGACATCAGCGGCATCTGCAAAAATCCCGGCATGCCCTGAAGCTCCCCCAAAATAATAATGGCAATTGCCATCATCACAAACTCCCCGAAATGCAGAAGAAGTATCTCTCCAGGAAGAAAAAGATAATCCCAGATCATCGACCATCTGCTGTTCTATCCTGTTCCCGAACTCGGTAGCGACAGTTCTGGAAACAGGAGGTGAATACGTTGTATGCTTAAGATTAATCGGGTCAAAAAGCAGTTCCTGCATAGCTTGAGGGAGTGACTTTCCCATGATTCTTTCTATACAGAGACCTATAAGCATGAAATTCAGATCTGAATAAATCATATGATCTTTTAGAGGATGCTCTGTAAGTACTGAAGCCAGAATCTCTTCAAAAGAGTCTCTCCTCCTTGTATAGAAAGGAAACCAATAATGAATACCCGACGAATGATCAAGAAGAGAGGAGACAGGTAAATGAGCTAAAGAATCATTTACAAAAGAATTTTTGAATCCAAGAAGATCAACAATCTTTGTATTTGTCCGGATATCTCCTCTGGAAATAATACGCAGCACTGCTGTAGAGCTAAACAGTTTTGACAATGAGGCAAGATCAAAAAGATAGTCTGCTTCCATAGGGATTTTTGCAGTTTCATCCCATTGAGCATGCCCCCGGGGATGCTCAATAAGGGGTTTCCCTTTATAATCCACCCTGATTACAGCGCCGCGAAAAAGCTCTTGACTTATTGCCTGCTCAACCAGGGGATCAATAAGATCAGAGATTCGGGCGTTCATATTATCTTCTTCGTCTTTTAAACATAAGATTCTCGGTAATTCCGGAACGAGCGAAATCCGGAAGCTCTCCTGTTTTCTGATACCCGTGTTTCTGATAAAAGGATATAGCCTGCTCATTGAAATCAGACACAAGAAGAAAAAAATCCTTAGCAATATCACTTGTGCATTTTTCAAATTCATCAAGAAGGGCGGAACCTATTCCGGCGCCCCTTATCTTTTCATCCACAGCAATCAATCGAAGATAGGGAGCGGAACAAAAGGCCCCACGGGGAGCTATCCAGGCAAAGCCTGCAACTCTCTTCTCTATCTCTGCAACAATGACTCTGTCATCAGAAGCCAGGGCGCTTCGTAATTCAGAAGAGATCTTCTCTTTTTTAAAATCATATCTCACAGCAATAGCAGAAGCACAGACTATTGAAGCACATAAAGATGATTCTTCTACAAGCATGGGACGAATCAGTAATGACATATCAATCCTCCAATCGAATGACAGCTATGGAAGAGAGCAGTTTCTCAACTTTTATTGACGGAGTAATTCCCTGTTCCTGCAAGAGCGGCCTTTCATTATCATAGATAATTCCACTGAAAGGATCATCAGCGAGTAAAAGCGGTCCATCAAGATCAATCCAGTCACACAGGGGAGCCAATGGAAGGGCTGCAGATACCCCAACACTTGATTCCACCATGCAACTCAGCATGACCTTCAACCCGGCATTCCGAGCTTTATGGATAAGAGCGAGAGTTTCGCAGGGGCCTCCAGTCTTTGCAATTTTCACGACGATTCCCGCAATATGGGGTGCGTGTATAAGAAAATTGTTTAATTGTGAATCGTTTTGGACACTCTCATCAAGAATAATTGGGATTCTGGTATTTCTTGCAAGAGTCTCAAGCTCTTCAGCCGCCCCTGCTATAGGTTCTTCGATAAGCTCTACACCAATATCCTCAAGCTCTGCAATTTTTACTTGAGCTTCCTGAAAAGTCCATCCCTGATTTGCATCTACGCGGATGATAGAGTCCGGGAGCTCATTTTTAATTCCCCGAATTCTTTCCACATCACCGGGGATTCCTGCTTTTACTTTAAAACAGTGAAATCCGCTATCTTGTGCCCCTTCGATCATATTGTCAATGTTATCATCGTAGGCAAGCGTCATTGACGTTTGCAATAACAATTGATCCCTACTTATACTGGATTGTTGCCCTATACTAGCAAGGGCACTTTGCAGTGCACTAAGACTCACAGGATATCTACATGAGGGGTTCTTCCCTCCTGATTGACCGTTTAACATCAACTCCAGAGATTCTATCGTTTGTAAATTGACACAGTTTTGAAGATCTTTTTTTACATCCTCTGCACTTATCCCGTAATAGGGAACGATGGGAGCCTCCCCGTACCCTATTCTACCATTCCGGTTTATCTGAATAAATACATTCTCACGGTAATCATATGTACCATGAGCAATCTTAAATGGGTTTTTCATTCCCATTTTTAAAGAAAATATACGTATTTCGATCATATCTGCTTACTGGGAGAATCATATAGAAAACAGGCTACCTGATGTTTCTCGTTTAAATCGGAAAGCACCGGGGCCTCAACCCTGCAACGCTCCATAACATCCGGACAACGCTCCATGAAAGGACATCCGGAACGAACTGCAGAAGGGGATGGAACATCGCCTTTCAGAATTATCCGCTTTCTCGTTCTGGCACTTTTAGGATCTGGTAAGGGAACAGCAGAGAGTAATGCACGAGTATACGGATGCATTGGCTGCTGATAAAGGGTCTGCGAATCGGCGGTCTCTACAATCTGTCCCAAATACATAACAGCAATCCTGGAACAGAAGTATTCAACCACTGCCAGATCATGGGCAATAAACAGAAAAGTAAGATCTAATTCCTGCTGAAGATCTTTAAGAAGGTTCAGAATCTGAGACTGGATAGAGACGTCAAGAGCAGAAACTGGTTCGTCAGCGAGGATTAATTTAGGACCTAGAGAAAGAGCTCGAGCAATCCCGATTCTCTGCCTCTGCCCGCCAGAAAACTCATGGGGATACCTGTCGGCAAAAGAGGGAGAAAGCCCGCAACGATCCATCAGAGAGGCTGTCTTCTTCTGAATATCATTCTCGCTGATCGAGATGATTTTTTTTCCGGCATAAATCCTGAGAGGTTCTGCTATAAGATCGCCGGCTCTCATTCTCGGGTTTAAAGAGGAATAGGGATCTTGAAAAACAATCTGAAAGTTCATTCTCGCCCGTCTTAACTCTTCAGAAGAAAGCAAGCTGAGGTCCCTCCCTTCAAAAAAGACTTTCCCTGCTGTTGCGGCCTCAAGTTGAGCCACCGCCATGGCTGTTGTTGATTTTCCGCATCCTGATTCACCGACAAGTCCAAGAGACTCACCTTTGCGGACGGAAAAACTTACTCCATCAACAGCACGTATCCAGCCGGCATTCTTTTTCAGAAGAATCCCCTTCTCTATCGGAAAATGGACTTTAAGGTCCTTCACATCTAACAATATATCGGGATTACCCATGAGAATGTTCCTTTTCATGAAGCCAACAGGCAACGGTTCGTAACTCATTCCCGCCAATTGAGAACTCAGGGGGACTCTTTTGTGCGCAGATATCCATTGCCTGTGTACATCGCGGACGGAACGGACATCCATGCGGAAGGTCAATAAGGTCCGGCGGGGCACCTGAAATAGAATGAAGACGCTCATCACTATCCTGATTGATTCGAGGGATGGAATTCAATAATCCTATAGAATAGGGGTGCTTTGGATCATAGAATAGTTCATCCACACTGGCACGCTCTACAATACGCCCTGCATACATCACGCAGACAGCATCACACATCTCTGCAACAACACCAAGATCATGAGTAATCATAATCACTGAAGTTTTACGTCCATGAGATAGATTTTTGATAATCTCAAGTATCTGAGCCTGAATCGTAACATCCAGAGCCGTAGTAGGTTCATCTGCTATCAGGACATCGGGATTACAGGAAAGTGCCATGGCAATCATAACTCTCTGTCTCATCCCACCAGAGAATTGATGAGGATAGTTATCCGCTCGCTGCTCTGCATCAGGGATGCCGATCAGCTTCAAAAGTTCAATGGCCTTAGCCTTGGCCTCTTTTTTGCTCATTCCCTGATGAAGACGAAGAGCCTCTGCTATTTGGACCCAGACTTTTATAACAGGATTCAAGGATGTCAGAGGATCTTGAAAGATCATCGCAATATGTTTACCTCGAATTGTCCTGATCTCCTCATCTGAGCATTCCAAAAGATTTTTTTCATTATAGAGAACCTGTCCATCAGTAATTCTTCCGGGTGGATATTGGACCAGTTTGAGTATTGAGAAGTTCGTTACGGACTTTCCACATCCTGATTCACCAACGATTCCCAAAGTCTCGCCCTGATGCAGGTCGAAGGAAACATCATTGACTGCCTGCACGACTCCTCGTTCCGTCTGGAACTCTGTTCTTAAACCCTCAATATGGAGTATTATTTCTTTACTCATTTCATAACTCCTAGCGTACATTCCGCAGTCTTGGATCAAGAACATCACGAAGACCATCACCAAGAAGATTGAACCCGAGAACAAGGGTAACAATCGCTAATCCGGGATAAATGGCTGTCCATGGAGCAATCATCATCACCTTTCGGGCACCGCTAAGCATATTACCCCAGGAAGGTTCGGGTGGTTGTATTCCCAAACCCAGGAAGCTCAATGAAGATTCCAGAAGGATAGCAACCGATAGAGACAGAGAAATCTGAACTATAATCGGTGGCATACTGTTTGGAAGAAGATGGCGGAAAAGAATATAACTATCTCCAGCTCCGTTTGAACGGGCAGCACGGACAAATTCATTTGATTTAAGTGAAATAATCGCCCCTCGACTGATACGTGCAAATTGAGGAATGTAAACAATTCCTACTGCAATGATCACATTATAGGTATTCTCTCCTAATACGGCCATAATAAAGATTGCCAGTAGAAGAGAGGGGAATGAGAACATGATATCGGCAATCCGCATGATAAAATTATCCCAGCGCCCTCCAAGGAATCCAGCCCAGATTCCCATGAGTATACCAATAAGTGCTCCAAATGCCGTAGCGGAAATGCTTATGATAAGGGAGACAGAGCTTCCTTTCATTATCCGCGATAAAACATCCCGACCAAACTCATCTGTTCCGAAAAGATGACCGGTCTTGAAGGAGGGAGATTCCAGAACATGTTTCACATCCATCGCCGAAGAGTCAAAAGGAAGCCAGAAGACTGAGACAATGATCATGATTATATAGAATAAAATGATTACCAATCCTGTTACGGCAATACCATTCTTTAGTATTCTAGGTTTTTCCACGCCTTACCTCGCTGTATCATCTAGACGGATACGAGGATCCGCTAGAGCATAAATTATGTCTGTAATGAGATTTACCACTACAAAGATGGTCGCAATGATCATCACTATCGCCTGTATAATCGGGTAGTCTCTTTGATAAATAGCATAAAGAGAGAGCCTTCCCATTCCGGGAAGAGCAAAAACCTCTTCCACAACAATTGCTCCACCAAGGAGATACCCGACATTGAATCCGGTAACCGTTATAACCGGTAGAATCGCATTCTTCAATGCATGGGTATAAATCACTGACCGCTGTTTCAATCCCTTTGCCTTAGCTGTTCTTATATAGTCCTGTTGAAGAACTTCGAGCATACTGTTCCTTGTATAGCGCATAACCACTGCTGCAAAACCAATACCAATGGATAAGGAGGGCAGGAAAAGCATTTTAAGATTTCTTACAGGATCTTCAAATAAACTTACATAGTTCCCCATGGGTATCCAGCCACGGAAGCCTGAAAAAGCCATCACCATCAAAGCTGCCAGCCAGAACTGGGGTAATGATAGTCCCAGCAGTCCTGTTACTCGGCTTAAAAAATCGCCGAAAGTATTTTGATGGAGGGAAGAGGCGATACCAAGGGGAACCCCAATCACTAATGCAAGAAATAATGAAAAAAACGTCAGCTCCATGCTAAGGGGAAGACGGGCCATAATATCAGGAAGGACCGGTCGACCAGTTCTCAAAGAGCAACCGAAATCTCCCTGAACAATATCACCAAGCCATTCCGTATAGAGAATAAAAACAGGCTTATCCTCACCAAAGAGTCGTGTCAACTCTTCCATCTGTTCCGGGGTCGCCTCAACCTGCGTCCCCATATACATTTCCAATGCTGTTCCCGGAATCATCCTGACAAGAAAGAATATAATCAGGGATACTCCAAATAACACTGGAATTAATGATAAGAGTCTTTTTGCAACATACCTACCCACAGTTCACCTCAAATAATAACTAATAAAATATAACCCATCGGCAGGATACCCCACCCCTGATTCGGGAGGGGATATCAATTGATTGATTTTGTTACTTTACTGATGTTTCAGCAATATAGTAAAGACTACCGTTTCCGACCTGCTTGAATCCGGTAACTCTTGGTCCGATAACATGATTTTCATTAGGACTGTATAAGAATATAACAGGAGCGGCTTCCGCTAAAACTTTCTGTAATTCGTCATATGTAGCTTTACGCTCTTCAGGAACAGTCTGTGATCTACCCAGATCGAGCAGCCTGTCAGTCTCAGCATCTTTAAACATGAAGTTATTGACTCCACCACTGCTGTGAAGAGTTCTATAGAGGAATCTATCCGGTTCGCCGCTTCCACCCCGGATCTCAACCATAGAGTCAAAATCACGCTTAACCCAGCGGTCGATATAAACACCCCACTCTACAACTTCAAGTTCCGCGGTCACTCCGATATTTTTAAGTTCGTTCTGAATAACCTGAGCAACATCCAGGCCGCCCTCATAGGTTGAAGAACATACAATATTGAACGTGAATCCGTCAGGATATCCGGCCTCAGTCAGGAGGGCTTTAGCTCTATTATAGTCAGGAGCCGAAAATGGCAGCTCTGTTAGAGGAAGTGCCCATTTTTTGGCAGAAACGGGAATAGGACCTGTAGGAGATCCCATACCGAACTCTGCCAGAGCTATGATCTCATCACGATCTACAGCTAAAGCCAAAGCTTCACGGACTAGGGGATTATCAAAAGGGGCTCTTGTTGTATTAAAACCGAATGTTCGTACATTGATTCCAGGTTTACTCTGTACTCTTACTTGAGATATTCCATTAGCCTGGCGAATCGTAGCACCGTCATTAATTGTTGCCATATCAAGATCTCCTGATTTCACACCGGAAAGAAGAGATGCCGATTCTGGAATCACACGAAAGATAAGCTTATCGACCTTTGGAGAATCCGCTTCAAAATAGTCTGGATTTTTTACAAGAGTCATCGAATTATCCGGTATCCATTCTTCCAGCATAAAAGGACCAGTTCCTACTGCGACTTTCTGCAGGTTCGTATTTGCTTCAACAGCTTCTCTTGGAACGATCGAAAGATTGTTTGATGTGAGAGCGTTAAGAAGTGATGCCAGAGGTGCAGATAGCGTTAATTTAACAGTATAACTGTCCATAACATCTATGGAGCTTACCAAAGCTATATAACTTCTTCCCGGAGAAGCAGTCTTATCATCCAGAACACGTTCAAGAGAGTATTTAACATCCTCTGCAACCATCTCTCGACCGTTATGGAACTTCACACCCTTACGAAGGTGAAAGATATAGGTCAGATTATCTGGAATATCCCAGGACTCAGCCAAATCCGGTACTACAGACAGATTTTCATCAAGCCTGACCAATCGATTGTATAGAAGATCGATTCGGCGATGTGACGAGAATGCTGTGACAATATGAGGATCCAGACCGATGGCCTCCTGATCCACACCTATAGTAAGGATCTTTTCTGCATCGGCTGATACTGTCTCAACCTCTGAAGCTCCACCGGCAAAGAGTCCGGGGCCAAGCAGCATCAATATGCTGATAGCAATAAACAACTTACAAGATTTTCTCATTCTTTCCTCCTTAGAAATTTAAAAAAGCAATTCACTAAAATCACAAGGTCACCACACCAAGAACAACGGGAGCTTTAGCGCCTGTCACTTCAGGAAGGTTTCCTGGTCTACCCATAAGAGATTCATGTCCTATCACAGCAAAGGCCATAGCTTCACGTCCTTGATCAGGAATGCCATAGGAGTTCGTAGTCGTAACTTCTATCCCTTCTGGAACTCTATCCTGTATCATCTGAAGCAATGTCAGATTTAAAGCACCACCACCGCAGATCAGGGTTTTTGCAATAGAACAGTACGGTAAAATAAAATCCTTATATGATCTTGCAATCGATTCGGCGGTAAAAGCTGTCGCAGTAGCGACACTATCTTCAAAAGAGAGCCCTCTCTTATTCGTTCGTTGTAAGAAATCTCTGGTAAAATCAACACCATAGATTTCTCGTCCGGTACTCTTTGGTGGCTTTCTCTGAAAATATTCGTCAAGCATACATTCCCTGACAAGTTCTTCACAAACTGTTCCTGTAGCTGCAATGCTCCCTTCAGGATCATAATGCTGAGCACCTTCTGTTTTTAGTTCTACTATTGCATCGATAATCATATTCCCGGGTCCTGTATCAAAAGCAAAAACTTTACTCTTACTGGAACCTTCCGGAAGTATCGTAGCATTTCCGATACCACCGATATTTTGGATAATACGACCTTCACTCTCACTTCCAAAGAGTTGTAAATCTGTGAATGGGGATAATGGTGCCCCCTCTCCCCCGGCAGCCATATCTGCGGAACGGAGATCAGATACTACCGGGATTCCGGTTCTTTCCCGTACAACAGAACTTGCTCCCAGTTGCAGAGTCCCTTTTACCATGATCTCGCCATGAGGTCCCGGAAAACTTTTCGGAACAGGGGCATGCCAGACGGTCTGTCCATGCATACAAATCATATCGATAGAATCAGCATCACAAGCGCATTCATCAAGTAGATCCAATACGACTTGAGCATACCACTCGGAAAGCCCGAAGTGTACGGAAACCAGATTATCGATTTTTGCTCTGTCAAGACTACACAAATCAGCGACCATTTTTCTTAAAGGATCAGTATATGGAAGATATACATGGTGCAAAAGAGTAATTTTATCAGCTGAATTCTGTGTAGAGGACTGGATATCAACCAGTACAGCATCAACCCCATCCAGAGAAGTTCCAGACATAAGACCTATGACTCTGTGAGCCTTTCTTTTCCGATAGGAGGAGATAAACGCTGTTTCATTCTCTGATATATTCATGATCGACATAAATACATGATATGACACAATGTTTCACTTTACAAGAATTATTTTGAAATTTTATTTCTTTACATTTCCCACAACAAGTGTTAGCTTTAAATTAGTAATAATGTCTCGTTCTTCACCTATCAGTAGATGTTATAAATCCTATCTATGGAGAAAGATAAATGATCGATACAACAATAAATCAAGAGATGTTAGATTTATTCACAACAGAGCAGCGGAATAAGAAGTCGATGGATATTGATACAATGCCTGTCAGTGACATACTGCGAATCATCAATGAAGAAGACAAGCAGGTTCCTTTGGCAGTAGAGAGTCAGCTGGACTCCATATCAGCACTCGTTGAAGATGTTGTAATATCATTTAAAAAAGGTGGGAGACTTTTTTATATCGGTGCCGGAACCTCTGGAAGACTGGGAGTTCTGGATGCCTCTGAATGTCCGCCGACATTCGGTGTTGACAGGAGCATGGTTCAGGGAGTGATAGCTGGAGGACTGGATGCCCTGGTGCGTTCTATTGAGGATGCCGAAGATGATGCAGATGCCGGTGTAAAAGCCATTGAACAGTTAGGTTTTACAAAAAATGATGTTCTTGTAGGAATCACAGCTTCCGGACAGGCACCATATGTTCTGGGAGCTATGGCTTATGCCCGTAAAATTGGTTCAGTTGTAGCTGCAATCAGCTGCAACAAGGGATCAAAGACCTATGACCACGCAAAGCATATTATTTTCCTGGATGTTGGTCCTGAAGTTGTAACAGGTTCTACAAGGATGAAAGCTGGTACAGCACAGAAACTTGTACTCAATATGATAACCACAGCAAGTATGATTCGTATAGGAAAGGTATATAGCAACCTTATGGTTGATTTGACTCCCGTCAATAAAAAACTGGTAGAGCGTTCAAAAAGACTTATCAAACAGGCAACTTCCTGCTCTGAAGAGCTGGCAAAACAAGCTTACGAAGATTCCGGCAATAGACCTAAGATAGCGATTCTCATGATCATTCTTAAAATTGATAAGAAAACTGCTGAGTGTCTTGTTGCCGAGAGCAACGGACCTATTGCAGAAACAATTCAACTCTACAGGAAAAAGGATTCTGCTTCAAAATTATGATATTCAGAAGAAGGAATATAAAATGGATGGACCTGACAATATCGAAGGAGCTTTTGTTAGCGTAAATGCTCATTTACATACACTATCGGAATCCGAACGTAAAATTGCGGATTATGTTTATAAGAATCCTAAAAAAACTCTCTATTATACTGTAAGAGAACTTGGAAAACAGAGCGGTTCCAGTCAGGCAGCGGTAATACGTTTCTGCAAGCGGATCGGTTTCGGAAGTTTCAGCAATTTCAAGCTTCGTCTGGCTCGGGATGTCTTCCGTGACTCGGATGAAAGATATATACCGGATCTTGAACTGGAGTCAGAAAAGTCAGCTATACAGGTTATAAACGGTGTTGTCGAGAGAACCCAGCGCGCCCTGTCATCCCTTAAGTCGACCCTTGATCCCGATTCCGTTAATCAAGCGGTACAAGCAATGAGAGCCGCCAATTCCATTAAACTTTTTGGTATTGGAGCTTCCGGTGTGGTGGCTTATGATTTCATGCAGAAACTCATTCGTCTCGGCTTACCGGCATTCTATACATCGGATACAGATCTGCAACTCACTGCCGCATCAATGATCCATGAAGCTGATGTTGCCTTTGTCACCTCTTATTCCGGCGAGAACACTGTTATGATAGAGATTGCCAAACAGGCAAAGAGTAAAAAAGCCACCGTTATCTCTCTTACTATGGAAAGCGAAAACCCTGTTAGATCATCTGCCGATATAGCATTGCTTGTTCCCTCTTCCGAACGAATTTATCGGCCGGGAGCCGCTACCTCCAGAATCAACCAGCTTGCTGTCATCGATATGCTCTATACTCTTATGGTATCAAACAACCTGGATGATTCTATTACGTCCATTGAACAGACAATGGCTGTGACTCATAGAGGAATTCAGAAAAATCAATAAAAAGTAAATTTAAAAAGGCTGCCGAGATTCCTCCCGACAGCCTTTATCAGTGTCAGTGTATTACAGCGGAAATTAAATCCGGCTGATAATCTCTTTGGTCATTTCATCAGTAGAAACAGCCTTCATACCGGGTTCAATGATGTCACCCGTACGGATACCGCCGGTCACACAAGCGTCAACGGCCCGACGAATTGCTGCAGCAGCGTCATTCAGCTCAAAGGAGATTTCCAGCATCATAGCCAGTGAAAGAATTTGTGCAATGGGGTTGGCAATTCCTTTACCCGCTATATCGGGAGCACTTCCACCAGAAGGTTCAAACAGGCTGATTTTTTCACCAAGAGAAGCGGAAGGAAGCATCCCCAGAGAACCGCAGATGGCAGCTGATTCATCAGACAGGATGTCTCCGAACAGATTGGAAGTGACAATAACATCAAACTGCAGGGGATTAAGCATCAGCTGCATGGCAGCATTGTCCACGTACATATGGGTCAGTTCCACATCAGGATAATCTTTAGCAAGCTCTATAACCACTTTT
Source organism: Spirochaetaceae bacterium 4572_59 (assembly GCA_002084805.1). GTDB lineage: Bacteria > Spirochaetota > Spirochaetia > DSM-2461 > DSM-2461 > Oceanispirochaeta. The sequence goes on along the minus strand of NBMC01000006.1, from coordinate 40,723 downwards.
CTCCATAGTTTGGAGCTAGAAAGGACATTGGCTTTATCTACAGAACAGAGTTTTTTACTCCGTCTCTGAGCTGCTTCAAAACCCTGGCGGGCAATGCGCACAACCTGTTCTTTTGTATAGACCATAGTATCCAGACCCATGTCGTCTGTAAGTTCTTTTGGTTCGCCAAAGTAGATACCATGAGCCAGTTCCCTGACAGTAAGAAGGTCAACTTTTTCGCGCAGAACCTTTTCTGACAGAGGAGACATGGCTTTCAGTTCTTCATAAATAACTGCGGGACGCAGGTTGGCATAGAGCTTCAGTTTTTTTCTCAGAGCCAGCAGACCGCCAAGCTCGGGAGTTTTTTCAGGAGGGAGATTGTCCCATTTGGGTCCGCCGATACTTCCCAGAAGGACAGCATCGGCTCCAAGACAGAGCTTTTCTGTTGCTTCTGGCAGGGGATCACCAGTGGCATCATAGGCACAACCGCCGATAAGACCTTCTTCCAATTCCAGCTTGAAGCTGAACTTTTCTTCAACCACTGCCAGAACATCCAGGGCTGATTTCATTACTTCGGGTCCGATACCGTCACCCGGGAGGACCGCTATTTTATATGACATTTGTTTCTCCTCAAATTATGAACATTTTTCAATACGGTTCATAGCAGAAAGCAGAGCCTTCAGAGATGCCGCATTAATACTGCTGTCAACTCCGACACCGAAAAAGGATTGTCCCTTGTCGTCGGAAACACCAATATAGCAAACGGCCTGTGAATCAGCACCCTCACTCAGAGCATGCTCATTATAGGACAGGAAATTTACTTCCGGAGCTTTTGTCCCCTGCAGAGCATGGAAGAACGCATCAATCGGACCGTTTCCATGGCCTTCAAGATCCATGGTCTCACCATGATAATCCAGAGTACAGCTGATACCGACATTATGTTTATTATTACCGCTCTTCTTCACATCCAGCTTGGCATTAATTTCGTACTGAACCAGGGAGTAAGGACCGGACTCTTCCAGATATTCCCGGGAGAAAACTTCATAAATATCATGTCCCTTCAGCTCTTTACCCGTATCATCGGTAATTTTCTGGATGATAGCGCTAAACTCAGGATGCATGGATTTGGGGAGTTTATATCCGAACTGAGCTTCAAGAATAAAGGCAACTCCCCCCTTTCCCGACTGACTGTTAATACGGATAATAGCTTCGTACTCTCTACCCAGGTCCGAAGGATCTATGGGAAGATAGGGAATTTCCCAGTAGTCGGAGTTTTTCGTCTTATTGCGGTCCATCCCCTTCTTAATTGCATCCTGATGAGATCCTGAAAAGGCCGTATACACAAGCTCCCCCGCATAGGGATGACGGGGATGGACATCCATCCGTGTACAGCGCTGGTAGATCCCTACAATCTTATCCATAATGGAAAAATCCAGTTTGGGATCCACCCCTTGAGAGTACAGGTTCATGGCAAGATTCATAAGATCGGTATTACCGGTTCTCTCTCCGTTTCCGAAGAGAGTTCCTTCCACACGATCCGCACCGGCCATTATACCAAGTTCTGAGGCAGCCACAGCCGTGCCCCTATCGTTATGGGCATGAAGACTGATGGAAACACAGTCCCTGTTTTTAATATTCCGGCAAAACCATTCGATCTGATCAGCATGAACATTGGCCGTATGCATCTCTACAGTGGCAGGAAGGTTAAGAATCAATTTATTTTCCGGCGTAGGTTCCATCACATCCATAACGGATTCGCAGATTTCTTTGGCGAAGTCCATTTCGGTTCCGGTAAAACTCTCGGGTGAGTATTCGTAATGGAGATTTGTTTCGGGATGCTCTTTTGCAATCTCTTTAATCAGCCTGGCCCCTTCCACTGCTATATCAATAATCTCTTTACGGCCTTTCCTGAATACCACATCCCGCTGCAGAGTAGAGGTGGAGTTATAAAAATGCATATTAACATTTTTACATCCCTTGATAGCCTCAAAGGACCGGCGTATCAGATGCTCCCGTGACTGGGTCAACAGCTGAATAGTGACATCATCAGGAATCATGTTCCTCTCGATAAGAGTTCTCAGATAATCAAATTCTGTCTGAGAAGCAGAAGGAAATCCTATTTCTATCTCTTTAAAACCAATTTGCAGGAGTAGCTCGAATAGTTCCAGTTTCTCATCCACATTCATAGGAATGGGTAAAGCCTGATTTCCGTCTCTTAGATCTACACTACACCACTGTGGTGCGGTTTTAATGACCTTATCAGGCCATGTCCGGTCAGGCAATGATACTGGAGAGAAGGGTTTATACTTCCTGTAATCGTAACTCATGAAGCGCTCCTTGCTTTGCGTTATATTGCGTTGCATAATTCGCAATATAGAATATAACTGCTTATGTTTAATGGAATATTAAAGAATTTTATCTTTGTAGTCTATAAGAAAATAAGAGGTATACAAACTTTTAATATGTAATGCCCCCCTCCTTTTCCCTTCTTCTTTCAGCTATTTCCACCTTTACCAGTATACGACTGGAATGGTACAAATAGGCATGTCTATATTGCTATTTGTTTTCCAGGGAGTATTCCCTGTATTCCTGCTGATCGTATGTGGTTGGCTTATAAGAAAAAAAGAACTCGTGAATGAGTCCTTTTTCGCTGGTGCTTCCGTTATAGGTTTTAAACTGGGCCTTCCTGCACTGACATTCCTTAAAATTTCGCCACTGGATTTTAATCAGGTTTTCAATATAAAGGAGATTCTTCTGATCTGCGGAGTCTACACGGGAATCTATATCCTGGGAATCCTTCTCAGTTTCGGCATACCAGAGAATTACCAGAAAGGGCCCTTTATTCAAGGATCCTTCAGAGGCAATATTGTCATCATCGCCATTGCACTGATCCTGAATCTTTATGGTGAGGAAATGGTGGCACGGGCTGCCATGTCTCTGGCTTTTCTTCTTCCTCTTTTCAATATTCTGTCCGTTGTAATACTGACGGTTCCCATGCACGGATTTACCATGAAAGGATTGATCCGCTCACTGAATAATATTATAAAAAACCCCATAATTCTTTCTGTGCTGGTGGCCCTGATCTTTTCACTGTTTAAGATTCCGGTTCCAGCAGTAGCACATCGCTTTCTGGAATATTTATCAGATCTGGCCCTGCCCCTTGCCCTGATCACAATAGGTGGGTCACTCAGCTATCACGGTATGCTTCACAAGGGTAGGCTGGCACTGACTGCCACATTTCTTAAACTGATACTGATGCCGGCCATAGGGGTCACTCTTTTCTATAAGACAGGATACAGAGCTGCAGAATTGGGAATGGTCTTTCTTATTATGGGAGCACCTACGGCAGTATCCAGCCACATCATGGCGGAAGCCATGGATAATGACGGAGAACTGGCAGCTCTGATTGTCATGTTTACCACCGCAGCATCCGCTGTTACGACAATAATAGGGATCAGTCTGATTGAATTTTTAAGTTGATCCAGAGGAATATTTTCAGCTGAATAAAAGATGCTTCCGGGAGAACAGAATGAACTTTGACAGAATAATTGACAGAACCAGCACAAATGCCGCCAAATGGGATTCTAGAACACTGAAACAGAAGTTTGGAGATTCGGACGTTCTTCCCCTCTGGGTGGCCGATATGGATTTTGCCTCTCCTGATGCAGTTAGTGAAGCACTGTATAAAAGAGCAGATCATCAGATATACGGATACCCTGCTTCCAATGCGGGATTTCTGAAGGCCTGGCATAAATGGGTAAAGTCGCAGCATAAGTGGGATGTCCCCTTAAACCATGCCATCTATATCCCGGGGATTGTCAGCGCTATGAGCCTAGGAATCTCCCTTTTCTCAGAGCAGAGTGATAGTGTTATTCTGCAGGAACCGGTTTATCAACCCTTCCGGAACATGATTATCAACAATGGCAGAACTCCCCTGGTCAATCGGCTGATTCTCAGAGATGGCCGTTATTATATAGATTTTAAAGACCTGGAAGAGAAAGCAGCCCTGAAAGAAACTTCTCTTTTACTACTCTGCAGTCCCCATAACCCTGGTGGACGTGTCTGGTCCAGAGAAGAACTGGAGGAGCTTAGTCGCATATGTCTGAAACATGATGTTTTTGTTATTTCCGATGAGATTCATGCTGACCTTGTACTGAATGAAGCAAAACCCCATACCGCCCTCTCTTCACTATCAGAAAAAACAGCAAGGAATACCATGACCTGTCAGGCACCCTCCAAAACATTTAATATTGCCGGAGAAAAACTGGCTATTGCCGTTCTAGCAGATAAAAAGAAAAGAGAACGCTTTTTTCAGGAACTTAAACGCTTTTCTCTCTCTGAAGGTTCTGCTCTGGCCCTGACAATCGGCGAAGCGGCCTATACGAGAGGGGGAGAGTGGCTGACAGAGCTGAAAAAGTACCTGAACAGTAATATTGGCTATATAGAATCCTATTTGAAAACAGAACTCCCTGAAGTTAATCTTATGACTCCAGATGCGGGATTTATTGGATGGCTGGATTTCCGGAATTGCGGTATAAATCACAAAGAGCTGGAAAAACGTTTTATTCAGATTGGAAAGATTGCCCTCGTGGAAGGACGCTGGTTTGGTGAAGGGGGAGACGGCTTCTTCCGTCTTAACTACGGCTGCCCCCGCTCCCTACTGGAGGAGGGCCTGAAAAAACTATCAGCCTCTCTGACGGACGACCTCATACATAAGGATTCCTGCAGCCACTGAAACATTCAGTGAATCCACATGGCCAGATGTGGGAATACTAACCATGGTATCGCATTTTTCGCGGACCAAACGGGAGATTCCGGCGCCTTCGCTGCCCATAACCAGAACAGTTTTGCCTTTTAGATCTGTTTCGGGAGCAGTACCACCACCCATATCCGCACCGTAAATCCAGAAACCACTTTTTTGCAGCTCCTCCAGAGTGCGAACGAGATTGGTAACCTGAAGAGTGGGGACCCAGGCATGGGCTCCTACGGAGACCTTGGCGACTGTTGCATTGATACTGGCACTTCTTTTTTCTGCTGTGACAACAAGATCAACACCGAACTGATCGGCAGACCTCAGAATCGCACCAAAGTTATGAGGATCGGTTATACCGTCCAGAACCAGGACCAGAAGCTGATCCTTATGCTCGTTATGACGGATAAAATTTTTAATATCCTGATAACGGACTTCAGAGACACTCTGTGTTATCTGAACCTTCAGAGCCACACCCTTATTTTCACCCTTAGCACACATACGGTCCAGTTCTTTATTATCAATTTTCTGAACGGTCACTCCCACTTTTCGAGCGCTTTGCTCCAGCTGATCAATTCTTTTATTTGATTTTGAAATATAAAGTACGGCAGCTTTGGTATTCTTTTTCAGGGATTCTTCAATTCCGTGAATGGAAGTAATAAAATTATCCATAATTATTTTAACTCTCTTTCTCGAAAGGATTTCTTTTCTCAGACAATTAATTCCGGAAAAATCTGGATCAGTTTAAACTCTCATCACAGTCATGACAAGATTAAGCAACGCTTATTACTTAAGATTTAAGGAGATAGCAGCTTAAAAAGACAGGCTCCCCCCCCCGGGAGATAGCCCGTTTTTTGATCAGAAACTATGATTCTTGATGCAACCAGCAAGCCGCGAAATGACCACTTTCCAACTCTTTCAGAGGCGGGTATTCCTGACGGCAGATGTCCTTCGCAAAGGGACAACGCGGATGAAAATGACAGCCTGAAGGAGGGTTAATCGGACTGGGAACATCTCCCATAACAATTTTTTCCTTCTTATCTCTCTGATGAGGGTCGGTCATGGGGAAGGCGGAAAAAAGAGCCTTTGTATAGGGATGAAGACGGTTCTTCTTCAAATCTTCCTTGCTGGCGACTTCAACTATTTTACCAAGGTACATAACAATGATTCTGGTAGAGATAAACTCAACAACTGCCAGGTCATGGGCAATAAATATATAAGTTAAATCATGCTTCTCCCGCAGATCCAGCAAAAGATTCAGAATTTGAGCCTGAACGGAAACATCCAGAGCGGAAACAGCCTCGTCACAGACTACGAATTCCGGATTAAGGGCCAGGGCCCGGGCAATACCGATTCTCTGTCTCTGACCTCCCGAAAACTGATGAGGAAAGCGTTTTTTGTAGTGGGGATTGATCCCTACCTCTTCCATAATGGATTCTACTTTTTCAACAATTTCAGCAGGGGTCCCATAGTTATGGATCCGCAAGGGCTGGTCGATCAAAGAAGAAATCTTCTTACGGGGATTCAGTGATGAAAATGGATCCTGAAAGACCATCTGCATCTGTTTTCTAAGGGCCGTCATTTCCTGATGCTTCATTTCAAAAAGATCGTCTCCATGATACAGAACCTGACCGTCTGTTTTATCATGCAGCCTGAGAATAGTTTTCCCCAGGGTGGATTTTCCACATCCTGACTCTCCAACAATCCCGAGGATTTCTCCTTTTCCCAGATCAAAGGAAACATCATCCACAGCTTTCAAAACAGCGTTCTGACTGCTCATGTTATTTGACGAGATATGGTAATATTTTTTGAGGTTTTTAACCTCCAACAATTTATCCATTAGTCTTTGTTCCCTCCGCAATTACTTTTGTCGCATTATGGCACCAGATGCTGTGTCCCTCGGCCAATTCTGTTTTACCGGGGAATGACTTATTGCAGACATCACTTGACCAGTTGCAGCGGTTGGCAAAAGGGCAGCCTTCACCCAGGCTCAGCAAATCAGGAACATTTCCGGGAATTGCTTCCAGACGCGTGGAATTCTTATACTTATCATTGGAAGGCAGAGAGTTTAGCAAACCAAGAGTATAGGGATGGGAAGGATTATCAAAAATCTGATATACCGTTCCCTCCTCTACTTTTCTACCGGCGTACATAACAACAACCCTGTCGGCCATTTCAGCAACGACACCCATATCATGGGTAATCAGAAGCAATGACATATTTACCTTATCTTTCAAGTCATTCAGCAGATCGAGGATTTGAGCCTGTATGGTGACATCCAGTGCGGTTGTGGGTTCATCGGCAATCATGAGCCCCGAATCCGGTGATGCCAGAGCCATCGCAATCATAACACGCTGCCGCATTCCTCCGGAAAGCTGATGAGGGTAATCATAGGCTCTTTTTTCAGGAGAAGGAATTTTTACCAGCTTCAGTAGTTCCACAGCTTTGGCTAAGGCTTCTTTTTTCTTCATATCCTGATGAGCCATAAAAACATCAGCCAGCTGATCTCCAATTTTAAAAACCGGATTCAAACTGGTCATGGGTTCCTGAAAGATCATGGAGATCTGAGTTCCGCGAAGATCCTGCACTTCTCTTTGAGTACACTGCAAAAGATCCCGTCCCTGAAAGATAACAGACCCGCTTTCAATTACACCGGGAGGCATAGGAATCAACTGGTTAATTGTATGGGCGGTTACGGATTTCCCGCATCCTGATTCTCCCACAAGAGCCAGGGTTTCACCTTTATTGATATAGAGAGATAAATCTCTAACAGCTTTTACAACGCCTCTTCTGGTATTGAAGTGGACATTGATATTTTCCATGGATAGTAGTGTTTCTTCGCTCATATCAATCTCTCAGCCTGGGATCAAGAATATCCCGTAGTCCGTCGCCCAATAGGTTAAAACCTAATACTGCTAATAGGGTGGCAATACCGGGAAAGGTAACAATCCACCAAGCGCTGGTTATAAATTCTTTGGAACTGGCAATCATAAGTCCCCATTCGGGAGTCGGAGGCTGAGCCCCCAGTCCTAAAAAGGAAAGAGCTGCCGAATCAAGAATTGCCGTACCCACACCCAGTGTTGCCTGTACAGAAATAGGCGCCAGACAGTTAGGCAGAATAGAGCCGAACATGAGTTCCCTGTCCGAAGCCCCCAGAGCCCGCTCGGCCAGTACATAATCATTCTCTTTTTCAGCCAGTACGGAAGCCCTTACAACACGGGCATAACTGGGAATTTGTGAGATTCCGATTGCAATCATAGCATTGGTCAGGGATGGTCCGAGTACTGCAACAATAACGATTGTCAGCAGAATATAGGGAAAGGCCAGCATCATATCAATGAGGCGCATAATGATCTTATCTACAATCCCACCGTAATAGGCGGAAATCATTCCGATAATCACTCCGAAAAACAGAGAGATACTCACAGAAATCACACCGATAATCATGGAAATCCTGGCACCATAGATTAAACGGGATAGGAGATCCCGTCCAAGATCATCCGTTCCCAGGATATAACCATTTGTAAAAGGGGCTGATTTTCTCAGCTCAATGTGCTGTTCCAGAGGGTCCATAGGAGCCAGAACAGGAGAAAATATACCCACCAGGAGAAAAAGTACGATTATAATCAGACCGGCCATGGCAGTTTTATTCTGCCTCAGCGAGTGCCAATGCTCTTTTAAAGGGGATTCTTCCAGTTCGGGAACCCCAATATTTTCATTCATAATTTAAGTTCCTTTCTATTGCAGTCTGATCTTGGGATTGATAACGGAATAAAGGAGATCCACTACCAGATTTATCAGAACGAAAGTGGTGGAGATAATAATGATACCTCCCTGAACCGCCGGATAATCCCGGGCTTCAATAGCCTGGTAAATCCACTTACCGATTCCGGGCCAGGCAAAGATAGTCTCGGTAAGGATGGCACCGGCAAGAAGCAGACCGAACTGCAGACCAATAACAGTAATAACCGGCAGAAGAGCATTCCGGAGAGCGTAACGGTAGATGACCCGTTTCTCCTTGATTCCCGCCGAGCGGACTGTTTTCATATAGTCCTGTTTCAGAACTTCCAGCATGCTGGAACGAGTTGTACGGGCAATGATAGCCAGAGGAATGGTTCCCAGAGCGATGGAAGGTAGAATCAGGTGATGCAGGGCCGACAGGAAATATTCTGGATGCCCCTGAAAGAGATACTTGAAGGTATCAATCAGATAAAAGTTGCTTTCCGGAGAAAAATAGTAACGGATATTGATCCGCCCTCCCGTAGGAAACAGATTCAGATGAACTGAAAAGATCATAATCATAACCAGGGCGAGCCAGAAAACCGGCATGGAAACCCCTACAAGGGCTCCCACCATGGACGTATAATCGATCCAGGTATTTTTCTTGGTTGCGGATATAACTCCAATCCAGATTCCCAGGACGGAAGCAAAAATCATGGCACAGATGGCCAGTTCTACCGTAGCGGGGAAACGTTCTTTAACTTCATTCATCACGGGTTGACCGGATTTAATGGACTTCCCAAAATCCAGGTGAACCACCCGTTTCAGATAGAGAGTATATTGTTGTGCAAGAGGCTTATCGAGGCCCAGATCAGCACGGAGTTTTTCGAGTTTTTCTTTACTGGCTCTTTCTCCCAGCATAACCCTGGCGGGGTCTCCCGGAGCAAGAGCAATCATAAAAAAGACAAGAGTCACCACACCAAAAAGTGTGGGAAGTAACATGGTAAGACGCTTTAAAATATATTGGATCATAATACCTTCTGTAATAGAAAAGCCTGCCGGAGACTTTCCGGCAGGACTTTATGCTTAATCTATAACTTTATTTTTTAAGCCAAACTTTAGCAAAAACACGCTTTCCGGTTGGGTACAGGTAGAAGTCCTGTACAGAATCTTTCATAGGTTCGGAAACAACGGAGTGTGCAATGGGAACCCAGGGAGCTTCCTCATGGAAAACAACCTGTGCTTTTTCATAAAACTCAGTTCTTTTGGCAACATCCATTTCCTGTTTTGCTTTGAAAATCAGATCTGTAAACTCATCATTTTTCCAGAACGCAATGTTTCCAGCGGGTTTTTCAGCAGCCTGTTTAGACAGAAGAACCCACAGAAAGTTATCGGGATCACCGTTATCACCGGTCCAACCGAGCATGGCAGCTTCATGTTCACCATAATCACATTTGTCCAGGTAAGTACCCCATTCGTAAGAGATAATAGAGGCCTCGATACCGACTTTAGCCAGCTGAGCCTGCATGATTTCAGCAACCTTTTTTCCATTGGGATTGTAGGGTCTAGCTACGGGCATAGCCATGATTTCAGTTTTGAAACCATCCGCATATCCGGCTTCTGCCAGAAGTTCTTTCGCCTTGGCAGTATCATAGGGATAGGCTTCAATATCATCGTTATAGGACCACATTGTGGGAGGCAGCGGGTTCTTGGCAACCGCACCGGCAGCACCGTAAACACCTGCAACAATTTCTTCTCTGTCGATGGCGTAGTTCATGGCCTGACGAACAAGTTTATTGTCATAGGGTGCTTTTTCTGTATTCAGAGCAAGGTAACCGACATTAAGACCGGCCTGTTCTACCACTTTGATACCATCTGTGGATTTCATAGCATCCAGATCTTCGGGTGAGGGAAAGTCTATAACATCTACTTCACCTTTCTGCAAAGCCAGCCAACGGGCTGTTGCATCGGGAATTACTTTGATAATCAAACGGTCAAGGTATACATCGCCACCCCAGTAGTCGGGGTTTCTTTCAAATACCATATTGTCATCTTTGATCCAGGAAACAAATTTAAAAGCACCGGTTCCCACTGGATGGTTGGTAAAGTCAGCACCGTATTTTTCTCCGGCAGTGGGAGAAACGATAGCTGCAAAGTCCATTGCCAGGTTGGCAATAAAGGGAGCTTCTACAACTTTCAGGTTGAACTTAACTGTATAATCATCAATAGCTACAACACTATCGACAATATCACTCATTCCCATATATCCCCAGTATTTCCAGGGGCCATTTTCAAAAGCTGGATGATCTTCTTTAAACTGTCTTTCAAAAGAGTAGACTACAGCATCGGCATTGAAATCAGTTCCATCATGGAATTTTACACCTTTTCTCAGGTTAAAAGTAGCAGAGAGACCATCATCGGCGAAAGTCCAGCTTTCGGCAAGAGCAGCTCTTATGGAAGTTTTTCCGGGTTCAAACTCTACCAGCGTGTCATAAATCTGAGTACTTCCGTAAAAGGACTCACCATCGGTTTCACGACCGGGATCGAGACCAACAGAGTCTCCTGAACGGGCAAATACCAATACGCCGCCAAATTTGTTGTCTTCTTTCTGTGTGTCCTGTACTTCTGTCTTTGTAGAAGCGTCTTCTGAAGCTTTTTCCTGTTTACATCCGCTAATTGATGCAAAGGCTAACAGAGAAAAAAGCAAAGCAAGACTTACTGTAAGAATTTTCTTCATACTATCCCCTTAGAATAAAAATATAGTTATCAGATTTCTTAATAATGAAAAGCAAGGACCACACCACAGGGCTTACTGTGTAAAGAAGTGATTATTCAGGACCCTATCCTGTATGGTTACTTAGGATTAATTAAGAAAAGTATAGTTATCTATTTTAGTATAGGATATGGCTAATAATCAACATAAAAATACAAATAAGGAGCATTACCATGGTTTAAATGACATTATTATTGCTTTACAACTCGTATTTTTATCAAATTAAGCTGTATTTTTATACAAGGTCAAAGTCTCTCCTCCTTTAAATCGACAAGATACATCAAATTGTCAAAATTAAATACAGAATGATTCTTGAAAGAGAATAGAACGGGTTATCATAAAACCAATTAAACTGAAAAGAAGTCCTAAAAACAGGGTGATTAAAATAGAAGAAGTTCGGTTCTGTATTAAAGAACCCATATAATCATTCTCAGAGATATAGATTCCAAATAGCTAGGGCCAATAGGATATTTTAAAGGGAGCAAACATAGCATGATAGACCTCACCTTGGTGTTCAAAAGTAAAGAAAAGGTCTTTCCCCTCTCCGAAGTCATATTCCAGATCCTGAAGGGCGGGATTCAGATGGCTGCGAGCCTTATCAATGGTGCAGGCTACTGTATTAAGATACACTGGAAACCCTCTCAATTATTCCTTTAAGTTTGAAAATCTAATAGATCTTTATATGCTCAGTTTCAGGTTTTGTACAAGTACTAATAACCCTCTGGCCGTTGCTTTTATGTGCTGAATTTAGATATTTTAAAATAATGCCACAATCATGCCGGAAGAGCCATGTAAATTAAGGGAATTCCTTTTTATGAAAAGCCCGACAGACTGCTAGAACGTTATTTTATAGCTGAGTGGTTACAAAAAATCAAAAACTTCGGTAACGGGAGCATTCAAGGGTTGTTATCTATATTGAATAAACTATTTGAGACAGGAGAACTCATGATCAGCATTCAGAATTTAACAAAGTACTTTGACAATGTCTCCGCGGTGAAAAATATGTCCCTTGAAATTCCGGAAGGACAGATCCTTGGAATATTGGGACCTAACGGCGCAGGAAAATCTACGACTCTTCGAATCCTGACAGGTTATCTTCCCCCATCCGAAGGAACAATCCTGATAAACGGATTGGATGTGAGAGACCAGTCAATCCAGGCAAAAAACCTACTTGGATACCTCCCGGAATCATCCCCTATATACCAGAACATGCTTGTATATGATTATCTGGACTATATTTCTCAGGTCAGGAATATACCACAGAATGAAAAATTGAAACGGTTGAAGGAGCTATCAGCGTTATGCGGCATAGAGAAAGTAATGCATAAAAGCATATCCACTCTCTCAAAGGGGTATAAGCAGAGAGTCGGCCTGGCTCTGGCCATGATGAGCGACCCCAAAATACTCGTCCTGGATGAACCGACTTCAGGGCTGGACCCGAATCAGATTGTTGAAATCCGTTCCATTATTAAGGAAATTGGTAAGGAAAAAACCGTTATTTTCTCTACCCATATCCTTCAGGAAGCAGAAGCAACTTGCGACAGAATCGTCATTCTGAATAAAGGAAAGATTGTTGCGGACGGCTCTGTGGAAGATCTTAAGTCCTCTCAACAGGAGGAACAGAAGATACACCTTATCATTAAAGGTTCCGACCCGGAGATGGTAAAAAAAACACTCTCGGAAATAGATGGAGTTACACAGTTAGAGTGTTCAGGAGATGAAAGCGGAGTAGAGGCCACACTGGATGTAATCAGAGATGTAAGGGAAGAGATCTACTTAGCCGTAAAGAGCAGTAAGGGGATTCTTTTAGAGCTGCACCAGGAAAGAAAATCTCTTGAACATATATTTAAATCTTTAACAGCAGAGGGGATACAATGAAAACGAAAGCTATTAATACTGTTTTTAAAAGGGAATTCAGATCCAGTTTCTTCTCCCCTGTTGCTTATATTATCATGACGATTTTTCTTGTAATTACGGGGTGGCTATTCTTTTCTACTTTCTTTTTAACCGGAAGGGCTGATATGAGGAATTTCTTTCAACTGCTCCCGCTGATACTGACCTTTATTATCCCGGCCATTACGATGGGTGTGTTCTCAGAAGAGTACAAGAGCGGTTCATTTGAAATACTGGTAACCCTACCCCTGGGCAGAGGAGATATCGTCCTGGGGAAATTCCTGGCGGCCCTTTCATTATCCATTACAATGATTTTACCTACTGTCTGCTATGCTATTTCCATCAGTGCCATAAGTGGTATGGATTGGGGTCCTGTATTTCTCAGCTATGTGGGAACCATATTTCTGGCCGGTGCCTATACAGCCATAGGGATCTTCTCGTCCTCTCTTTCGCAGAACCAGATTGTTGCCTTCATTATCTCCGTGGCTATCTGCTTTTTTCTGTCTATCATCGATAAGATGCTGGTTTTGATTCCCGGCTTTCTGGTAGGATTCTTTCAGTATCTGGGATCCAACTATCATTTTGACTCATTCTCCAAGGGAATCCTGGATTCCAGAGATATAGTCTATTTCCTCTCTTTTATAATCATAGCCCTCTACGGCAGTTATTTAATCAACCTAGAAAAAAAGTAGGAGATTTCCATGAATCGTATAAACAAAGAAAAGTGGTATAAATTCATACTGTATTCAGCTGTCCTGATTATGATCAATCTTGTATCGGGCACACTCTTTTTCCGCTTGGATCTTACAAGAAATAAAATCTACTCTCTTTCCGATGCCAGCAAGGAATTAGTCGCAACTCTTGAAGAACCCATGACCATAAGGATTTTTCTGTCAGAAAATCTCCCAAGCCCTTATAACAACCTTCAGCAGCAGGTCAGGGACCTGATGGAGGAGTATTCTCTGGAAGGTAATAAAAACTTCAATTATACACTCTATCTTCTGGATCAGGAGGGAACCAGGACAGATAAAGAAGGCAGGAATCTACGGTCCATGGCTGAAAATTATAATATTCCAGCTATACAGATACAGAATGTCGATCAGGATGAGATCAGTCTTCAGAACGCCTACATGGGCCTGACTATCATTCAGGGAGACCTGATAGAAACCATCCCTGCACTGGCAAAAGAATCAAATCTTGAATATCTAATAACTTCGACAATGGATAAGATGAGCAGAAAGAGCCGCTCTCTTCTCTCTATGCACGATCAGGTGAAAATACAACTTATCCTCTCACAAGAACTGATTGATATAAGTAAAGATCTTGACCAGTATGATGCGGGATTGAAGGATCTCGTATCCGATTTAAATGTTGAGAATTTCGGAAAACTCAGATTTGAAAAAATTGATCCTGCAGAAATGAATCAGGATGTATTGAAAACATGCGGGCTTCATACCATCCGGATTGACGCGGGTAAAAATACACCGGCGGCTCCGATAGAGGCTTATGCAGGAGTCCTTATTCGATATAATTCTGAACTAACTGCCGTGAACCTCCTAAACCAGGATTTGTTCGGTTACCATATAACAGCCCTGGAAGACCTGAAAACAACAATCAGTAATGTTGTGGAAAAACAGATCGGCGTGAATTCCAGTATTGCCTATCTAGTGGATCATGGAACTCCTTCTTTATATGCAAACCCCTACCAGAATTCGGGGAAGAGTGTTGAAAACTTTAATCGTTTAATCTCTGATAATTACAATTTAAAAGGCGTTACTCTTGATAAGATACCGGATAATATTAAGACATTGATTATCAATGGTCCGACCGAGGTATTCTCTGACTGGGAACTTTTCGAACTGGATCAATATATAATGAAAGGCGGCAATGTTGCTTTTTTTCTTGACAGCTTCAGAGAAACTATGCCGTCACAACAGGAAATGATGTATGGGAAACAGCCTGAATATTCAGCCTTGGACACGGGATTGAATAAGCTGCTTCATCACTATGGAGTGGATATTGATGATTCCATTGTAATGGATGAAAACTGTTATAAACAGCAGAGACAAGACAGAAATGGAAGCATCCGGGAAACATCTATCTACTTTGCCCCTCAGATTGACAGGAAGGATATCAATAATTCCCGCTCCTTTATGAAAGATATAAATGGTCTTATTGCTCTCAATATCTCTCCGGTTGAAGTTGTTGAAGATAGTACGATAAGAGCAGTCAGTCTGTTCAGTTCTTCTGATAAAGCATGGATCGTGAAGGAGAATATAAACCTGTACAATCCCGCAGCAATCATTCCGCCGTCAGGGGAGAATAGAAAAAAACAGGACCTGGCATTACTTCTCGAAGGCCCCATCAGCAGCTATTTCACGGATAAAGATATCCCGGAACAGCCTCTTCCGGAGGATGCGGATAAAAATAAGTCCCAACTGAATATCAGCTCAGAGACAATCAGCAGTCAGGGTGGTATTGAAACAGAGAATACTTCAGCTGAAATCTTTGTCATGGCCAGCTCCGCTATGTTGGGAAATAATATTCTGGATGGTACAGGAGAGACTCCCAATTCCCGGTTCATACAGAATATCATTGATGTTCTAAACGACCGGGAAGATTATGCAGTCATGCGTTCCAAGGGCGAAAGCATCCTTCCCCTGGGAGATTTTGATCAGGCAACACGGACATTTGTGAAAGGGTTTAATATAATTGGATTGCCTATTCTGGTCATTATGACCGGTGCAATCGTCTGGTTCTTCTGGAAGAGGAGAAAAAAGGCAATCGCCCTGTTATTCTGTGAAGGAGAACAGTGAAATGAAAATAAAAAAAGAATATCTCATCGGCCTGATTCTACTTGCCGCATCAGCTTTATATCTGGTTTTACAGAATGATTCAAAGATAAACTATAAGACTCCTCAGCTGGCAGAAATCAATAAAGATGAAGTCACAAGCATTGAAATACAAGGCAAGGAAAAGACTATTGAATTGAATCGAAACAATAAAATGTGGACCATAGGAAAAGAGGAGTACAGAGCAGATTCTGGAAAGGTCAGCCAACTCATTACAGAAGTGGCAGAGATGTCTATTGTGGATCTGATAAGCCTGCGGGATGATTATGCCCGTTATGAATTGGACGATGCCCATGCGGTGTCGGTTAAGGTTCACGCCACAGACACCAAACGGGATTTCCTGTTAGGGAAGTCCTCATCATCAATTTACAGCTACATAAGGATTCCTGATATACCGGGTATTTTTTCTGTAAAAGGGGATCTGAAATCCCGGTTCTCATTGGATTCCGACTTCTGGCGGGATAAGCATGTTCTGAAGTTTAATCCGGAAACTGTCAGCTCACTTGTTCTTGAAAAAGAGGGCGTCATAAAAGCCTTCAGAAGAGACTCTGACAAGAGTGATACCGAATGGACCATGAATGATGAACCTTTGCCTGAGGATCAGGATATTAAAAGCCGGATAAAGCAGCTATCCACTATGAGCTGCTCAGGTTTTCAGGATAAGGCGGAGGGAAATCCTCTAATAACAGTTAAAATTCAAACAGAGGAAGGTCTTAACACCCTGCAGATTTTCGAAAAACAGGAGAAGGGATATCTGGCAACATCCTCGTATGCCCAAACCCCCTTCCTTCTTCCGGAAAATACAGGAGACTCTCTGCTGAAACTTATGTAATTGAACAAGTTTAAAAGATTCCACACTCTGAAAGGGGGCTGCGTTCTGATTCAGGATGCAGCCCTTTTCACTTAAAATGCCGCTGGTAATTCAGCAGTTGTCATTCGCATCCTATTCAATATGTTCAATACAAAATATTTAAGGAACAATGGATCGTCATGCTGAACTGCGCCTTCCTGACGAATACAACAATGGTACGATTTTGGGAGCGGCACTGGAACTGCACATGCTCTATAAATCCTGAATGAATCCAAGAAAAATATCCCTTATCCCCCTTCTCCACTTATATTCCAGAGAAAGAGGATAAGATAAAAATAATAGGAATTAGTGACTGATGCCCGGTAAACTAAGATAAGAGTTAAAATACCGCTCCATTTTGCTTTGCTGTTCTTTACTCTCCACAGGAACAAAAGATTTCCGGGGGATTGACTTCTTTAATATCTGACGAATCTGCATAAGTGACAGATCCGGCCTGTTTTTTTTCAACTGCACCCCGATATTCCCTAAAGAAGTGGCTTCATCAGGACCGGCCACAACCTTTTTATGAGTCAAGTCTGCTGTGTACTGGTTAAGATTATCATTCCGGCAGCCTCCACCTATAATATGTATCTGCTCATATTTCCGTCCCGTTATTTCTTCAATCTGATTGATGCTGTGTTTATAACTGCAGGCAAGAGATATATAGGCAGAAGCAAGAACTTTCCCGTTATTTAAATCTGTACCAATATACTGCCTGATAGCAGCAGACATCTCATTGGGATTAAAAAAACTAGGATCATTAGGATTAAAAACCGGAATATCCCCTTTGCAACTATCAGCCATGGCTACAAGTTCATCCCAGCTGTACTTCCGTCCGGATTTTTCAAGATCTCTTTTTATATTCTGTAGAATATGCATCCCGGCTGAGTTCTTAAGCAAGGTAATAGTGCCGAAAGCGCCTCCCTCATTCGCAAATCCCCTGGAATAGACCGCATCATCAATAACAGGTTCCAACAGTTCCGTTCCGATGAGAGACCAGGTACCTGATGATATAAATAGGAAATTATCAGATTCCGCTGGGACAGAAACCACAGCCGAAGCTGTATCATGAGAGGGGATACTAACAAAAGGACAACGATTGATCTTGAGATGTTCTGTCAGCTCATCATTCAATTCACCATAAACAACACCATGATCCGTTAATTCAGGAAAGAGGGATCCATCTATTCCAAATTGTTCAAAAACACCATCAGAGTAGCGCTGTGTCCTCATATCCATCATCTGTGTTGTACTGGCAATGGACGGTTCTCCCTGTATCACTCCCGTAAAGAGATAGGCCAGCAGATCTGGAATAAGTAGAAAGGTGTTGCCGTTTTCGTAATATTCGGGCAGATACCTCCTGATACCCAGAAGCTGATAAAGGGAATTCATGGGATGTTCTGGAATACCCGTTGCATTAAAGGTCATCTGTTTTTCACTTTCCGGAAGAACATCCAGAATAGACTGTCCAAAGGTATTTCTGTAACAAAGAGGATTTCCCAGAAGCTGTCCTGATTTCCCCAGCAACCCGAAGTCTATTCCCCAGGTGGATATACCAACCGATTCAATCGGTCCGAACTCAATATAGGCCTTCTGCAGTCCCTTTTGAAGTTCTTTGAAAATGTAGAGGATATCCCAGTAGAACACCCCATTAATACTGATTGCTTCATTGGGGACCTGATGCACTACATGAGTCTCAATCCTCTCACAGTTATATAGTCCCGAGACAACCCGGATAGAGGAATTTCCACAGTCAAAAGCAACGATATTCTGTTTATTACTGCTCATTTTGTCTCCCCCGCCCTATGCCTGAACTCTTTTCTTTCCGGTCATAAAGTGAATAACCATAACCGCAATCATAATCAGTCCCCAAATAGCCACAGTAAGGAATGAACTGACTCCAATAAGATTCAAACCATTGGCAACAATCTGAAGAATAACTAATGCCAGAACAAGGCCGGAGACATTTCCGAATCCGCCCTCACTTTTAACTCCTCCCAGTACAGCAGCCAGAATAGTCACAAGAAGATAGGACTCTCCATAACCGGCTTTGGCAGAATTGAAGCGGGACATCATGACAAGAGCTGCGAGGCCACAGTAAAAACCGGACATCATATAAGTCTGAATAATGACTTTTTTATTATTCACACCGGAAAAGAACGTCGCCACAGGATTGGAACCGAAAAGAAAAATATTGAACCCTGTTGCCGTATGATTCAGATAGAATGCCATCAGCCATGCAAAAAATACGAATATAAATAACGGAACCGGTATTCCAAGAATCATACCGTTACCGATAAGCCTGATGGCTTCGGGCATTCCGGAAATAACATATCCTCTTGTAATAATAAAGGCTAAACCCTGAAGCAGTTTCATCGTTCCCAATGTAGCCAGAATAGGGGGAATATTAACAACGGAAATTAAGATCCCATTGATAAGTCCGACAAGTACCGAAACCAGCAGCGCAACCAGAATAGCAATGACAATCACTATTCCATCTCCCGATGAAGCGAGCTCCGGATTGATACTGGATGTTAGAATCATGGCGGCAAAAATTGCAGAAATATTAGTTGTGGCAATAATAGATAGATTGATTCCGCCGGTCAGCATGGAGATCATCATTGCCAGAGAGAGCAGACCCAACTCTGGAAGCTGAAATGCCATTCCCTGAAAAGTTCCGATTTTTAAAAAGTTCCGGGGGCTCAGGATTGCCATAAGAATAAAGGATCCCACCAGGATAAGACTGAGCACTTTCAGCTCAGGATTTTTCCCTGCATCAAATTTTAACATAATGACTCCTGTTCTTTTACATCGATAATAGCTGTATTATTTGATTTTTTCTTATCCTGGTAGGAACTGAATCCAATACTCACCAGAATAACAGCGCCTACAAAGAACTCATACCATACAGCCGGAACAGCCATCATGGTCATACCGTTTTTAAGGATTGCCAGGAGGGCCACCCCCAGAATGGCGCCGGGAACACTCCCCTTCCCGCCGGAAAGACTTGCTCCGCCTAAAACAACAGCCGCAATAACATCCAGTTCTTTTCCGACTATGGAGTTGGGAGCAACCGCCTGAACAAGAAGAGCTTGAACAACACCGGCTAATCCGGCCATAAAACCCAAAAATGAATAAACAAATGTCTCTGTCAGAAAGACATTGAATCCTACCCGAACAGCAGAGTTCCGATTTCCACCCAGAGCATAAATACTGCGCCCCAGAATAGTAAAACGAAGGATGACAACAGCAACAATGATGACAAGGAACCATATCACTGTAATCACAGACAGTCCGTAGGGATTACCATTACTGTTTAAGAAAGTCAAAAGTCGGATTTCTGCAAATGACCGAAACCAGTCAGGCAAAGAATAGATCCATTTCCCCCCTGTAATGACCATCAAAGATCCATAATAGATATTCATAGTCGCAATGGTAGCTATAATTGGAGGAATCCTGAATTTGTAGATCAGGTATCCGTTCAGAAAACCCAAAAGAGTACCGATTAGTACTGCAATAGCGATTGCAGAAAGGACAGATCCTCCAATCCGGATAATGGTCACTGCCATAATGTATTCACTGACTGTTGCAATAGCGGCAAAAGAGATATCAATCCCCCCCGAAATTAGGACTAACAGAACCCCTATTGCCATTATTCCCACAAATGAATTGCTTTTTAACAAATCAAACATATTCTCAGCAGTGAAGAAATTGGCATTCTTCGTTGTGATAACAATTGAAAGCAAAACAATAATTATCAATAAATATGTCTCATGATATTTTAATAGTTTTTTCACACAATTACCCTTATTCAGACATTTCTATGCATTTAAGAATATCTTCTTCCTGAGAATCCTTTGTAGAGAACTCAGAAATGACCCGCCCTCGATTCATAACAAGAACTCGATGGCAGCTATTCACAACTTCAGCGACTTCATCAGAAATAATGATGACTCCCAGCCCTTTTTTAGCCAGTTCCTTTATGGCTTCATGAATACTACCCTTAGCAGCCACATCAACCCCGACAGTAGGCCCGTCAAGGATCAGAAGCTTCGGTTCGGTAGCAATCCATTTTGCAAGCACTACCTTCTGCTGATTCCCGCCTGATAGTGTTGAAACCGCTGCATCGGTGGAAGGAATCTTAATATTAAAATCCCGGACAAGATCTTTCACCAGGTTCTCTTTTTTTCTGTGGTCGATAATTTTTGAAGGTTTCAGCAATCTTTCGATAATTGTAACAACTGTGTTTTTTGAGACGGACTGCTCCATAACAAGTCCCTGAACCAGTCTGTTTTCAGGAACATAGGCTACGCCCCTTGCAACAGCTTCTTCTATTGATTTGAAGTGAATTGCTTCACCGTTCAGTTTTACAGATCCTGTATCAAAAGGATTCATTCCGAAAAGAGACATAGCCAGCTCTGTACGCCCCGAACCAAGCAGTCCTGTAACACCGAGGATCTCACCGGGATGAAGGACAAAGGAAATATCCTTATAATTATCTTTCTTTGAAATGGATTCAACTTCCAGCAGGGGCGATTCAGTAGAGTATACATCCTCGTTTTTAGAATACTTGAAATTTCCACCGGTCATGAGATACTCAATTTTATCACTATTGAGTTCCGATGCGGGATAACACCCTATTTCTATCCCATCCCTTAAAACGGTAACCTTCTCTGCCACATCCATCACTTCGTTCAGTTTATGACTGACAAAGATAATTGCGATCCCCTTCTGTTTTAGATCTATGGCAACGTTCAGAAGAGCATCAACCTCTTTTTTCGTTAAAGCAGTAGTCGGCTCATCCATGATCAATAGTTTCAAATCTCCTGTCAGTGCCCGGCAGATTGCAACCAGCTGCTGATCGGCAATGGACAGATTTTCCACCTTATGATCCAGTGGAAGCTTTATATTGATGCGATTCATTGCCTTACGGGCAATATCAATGTATTCTTTTTTATTCAGGATTTTTCTGTTGCCCGAAATCATGCGGCTGATTCCAATATTTTCAGCTACCGTTAAATTTGGAAACAGAGAAAGATCCTGATAGATGACCTCAATACCCTGATGTATTGAATCAATTGAAGTGCGATTCAGACTTCTTGATCCGTTTATGTATATTTCTGAACCGGCATCCGGAACTTCTACACCGGAGATAATCTTAATCAATGTTGATTTTCCCGATCCATTTATACCTGCCAGACAATGTGCTTCACCAGGCTGTATTTCCAGATTAACATTGTCTAATGCTTGAACACCTGCATATCTCTTACTGATATTCTTCATTTCAAGGAACGCGGATGACATAATTTACTACCTCATAGACTAATAGGTTTTGATTTTTACCGAACCCCTGCAGAGTTCTCCTGCAGGGGACAATTATTATTAAATATAAAACATCAGAAACCGAAACTGCCAACATTATCTTTTGTAATATCGATAACCGCATCAACCTTGATAACATCGCCATCAAGCTCTACTTTTCCCAATCCGGGGATTTCCATCCCGGATTTAATGGACTTCCCTTCTACAAGCTGTTTGGCTATCCAGGTCATGGCAAATCCGGCATCTTTGGGATCCCACAGAATTCCATGCTGCATGGAACCTTCTTTTAAATATGGAGCCGCATGATCAGGAAGGACAGTACCAACTACTGTAACCTTACCGGCAAGACCCTTCTCTTTCAGTGCCTGAGCTGCCCCGGGAGGGCCCAGACTGCCAAAACCGATAATTCCTTTCAGATCGGGGTAAGTTTTAATTAGTTCAAGAGTTGTCTGTTTTGACAATTCCTGATCTTCCCCACAGGGGATTCTTTCTGTAATCAGTTCAAGATTAGGATATTTTTCTTTAGCATATTTCAAACCTTCATCAGCCCAAAGGTTATGAAGAGGAACAGTCAGTCCACCGACAAAGATGGCATACTGACCGGAATCGCCCATATACTTGACCATCATATCCCAGAAATGACGTCCAAATTTGATATTATCAATAAGTTCCACATCATAATCTTTACCATTCTGATCAGGAGATTCATGTGTAATGATTTTAATACCTTTCATTTTCGCCTTTAAAAAGGCCGGTTCAAGCGCATTGGCATCATTAGGAGTAATACAGATAGCATCCACACCTTTGTTGATTAAGTCCTCCACCATTCGAACCTGCTGAGCGGGATCCGCATCAGATGGTCCAATTTGATAAGAATCAATACCCAATTCGCTTTTAGCCTGCTTAACCCCTTCCTCCATTCTGTTGAACCAAGGAATACCTGTTATTTTAACAACAGTTGCGATTTCAAGCTCATCATCTGCGGCATCCTGCTGACCTGCAGCAAACAATACCGGAGAGACCAGGAAGAAACAAAAAAATCCGATGAGTGCATTTTTCAACAAACATTTCATCTCAATAAATTCTCCTTTTCAAAATAATATCATTTAATTCCCGATCCGTTGATCGGAAATAAAATCCTGTTTACTTACCCTGACCATAATGATTTTTAGCAAAATCCTGCATGGCCAGAATATCTTCTTCAGAAATAAGCTTAGGTGTACCGATGGAACGAGCCAATATATAAATCTGTGCCGATTTTTCAACAA
Source organism: Spirochaetaceae bacterium 4572_59 (assembly GCA_002084805.1). GTDB lineage: Bacteria > Spirochaetota > Spirochaetia > DSM-2461 > DSM-2461 > Oceanispirochaeta. Next base: position 17,316 of record NBMC01000006.1, on the reverse strand, counting down.
CAAATATTATTTTCATAGCAGCTTTAAAATCACCTCCCACACAAATAGTTCCATGGTTGGGAATCATAACCGCATTCTTCTCCCCCAGGGCTTTGACTACATTTTCAGCCAGTTCGGGGGTTCCCGGCAGGGCATAATCACAATTGATAATCCTGTCTCCCACTATCTGAACAAAGTCTTCACTGATACCGGGAAGATCCTCATTGAGTACTCCGAATACACTTGAATAGATAGGATGTGTATGAATAACAACATTGACATCTGGTCTTTCATTCATAATGGAGATATGAAAGTTGAACTCGATGGATGGTTTTCTGTGTCCTTCCACAACTTCAAACTTATGATTCATAACAACAACATCGTCCTCTGTTATATCCGAATAAGGCATGCCGCTCGGTTTAATATAGATTAAACCGGTTTCCGGATCTCTAATACTCAGATTCCCCCATGTCCCGACAGTTAATCCCTGACTGAAAAGGTCCATGCCTCCGTCAACTATCGCCTTTTTAAAATAATTCTTACTATTTTCCAAACTATCTTCTCCTAAAATGTTACTATAGTTTCATTTTTATGTTACTATAGTAACATCGATATTAATTACTGTCAAATTTATTTTTGCAGATATTGCTAAGAAACAGGATTTAGCGATATTCTAGTTTCATTATAAAAGAGAGGGTCATATGAGTATCAAACAGGATCGTGTCAATAAAATTATTGATTTAATAAGGGAATCCAAATCACTCTCCATCAGACAGTTGGCTGAGATTCTCAATGTATCGATAATGACTATAAGAAGGGATATTGAAGAGATTCTGAAGGATTCAGAGTTACAGATGATCCGGGGTATGTTCCTCTACAATCCTCAAAAAGAAGCGGAAGAGTCCTCTCCCTACTCCGTTATTTCGGCATCAACAGAATTCCAGGATGCCAAGCAACGTATTGCTGAAGAAGCAATAAAAATGATCAGCCCTGATGATCACATACTCATAGACGCAGGTTCCACAACTGAATTCCTGGCCAAAAAGCTACCCGTTGATATGAAGATAAATGTTGTATGCTTCAGCCTGAACATATTGAATATCATACTGGCAAAGAACATGCTAAGCATTACTCTACCGGGGGGACGATACCATAGCAGTTCCATGATGTTTGAGAGCCGGGAAGGAATTGAGCTTATTAAAAAAACAAGGGTAAATAAAGCCTTTATTTCCGCCAGCGGGATGAATCTCCGTTTAGGGGCAACCTGCTCTGCAGAATTTGAAAGAGATTTAAAAAGATCCGCCCTCGATTCTGCCTTCACACGTGTTTTACTTCTTGATTCTTCGAAATTCAAAAGGGTTCAAAGCCTGTATTTTGCAGATTTAAGCGATTTTGATACTATAATAACAGATTGTGATATTCCGGAAGATATTGAAGGGGAGATCCGGGAGAGGGGAATAGACATCAGAATCGTCTGATTTCCATAGGGCTTCATCTTTTATCAGCCCCTTATAGAGCTGATTGATAAATCATTCATTACATCCTTCAACCGCCAGTCGACTGAACTCCTTCAAAGGCTGGCGGAAACTGGACAGGAGCTTACCCTCCCTTTTATGTATAGCTATGAAGTATGGTCAGGAAAGGGATACCAGCACAGAAAGGGACTCTGGAATACAACAAAAGAGTCAACCGGAAGCTCCATGTTTCGAATAGATAATTTTTCACAGACAAGATCTGTTTCTGGAATCCGCATTGAGCCATGGGGCGACAATGAAGGTGATCTATCTTACCCAGGTAAAATAAGAGTATCGATACCCGACTCTACAACATGGATAACAATTCATGAAGGGTCCGGCAACGGAATAGAACCATATTCAGCAATATGGAAAGCAGTTGATATAGATGTGATAAGAGTGGACATACTTCAGACCGTTGAAAAAAAGTGGAATGCCATGAGTGCCTCCATTACAGCGGACTTTGTTTTCTATAAATCAACACTGACTGTAGAATGGATCTTTGAGGGTGAATAGGAAAACTATTCCCTTTACCAATCCGATGGTCCATCTCGAAGCAGATTAAAAAAAACCATCACAGCTGCTGATGTTGTGAGTCTTGAAAATAAGTGGTTAAAAGGTAGTTTTGACAGGAGTTCTGCACAGATACTTTCTTTCGGATGGGATTCGGAGTCATCAGGAAGACAGAATAGAAACTTGATTACCGCAGAGGAAAATAACTCCGGACCCCATTACGTCGGACTTGCTGGGTATAAGACTTCAGGAGAAATAAAAACAGACAATTTCATCTATGATAAAAAATCTATTCATTATGATACAAAAATAACAGAAAATATTAAAACATCCTACTCGTATAAAATCAATAATGAGGAACTTATTATTGATATACTACAACAGGTAGATGAGGATGAGCTACTGATGGTAAATGATTCCATCCGTTTTGTGTGGAACCTGCAGAAAGCCATTACAGCTGTCATTGCACAACCTATTTCTCCCGAAAAGGGATTTGAGATGGGCCTCTGTCACTTTCCCGCCCTTATCCACGCTCCAAACTACGGAACATTGAAAGTGGAGCTTTTAGAAGGCAACAATGAAACGACTTTTCTGCACACTGACAGTTACAGAATGGGGAATATTTCATGGATGGGAATCTCCCCTGGTATCACAGCACAGAAGGGTGGGAATCTACTTCTTCACAAAGGGGATCACAGGATTGTATTGAGAATATCTCCAATTGATATCATTCCCGAAAAAAACATCAACCACAATACCTTTCGCAGGAGTTATGCCGGTGTTTTTGCTTTCCGCCCTGAATTTTATGGAATGAGCAATAACTCGGCAAGCATCAACTGCCATTTTGTCCAGCATGTCTATGCAGACATGGCTTCTGTTGTAAAAAATTCACCGGTGAACCTGTCCCAGCTCTGTCAATATACAGCGGAACTTGGAATAAAAAATGGTCAGGGATATGGATCCAACCGAAGTCAGTTTCTCGACACTGATCCCTCATTGATTATCTCATCAATAGTATCCTCGCACAGTATAAATGATCTGGAATGGGTAGAGAAAAATTGGAGATATATCTCCGCAGCGGGAATGAGAATGCTGAATGAAAGAAATGAAGATGGTCTTCTGGTTTCACAGGCGCTCAGCGGAAATGCCGGCGAGAGAAAATGGTCTTCAAACTGGTGGGATGTCATTTCCTTTGGACATCTCGATGCCTTTGTTAATGCCTACAGCTACAGAGCCTTCCGATTGTTATCATCAGCGGCCGAAAAACTGAAAAAAACAGATGAAAGTGATTTATTTAAAAATGCCGCCAAAAAGCTGAAAGAAAATTTCAATCCCACATTTTTCAACAGAGAAACAGGATGGCTTGCAGGCTGGAAAAGCAGAGATGGCAAGATCCACGATTATGCGTTTCTCTTTATCAATGGAATAGCCATAACATATGGTTTGATTGAGGAAATAGAAGCCAGAAAGATCCTGGATAGACTGGAGGAAAAGAGATTAGAAGTTGGATATACCCATTTTGGTCTGGGACTTCCCGGGAACCTGATCCCCATACGACGTGAGGATTATACAGAAGGAGGAGTCCTGGGAGAACCTCAAACAGAAGATGGCAGCGACAGCTTCGGGCAATATGAAAATGGGGGAGCTACTTTCAGTCAATCATTTTACTACCTGAGGGCTCTGGGAATGTACAATTATCCGGTAGCGAAAGAGATGGAAGAGGCCGTTATGGATGCCTTTGAAAGTGAAAAGGCATTCTCTGGAATTGGAACCGGAGTTGACTGGAAAGACTGGAGTGGAAAAGCCAACGGCTATGAGGGGCTTTTAAGCGATCAGTTTTATGTTTTATACGCCATTCTTGAAAACAGAGGAAAGGCTAAAGTACTGATGGATTGGACCTAATGAGAATCCTGAATCGAGGGCAATGGGCAAAACTTTATCATTGCCCTTTTCTAAAAGATAGGTCGAAGTCTCAATTTTCTGTCAATTATATAAGAGGTAATGATTTACTGACATTCAAGAGACGTCTCCTTCTGCCCAGAATATATCATGGGATGCTCTGATGATCTATATTTTTCACCCTGTACCACAACTGCAGTTCCTCTCTCGACGGGATCTGTTTTCCCGGTCCATCGGGCTTATAGAGATATCCGAATATAAGCGAGGAATAACAGAAGGGCTTCAACCTTTCTTTACTCCATTCTTTGAAGGGATTTACAAAGGCCATCTTAAAATCTTCTTCAAAGGAGACAGCATCAGCTTCATGGAGACGATACATGGCGATCGATGCATTGAGCGGATCTTTGGCTGTTACACCGTGAAGCGGCCCCTGAAACATCCCTTCGCGGAAATACCATCCACCAAGAAAATAATCCTCCAGTCCGGTTCCCTTAATCCCCGCATCTTCCTCTCCATCGACCCAGATATACTCGGGAGCCTCCAGAAAAAACATGTAGCCGCGTTGCTCCCCCTGCATGGCAAGGTTACAACCCACATACTGTCCTTTACCTTCAAATTCCCCCATAGGAACATCGGCGATATTCTCCAGACGGGATGTTTTAAATCTGGTGTGAAAATAACCGGCATCTTCTGGAAGATTGTCATCGAGCTGATAAAGGACATTCATAAAAAGGTCGGCATCAAATGTGTTGTGAAGATTTTCAACCGTGATCTTAAACCCCGTTCGAAAGGGCATGGGGAATTTGAGAAAAAATCCCCCAGAAGACATTCCGTGATATTTGCTGGTAAAATTGGAGATCTCATTGAGTCCGTTCCCGAACAGATCTCCTACTGGACTTTCCACAGCGGGATTCGAGGCACCATCCCAATATATTCTGATAATCATATCCTTTAAAATAGACTGATCGACATCGGCGGATTCATTCCAGTGCTGCCAGAACCAACCGGGAAAAGTGAGCCAGAGATTGGAAATATAACCCTTTCCTTTAACATCGAATAAAACATCATTGGCACCGGCCTTTAAAAGGTGAACCTTAGCCGGCTTATCAAGATCAAATGTGGTCGCCTGCATTGTTTTTCTTGTCTTAATCCTCGAAAGCTCTAGATCGTTAAAACTATTCATGCCATTCATAAAGCCGTTGCTCCTCAATTATTATTTCAATACGATTTCTACATTTTGAACACCACTAAGGTGAGATGGTATAAAATTGTTATCGGTATTCCTACCATTAATCGTCATCGTAACGATTTGACTCCCTCTTCCGCTTATGAACAGATTCAGTTCCATATTACGGTATTTTAGAGATTTAAGAGAGATGTTCTCGAGCCAATTATCGGGAACACTGGGAGAGAAAAAGATTCCATCGACTCTATAATTCATCCCGAAAACTCCCGCGGCAATCATCCTGAAATACCCAGTGGCACACCAGGCCTGATGAGGCATAGAGGGCCACAAATGTTCTTTATTTCCGGGCATTTCCTGAATACCTCCGTAGGGAAGACCCGTATCGGGATGGTAGATCTCATAAAACTGCTGATCCCGGGTCACATTGGAGGCCAATTTATTGAGCGAATCAAAAAACTTCCCCTTTTCCCCATTCTTTACAAACCCATCCACAAGCATAGCTTCAATCTGGGGCCAGACTGTTCCCGAATGGCGTCCATAATCCTCTTCGGAAATCCTGTATCGATCATAAGGGGGCCACATACAGGGAATTCCTCCCGCGCTTATCTTCTGATTTTCTATAATCTTCTCTATTCGCTCTTCCGGCGAAATCTCAAAGAGAAGAAGAAAAGCATTACCAAGAGAACTCTGAAATGGAGCCAATCCCTGTTCATCTATAAGGTAATAATAGCATTGATCTTTTTCATTCCAGAAATGACTGTTTATTGAATCTTTCAATTTCTCCGCTTTAGCGATAAAATCATCTTCTCTGTCTATGCTCAATTCTTTTGACATAAGATTGAGAACTATATAGGCATTGTAAAAGAGGGCATTGGTAGAAAGAGTAAACATGGGGAATCCCATTCCTGTCTCTAGCTGTTTGTCGGGATGCAGACGAACCCACGCTTCTATACCTGACTCATCATCTGTTTCTGCCCACGAGTCGGGATAAGCGGAAATTCCATCACTGTAGGAAGCGGGACCGCGGAAAAGCCCCTCCTCTTCATCCCATTCATTTTCAGTTATATCTTTCAGGGTATTGATTCCGGCAGTGTAGGCATCACCGAGAAATGTCTTATCACCTGTAAAAAGATATTGCGACCAGGCCCCGGTAATCCAGATAATGATATCCCAGAACTGAAGCGACCCCGATCCCACACGAAGCTCTCCCTCTTTTTCCAATACGGCATAGAGATTATTTTTAGTTACATCGGGAATGAGTAAACCCGCACCACTCCAGGTATTTATAGCAGAGTCTCTGGTCCAGGGACTCCAATAACCCATACCGGCCATGAGGATGTTCTCCTCTTTTTCCAGTTTTCCCGCTTTATAGGGATTTATATTGATAAAAATATCTGACATAGCTATGCGGAAGGCACTGTCAATTTCGTAATTGCCTGTTGTCAGATGAGCTTTATTAAAAACCAAGCGAAGCTCCTTAGAATTATTGCGATACTGTTTCGTAAAACTTAGCCCTATTTTGATATCGTGTCAAAGTATTATTTGCTAAAAATGATTGAACTGTAATATATCGAGAATTGAGTTTAATATTTTGTTTTTTCGAACATTTCAATCCCTTATCCCAATAAAAACAAATTGAGACACAAAGGCTTTCACGGAAAAAGGATTGACAGACAGGACTATGCGTAATATGTTTAACGTAACATATTACGCACAGTAACGTAATATGTTACGCAATTCTTTACTTATAAAAAAAAGGAGTTCAACTAATGAAGAAAATATTATTATTGATCACAGCAATGGTAATCAGCCTACCAGTTATGGCTAATGGGGCACAGGAAGATGGTTCTGAAAAGATAAACTATATTACCTGGGCAGATTATTCTCCTGAATTACTAGAACTATTTACAGAACAGACCGGAATTGAAATGGACTTCCAGCAACTCGGTACTGATTATGGTCAAGTAGCCCGAACAAGGATTACTGGTGGTGCAGATCTGGATGTTATGGGCGTCAGAGCTGATATGAGAAAAGAACTGTTTAATGATGATATTATGTTTGATCTAACGGGACAGCCTGTACTGGAAAATATAAAAAACAACGATGCGGCTACTGCTTCTAATGGAAAAGTTTACGGTATTGTTATTGGAAATTTTGTAGAAGCCGTATGGTATAATAAAGATATGTTTGCAAAATACGATATTTCTATCCCAAAAACATGGAAAGAATTCAATACCGTTTGTCAGACACTAAAAGATGCTGGAGAAACTCCTCTTGTAGAGGGATTCAAAGATGGTTGGACTTGGTGGTATGCTGGAATCGGGCCTTTACAGCGAATATATCAAAATGATCCTAAAATGGTTGAGAAACTGGATAATGGGGAAGTAAAATGGACTGATCCAATCTGGCTTGATGCATTCAAAGAGGTGGAGGATTTCATCAAAAAAGGGTATTACGCAGAAGAATCTACAGGTCTTTCAGGTATGCAGTCTAAACAGTTTATCAATGATGGTAATGCCGCTATGACCTTTGCTGGGACATGGAATGCCAACAGCCATGTTCACGGGTCAGATTTAAGAGATTTTGATCTTGGTGTTTTTGCACTACCTTCAAATCACGAGGGAGAAAAACTTCAGGGAATACGAATCCAGGGCTTAGTAACCGGTATTGCTCAAAAATCAAAAAACAAAGAAGCCTCTATAAAATTTCTTGAATGGATATCTGATCCTGAAGGAGGAGCTCCTCTATATCACAATACAAATGGACATCCTTCAAACTTTAAAGGTTTTGAAACAGATCTTGGTGAATTTTCTGATATAATCAGAGATGCACAGGAGCTTCCAGGCGTTGAGTCGCTTAGAGATGACCTCTATTCTCTAGTAAATAATTCCTTAAATCTCGCTTTATCAGAATTATTTGTCGGTACAAAAACAGCTGAACAGGTAGTTAAAGAGCTGCAAATAAGCCAGGATAAAATTATTGCTGACGCTAACTAATTTTTTGTCCTAGAATCACGATGTCTCCTCTTAGAGCAAAAGAGGAGACATTTTATATTATAAAAAGGTCTATGTCATGAATCAAAAAAAGGAAACATTTTTCCTATATCTCTATATCCTTCCAGCATTATTTGTTTTTTCTGTATTTTTTTTACTGCCATTTTTTAGTGGACTCTACGTCGGTCTAACATCATGGACTGGGCTGGGTAAGATGAAATTTGTTGGATTACGAAATTTTATTGATTTCTTTACTAATCCCAATGCTTATGCCGCTTTAGGGAGAACTCTCTGGTTGACTCTAATTGTAGTGATTATCCAGAATACTTTCGCTTTATTTCTCGCTATTATCCTTGATAGGGACATGAAAGGAAGCAACTTCTTTAAATCGATCTTTTTTATCCCAAGTATTATAAGTCCGGTTGTTGTCGGGTATATGTGGTCTTTTATTTTAGATCCCGCCAGAGGTATTTTTGCAAGTTTTCGCGGATTGGTCGGTATTGAAAATATGGGAATGATAAATTTATTGGGAAATACAAGCACGGCCATGTACACCATAATATTTATTCTACTCTGGCAATATATTGGTTATTCTATGGTTATTTATATTGCAGGACTGAGCAATATACCTAAAGAGTTGGTTGAAGCTAGTGTTATTGACGGAGCAAATAGCTGGCAGGTTTTCTTACATATTACATTTCCTCTTATCGCTCAAGCCTTAACCATAAATGTTTTATTATCAGTTATAGGCGCTTTGAAGATTTTTGATCATGTTTTTGTATTAACCAAGGGAGGTCCGGGGAGGGCCACCGAAGTTTTGACTCTTACTATTTACAACGAAGGATTTGGTGCCTCCAGACTGGGATATGGAACAGCTGCGTCAATGGTTCTGTTTGTTTTAATATTAATAGTCTCCCTAGTTATGTTGAAGTATTTAAAAAAACGAGAGGTGAAATAAGGCTCATATGAAAAAAAACATCATAAATTCAGCTATATATTTACTGCTTATGTTAGGTGCCCTTATCATTATTTACCCCATATTTCTCATGATTCTCAATTCTCTAAAAAGCAATACAGACTTTATGAGAAGTGTATTCAGCTTTCCTGAAAAATTAGTTTTTGAGAATTATCCCATAGCATGGAAACAGGGTGGATTTTTCCGGTCCCTGATCAATAGCCTATTTCTGACAACAATCAGTGTCATCATTTTATTGAGTTTTGGATCCCTTGCTGCTTATCCTATTTCCAGAAAAGATATTCCGGGAAAAACTTTGATATACATATTATTTCTTTCAGGTCTTATGATCCCTGCTCAAGTTATAGCGATTCCCCTCTTTATACTAGAAAGGAATTTAATGCTTTTAAATACTTTTACCGGACTTATTTTTGTCTATATCGCTACTCAGCTACCAATCGCAATTTTTATTCTCGTTGGTTTTATGGCAGCAATACCCAAAGAACTGGAAGAAGCAGCGACTATTGACGGATGCAGTAATTTTATATCCTTTTCCCGAATAATTTTTCCGATGCTGAAACCGGCCATAGCAACAGTGACAATCTTAACATCATTAAATATATGGAACGATTTCTTTATACCCTTAATCCTATTAAGTTCACAAAAGAAAATGACGGTCAATCTGAGACTTCATGCCTTCCAAGGTTATCACAGGGTTGACTATACTACTCTGTTTGCCTTCATTGCCAGTATGATTATACCGATTATAATTCTTTTTATTATAATGCAGAAAAACATTATGAAAGGGATGACTGAAGGTGCCGTAAAGGCCTGATACAATAACAGATTATTCAGGCGGAAATAATGTATATTTTCGCCTGAAAATCTATTAGGGTTCCTTAGACAAATGGCTCTCTCTGAATTTCCGGGGAGAGATTGAAAGTTTTTTCTTAAAAAACTTTGAGAAAGAGGCAGGGGACCAGAAACCAACCATAGAGGCTATATCTTTGATGGCAATGCTTTCATCCAGAAGAAATGCCGATGCCATTTCAATCTTTTTTTCCGCAATATAAGAGGAAAAAGTCTGTTCCATTTTCTCATGAAACAGTCTGGAAAAATATGATGGGTTCATATGAACCATCCCAGAGAGATTTACAAGAGAAAGATCACTATTCAAGTGCAAATCAATATGCTCCATTATCTGATTCAATGCGTCGTGATCAGTAATAGGATCTACCTGATGTAGGGGTAAGTCTCTATTATCCTCAGCGGCCTGTTCATTTAATGCACGGGAAATGGCCTGGAGAATCTTTTCATCACCTTCATTTTTCAGAATATAGTCAGAAGCCCGATTGTGTAATGCCTGCTGTATGTATTCAAATTTACTATAACCGGTCAAGAAAATTATTTTACAAAAGGGCCATTTTTCATTGATTATCTGTTGCAATTCAAGTCCCGTTTTCCCGGGCATATTGATATCCAGAAGCACTACCCGTATATTTTTCTCATTCAGAATCTGCAGGGCATCAATATAATTGTAAACTTTGTAGATAGCCGACCCGGAATAATCCTGCTCTCTAATCAGTTCACAAAGATCATCTGCAATTAAAGGTTCATCATCAATAACCAGAATGTCAGCCATATGCATTCTTCTCCTTTTCCTTCATAATCATAAGGATCTGCAACCCCCCCATCTCACTTCTAGAAAAAGTCAGGCCGTATTCATTTCCATAATAGAGCTGCATCCTTCTATGAACATTCAATAAACCCGTGTAATCATCGAGATCTGTCAGCTCATCGAGACGGGCCTGCATATCTTTCAATATGCTGTCAGTGAGATCACAGCCATTATCTTCGATAACGATGGATAACACTTTAGCGCTCTTTTTCATATGAATATTTAGAATCCCACGAGAAATCGTATTTTTCAAGCCGTGTTCATACGCATTTTCTACTATGGGCTGAATGATCAGGGGGGGAACTGAGAAATCATCCATCCCACCGGGAATATCATCTATGGAAACTCTAATGCGCTCGCCAAATCTGATTTTCTGGATCTCAATATAGTTTATCACATGGAGCATCTCATCCTTTAGGGGAAGGATCTCCTGGGGGCTCTTTGTAATAAACTCATAATAGGAACTCAGTCTCTTTGTAAATTGAATCAACTGCTCATCTTTATACCTGCGGCTCATCCTGTGTATATTGAAAATGCTGTTATAGAGAAAATGAGGATTGATCTGATATTGCAGCTGTTTCAATTCGGCATAGCGGGTCCGTGTTTTCTGCTCCGACACTTCATGAATGATATTGTCCAACTTATTGACCATTCTTAGAAATGCCTTGAACAAGTACTGAAATTCCGAACTATTATTAGAGGGAAGAGAGATATCCAGATCCCCCTCCTCTACTTGCGAGAATCCCCGCTGCAAATCCCTTAAGGGGATAATTAGAATCCGGTATATCCAGTATGAAAAAAAGGTACTGAACAAGACCGCACCGAGAGAGATAATCCAGAACCACAAGGTCAGATGATTCAAAGGGCCGACAATTTCATTTACAGGAATGTAGACTACCATTACAATTCCCAGTAAATCTGATTGTTGTACAATTACCATATATTTTATCTTATCAATTTTTATATTGAGAGGCTGGTCAGAAATAATAGTTAGTTTTTTTGACATTATTTCATCAATAGCCTTTTTTTCTGAACTGTTTAGTTCATGACTCGAAATCTGCCACGTATTTAATGAATCGAGTAAAATGACTCCCCCTTTATAGGGGCTGATCCACCTCAGTTTTTCTTCTAAGCTGTTTCTGGACAATTCTACAATTATTTTAAAATAAGGAGTTTTCAGGCTTGTCGTAAGTTCAATAGGAAATTGAACATTCAAATAAAGAGTGTCATTCAAGAAAGATATTATAGATTTATCAGCAGTGCTATCATTTGACGCCAGGAAAAAGTCTTCCTTTAACTTTGAGTAATCATTATTTGTTGATATGATCTTGTTTATAGATGGAATAAAGAGATAGGCATCCTCAACCAGAGGGCTCATATCTTTTAAAGCACAGAGAGAGCGTTTTGTATCCAATATTATCTCTCTCTTATTGAATTTGGACAGAGATGAGGGTCCAATGCTTAAAATCTGAAGATTGTATTTGTTGATATAATCGCGCTGAAAACCAATGACATGATTCAGTTCAGATTCAAGCGATTTAAAATCGTATACAGCTCTAGTCCGAATTTCACGGGTAAAGCTCTCCTTCAGATCAGCCATTCCGATAGAGTAAATAATTAAACTGATAGAATATAAAGGGATAATAACAACTAAAAATGCGGTCAGAATCCTATTAAAAATAGATTTTCTCATTTTATTACAATACCTGATAGATACTACCTGAACAACAGCAATTAAATTAGTCTTATTATCCTTATTATCCTTATTAACCATATGAAAAATGTATAGCTCGAATGGATTTTTGAAAGAGTATCGCATAATAACACAATAATTAATGTATACTTACGCAATAGTATCAATTATCAGATATTGATACTACCGAAAAGGATGAATAAGTGAAGAACAGCAAGACAATAACTACCGGGTCACTAATAAAAGAAATGGTAGATCTATGGAAACTGGCGGAAGATCCCAATCCCTACTACAGGACAAACCAGTACTCATCCTATGACCGGTCTAGTGATCTTCCGGCTGGAAAGGGGTGGTTTAACAACAACGCCGGTTTCGGGGGGGAGGAGATTCCCGGATATGAAGAAATCTTAAAAGACCCGGGAGAGAGCGGTGTCGGTGAATACCTTGTCTGTGATCAGAGGGGACCCGGTGCCATGGTTCGAACATGGAGCGCCAACCACAAAGGCGACATAAAGATTTTCCTCGATAACAATGAGAGTCCTCTCTATGACGGACCGGCAGAAAAATTCTACCTCAATCCATATCACACTTTTGCAGAAGAGACCGGAACGGATGAAGACATATTTAAAGAGACGTTCTATCAGCTCTATTCAGCCTACTGCCCCATCCCTTTTGAGAAAAATTGTAAAATAATCTGGACAGGAAATCTGAAAGATGTCCATTTCTACCATGTTCAGTTCCGCCTCTATGAAAAAGGCGCAGAAGTGTCAACTTTTAAGGCCGGGGATTTAAAGGAATACATTGAAGAGATAAAAAGTGTCGCGAAAATACTGAAAAACCCCGATAAAGAGTGGCAGTACAGATCATCTGACGAGGCTGAAAACTTTACAGTCTCTATCCCCGCGGGAAGCTCAAAAGAGGCTCTGATTCTCAAAGGCTCGGGGGCAATAGAAAAACTGTCACTTTTCCTCAAGGCAAAAGAGCAGGACAGGGCACTCAGACAGACCATTATTCATATTATCTGTGAAGAGGCTCCCTGGGGGGAGGTTCAGTCTCCAGTCGGTGATTTCTTCGGCGCCGCACCGGGAATTAACCCCTATGTCTCAATCCCTTTTTCGGTTCTAACAAATGGTGAGATGATCTCCCGATTTATTATGCCCTATGAAAGTGAACTGAAAATTGTATTTGAAAACCTGGGAGACCAGGATGTTGAAATTGACGGCAGCGCTCTTGTTGCCGGATACGAGTGGAAAAATGAGAGTTCCATGCACTTTCGTGCAAAATGGAGAATAACCCATGACATGATCGGTTCTGTTTCTGTCAATCAGGATATGCCCTATCTGCTGACCAATGGCTCGGGAACTTATGTGGGCAGCTCTCTCTACTTACTGAACAGCTGTAATATTCCTGCATCATGGGGCAGCTGGTGGGGAGAGGGAGATGAGAAAATCTTTGTCGATGAAGATAGCTACCCTTCCATCTTCGGTACAGGGTCGGAGGATTACTTCAACTACGCCTGGGGAATTCCTGATATTTTTACTTTCCCCTATTTTGCTCAACCGAGAAATGACGGTCCCGCCAACAGAGGATTTGTCACCAATAACCGCTGGCATATAATTGACCCTATTTCCTTTAGATTCCGCTTAAGTTTTTATATGGAGTTCTGGCCACATGAAGCCGCAGAAGGAGTTGCCTACGCCCGAATCGGCTACCACTACGGAAAACCGGGAATGATGGACGACCATGTGGTGATCACCAGAGATGATGTGCGCCATCAGGAGCTTCCGGAAAACTGGAAGCCCATAGCAAGCTGCGGAACAAAGGGTTCTGTTTTTTTCTCTGTAGATGAGCTGGTTAAAGACAGCTCAAAAACAACCATTGAAAAAAATAATCTTTGGTCGGACGGTAAACTTCTCCGCTGGCAGCCTGAGGCAGAAGGAGATCAGTTGAAGATCACTGTTCCCTGCAAAAAAAATGGTTTCTATAATATGGCTCTCTGCCTGGCTATGGATGAAACATCTGGAAATGTGACAATTTCCCACGGGGGGGTACAGCAAAAATGGCTTGGAACAAGTGATGAGGTTTCTCTATACACAAAAGACCGTGTTCTTTCCAGGATGTATAATTTTCCAGCTGCGAACCTGACGGTGGGAGATTATGAACTGACTCTCAGCTATACAGGGGGAAAGGGAAGGACAATAGGACTGGACTTTCTGCAATTGCAGGATGTAGAAGAGATGAAAGAGACTCTTTTGATGTAAAAAAAAACACCGGATACCCTGCAAAAAACGTTGAAGGGTATCCGGCGCCACACAGAATCATTAGACTAATACATGGTGCGCTGTAGAATATCCAGCTGAATTTCTCGGGACAGTTCAATGTATCTAATGCTGAAACCTCCCACACGTACAATCAGATTAGCATACTTCTCCGGTTCAACCATGGCGTTCTCTAAGTCCTCTTTTCCTAAAACATTGATCATAAGCTGAGAGCCTCCCATGACAAAATAGCTTGTCAGGAGAGCTTCTACTTCTTTTTTATGCTCTTGGAACATCTCCCTGGAAAATTTAAGGTTTTGTACACTTCCCGCATGGATTGTCGTATCCATTTTGACCAGAGAGTTGAGAAAAGCCGTAATGCCCGATTTATCCATGCCCGTCGAAGGGTTGTTGGCGTTGGCCATGGGAGCTCTGTTTTTACGTCCATCAGCAGATGCCTGGGTCAACTCTCCGAAGACAACATTTGTTGAATTGTTTATAACCACTACGTGATAGGAGTGGAGTGATGTTTTATTAGTCTGGTCGCTGGTGACCCGGCAGATCTGATTGTGGACATAAGAGGCCATTTCATCGACATCATCAATATCATTCCCGTATTTAGGAAGATCCTGCAAAATCTTTCTCTCCTTTTCAAATCCGACAAAATCGTTATCCAGCATCTCCAGCATTTCTTTCTGTGTAAATATTTTATTGTCATAGACGCTTTTCTTTATAGCATAGAGAGAGTCGGCAGTGTTTACATTACCATAGGATTCCATGGTTCCTCCCAGGTAGCGGACTCCTCCCTGAAACATCCCCTTTCCCCGTTCAATGCAATCATCGTAGAGCATGGACATATAGAGGTAGGGTGCATCCTCTCCGGCGACCCTGTATTCCAACTCCTCCTGGAGAGCGAGGGCTTCTATATAATATTCAACCTGTTTCTCATAGGCTTCTACTAAATGATCAAAGCTTGTGAAATCTTCAAAACGTCCCAGAGCAAGACCCATTTGCTTACCGCTTGTAGGCTCCACCCCGTTGTGAAGTGTCACTTCCAGTGCTTTTAGCAGGTTAATGACTCCGCTAGGAGTTCCCATCCCTTTGTGGAAAACTATATATTCACCGCAACCGTAGGGAATATAACCCATTGCTTCATCGTAGGAAATATTAAAGGCTTTCTGGACCGAGGGGACATTGACATCATCATTGTACAACATTGGGAAACTGGTTCCCTCTCCGATCAGCTCGAGAGCTTTTTCCATAAGCCGGGGATCACTCCCTTTGTGGAATCTAAGGGATAGCTGTGGTACTACATCTCTGACTATATTGGATGCTTTCATGGCAAGTAAAGCAAATCGATCAGCATTTGCTTCATTTTCTCGTCCCATTCCTCCGATTATTATTCTTCCCCCGGTTATTGTGATGTGAAGAACGCGATCGATAATACTTTTCCAGTATGCAGAAAGCATTTCCAGAGCTTCCTCTTCGGAAATTAGCCCACTGTCTACGTCCTGTACATAAAAATCTCCCAGATAATCATCCATTCTTCCGAAACTGTGGGACCCTGAGTGTATGGAGTAGAGGAGAACCATCTGCATTGCCTGGTAGAAGGTCTCCGGTTTTGATTCCGCTATGGTTATTAGCCCCTCTTTCATTCTGGAAAGCTCTTTTTTTCTTTTTCCATCAGCCACAGAGAGTAATCTATCGGCCATATGGGCATAATAGAGACAGGAGTCAGCAAATACTTCGAGAGAGAGCTCCATAGCAGTATAGAGTTGAAAAGATTCTGAGTTTTCAGCCGCCTCAGTTTTCTTTTTTCTTATATCCTCTATAAGGCCCGGAATCCCCCTTCTCAGTATCTTTTTATAGTCGAGCTGCGAACCTGCCATCCTGTATAGAGGGAAGGCGATTCCCTGATCCCTATCATAATTATCAGAGGGGAGAGCTTTTTTAATTTTATCTGTATAGCGGTCTTTCACTTTGCTTATGCTGTCTTCTTTCTCCCAGAATTTCCTCAGCTCTGCAAGTTTATTCTTTTCCTCTTCTGAGAATGATCCGGAGCTCTGAAGCGCGTCAAAGGCAAGGCGGTCCAAGTAGTATCCGAAGGAGCCGCTTCCGTGCTGAGGGGTAAATCCTACCGAATAGTAGTGAAGCCTTCCTGCAAAAAGATCTTCCTCTTCAATTGGGCGAAGTATATGGGGAAACTGTGTCTTAAGACACTGGGCCTCTCTGATGGATTTATTCCTGCTATAAAATTTTTTATATGTTTCAGTAAACCTAATGATTCCCTCAAAATCTTCTCTCTGAGTTGGAATATTTTTTTTGCTCATAGTGGTAAACTCCTAATTTACTTTATTTTTACGCTACATCCCCAGGAGCGGATATTTTCAATCCACTCCTCCTTCTTTTCTTTTTTAACTGTTTCTATATTCAAGTCGGGAACTTTTATTCCTATCTCTTCTGCCTTGGAATGTCCCATGTTGTGATAGGCCATAAGGTTAACTTCTATAATAGAACGATGGTTCATAGCTGTTTCTGAAATGGCCCGGAAATGATCATCTCTGTCGTTAAGCCCTGGAATCACTGGACATCTGAGAATAGTATCTATTCCCCTTTCCGATATCAGTTTCATATTGTCAAGAATAGGC
>NBMC01000054.1 GCA_002084805.1 Spirochaetaceae bacterium 4572_59 | reverse complement strand
TGGAATATTTTAAATTGAAAAAAAAAGCCATTTAGTTCAGTAAAAACAATCAAATAAATTAAAAAACTTGAATTGTTTAATTCCACATCCTCCTTTTCATGAATATTGATATATAATATTCATGATATAAGCATTTTTGAGATAGCTACTAAAAATGTTTATACTGTAAACCAGAGGGGGGTCTTCCATGAGCAGAAAACTCATCAAGCATCTTGCCAGTGAACTGGCGGGTCTGCATGAACAGGGTCTGTATAAATCAGAACGTATTATCACAACTCCACAACAGGCGGAAATAAAAGTGGGAGGCGGCGGAGAGGTTCTGAACTTTTGTGCCAACAACTATCTGGGGCTTGCCAACAATCCAGAGCTGATCAAAGCGGCCAAAAAGTCTCTCGACCAGTATGGATACGGCCTTTCCTCCGTCCGTTTTATTTGCGGAACACAAACCATCCATAAAGAGCTGGAAGCGAGGATCAGTTCCTTTCTGGGTACGGAAGATACCATTCTCTACTCCTCCTGCTATGATGCCAACGGAGGTTTGTTCGAAACCCTGCTGGGCCCGGAGGATGCCGTTATCAGCGATGCTCTAAACCATGCCAGTATCATCGACGGGGTAAGGCTCTGCAAGGCAAAACGCTACCGTTACTACAATAGTGATATGGCCGACCTGGAAGACAGGCTTAAAGAGTCCCAGTCATCCCGCTTCCGCCTGATAGCCACCGATGGTGTATTCTCCATGGACGGCACCATTGCCCGCCTGAAAGAAATTTGCGATCTGGCAGATAAATACGATGCTCTAGTAATGGTGGATGATTCCCACGCAGTAGGATTTATGGGAAAAACCGGTGCAGGAACCCCCGAATACTGCGGCGTAAAAAACCGTGTTGATATCATCACCGGAACCCTTGGAAAAGCTCTTGGCGGTGCGTCCGGAGGATATACATCTGGAAAAGAAGAGATAATAAGTTGGCTCAGGCAGCGATCACGGCCCTATCTCTTCTCGAACTCCCTGGCTCCGGTAATGACCGCCACGGCCATCCGGACCCTGGAAATTCTGCAGGAATCGGGAGCCCTCCGGGAGCGCCTGTTTTCACACACAAGGCTGTTCCGCAGCTCATTGAAAGAAGCGGGATTTAATATCGTAGAGGGAGAACACCCCATCGTTCCCCTTATGCTGGGAGATGCCTCTCTGGCTTCAAAGATGGCTGAAAGTCTTCTGAATAAAAAGATATATGCCATAGGATTTTCTTATCCTGTAGTCCCCATAGGGGCCGCCCGCATCCGCTTTCAGATGTCTGCAGGACATACGGAAGAGCAGGTGAAGTACGCCATTGAAAAGATAATCGAAACCGGTAAAACTCTGGAGATCATAAAATGAAAGCTCTCTCTAAACTGAAAAAAGAACCGGGAATATGGATGGTAGATGCTCCCAAACCGGAGTATGGTCCCAATGATCTGCTGATTAAGATTAAGATTACCGCAATCTGCGGTACGGATGTACATATATACAACTGGAATCAGTGGTCACAGCAGACAATCCCTGTTCCTATGATTACGGGACATGAGTTTGTGGGAACCATAGAAGCCATGGGGAGCGAAGTCGTAGGCTTCAATAAAGGAGACAGGGTTTCCGGAGAAGGTCATATTACCTGCGGTCACTGCCGGAACTGCCGGGCTGGAAAGCGCCATCTCTGCCGTAATACAGAAGGCATTGGAGTTAACAGACAGGGATGCTTTGCAGAGTACCTGGTAATGCCAGCCTATAATGCTTTTAAACTGGATGATTTTATCTCCGATGAAGCAGCAGCTATTTTCGATCCCTTCGGGAATGCGGTTCATACGGCACTCTCCTTTGACATGGTGGGCGAAGATGTTCTGATTACGGGAGCCGGACCTATTGGAATCATGGCGGCCGCCGTGGCCAAACATGCGGGAGCCCGTTATGTCATTATCACCGATGTAAATGAGTATAGATTGAATCTGGCCCGACAGATGGGGGCAACCAGAGCCGTCAATATCCAGACAGAGAAACTGGAAGATGTCATGAGTGAGCTCCATATGCTGGAAGGTTTCGATGTAGGGATGGAAATGTCGGGAAATGCTGTGGCACAGCACCAGCTTTTCAAAATGATGAACAACGGCGGACGGGTTGCTCTTTTGGGGATTCCCAATGGAGAAACCCCGGTAGACTGGAACCAGATTATCTTCAAAGGGCTTCAGTTGAAGGGAATATATGGCCGGGAGATGTTTGAAACCTGGTACAAGATGGCAGCCATGATCCGTTCGGGACTGGATATAACACGGATTATAACCCATAGGATGCCAATAGATGAATTCCAGAAAGGTTTTGATATTATGTGCTCAGGGCAATCCGGCAAGGTTTTACTGTACTGGGATTAAAACATGAGGGGATTGATGATAAGAACTCCCGGAAAGATTCCGGGAGTCTATCTACTTATGAATTCAGAGCTGCAGAAAACTTTGTTCTATATGTATCCAGAACAACGGCCAGAATAATGATGACACCCGTTATGATCTGACGGGCGAAATCACCCATTCCGATAAGAAGCAGTCCATTATTCAGAACACCCATAATAGAGGCTCCAAGGAAGGTTCCGACCAGAGATCCTTTACCGCCACTCATACTGGTACCACCAATAACTACGGCGGCAATAGCATTCAGCTCAAATCCGACTCCAAGAATAGGACTGGCAATACTCATACGCATCATGTACATGATGGTTGCAATACCGACAGCTCCACCACAGATTGTATAGGCCATAATTTTGTAGAATTTTACATTATGTCCTGACAATCGAACGGATTCTTCATTATTACCTATGGCAAAGATCATCCTTCCAAACACAGTCTTCCTCAAGATAACTGATCCCAGAATCACCAGCATCATAGCAATAATGAAAATTGCCGGAAAAACACCCAGGTATGTGGTTGTACCGATTTGATTGAACACTTTAGGGAAGTTAAAGATTGTCTTGGAATGACTAATCTGGAGAGCCATTCCCCTTGCGATATTGAGCATCCCCAGGGTAACGATAAAGGAGTGGATCTTCCAGGTTTCACAAATAATCCCATTCAGAAAACCGATAATCATCCCACATCCGACACTCAGCAATACTGCAAGGAGAATAGCAAGACCAAAGGGTAATGAAGGATTTATCAGGATTTTACCAGCAACAATCGAACAGAGCGCAAGAACAGATCCTACGGAAAGATCAATTCCGCCCAGGAGAATAACAAAGGTCATTCCCACAGCAATCACCGTATTGATACTGATCTGAGTGAATATATTCCCCACATTAATCAAAGTAAAGAATCTGGGAGCTCCAAGACTAAAAGCAATTACCAGAACAATAAGAACGATTCCGATTCCTACTTCTTTCAAAAAAATATTTAAGAGAGATCTCATCCGAGCACTATGATTCATCCCGGAATTACTGTCTATTTCTTTTACAGTATTATTATTATTCATTCAGATATTCCTTATAGGAAAGATTGAGTATGGTTTCCGGATCAAACTGATCCCTATTTACTTCTCCTGTAATTTTGCCATCTGAAAAAACCAGGATTCTGTGACAGACACCCATAAGCTCGGGTAAATCGGAAGAGACCATAATAATCCCCCTCCCCATGGCTGCCAGCTTCCACAGAAGAAGATAAATCTCGTATTTTGCTCCCACATCAATTCCTCTTGTGGGCTCATCAAATATAAAAACATCAGAATCCCTGTACAGCCATTTGCTGATCAGTATTTTTTGTTGATTTCCACCGGATAAATTCAGGGTTGCCTGATTCAGCCCAGGGGTTTTTATATTCATTTCATCAATATACTTTTCAGTAATTTCTTCTTCCTGAGAACGGTTTAGAAATCCTTTACGGGAGACCTTCTCCAAATCAGTAATCGTTGTATTCACCAGGCAACTCATATCCAGGATCAATCCTTGAGTCTTCCGATCCTCCGTCAACAGACAAAGACCATTCTCAACGGCATCTTTCGGACTCTTTATGATCAATTGCTTTCCCTTAAGAAAGATCTCTCCCGACTCTTTAGGATCAGCACCAAACAGTGCCCGCATGGTCTCGGTACGTCCGGATCCTACCAGGCCTGCAACTCCGAGAATCTCTCCTTTTCGCAGTTGAAATGACTTCGGATAAGGGCTTCCTTTAAACACAAGGTTTTTTACATCCAAAAGAGTGTCAGAAGGAATAACTGATTCATCAAAAGGATATTCTGAGTCCATACTACGCCCTACCATCATTTTTACAATGGAAGGGATATCAAGCTCGGATGCTTCATGAGTTCCCACAAGACATCCATTCCGGAGGACCGTAACTCTGTCTCCAATCTGAAAAATCTCGTTCAGTCTATGAGATATATAGATAATGGTTACTCCATCAGCTTTCAGCTTTCTCAGTAATCCAAATAGATTTTCAATTTCATCCGGCATTAGGGTTGCCGTCGGTTCATCCAGTATCAGAATACGACTCTCACCGGAAAGGGCTTTTGCAATTTCGATTAACTGCATTTGAGCGACACCTAGATTTTCCACAGCAGTTTTTGGAGAAAGATTCTCTAATCCGACCTTTTTCAGAATCACAGCAGCATCTTTATATAAGCGGTTAAAATCGACCAGTACTCCTTTTTTCGGTAGTCTTTCAAAGAAAATATTTTCCGCAATAGAAAGATAGGGAAGAAGGTTAAACTCCTGATATACGACCCGAATCCCTTGATTGATAGCAGCAAGGGGGTTTTGAGGACTATAGGGTTTTCCAGCAAATACCATATCCCCACTGCTGGGAGAATGGACACCACACAAGGTTTTTACCAAGGTTGATTTTCCGGCTCCGTTCTCACCTAACAGAATATGGATTTCCCCTTCTCTGACGGAAAGATTTACATTATCCAGGGCTTTTACTCCCGGAAAGGAGAGGGTTATATTATTAAATTCAATTATATTTCCAATGGATGCCATTAGAACTCCTTAATAAAAGACGGGGAGGAAGATTCCCCTCCTCCCCAAATGTTTACATCACGTATTATTTGAAAAAATCTTTGTCTGCAAGAATAAGAGGAGACTGAACCCAACCGAGGTTTTCACGAGAACCATCGATGATTTCAAATCCGGCATTAAATGCCAGGATTGCCATTTCAGTTCCATCCATGTGAACAGTGGCCAACATTTTATCGTTTAAAATCAGGTCTTTTACAGCAGGGATATTATCAAAACCTACAACCTGAACATCACCACGACCAGCAGCTTCAAGAGCACGGACTACACCGAGAGCCATTGAATCATTTGCACACATAACACCCTGAACATCTGGGTGTTTTGTTAAAAGATTAGTCATCAGAGTATTAGCTTCTTCTGCTTCCCAGTGAGCGGTATTGGAAGCAAGCAGTTCCATTCCATGAGTCTCAATAGATTTCATGAATCCATTTTTTCTCTGTTTAGCATTATCAGCACCGGGGTTTCCTTCGATAATAATGACTTTACCACCTTCACCGATGGCTTCTCCAAGATAGTTACCAACCATTTCGGCACCATCTGTGTTATCGGGACCGACAAATAAGAATTCTTCAGGAAGGCCAGCTGCTTTCAAAGCTCCTTTATCAAGGGTTACATCAAAATTGATAACAGTAACACCGGCATCAATTGCTCTTTTTACAGGAGCGACCATTCCTGCAGAATCTGCGGGAGCAAGAACAATCAAATCAACACCCTGAGTTATCAGACTGTCTACAGCATTTACCTGGGTATCAAAATCAGTTTCGGAATTCATTCCCATTGTTATCAATTTGAATGAGCCATCCTCTTCAGCATAAGCTCTTGCGCCTTCGTCCATAGCCATAAAAAACTCATTGGCCAGTGATTTCATGATAAGACCAACAACTGGTTTATCGTCTCCTTCTTCCTGTGCACCATTTGCAAAAGTGATAGATGGTAAAAGTACGACCATTCCCAGTACCAGGGCTAAAAGTCTTCTCTTCATTAGAAACTCCTTATTTTTTCTCAGTGCGAGATGTTTTCCCTCTATAATGCAAAACCTGTGCCAAATAATGATTTTTTGTTCAAAATATAAGAAAATAGCTATTCAGCATCTTTCATTGTAGAAAATGACCAAATCTGTTTCAGATTCTGTACAGGCAGTCCCGGAAACTGAACAATGTGTTAACTCTAAGTGTCCAGAATATGAACAGTCGCAGAATCCAGAGGAATTTTCAAAATAAAGCGGCAACCAGCATTAAATTGCTTATCCACGGAGATACTACCACCATATCGATTAAGAATATTGTAGCAGAGAGAGAGTCCAAGACCGTAATTCTGTGTGCTGTTCTTTGAAGATTTAAAAGGCAGAAATACATCTTTCGGATCATCGAAGGGAATCCCTGGCCCATTATCTTCAAAGAGGATCAGGGCATTTTTCCCCTCATCATCCTTTGATATCGAAAGAGTTATAGCCCCCCCCTCAGGAAGGACTTCAAAGGAATTCTTAAAAAGATTCAGAATAACCTGTTTGAATTCATTTTGATTGATAATAGCCCTCAGGGGTTCCGCACAATCCTCATTCACGGAGATATGTATATGCTTCTGCTTACCATTAAAGCGGATAAGATCAACAAGATTCCTGATTATATCCGAGAGAAGAACAGTCTCTTTGTCCTGTACCCTGTTTTCAGAAAAAGTAATCAGATTACCAATGACTTGCGTAATATAGTTAATCTGTTCAAAAAGATAGTCATAAACAGATTCTCTCTCATGATCCATGACTTTATTCAACCTGAAACTCTCAAGATAGTTGGAAATAACACCTAGAGGATTATTAATTTCATGGGCCACACCAGCCGCGAGCAGTCCCAAAGATGCCAGCTTTTCCGTAAGGACCAACTGATCTCTCAACTGTTCCCGTTCCGTAATATTCTGGATAATAAACATATTCCCGATCAATACACTTTTATCATATATGGGGTAAAGAATTATATTAACAGAATAATCACCGGAGTCTATGTTCAGAGGTATATTAAATACCGATTTAATCTCTTCAGAACCGATAGAATCCTGAAGCAGTCCCCGGGGAGCCCTGTTCCCTTTAAACAGATCCTCAACAGACAGCTCACTCAAGTTCGAATTATCATTGAGACTGAAGAAACTCTTTGCACTCTCATTAACCATTTTTATCTTATGATCCAGACTGGAAATAACGAGACTGATAGGAAGCTGTTTTAGAATAGCTTCGTTATATTTCAGGAGATTCCCAAACTCAAGGATCTGATCCTGAGTCTCCTCCTCCAGTGAAGAGAACTGTGTGTATGCCATTTTTATCAGGCTGATTTTATCCAGATTCCTTACATTTTCAGAAAGGAGAAGAGTCCCTTTCCGGATAACGCTGACCCTGTCGGCAATCATATAAAGATCATCAATCCTATGAGTGACAAACAAGATAGCGCATCCGGATTTTTTCAGAGTATTAAGAGTCTGAATAATCCTTTCCAATCCCTGGGCCGATAATTTTTCCAGGGCTTCATCCAGAATCAGAACTTTTGGCGCTGTATACAGATTTTTTACAATGCTGAGGAATGCCCTTTCCGGTAATCCAAGATCTGATACATAAGAACGAGGATTCAAATCATACTGATTTTCCAGGAGATAACGTTCTGCAAGGCCATACACCTTTTTACGACGGAATCCTCCAAATCTGGATTGGAACTGTTTTTTATTGGCAATAAACAAATTTTCAGAAACAGTAAGTGCTTCATTCAGACAGATCTTTTGAAAAACCATCCGCACCCCGGAATCGATAGTCTCGTTATAGGACATCCTGGAATATGGTTGATTGCGAAAGAATAGATTTCCTTCGTCAGGAACAAGCAGATTAGCCACCATCTTAGCAAGGGTTGATTTTCCGGCACCATGTTCCCCCACAATGGCATGTATCTCCCCTTCTCTGATAGATAAATCAATACCATCCAAAGCTGTGATATTACCGTAACGCAAAGAAACATTACTTAATTCCAAGATACTCTTCATATCAGTCAGAGAATCCATTCAATTCATACTTTTTAAGTTTACTATAAAGTGTAGTTCGACTGATATTCAGAGATTCTGCCACTTTCTTCTTATTAAAGTTTGTTCTCATCAATTCCCGAAGGATGGTCTCTTTTTCCGAACATTCAAGAGGGGTAACTGCAGAATCTTCATTCAGAATTACCCGTTTCAGCTGTACAGGAAGACAGTCCATATCTATGATAGCATCCACAGAGATAGCTGAAGCATATTTCAATGCATTTTTTAACTCACGTATATTTCCCGGCCAGGGGTACTGCAGGAAATGTTCAAGGACATCTGCCTTTAAGATATAAGGTTCAGAATTGTTCTCTCTGGCATTTTCTTTCAGGAAAGACTCAATAAGCAGGGGAATGTCAGAGATCCGATTTTTCAAAGGAGGGATTATCATAATAGCAGCATTAAGCCGATAATACAGATCTTCCCGGAACTTTCCCTCTCTAATAAGGTCATCCAATTTCTTGTTCGTAGCAGAAATGAGTCTTACATCAACTTTTATAAGTTCCTTACCGCCTAAGCGATAAAGCTCTTTATTCTGGAGGACCCGGAGAACTTTTGCCTGCACTTCCAAAGACATATCTCCTATTTCATCCAGAAAAAGTGTTCCGCTGTCCGCCTTTTCAAATACACCTTGATAAGTGGTATGAGCACCCGTATAGGCTCCCTTTTCATGTCCGAAGAGTTCATTATCAAGAAGACTATCCGGGAAAGAGGCACAATTCACCTTTATGAATGGCTTCCCCTTTCGATTACTGCTGGAATAAACAAAATCCGCAAACAGCTCTTTCCCTGTACCATTTTCTCCATATAAGAGTATGGGCAAATTACTTGAAGACAGTTTTAAAATGGTAGATTTCAGCTCCTCGATACCAAGATCACGGCTAACAATCAGACTATCTGAATTCTCTGAAACTTTTACAGATTGAGAAATAACATCATCAATTTTTTTACCTATAACTTTATATTGTACCGGCTTAAGAAGGTAATCAGATGCTCCGAACTTCATAGACTCAACAGCGGTTTCAATAGTACCGAATCCTGTCAGCATTATCACAGGAACCGTTGAAAAATCCTGTCTGAGCTTTTTAAGAACATCCAAGCCTGATTCGTCACCAAGTCTCACATCGAGCAGGATAAGATCAATACTCCCCGCCTTAAGCTCAAGCTTGGCCGAAGAGCTGTTAAGAGCATAAGTAACAGAAATAGAATCATCCTCCAGCATTCGCAAGAGGCTCATACAAAATTGCTCATTATCATCAATAATCAGGATATGAATACTCAAAAAAGAGACCTCTCAATAGAAATTCGGGAATCAAAATCATTAACTCATTTCAGAAGCAAAAGGAATAGAATCCAGGGCTCCCGAGCGAGAGACTGTAACGGCCGAAGCCTTTGTAGCCCTCTCCATAGACTCTTTAACGTTCATCCCCATAATTCTGGAGGCCAGGAAGTAGCCGAAAAAGGTATCACCTGCCGCGGTGGTATCAACCACGGGAGAGTCTACAATGGGAACAAACTCCCTTTGCTCATCCCGTCCGAAATAGGCACCAGCCTTACCGGCAGTCAGCAGAATACTAAGCCCCGGATACATTCCTACCAGAAGATCAAGGGTTTCTTCGAAACTACCCTCTTCCCCGACAAGATCCTGTCCTTCTATTTCATTGACCACAAGAAGATCCAGCATTTCCAGAGGCCAGGTCTTAACATCATCCGTATAGGGAGCAGGATTCAGACAGATTTTCAGACCTTTTTCATGAGCCTTCCCTATCATATAGGAGGTCAAATTGACTTCATTCTGCAGAACAAGATAGTCCCCTTCTTCAAAATAAGAAAGAGCATCGTCTATATGGGCTTTGGTATTTTTCTGATTACCACCACCGAATAAAACGATGGAGTTCTGCCCTCTATCCGAAACCTGAATGATAGCCTGCCCCGTCAAGCCTTCATACTGACGGATCAGATCGGTTTTAACATTGTATTTTTTAAGAAGATCAATCAACCAGATGCCGTCATGACCGAGAGTCCCGGCATGCCATACTTCACAGCCGGCTTTCGCGAGGGCAACAGCCTGATTCGCGCCCTTACCTCCGGCATTGGTATTAACATCCAAAGCAGCAATGGTTTCTCCGGGCAATACAATATGCGGAACCTTGTAGACTATATCAATATTCAAAGATCCATAATTTAAAACTTTCACTTTATTCTCCTACTGGGGATTTGTAGCTCTTCAGCCGAATTTTTTCCAAGGCTTTCTCTGATAATCAGCTCACTGCCGATAAATACTTTTTCATAGGGCAGGCTTTCATTAGCAGTTAAACGTCTATTCAATAACTGAAAGGCTCTCCTTCCGATTCGTTTTTTTGAAACTTTGATGGAAGAAAGGGGGGGATCAGACATCTGACTGGAAGGTAGATCATCGAAACCCACAACCGCGACATCCTCGGGAAGGGTGAAACCCTTTTTCTTTAAAGCTTTCATACAAGCAAAGGCTATAATGTCACAAACACAAAAAAAAGCAGTCGGCATATCGCGCCCTTCCTCAAGTTCCTCTTCCATCTCGATAGAAGCCTGTTCAAAAGTAGAATCCACGGAGAAGGTCCATTCTGCCCGTGAAGGAAGTTCATAATAGTTCAAAGCTTCATAAAAGCTCCGCTCCCTTAACCTGAAATTCCTTGTATCAACTGAGGATTTAACCATACCGATCTTCTGATGGCCCCGCTTTTTCAGTTCAGAGACAATAGAGTAAACGGCTCCCTCATTATCCATATCGACAAAATCAAAGGGAGAGGCAGGATGACTGGTATCGATAAACACCATAGGAACAGATATGTTTTCAAAACGGGGAATATCCATTTCATCAAGTTCTGTTGCCAGAATGATCAGTCCATCAGGGCAGGATTCGACCAGGTCCTTCTGAATCTGTTCATAGTCCAGCCCGTTATAGTTCTGAACCTCCAGAGAAAAACCGGACTCTCTGGCTTCTTTTTCAAGGCCATCAATATAATCTGCAATAAAGACATTATGATTCCGGTTGATGATATGTCCATGTTTGGCAATCTTCAGAAAACGGATTGTTCCACCGCTTTTTCGCTCACGTTCCATCACAGGAATCTGATACCCCATGGTTTCGGCTGTTTTGAATACCATGAGTCGCGTATCGTCTCCTATTCCAGGCCGATTATTAAGAACCAATGATACGGTTGAAGCGGAGACACCGGCCTGTGCTGCCACCTCCCTGATTGTTACACCCATAAAAAGATAGTACATTCTACTTGTCTATCTGTCAACTTTTTTCTAAACAACAACTAAACCTTTATTACTGTTTAGTAATTTATTTAATGAATAAATATTTTCTTTGTATCTTACCTCGTAAATATCTATTATACCCAATTTATCTTAACAGATATAAAATTCAATGCCAACATTTTAATAAACGTGTTTAATAACTCGTCCTGCTTTCCCCACCTTTGTTTATTGAACATATACAAATTAATCAAAAGCTGAATTCAGGAGGAATATATCCAATATGACCGAAGAACAAGCTTTTCTGGAAATGGAAAATATTACGAAAGAGTTCCCCGGTGTTCTAGCCTTGGACTCTGTGCATTTTCGGATATTCCGGGGTGAAGTGATGGCTCTTCTGGGAGAAAACGGCGCAGGAAAATCCACCATGA
>NBMC01000053.1 GCA_002084805.1 Spirochaetaceae bacterium 4572_59 | reverse complement strand
ATAAATGTCCGATGATCTTCTGATAGATATTCTTCAAAACAATCCTGAATATCATACGATATATCCAGTAAAATTTGCGCTCCGCCCAGGATTTCTGTTATACTCTTCATGGATAAAAGTCCTTTTTGTCCTCTATGTGTTATGTCATAATTTCATCATAAAGGTTGCAGGGGCTTTTATCCATTAATTTTTTGATAGGGATTTCAGGCAATATCATTTAATAAGAGAAAAGACGGCTCGGAAGGATTTTTATTTGAGGATTCGAAAAGATACGAGTCCCTCCCCCTTTACAATAAGGCATTACTCGGCTGCAGTAAAAAAGGAGTCCTTTTTTCCGGACATTACTCTGTCGGGAAAGTGACCATGAAGATCGACAATCAGCATTATCCCTTTGAAAAGGATGCGATAAATTGTGCAGAGAAAAAGGATTCAAATCTCTTATACCTGCCGGGATTCACAGAAAGAACCGTGGGAGAAGGAAAATACTGCCTGGTCATTGTACAGAACCGGATTATTTATCAGGGAAGCGGACCCTGCAGAATTCCCCCTGCAGGAGCCGTTGTCATTTTGAAAAATGAAATTTCCAGTTCCGGAAAGGTTGATTTTTCTGTGGACTTTGAAGATCTGCCTGTCGAAAAATCCGATATCCAATGGATGATCGGTGGATTCAACCTGCTTGTAAAAGACGGAATCAACTACTATGAGAGCCGGGAAAGAGCGGTTAAGGCTCTGAGGGAGGAAGGATGGGATTCAGCGCAGTCAGAACAAACTCAGGAAACGCAGCTTGATCCTGAAATAAGACAAAGAACGATGAGGACCTTGATTTTTTAATAAACTTTGACGGCGGTGCTTCCGCCTCTCTTATCGCATATAATGAAAATCATTTTAAAAATCTCAGTCTGACAGCCCCATCGGCGGTCAATCCGGCAGGAACGCCAAGAAGACTGAATGCCTATTTTTCCATAAAACTGAAAGAATCGGAGTAAGCAATGAAATTTGCCATGGTCATAAATGTTTATATTGATGTGGATGAGGGGACTTCAAACCCCTTTGACCATCCGACAAAGCTGAACAGCTTTGAAAATGAAAATACCTTGAAAGCTACCGTTGAAAGCATTAAGAAACTTATAATCGAAGAACAGGATAATCTGACTGTTTATATCATTGCGACAGCGACTCAGGAAAGAACTGATTATGATGAAATAATCCGGACAAAAATCAAAGACTGCTTCAGCGATTTTCCCTATAATCTGATGGTCTATACAAACGCTGATATTAAGAAGCTGAAAGAAGATTCAACCTGCCGTTTTTTCTCGGTCAAGGGTTACTCGGAATTGCGGAATCTGGGCTTTATACTTCCTTCAATCCTCAAAGAAGATATCATCGTTCAGATTGATGATGATGAACTGCTGAGACCCCTATACATAGAAAAACTGAAAAAAGTACTGGCCGCCCATCCGGATAAATACCTGTTTACCGCCCCCTATGAAAAAAACGGAACGGTTCGTATTTTAACAGAAGATCCTCTGAAATCATGGAAAAAATTCTCCCCCATGGACAAAGACATGATCAGGTTTTATGAAAACAGTGAGGATGTAAAGGAAAGCCTTTTCGGTTTTGGCGGTAATATGGCGCTGAGAAGGGAGTTTGCCGAAAACATACTCTATCCCCCGGAAGTCCCCAGAGGCGAAGATTTTTCCATGCTCCTGGCCAGCAGACTGGTTTACGAAAATGGTAATGATCTTGCCGGTATAGAAAAAGGTCATGAAATATACCGCTCTTTTTTTCTACCCTATAAGGATATGACCATTATCCATAAGCCACCTTATGAGGCAAAAAAAGATTTTCTGAAGTATTTTGAAAACAATATGACCAGATTCATCATGGAATGGGGAATCTTCATCAAACAGAAGGGTTTAACCCTGCAGAGGATGAAGGAGCTCTCCTGTTACATAAAAGAGATGATAGGCCATGAAGATATATCTCTCTACCTGGACATCATCTTTCAGGAGATGCATGAACACTACCCTGCTGATAAAATTGATCCCATAAAAGAAAGACTGAACAAACTGATACAGTTCTACAGAAGCTTTGACAGGTGGGAAGAGTATAAAAAGAACCAGAAAGAGTATATTGAAGAGATCCGGCGGCTGCAGAAAGAGGATTTCCAGAATGTGATTACGGATTACTTCAAAGAAAGCAAGCTCGTCTCACAGTAACTACATCTGCGGGATCAGCTACGCTCAGGATCAGAAAAAGCATTGAGCAGCAGCGTAAGCAACAGAAACCCCGCAGAAATACTTATCAATGCCAAAGCAATTCCTCCATGATCTGCTATCACACCAAAAAGAAACGCTATAAAAGCGGTCATAAGCGTTTTCAGCTGGGATTGAAGCGACAGAATGGAAGTCAGGACGGCATTATCCACTGCTGCTGAAATAGCCCCGGTCAGAACGGGTTTTCTCATATTCTCATTCACATAGATCAATATAAAAAAGAAGACTGCCAGCGAGGGGATATGAATACTGTAGAAAAATCCGCTCAACAAGCCGGCGGTCAAGCCACAGAGAAGCGTCAGAAAGGGAATATTCTTTATCCCCGATTTTTCCAGACGATAAGAGTTTTTCGATGCCAGAGATGTCAGGATAAAAATCAGAAAATAGAGGAAGCCGATCAGCAGGGCAGACCTGTCCTCCCCGCCCCTACCGGCGAAAAGAGGAAGAAAAAGGATAAGAGAGACCATCATAGGCTGAATGTAGTCCTTCATAGCCTTCAGATAGGCCGTGTGCAGGGCTGAATTATTCAGAAGTTTCAAAATCCGCCCCGACTTCAGAACATTGAATGACTCTTTCAGGACCCCCTTCAGCCTAGCCCTCCTGCTGCTTTTCCCCGGACTTCTGTCCAGTTCTTTCGGATAGGAGAGAATCAAAAGGAAATCCGCCAGAAAGGGAAATGTAGAAAAAAGAAATATCTGATCATATCTCCCTGTATAGAAAACTATAAAACCTGCGATTAAGGAGGAGAGCGCCAGACCCATCTGGGACCATGACCTGGTATGACCATAGTAGTCGACCATCTGATTCTTCATCCCACGGGATGTAAGATAGTCGGCAATCATGCCTTTATGAGTTCCCGAACGGAGGGCTTCCCCCGCACCATAGAAGAAAAATGCCAGTAGGAAAAAAGAGTAGCTAGTATAGAAATAAAAAATCAAAAAAGAGGATATATAGGAGAGAAATGAAACGGCCAGGGTTTTCTTACGCCCTAAAACATCCGCGGCCAGGCCCGAGGGAACTTCCAGAATATTAGTGCTGATTTCTCTGACCGCATAGAGAGTTCCTATGGCAGTAAAGGAAAGTCCTTTTTCCATCAGAAACAGAATGAGAAAAGCCTCATAAAACTGCAGGTTCTTTAAAAAACCATAGACACAGAATTTATAGTACTGTTTGTTACGCCTGAGTTTTCCGGAACTTACCATATTTTTAAACTACATTGATTCCTGAATCTGTACAATGTTAAATAAGATTTTTTCGACTCCTGTATTTAACAATCGCAGCCAGGATACTCCCGATTATGATGGGGATAATACAATAGCATGTTTTTGCCCGGGGAAACCAGCTTACCAGTCGATGGGAAAATAGTCCTTTAAAAACTGACCACACCAGTGCTTCCCTGTATTGATCCCATCAAAGAGGGGATCACACACCCGGGCCGCTCCATCCACAATATCAAGAGGCGGTTGAAAATCATGGAGGTCTTTTTTCAACTGAGAGAGCTGAGCCGGATCTTCATCCGTTACCCATCCGGTATCAACGGCATTCATGTAGATACCGTACTTTGCCAGTTCACTGGCGGAAGTATGGGTCATCATATTCAAGGCAGCCTTAGCCATATTGGTATGGGGATGACGTTCGCCCTTTTTAAAGCGCATAAACTTCCCTTCCATGGCAGACACATTAACAATATGCTTCATCCCGGTATTCTCTCTTTTCATCATGGGAATCAGCTTATTACAGAGAACAAATGGTGCTACTGAGTTGATCAACTGCAGTTCCAGCATCTCGGATGTCTGGATTTCTCCCAGTTTCAGACGCCAGCTGTTGGTCCTGCGAAGGTCTAGCTGCTGCAGATCCACATCCAGCTTTCCCTTTGGAAAAATAGCATCGGCAGAACTTGTATCCTCATAAGGATAGGGGATCTGGGAGAGTTGCGCCGATTCTCTAAGGCCAATCCCCGGTCTCAGGCCGCTCCAGCTGACAGGAAGAGATTTATCATTCTCAACTCCTGCAACGACATAGTTATTAAGGGTATCCGTACAGTTATGAAACTGGCGGAGCAGCAACTGGGCATCCTCGGGAAGTTGTTCAGGATGCTTTTGTTCATTCTCCATAAGGTGAGAGTAGAAGGCAGGCGGCCGGCGAACCGTCTGAGCCGCATTGTTAATTAAAATATCCAGGCGGTCGTAGCTCTGTTCCACATAGCTGCAGAACAGCTCCACACTAGGTGTATGCCTTAAGTCCAGACCGTAAATATGCAGACGGGTCCGCCAGTCATAATAGTCCTCTTCCTTGGCGTAACGGATGGCAGAATCTGCAGGAAAACGGGTTGTGGCGATAACGGTGGCTCCCGCCCGCAACAGCATCAGGGTGGCATGATAACCGATTTTTAAGCGGGAACCCGTAATCAGGGCTAGCTGTCCCCTCAGATCTGCCGACTGAAATCTTTTGGCATAATTAAGCTTGGCACAGTCCGGACACATGCTGTCATAAAAAAAGTGCAGATTTGTGAACTCTTTTTTACAGACATAACAGTTACGGGGAGAATGAAGCTTGCGCAGATCTCCCCCGTCCTTACTGTGATCCTGAATCTGCAAAGGGGCCGAAAAGACAGAAGCTTCTCTGGCAGAACGAATACCCGTTGCAGCACGTGCTTTTTTCTCGGCAGTAACGATCTGCTGTCTCTTCATCCTGCGGACAGCTTTCTTTCGCTGATTCAGTTGATTGCGGTCCGGTTTGGAGATCTGTCCGGCTACTCTCATAAGATTAATCTTTAAATCTTCCGGCAGAGCAACATAGTCTTCAGTATTGTTTAGGAGATGAGACAGTATATTCGTACAGTTTTTTATTTCTTCTTCTGTATAAGAGGGTGCGGGATCCTTATCCAAAATAATTCCTTCAATATTTTTAAAGTACCCTGTTATACCCTTTTTCCCTATTTTTTTTCAATATCTGAACTTATCAATAAGAGAATTAGCTGAGATTCCTCACATCACAAAAAAAAACTGGCACAAAACACCGATCCTCTCTTATAATCTCATAATATGGAGAAACGCGTAACAGAGGATAATCCTGAAGCAAGAGAGTGGCTGACAGGAACAGACTGCGACATAAGCCGGCAGTCTGTCCATTCAACAGGATTAGTGAAATTCTCCGGAAGACAAAACAAGTTGCATTACATAGGTAACGATTTCCATATCCATATCCATGGCCCAGGAGTTTACCAGTTCTTTCAGATATGCCCAATCCTTAGAGTCCAGGCGGTCAAAGCTTTCATCATAATCCATCATAAACAGGTCCACCATATCGGCCAGTTTATCAAAATACTTGTCTTCGGGACTATTCCCGGGATAACAGTATTCCATCAGTTCTATTGAAAAGTCCTCCGGCTGTCCCAGGGCTTTCACAAAGAGCTCCTGAAGATCTGCCATAAACTCTTCGGTACATTCATAATTATATTTCTTTCTCAGCTGCTTACAGCCTCGGTTAAAGTCACTACTATTCATACTTTACTCCTACTAATCATTCTATATTACCCCTCATTATCCTATCAGGGAAAGGGGGAATCCAATTATTCTGTTTGACCCGTCCTGAAATGCTACTATAATAGAAGACATCTTAAAATAAGGAGGTTCTCCATGGGAGAATATATTCGCCCCAGCTGGGATGAGTATTTTATGGAAGTCTGTGAAGCAATATCAAAAAGGGCAAGCTGTGACAGAGGTCGCAGCGGTTGCGTTATTGCCAGGGACAAACAGATTCTGGCTACGGGATATGTTGGATCGCCACCGGGACTACCCCATTGTGATGAGGTAGGACACCAGTTTCATACAACCATTCACGAAGACGGCAGTAAAAGTCAGCATTGTGTCAGAACAGTTCATGCCGAACAGAATGCCATCTGTCAGGCCGCCAAGAGAGGAATAGCACTGGATGGAGCCACCCTGTACTGTCGAATGACCCCCTGCAGAACCTGTGCCATGCTGATTATCAGCTGTGGTATAAAACGTGTAGTCTGTGAAAGAAAGTACCATGCCGGCGCTGAATCAGAATCCATGTTCGCCACAGTAGGTGTTGAACTTGAATACTGGCATGAAGAAGTGCAGCAATACGATAAACAGTAATAAGGATACTCCTCCCCAAGAGTCGGAGTATTCTTGTTCGGTAAGGTCGCCGCATAGTGCGGCATAGTTTGCATATAATCACGAGGCAAAGTCTCGGGGTATAGACTTGTCAGCCGAATCAGCGGTGGGATGTTTTGGGAACGTGATAAATTCTCTTATCATGATCCGGCTGATAACGATATAAAATTGCAATATTCCCGATGACCCTTACAAGATGGGCGTCGGTTTTTTCTGCCAGTTCACCGGCTATATTTTTGCGGTCTTCTTTATAATCTACAAACTTTACTTTTATCATTTCATGATTCTCAAGCTCCTGATCACTTGCGTCTACAACTGCGTCAGATAAGCCGTTTCCTCCGATCATAATGACCGGGCTAAGATTATGTGCTTTTTTTGTGAGATAACTTCTCTGAAAGCCCTTTAATGGTTCCATAATTTTTCATAACTCCTGTTAACAGAGGGGACTATCTCATATTTCAACATAAAATCAAAGCCCTCTCCATTCAATATTCCCAATTTTACAAAGCCCCCCCTTTCAGTATATACTGCTCCCTATGAATTTACTGCTTTTTAAATCGAATGAATGGTGCAACCCTCTCCCAGGGAGAGATGCCAGGGTCATACATATAAAAAAGATACTGAGAGCTTGTGTGGGAGATTCTCTTTCCGCCGGAGTTCTGGGCGGAAAGCTTGGCACGGCTGTTCTGAAAGATATTGCCGAGGACGGTAGTATGTCTTTCGG
Source organism: Spirochaetaceae bacterium 4572_59 (assembly GCA_002084805.1). GTDB lineage: Bacteria > Spirochaetota > Spirochaetia > DSM-2461 > DSM-2461 > Oceanispirochaeta. The sequence continues at coordinate 5,652 of NBMC01000053.1, read as the reverse complement.
ATTTACAGCAGAAACGGATCCTCTTCCCCTCTACCCTCTTACACTTCTTGTGGGAACGCCACGACCTCCCACTGCCAGACGGCTTTTGAAAGACCTTAGCTCTGCAGGAATCGGACGGATTATATTCTGCGGAACTGATTTGGGAGAAAAATCTTACCTGACCAGCAGTCTTTGGGTAAAAGAAGAGTATAAGAGCGCCATACTTGAGGGAATATCCCAGGGGAAATCTACCCTGCTGCCTGAAATAGTCAAGCTCTACTCCCTCTATAAGGCAATTGGGATGATCGATAATGATTGCGATAAACTGGCTTTGGATAATGTCAGTCCGGATCTTCCTCTCAGACAATATCAACCCTCAGGGAAAGAGAGCTGCCTGGCTATCGGTCCGGAACGGGGCTGGAGTGATAGAGAGCGGCAGATGCTCAGGGATGCAGATTTTTCCATTTGTTCTATGGGAGAACGGGTACTGCGTACCGAAACAGCCTGCCATATGGGGCTGGCTCTGATTCAGGCGGCCAGGAAGTATATTTGAGAGAGCCGGCCTTCTAAAGCCAATGCTCCCCTTCTATGTCTGTTTCTTGTAAATAAACCTTATAGAATTCGTAGGCCGGGGTCTCGTAGGGGTGATGCTCCATCAAAGTTTCAATACAGAGGGGTATAAGCTCTTCATGAACCAGCATCTCAACCCGATATTCCCGGACTTTTTCAAGAACTCCCTGTGTACCAAGAAAGGGATCGGATCCTTCTAAAGGCATAAACTGGCCAGCTCCTTCACATTCCCAGCAACAATGACCGTAATTCCCGAGTTTTCCCGCATCAAGAGAAAATAAAGCATTCTTTACTTTCTCTTTGTATTCTTCCGGTACAAAAAAGACCAGTTTAAACATAATCTATTATATCCTTTGTTTTCGTATGATCTCATCCTATCACAGGCAACTTTTTTATCGTAGGCCAGGGGTATTTCAATTTTTTTTCAGGACTTGCTTGACAGATAATCCCCCAATCTATATGATACGGAAAGTTAGTTGCCGCTGTAGCTCAGTCGGTAGAGCAGTGGACTGAAAATCCGCGTGTCAAGAGTTCGAATCTCTTCGGTGGCACAACAAACCGCTTCTTTCGGGAAGCGGTTTTTTTATGCCCGTTTCCCCCTCCTGTTTGACTCCTTAATAATAAATAAAAATATTTTCCAGGCCCTTATTGACAGAAATCCAAGGGCCGTGTATATTCATTCACGCAGTTGCCGCTGTAGCTCAGTCGGTAGAGCAGTGGACTGAAAATCCGCGTGTCAAGAGTTCGAATCTCTTCGGTGGCACAATTAACCGCTTCTTTCGGGGAGCGGTTTTTTTATTCCTTCCCGCTTATACAATTCAACATTAAAAATTTTTATTTATTTACTTATGACAATGAGCAGGACTATAGGGAATAAATCAAAAGCATGCTATTCTAAGAGTTAAGAGATTAGTAAAAAAATACATACTGAAGGGTTTATAACCTTTCATACCAAGGAGGAAAATGTATGACTGAAAACGTAGCCATCCTCTGGGATATAGAGAATGTTACCCCATCCAGCAGTGATAATTTGCTTATACAGGGAATGTGGGATTATGCAGAAACCAAAGGAAGGGTGGTAACATCCTATGCCTATGCCGATTGGAGCAAACCGGGATTCCGCTCACTAGGGCCCATTCTATCGGGAATGCACTTTTATATGGTTCATATCCCCTATCAAAAGGTCAGACGAAACAAGAATGGATCGGATATGCAACTGGTAACAGATGCGATGGAACTGCTCCGCTTCCATGATCATATTGATACGTTCATATTAATTACAGGTGACAGCGATTTCCGTTCTCTTCTGTTGACTCTCCGTAAGTCCGGAAAAAAGATCCATGTTATCTGTGATATTAAAACAGCAGCACAGGATCTTCTGATCCTGGCAGACAGTTTTACAGATTACAGAGAACTTATTCCCGCCAGTGATGACGATGATGACTCAAATGAAGAAGAAGACAACAACCAGAGCCGGGGAAAACATCCCAAGGAGTACTGGTTTGAACGCCTGGCTGAAACAGCAGCTATTCTTCAGAAAGATGGGAAAACCGGCAATATGGGATCTGTTAAGATCAAAATGAAAATGCTTAACCGGGACTTTGATGAAAAGACTCTGGGATATAAACGTTGGAGTTCTTTTATTACAGCCGCCATGAAAGCAGGATTTGTTAATCTGGAAGAGAAAGACAGTCAGACCAACATCCTTCCCGGGAAAGATGTTGGACAGGAAGTAGGATCACTCCAGCAGGCTCTCAAAACGCTGGTAATGACCCTTGGGGAGCTGGATGGGAAGAAAGGGGCTCAGTTTCATCCCTACTCCATTCTCAGCTCAAAACTGAAAGAGAAAAACATTGTCATGAAGACTCTGGGATTCAGTAAATTCAAGAAGTTTATCTCTTCGGCAGAAGCCCGAGGTCTGGTGGAAACTAAGGTTGAGAATCTTCGCAGCTACGTTAAACTACAGTAGTTTTATTCAAGAATCAGTTTATAGAGACGCTGCTCCAGGTCATAAAAGGCCTGGTGCTCCATGGTTCTTTCTCCGGCGGCGCAGGGATTCACGATATTTTCCCGTACCCGGAGTGAGGGCCCCTGCAGCAGAATGATCCGGTCCCCCATAAGAATGGCCTCACGAACATCATGGCTTACCAGTATGGTCCGGGTTCTGCGCAGTTTCAGCAGTTTCAGGATTAGCTCCAACAGGGGCATTTTCATTTTAAGATCAAGGCCCTTAAAAGGTTCATCCATCAAAAGCAGATCAGCCTCCGGAGCAAAGGCTCTGGCAATGGCGGCACGTTGTTCCATACCGCCGCTCAGCTCCCTGGGAATATAATCCGCAAAGCCTTCCAGCCCTACAAGTTTAAGTGTATCCAGAGCCTTATGATACTTTTCAGCCTCAGCCATAGATTCCGGCAGGGAAAAAACCACATTCTCCAGAACGGATTTCCAGGGAAGGAGCCGGGGTTTCTGAAAGAGATAACTCTGTTTCCGGAAATAGGGATTTTCCACCTGCCCTGCTGCAGGGATTCTCAGCCCTGCAGCCAGATTCAGCAGGGTTGTTTTACCACAGCCTGAAGGACCTAAAAGAACGCTAACACCGGGATCATCAAGCTCCAGAGAAAAATTCTTAAGAATGGAAAGATTTCCATAGGAAAAGTCCAGGTTTTTCCACTTAATCACGACCAGTGCTCCCTTTTCTCCGGCCTCTGTAATCTCCTATGAGTTTTTTCTCCCCCAGTAGGATCAGAAGATCAAAAGAGGCTGACAGCAGAACAACCAGAACGGTCCAACTGAAAAGAATAGCCGTATCCAGCTGCATCTGAGCAGTCTGCATGGAGGTTCCCATTCCATGAGCGGGCATGGCAAGCACCTCTGCGGCCACGACGGACTTCCAGGTCAATCCCAGCCCCGAAGAAATACCGCTGCTGATGTAGGGAAGAATAGAGGGGAAATAGATTGATTTCAGAATTTCCTTCCGGGATTTCCGGTATATACGGGCCATCTCCAGAAGATCCGGATCAACCTGCTTCACTCCTGTTATAACACTGCCCGTAATAAGGGGAAAAACCACCAGGAAACAGATAAACACTGGAACCAGATCCGTTTGAAACCAGATAACAGCCAAAAGGATCAGAGAGAGTACCGGAATAGAGCGGATACTGATAATCAGGGGATTCAGAAACCATCGGGTTCTGTCGCTCCTACCGGCAGCAAGACCGCAGATAATTCCCAGAATCATAGAAAAAAAGAATCCGGTCAGGCCTCTCAGAATGGTAGGTAAAATATGATGCAAAACCGATCCACTGGAAAAAAGGAGTGCGATCTGCACCAGTACAATTTCAGGAGAAGGAAGAATGATCTCCCGTCCGATAAAAAGGGACAAAACTTTCCAGACCGCTAGGTACAGAAGGATTGACAGGCTTGTTGTTTTGAGACGGTCTGTATATTCAGCCATTACTTTAGATAGAAACCCTCATCGGGGATTTTACCGCCAATGGAGGCAGGATTGATCCTGTATACCTCAGTATAATAGGGATCAGCCGAAGCCATAGCCTCCTCTGCTGTAAGAAAACTGAAGTTACTCCTAGGAATGGATTTTTCAACCACAGCGGGTGGCAGCATAAAACCGTGTTTCCCGATTAGAACAGAGGCATCCGCAGGATTTTCACAGACCCAGTTGATAGAGTCCTCCGAGGCCATCATAATCTCTCTGGTCAGAATGGGATTGTTCTCTTCGAAAGCGGCATTTACAACCATAACTGTAATGGGAAAAAGACTCTTATCGGGGTAACTCTCTTCCCACAGATTCTGAAGATCCGCAGCAACCATTAAATTGGGATTTTTGCTTAGAGCCAAGCTTGCCATAGGCTCGGGAAGAACGGCAATATCCGCAATCTTAGCTATAAGAGCTTTTGCCAGATCATTGGGATTAAAACTGTAGTCATACCCGATGTCCACCTTGTTTTTATCACAGAGGAGCTGCATGATCAGATCGGGGGTTGTGTTCTTCCCCGGTATGTATATTTTTTTATCCTGCAGATCTTTCATGGATAGTTCACCGTAGGATTTATCCGCAATTAGGTAGAGGTTTCCCAGACCTGTTACGGCTGCCATTTTATAGGGAAGGCCTTTATTGTAGAGAATTGCAGCCATACTGGCCGGAAGTGCGGCGAAATCCCACTCTTCCTTGATCAGCTGTCCCAAAAGAACCTTGGGAGCACTGACCGCTATGGTTTCTACTCTAATATTTTTATCCTGCATGGGAGGATTTTCCATCAACTGAATCATTCCGACACCGGAGGGACCATTCAGGACCGCGACTTTAACGGAACGACCGGGATTCTCTGCTTCATTCTGTTCTTTACGTCCCCCTGCGATAAGCAGAGTACAAGTTGTCAGGATCATAAGTCCTGCCAATAGAAATTTTTTCACGTTTTTCTCCTTCCCGTCAGACCAAGCCGGATATTCTGTATTAATCAAAGTTGTCTTATCCTCAGGGGTAGATATTTTTATATTAATTTATGATGAAAAGATCCGGAAGTCAATGAAAGAGCTGCCCCTTCTGGTCAAGAAAGTGATAATTTCCTATAATAGCGTCCAAAACAAAGAATGACGGAGGATTCCATGGAATGGCGCGCAAGTCACATACTGGTTAAAGATAGAAGCCTGGCAGATGACCTTTTAAGAAGGTGTAAAAAAGGCGGTAATTTTACGGCCCTGGCCAAAGAATTTTCAACTTGTCCGAGCAAAAACAAGGGCGGCGACCTGGGTTGGTTCGGTCCCGGCAAGATGGTAGGTCAGTTTGAAGAGGCCTGTAAACGAGAGGCCTGTAAACGTATGTCTGTGGGCAGTTACAGCAATGTGGTGCAGACTCAGTTCGGTTTTCATATAATCAAGCTGACCGGTAGAAAATAAGCTTATTAGCATTTGTTGCAGGAAGTTCAAGATAATAATTATCGGGAAAGCTGGATTCGATATATTCAGATTGAGAGGAGAATGTCGAGTTCTGCAGAGACTGGTCACAAGCTCTGCTTGTTGCTCGCCCATGCATCCGGCGCAAAGCGCCGAGGACCTGTCTGAGCAGGGATCATGACCATCTGACAA
>NBMC01000091.1 GCA_002084805.1 Spirochaetaceae bacterium 4572_59 | reverse complement strand
GAAATTCATACCATCAATATCACTCACTCTCCGGACGAATTGAATCAGTTTCCAACTGTGGCTGACCAGGAAGAGTATCGCTATCGGTTGATGACCGAGTTTCTTGATAATTCCCGGGGGGGACTCTTAAAGCCCCTTGACGGTGGAATCTACAAAATCAACTATACCATGCTGGAAGATCTGCGCTCCGCCCGTTTCGGAGAACACGCTTGTAACCTTGGTGCTCTTATGGCAAAAGGCATTGCAGATGCTCAAGCCGAAAATGGATTCCCCTGTGAAGCTCTTATTGCAGATCCCGTAGTTGTGGATGAGTTATGTCCGGAAGCCAGGTACTCAGGGATGCCTGAAATTGAAAGAAAGAGTATTTTTCATGCTCTCAATCAGAAATCCGTTGCCAGAACCATAGCAAAGGAGTTGGGAAAATCCTATGAGGATCTGAATCTCATCGTTAGCCATATGGGGGGAGGAATTTCTGTGGGTGCCCACAGAAAAGGCCGTGTTATCGATGTTAATAATGCTCTGGACGGAGATGGTCCATTCTCTCCGGAGAGGGCTGGAACCATTCCGGCAGGACAGCTGGTCTCTCTGGTTTTTTCGGATCAGTTCACTTATGAAGAGCTGAAAAGGATGCTGACCGGTAGTGGCGGAATGTACGGTTACTGTGGTTTAAAGGATATGAGAGAAGTTGAGGAGAGAATCAGTTCCGGGAATGGGCAGATTAAAGAGGCCTATGGAGCCATGATTTATCAGATCGCCCAGGAAATAGCCAAGCATGGAGCAACTTTGGAGGGACAAGTGGATGCCATTGTCCTGACAGGAGGTCTTGCCTATAGTGAATCCCTTATTGAAGCGCTGAAAAGAAAGGTCTCTTTTTTAGCTCCTGTCTACGTTATTCCTGGTGAAAGAGAAATGTACTCTTTGGCAAAAAATGCTCTGGAAGCTCTGAATGGGATAAGAGCAATTAAGGAATACGATTGATGTCTTTAAACAGTATGCTGAAAACTGAGCGACACTGCCGGGTTGTGATTGTTCAAGCGGACCATGAAGATTCCCTGAAGGTCATGGATGAAGCCCATCGGGAAGGTCTGGCGGATTTTATACTGATTGGTGACAGAAATAAGATACACAATAAATCGGATGATCTGAAAATATTACTGGATGGGATAGATATCAGGAATGCAGACAGTGATAAAGAGGCTTCCGACATGGCTGCCGGGATGGCATCGGCCGGTCAGCCGGATATCCTGTTATTTCCGGATCTGAATTCGGCTAATGCTGTTTCCAAGACTCTTGCTTTTATCCCCGGGTGCGAAAGTGCGGGTATCCTGGTAGGACTGAAGGTACCGGTTGTGCTGACATCCAGGTCTGATTCGGAAGAGACGAGGTATCTTTCGCTGAAACTGGCTATGGCCAGCGCTCTGAGCTGATTCAGAGAATATTACCCCTTTTCTTTCTGATTTGTGTTATTTTTTCTATAAGGACGGTCCAAAATGATAACTCTGAATAATTTATCAATAAAAATAAAACTACTAATACTTGCAATGATCCCTTTATCGGGTTTTCTAGTCCTTGGTTATATCTCTATCAGTCATAACTATAAAACTTTTATGGTCTACAACTCTCAGGAAAAAAGTCTTGTTCTTTTTCAGAACAGCAACCAGTTGATACACTCTCTCCAAGCAGAAAGAGGAACTTCCTCCCGGTATATTGGTGGAGTTATCTCCATGGATGGATTAAATGAATTCAGGGCAATAACGGATTCTATGTTACCTGCTTTTTATGTCTCTTTAGATCAATCATCTCTGAAATCAGCTCAGAAACAGCAAATTTCAGAAATACTAAAAGATCTTGTTCCTTTGCGCGCTAAGGTTGAGAACTCATCTTTATTGATTTCAGATGTTATGGAAGAGTATACTTCTATAATTCTTGGACTGCTTAACATGAATGAACAAACCGCTTTACTGAAGACCGAAGGGGGGATCGGGAGACGTTTATCCAGTCTTAATGTTTTAATAGGTGCTTCAGAATCAGCAGGTCGTTTCAGGGGATATGCTTCAGGCGTCATTTCTTCTGCAGCCCCCATTTCAAAGAGTTTAGTGTTCCTTTTGGTCAAGGAAGAAGAAAAAACGGCTATAAACCTTGAGAGCCCGGCACTTATAATGAGTATTGATGCGTTTGAAACCATTGATTCCCTTCTCAAGTCTGAACAGATGGTAGTTCTAAAGGAGAATTTGAATTCTCTGATTCTTCATTCAGAGGATGGAGAATACGGGATCGATCCAAATCAGTTCTGGAAAGTTTCCAGCTATGTTGTGGATAGAATCAGTGACATTGTTCAAGAGCAGATCCAGACGGTTGTCACCCTGAATGATCGTTTGATTGATAAAATGAAATTGTATAGCATCCTCTATTTAATTGTAATAATTTTTATTATTCTGCTTATTGTTTTTTTCAGTATTTTTTTAATCAGAAGTATCACACAACCTGTCCTGATTGTCAGTCGGGCCCTATATAGCATTGCCCAGGGGGAAGGTGACTTACGAATCAGAGCTCACGTAAACGGTCGGGATGAAATTGCTCAACTGGCCAATAATTTTAATGGTTTTACCGAGACTATGAGTCAAATGATTACCGGAATTAAATCAGAGATTGCATCTTTGGAACTCCTTGGAAATGATCTGGCTTCAAATATGGAAGAGACTGCCAGCGCTGAAAATGAAATAAGTTCAATACTGATCAGTATGGGAACTCAGTTAGAACGGCAGCATGGTGATATTAATGATTCCAAGACAAGTGTGGACCTCTTTCTACAAAATCTTAAAAAATTACATAAACTGATTGAAGATCAATCCAACATCGTGACTGAGTCAAGTACCAGTATTGAAAAATTGGTTGCCAGTATTCAAGACGAACAAAAAAGTGTGGGGAACATATCCTGCATCATTGATGATCTTGTAATTGCAGCAGGGAATACCAAAAAAACAATCAGTGAACTAACAACAGAACTTAGTCAGATATACGATCAGTCAAGCCTTCTGGAAGAAGCAAATAAATTGATATCCTCCATAGCCGCCCAGACCAATCTTCTGGCCATGAATGCCGCGATCGAAGCTGCACATGCCGGTGATTATGGCCGGGGATTTGCTGTTGTCGCAGATGAAATAAGAAAATTGGCCGAGAACGTTTCTGTTCAGTCTAAGGAGATTTCCATAAATCTGAAATCCATCCGGTATGCCATGAATACGGTTGTACAGTCTTCTATAAATGCGGAAGAGAGCTTTGTGCTTATAGATGGCAAGGTTCACGATGTCAGTACCCTTCAGAGTGCTATTCTGGGATCAGTTAACGAACAGGGCTCAGGGAGTTCTCTGATTCTTCAGGCTTTGAGAACCCTCAAGGAAATTACAGCTGTTGTGAACTCCATGTCGCAGAATATGGAGCATGGTAGTACAAGCATTCAATCGAATATGACTCATCTGGAAGAGATCTCAGACAGTGTAAAAACAGGAATGGATGAAATTGTCATTGGAATGACAGATATCAATTCAAGCGTTCATGAGGTTCAGGATTTGAGCCATAGCAACAAGGACGGAATTGCATCTATTGTATCAAAAGTGAATAATTTTAAGATAAATGAAGAAGAAATACAAGGATGCAATAGATAATGTTACGCCTTACGATATGCTTGCACTTGAAGATAAGCAAATGCAAATGGGGATTACACCAAAAGCAATAAAAAAAGATGTAGAAAAGGTAATTAATATATTTTTTAAAAACCTTGAAAAATATCCGTGGGAAAAACCAAAAGAAGACACATTTCTTTATCACCTGATGCTCGAAAATCAGGCATTTCTCTTTAGATTAAATCAAATAAAGAAAATTATAAAAAGTTATAAAGGAAATGAGAGTGCTGATTTTAATCAAATGCAAAAAGAATTATTACCCCATTTTAAAGCGTTTTTAGAATTTGAACATCATTATGTAAAGAAAGAAAATATTCTTTTCCCTTTTCTTGAAAAAAAATGGGAAAATTATCGTCCGCTGAATGTTATGTGGTCATTACACGATGATATCCGGAAACAATTAAAATCTATTATTTCGATGCTGGAAAACCCAAATGTTAAATGGCAGGATTTTAGCAAAGGGATGGGTGCGTATTTCTTTTTAGTATTTGGAATGATACATAAGGAAGATATGATTATTTTTCCTGTTGCTACAGAAACAGTAAGTGATGAAGAATGGTCGGAGATGTACAATCAGAGTTTTGAGTATCCATTTCCTTTTATTGAAAGACCGAATAAAAAAGAACAACTGAAGGAAAAGCAGCAAACAGCAAAATCTTTCGGAGAACAAAGTCTTGGATTTCAAACAGAAACAGGAAACTTAAGTTTTGAGCAGGTTTTACTTACTTTTAATCACTTACCCGTTGATATTACTTTTGTTGACGAAAACGACAAAGTGCGTTTTTTCAGCAGAGCAAAAGAACGTTTTTTTCCACGTTCCCCTGCAATTGTAGGGAGAGACGTCAGAAACTGTCATCCTCCTGAAAGTGTACATATTGTGGAAAAGATTGTTGAAGAATTTAAAAACAGCAATAAAGATATTGCGGAATTCAGAATAAAAATGAAAGGGAAATTCATTCTGATACGATATTTTGCGATGCGGAATGATGCAGGAGAATACAAGGGGATTCTGGAAGTAGGTGAAGATATTACCGGGATCAGTGAGATGAAAGACGAAAAAAGATTATTGGATTGGGAGCAATAATATCTGTGGCTGATTTTTTATATTGCCACCCTTAGTGGCAATAATCCGAAACCTCCGGTATAAACATCTTACAGATGAGATGAAATTCTCAAAGGCATTACAAAACATCAAAGAGGAGCTGAACATTTATGATAGCTATCTGGGAGATGAATTCTGAATTACATATGAAGATAATTTTATGAAATATTTAAAGTACAAAGCAAATCAAGTTCAAGAGATTCAACAACTTTTTACCAGGACTTTTACCGACTCGGAGGGGGAAGAAGAGGGCAAGCTTATCGGCGGACTCGTGCAGAACTTATTCGATATGACAGACAGTAAGAACATTCATGTTTTTGTAGCCACAGATTCAGAAAAAGTAGTTGGATGCATCATATTTACAAAGCTGACTTGTGAGAATGATACCAGGGCTTTCCTGCTTTCACCGGTTGTCGTTCATACGGCATATCATGGAAAAGGCATTGGGCAGGGCTTAATCAAATACGGATTGGAAGCCCTTCGGGATCTGGAAGCCACACTCGCCATCACCTATGGTGACATCAATTTCTACTCAAAAACCGGTTTTATCCAGATTGATGAAGGTCTGATCGAGGCCCCGCTTCCTCTGAGCTACCCGGAAGGATGGCTGGGACAGTCTTTGACAGATCGCGAAATCAATCCTGTAAAGGGGAAGACAAAATGTGTCAGGGCGCTGAATAATCCAGTTTACTGGTAAGTTTTCCTTGTGATTATCAGTTTATTAGTAGTAGCAGGGTATCCTGCTACTACTCCAGTATTCTTTTTAATTTCACTCATATAAATCCCGGGAATCTACAACTGGTAGCTGGTTACTGTCGTTCATC
>NBMC01000090.1 GCA_002084805.1 Spirochaetaceae bacterium 4572_59 | reverse complement strand
ATGCATGACCAATGAAACCCGAAATCGGATTATAAAAGTCTTTACGGAACACTCCGGTTACGCAAGGACCCGGGATATTCGTTCCAGTGGAATCCACCATAAATACCTCAAGCAGCTTGTCGAAGAAGGTTCAATCTTCAGACTCAAACATGGTCTTTACAGCTTGGTTGAAATTGATAATTATGCCGTTCTTCAGGAAGCACTGCTTACGGTTCCGGATGGAATCATCTGCATGGGAACCGCCCTCTCATTCTATGAGCTGACAACCTGGAATCCCCCGGAAACTCACATAGCTATCCAACGGGGAAGGAAGGTTGTGCTTCCAGATTATCCTCCTATCAAACTGTATCATATATCGGAAAACACTCTGGCCCTAGGACGCACTGAGATCAAAGTGGATTCCGGACAAATGATCGCTATATATGACAGAGAGAGAGTTGTCTGTGATGCTGTAAGATTTAGAAACAAGATAGGTATGGATATTATGAAGGAAGTTCTTAAAGAATATATGACAAGCAAACAAAAGGATCTCAACACCCTATACAGCTATGCACAAAAGCTTCGAATCGTAACAGTGCTCAACCAATACCTGGATGTACTCCTATGAAGAATCCGGCAGCATCTATCCAGGCTCGGCTACTTAATCTGTCCCGAAAAGAGAAGAAAGACTTTGTACTTATATCCCGTCTATATATGCAAGAAGGCATACTCAGAAGAATTGGACAATCGAAGTTTACTGAGTCATTCTATCTTAAAGGAGACATACAGTTCTTCCCCAGGAGCCAGCAATATTCCAGGAAAGCTTTGGCTCAGATACTCGGAATCTACAATTATGGAAGGCTTTCCTGAACCGGATCAAAGCAGACCAGATGGATTTCTCTGTAGTTATTGAAAAGTTGCGAGAATACTTATTTCCCATATATCAGGAATTGAAGGAGTGAGAATAGAGGGGAGAGTAATTAGTTACCCTAATGTATTTATCTACGAATCCGGTTTCACATCGGCTCATTCCTCCCAAATACAAAAACAAATATCCGAAACGGACCGCCCCACAGTCGTCCTCCAAATCCGCAAATTGCCGCGCACGGCTTTCCTTTGCGGGCCTGGTTGGACTCATTTGCAGTCAGCTGCTCAGGCAAACCTCCTTTCAGGCGAGCTCCCCCTGACATCCGGCCTGCGGGTACTGCTGCGTAGACCCCTCCGGCCGGGAGACCTGGAATAAATAATTTTTTAGTTTTTGGAGTTTGTATGGAACAGAAGGATTATAGTCATTTTAATGAATTTGCACATTCTGCAGAGCCAGTACCTCAACCTGTTCACAGAACTGCCTGAATATATCCTGGCTGATATTTGTATTGAAATATGAGTGCCCGGTAAGGGATTTTATCTCCTTTTCAAAGAGAAGCGGTTCTGTTTCATAGCACATATCCCAGTAATCCCTGATGCGGTATTCTCGGCTTTTAAGGAATCTTTGTTCAGGTAGTTTGTCTCTTTTACTGTTATTTACTTTCTTGTTTGCCGGAAAGAGATTCCATAGGGCATTATTTCGCCACAGGCTGTAGGGAATGGCATGATCAAGATCATAGGATGAGAGTCTTGCATCAGACCATACGCTTCCCGGATATTGATTATATCCGGATAGACAAGAGGAATGGTTAAAAGGAGTGTCCCTCCCATTTTAAGAAGACGGTGGATTGTAAATATTGAATCAAACAGATGATTATCGGAGATATGCTGAAAAACGGCAGAGCAAAGTATGCCATTCCAGTCATTTTCTTGGATTTCGGCTGGAAGATTGTCGGGTAGGGAACCTTCCAATATCCTGTCAGCATGCTTTTTTAAGCTGAGTTGTGATAGCCGTACAAGTTCTTTGGATGCATCTATTCCATAGGCTTCATAGCCTTGTTCCAGTAATGCCAGAACATCCCGACCTGAACCGCTCCCCATATCCAGGACCTTACTTTCCGGAGGAAAGCACCGGGGGAATTTATTGCTGTATGGACTGGGTTTTGATGTGTATAAGCTAAAGGTCTCTGCTGCCTCAATGTTATAGTAATTTATTGTTCGATCGTATCCCTTGGCGGATTCTTCTGACATGGTTTTATTGTAGGGGATATGATGATGGCGGGCAAGACAATTTCATCTTTGAAAAAAAAGGATTCCCCCGGAAGGGAATCCTCATAATCAGAATAATTTAACGAAGCTTAAATCAGGCTGTTTCCAGGGCAGGAGAATTGTTCTTACTGGATTTGACAAGGAAAATGGCAAACAGAACAACTGCAATTACGATTCCGACAGGAGTGGCAACAGCTGCAGGCAGTTTAAAGCCTTCAGGAGCCTGCATAATATAGGTGGTAACAACAGCAGTCATAAATGTGGCAGGAACGGATGCTATCCAGTGATTTTTTTCTTTTTTAATCAGATAAACAGCAGAGGTCCATAGAACGATGGTAGCCAGGGTCTGGTTGGACCATGCAAAGTATCTCCAGATGATGGAGAAGTCTATAAAGTTCAGAGAAAAGCCGACCAGGAAGAGGGGAACGGCAATCATCAGACGGTTTACAATACTGTCCTGTTTCAGGTTCATAGAATCGGCAATGGTCAGACGGGCTGATCTGAATGCGGTATCTCCGGAGCTGATGGGACAGGCAATAACACCCAGCAGAGCCAGAAGACCACCTACGGTTCCCAGAAGACCTACTGATATCTCTTTAACAACCAGACCGGCACCGCCTTGAGCGATTGTACCTGCAAGGCCTTCGACACCACCGAAGAATGTTACAGAAGCTGCCGCCCAGATCAGAGCAATGATTCCTTCTGCAATCATGGCACCGTAGAATATGGGGCGTCCCAGTCTTTCATTGGGAAGACAACGGGCCATAATGGGTGACTGAGTTGCGTGGAAACCGCTGATAGCTCCACAGGCAATGGTGATAAAAAGGAAGGGGAAGAAGGAGAGACCCTTGGGGTGAAGGTTGGTCAGGCTTATTTCGGGGATATCATATCCGCCGGCAAAAAGCATAACAGCTACACCTACAGCCATAATTAGCAGAACAATTCCAAATACGGGATAGAGCTTGGCAATGATTTTATCGATAGGCAGGATGGTGGCTACAAAGTAGTAGACAAGAATTAAACCAAGCCAAAACCATTTGTTGGCAAAAATGCCTGTCAGACCGAGACTGGCCAGAAGACCGGCAGGACCTGCCATAAATACTGTTCCTACCAGGAGCAGAAGGACAACGGAGAAAACACGCATAACCTGTCTCATTACGTTTCCAAGGTATATACCGCTGATTTCAGAAATACTCTTTCCGTTGTGACGGACAGACAGCATCCCTGAGAAAAAATCATGAGTTGCTCCGGCAAAGATACATCCCAGAACAATCCACAGAAAAGACGCTGTTCCGAAAAGGGCTCCCATTACCGCACCGTAGATAGGACCGAGTCCGGCAATATTCAATACCTGAATCAGAAAGATTCTCCAGGGTTTCAGAGGAACGAAATCCACGCCATCCTGCATAGTGAAGGCCGGGGTTTCTCTCTCGGGTTCAATTCCGAAGATTTTTTCAACAATTTTTCCATAAACAAAATAACCGCCGATCAATGCGGCTATACAAAGCAGAAAACTGATCATAGTGACTCCTTAATGAATAGTTGGTCACATTTTAGAAAAAGCAGATATGCTTATGTTGTGAAATAGAACGAATGGTAGGAATTCGGGAATGAATTGTAATAATTGTCGGTTTTTGACCAGAAAATGCAGATAAATGATAAATCAGAAGGAAATATCAGTCCATGTTGAGGATCTTTTTCAGTTCTGTCGTGTGGGAACGGCTGACCGGGATCAATTCGTCTACTCCCTTCAATTTGATTCTATAGGAGTTATTAAACCACTGTTCGATAGACTCCATATAGTTCAGGTTCACCGTATAACTTCTGTGACATTTAAACAGGAAGGGATCCCTGATCAGTTCCTCCAGTTCCCCAAGGCTTTTCCGGTAGTCGTATTTTGATTTTTCCGTATAGATTCGGGAGTGTTTTTCCTCTGCTGTGAGCATTACTATCTGTTCAAAATCCAGGGGGATGAATCTTCCTTCCTTGTAGACAGTGATCTTCCGGAAACGGTTTTTTTTCTTCTCATCCGAGGATTTCAGAATTTTCAGTACGGCATCTTCCAGTTCGGAGCTCTCCTCATGATTGAGCATCCGGTTTCTAAGCCGGTTGAGTGAGCGTTCCAGCCGATCCGTTTCAATCGGTTTCAACAGGTAATCCAGAGCATTGACATCAAAGGCTTCCAGGGCAAACTGATCATAGGCCGTAACAAAGATTATTTGTGGAAAAACAGGCAGAGCCATCAGCTGCCTGGCGGTTTCCAGACCTGTCATCCCGGGCATCTGGATATCCAGAAGAATAAGATCCACTTCCTGTTCTTCCAGAATTTCAAGGGCCTTCATGCCGTTTTCCGCTTCCAGAATAATCTGAATATCTTTTTCTTTTTTTAGTAGATAGTGAAGTTCGTCTCTGGCCGGTTTTTCATCATCTACAATCAATACTCTTATCATTGAACTTCTCCCTGGGGGATAAAAATTCGGGCTGTGGTACCGTTTCCATCAGCACATTCCAGCTGCAGATCGGCAGAGGGCCCGTATGTATTGAGAAGGCGCCGTCTGATATTCTTCAGACCGATTGAATCGGAGGGCCCTACATCCGAATCTTCACAGAAAGCCGGTTGATATTCTCCCAGGCCCAGTCCGTTATCATTGACAGTCAGGATGAATCCTTCCTCTGTTGTCGAAGCGCTGATGGTAATCCTGCCTCCTTCCGGTCGGGGCTGTATACCATGGATAACCGCATTCTCTACCAGGGGTTGAAGCAGGAGAGGGGGAATAGAAAGGTTCAGATCCTCAGCAATATCATAACGAATCTCCAGCCGGTCACCAAAACGGGCATGTTCGATCTCCAGATAGGATTTAATATGGTTGATTTCCGTTTCCAGGGGGACCGACATGGCTCCCGATTGCAGGTTGTTCCGGTAGAAGGTTCCCAGATGAAGCAGCAGTTTCCTGCCTTTCTCCGGTTCCGTCCGGATAAGAGAAACAATGGTATTGATGGCATTGAAGAGAAAGTGAGGATTGATCTGTGCCTGAAGGGCCTGCAGTTCCGCCTTGCGGAGAAGTTCCTTCTGTTCATCCAGGCGGCTCAGTTCCAGCTGAGTGGAAAACAGGGCTGCCAGCCCCCGGGCAGTTTCTATATCCGCCTGATTTGGCTGTTTCGTAGTTCAATCCCTTTCGAAGGAGAGGGAGTGTCTGGTCTGCAATTTTCAGGATTTGCTGGGACTGTCTGGCAGCCATGCGTTCTGCTTCACTGAAAAGGTGTTCAAATGCCAGAATAATCAGGGCACAGCCTATGCTGTTGGCTGTTATCATGGGAATACTTATAATTTTGACCAGATCCCAGGCATCCTCAAAGGGACTTGCCGTAATCAGGATGATTAACATCTGAAGGATTTCCGCACATACGGCGGCAAACAGAGCAAACATGCCCTTCTTTCGGGAGTTGTAAAAACGCTGGCTCAGATAACCTGCCAGGGCTCCCTCCATAATGGTGGAGATCATGCAGGATATGGCAGTGAATCCGCCGATATCGAAAGCCCATCGGTGTACTCCCGCTATAATTCCGGCCAGAATTCCCACAACGGGCCCCCCCAGTAGACCTGCTACAAAGACAGGAACCATCCGGGCATTGGCCAGGGCTCCCCGGATGGGAACACCCGTATAAGTTCCGATAATTCCGAGTCCTCCCATAACCAGAACAGGAAAAAGGTAATCCAAGAAACTTTTTTTGCTGTTGCTGCGGAACAGGGTTTGTCTTTCTGCAGGACAAACCCTGATGACAGTTTTGAAAAAAGGAACTATAGCTCCTTACAGGAAAGGTTTAAAAACCGCGTTCGTCCTCCCTCAATCATATTGGTCAGTGTCGGAATTAAAATCAGCACCGGCAGCTTCATAAGATTTAGATCTCTTCAATGCTTCCTGAAAACCGTAATCCGTCCGGACATCCGTTCAGGCAATAATCAGCAGATTCTCATCTGTTCTGGCTGCCTGACCATATGGCAACCTCAGCCCAGAAAATATTGGAAACCGAAGGAATAATGAGTATAATAGTTTTGCTTTTATTTGTTCTCAAAGCTGATGCCATGGTATTGGGTATGTATCTTAAATCTATAGCTGCCTGTTGAACATTTTCTCTGGATTTAGCTCCAACACCATACACTACTCCTGATAAAACCCGAGCGGCGGTACTCTTTGATACATTGGCTTTTTTGGCGACATCTATGATTGTAGGCTTTCTAGGCAAAATTATACTCCAAATAGGGAACGTTCCCAAATAATAGCATACATAAAAAAAAAGCAAGAAAAACTTTTGGAATTTATATGGTTTGGATTGCTCAGGATTCTTTTGCGGATGGTGTTTATATGGTATTACTTTATGTTATTACTCATAGATTAAGCAGGTACAGGATCC
>NBMC01000089.1 GCA_002084805.1 Spirochaetaceae bacterium 4572_59 | reverse complement strand
CAGGGTCTTTTCCATCAAACGCCGTTCCCGGTCAACACGGCGGGGGAGCTTTTCATCCCACTGTCGGTCGGAAAAGCTGACTATTCTGAAACCTTTTATATCCTTAACGGGCATCTGATCGCCGAAAACTTCATTGAACAGGTCATAGACATCGCAGTTTCCGGGGAGAATCATCCAGGGAATCCCAGATTGATCCAGCAGCTTGCGAATCAGCTGATAGTCTTTTTTTACCATCTCCCGGAAAGGAGTTAGCAGATCCATATAGTAGTCGTTACCATTGCGGGTAATCTGCGGGGTATCGACAATATCACCGGTGAGTACAAGAAGATCTACACAGGAAATTTTCATCCTCTGGAGGGCTTTTTTTAGTATTCCTATCATATCACGGCTTCTGTTCTTATGTTTCAAGGAAGAACCGGGAGTGTGGTAACGAAGATGCAGATCTGTAATATGGCCAATCCGGATTGTATTCATAGTATGAATTATAACGGGGATTTCACCGCGTGGGAAGATTCATTTTGAATCATAGGAGAGTTGTATCCTCTTCTATCAGTGAATAACGGATGATGGCACGACCGAGACGGTAGAGTATCAGTTCTTTCCAGCGGTCCTGAATGAGCTTTCCCAGCAGGGGAATACTGAGGGAAATGACTCCCCCGGGGCTAGCTTTTTTTCTTAATTTATTCAATTTTCTGAGACGAAGCAGGGGTTTTGCCGCTTTGTAGGAGACCTTTCCGGTTCTAGATAAAAGACTGATCAGGGGTTGTCTGCTAAAATTCCGTGCCTGTCGAATCAGATCAACAGAGATCCTCTCCATGGCAAAATGACTTCCCGGTGCATTTGCATAGACACGGCTCAAACTGATCATCAAAAGACGGTAGCCTACATTGACACCCTGAATGATTCTGTAATGCTGCCAGGGTTGAGAACTTCCCGGATAGCGGACTCCGGGAAGTTCCATTAAAAGATGTATGGCTGTTTTCCGTATTTCCTGCTTCTCCGGGTCTTCTGAGAGCTGCTGGTGTAATGCGGATAGAGAGCGGCGCATCAGCCCCTTTAACTGTGTTTTCAGGCGATGTTTCTTGCCTCTTGGGGCTTCTTCCATGGTATAGAGAGGATCCGCAACGAAGCCAGCCTCTTCCAGAATCTCTTTATATTTCAGAATCATAGATGAAAGGGACTCATCCTGTCTGTCAGGATCCGGCATCAAAGACAGCTCCCTGTCGTAATGCAGGCCTTTTCGTATTATTTCATTGCGAGAGAATCTTTCACAGCGTTTGCTGAGATTATCCGTATCTCCTCCATATAAATAAATAAGATAGTAGGAGGCTCTCAGAAGAAAAATAGTGTAGTAGTAACGGATCAGGCCGGCCCATATACTTCTGATGACAAGCGACCGGATAGAGTAGAAAAGCAGTCCCGGCAAACCAAACAAAGGTATCATGACTAATCTGAATACCTGGGAGAAAAGTCCTTTTCTGTTGAAAAAATCTATCAGTGGAATTTTATTGATAATTTTCTGAATGGCCATTCCCCTCTGAAATGGCAGAAACCATTTAATTTGTCTTTTCAGAAGATAGCGGAGAAGAAAACGTTTTTCCGCCTGGTTATGAAGGTCTTCATAGGCCATTAGGAGGGTTTCCAGAAAGCGGACCGGAGTAAAGTTGAAGCGGAGAGCTTCCAGGGTGCTCCCTTTCGCGTCAGGGGGAATCAGCATTCCCAGAAGGCTCTGAATATCTTCTGAAACCTGAAAAGATTCTGAATGATAGAGGATTTTCTTTATCTGATGGAACATCTTTACAGAGAGTTCCCGGCTTTCCCTGCTATGCCATCTTTCTTCAACGGGACGTTTTTTTGAATGATAACGCCTGGATGTATGGAAAAGAATGAGGGGGGTAATTATAAACCGAATACAAAATGGTATGAAAACCAGAGAAAGAGCGACCATTATTCCCGCGCTGATAATAAAGGGGTGGTTCAGATTGATCAGGATAGCCTCTTTTCCAGAAGCTGCTTCATTGTTTCCCAGGCCAGGGTAGCGCACTTTAAACGGACAGGATATTCAATCAACGCCTGGAAGGCTCCGATCTCTCCCTGTTTTTCCAGGTCTTCTGCGGGCACTTTTCCGTTGAATATATCTAGAACCTCAGAGCTAGTTGTTATAGCTTCTTTTACTGTTTTTCCTATCATCATATCTGTAAGAATTGAGGCCGAGGCCATGCAGAGAGAACAGCCTTCTCCATCAAAACTGAGTTTCTGAATCTGCTCATTTTCTATAATTATCTTGAGAGAGACCCGGTCTCCGCATGAAGGATTATCCATCACAGCATCCTGTTCTTCTTCTGAGAATGATTCTTTATGCCTGGGATGTCTATAATGGTCCTGTATGATGGCTTTGTGCTTGTCTTTTAACTGCATTGCTTCCTCTTATGTCGATTATGCATATTTTTTCATCACCCGTTCGATATGGCGCTGTAGTTCTTCATCCTGTATGGGTTTCAAAAGATATGCTTCAGGCTTCACGCACATGGCTTTCTTCCTGATTACTTCATTGGGATAAGCTGTGAGAAAGATGATGGGAGTATCTTTTAGTACTTTTATCCTTTGAGCAGCATCAATGCCGTCAATAAAACTTTTCAGGTAAATATCCATTATAACCAGATGGGGACTATGTTTCATAACCGAAGGCAGTACATCATCCGCATTCCGGACTATCTCGGGAACTATATATCCGACAGACTGAAGGGATTCCTGCATTTCCATAGCAATGATCGGTTCATCTTCAACGATAAGTATTTTTTTGTTTTTCATTCTTACCATCCATTCTTTTGTAAAAAATCTGAATTGATATATACTGAGTTTATGCTTTCACGAATAAAACATCATCTTACGGGAGATTGTTTTTCTCCCATAGATAGGGTCTTAACTGCCATACATGAAAGAATCTTTCTCAGAAATAAATTGATGTCAATGTTATTTTCATTGATCATTTATGTAAATATACTACTCTTTTTAGGAAATGTGCTTAAGATTTCCAGTAATTATTTTGTTATCCTGCCTATCATAACAGCTACGCTTTGTTTTGGTTTTATCGGTGGTGTTATTTCCGGTATTCTGGGACTGCCCGCAAACCTTTTTCTCTTTTCTCTTATAGGACATCTGGAATATGCACCTGCAAGCTGGTTGGTCGCTGAGTGCTTTGGCATCATTATCGGTATTTCCATGGGGTATCTAAGTGATTATATCAATAAGATGAACCGGGAAATCCAGAAGAGGAGAATCACGGAAGAGCAGTTGAGGCGAACTCTTTCCGAGAAGGAACTTCTTCTTCAGGAAATAAATCATCGGGTCCGGAACAATCTCAATATCATCAAGAGTATAATACAGTTGCATATGAACAGAGTTGACGATCCCATCTTTAAGAAGGAGTGTCAAAAACTGAAACAGAGGATCTTCTCAATTGCCCTTGTTCATGAGCAGCTCTATCTGGAGGGACACTCGGTATACCTCGATTTAAAAAACTATCTGAGCTCTCTCCTGGATAACCTGATCAGCAGATCGGCGGATTTGGGGGTTCAGTTGAAAACCTATTGGCCCGAAGGGGTGCTCCCGTTTGTCAGTGACAGGGGAATCTATCTTGGTTTGCTTGTTCATGAAGTGATAACCAACAGTATTAAATATGCTTCAACTGAGACAGACTTTCCCAGTATTGTCTTTGAATTGGTGGCTATAGAAGATAAGTATCAGATTACCATCAGAGACAATGGTACAGGATTTGATCCTGACAATTCGGAATCCGGTTTGGGGCTGAAACTGATTCAGACCCTTAGTATGCAGGTTAACGGACACCACAGCTTCACTATAGATGATGGAATGGTTTTTCGTCTTGAGTTTCCATCTAAATAAGGAAATCCCCTGCTTCCAGTTCCCTTGCCAGAATATGGGCACAGTGATGCCCTGCTCTCAGGGCAATCCCACGAGAATCCATATACTGGGCGAGGTCATGGGAGTGGGTTCCCTCCCTGGTGAAGCATACTATTCCTCCGCGTTTTTCAGCTTTGCCGTAAATATCAATTCCGGGGATATCCTGCAGTCCCCCCAATAAAATTGCTGTGAGTTCATGTTCTTTCTTCTGAATGGTATCCATTCCAATCCTGTTCAGGTAAGTAACGGCCGCGCCTAATCCAATGGCTCCGGCAATATGGGGGGTTCCCGCTTCAAATTTATGAGGAAGGCTATTCCATTCACTATGATCAGGGTAAACGTTTCTGATCATCTCTCCGCCCCCTTTGCAGGGAGGGAGCTCCTGCAGAAACTGTTTTTTTCCGTAGAGAACTCCTATTCCTGTGGGAGCGCACATTTTATGGCCGGAAAATGCCAGAAAATCACAATCCAGGTCCTGAACATCCACCGGCAGATGGGGAACACTCTGCGCCCCGTCAAGAAGAACAGGAATCCCATGACTGTGTGCCTCTTGGATAATCGCTTTTACCGGATTTATCGTTCCCAGCACGTTAGACATATGAGTCAGGGCAAGCAGTTTTGTTTTCTTGCTCCAGAGTCGGGACAGACTCTCTCTATCCAGCTCTCCCCTGTCTGTGACTGATACATATTTCAGGGACAGGTCATACTGCTCCGAGGCAATCTGCCAGGGAACGATATTGCTGTGATGTTCCATCTCGGTGAGGATGATTTCATCCCCCGGGGAGGTATGCTTTCTGCAGAAGGAGGAGGCGACCAGATTGATGCCGTCGGTAGTTCCCGAGGTGAAGATAACTTCACAGCTCTCCTTTGCATTGATAAAACCGGCAATCTGCCTGCGGGCCTTTTCATACTCTCTGGTGGATTCCTCACCCCAGCGGTGTATGGCCCGGAACACATTGGAGTTGCAGCTTGAGTAGTAATTGCTCATAGCATCCAGAACGGCCGTGGGCTTCTGGGTTGTTGCGGCATTATCCATATAGATTATATTATTCTCAGCACTCTGATTGAAGATGGGGAAATCATTTTTTATATTTTTGAAGGGATCCTGCAAGTCTCTTTTCCTCTGTATCTTAGTAATTTGTATTTTACAATGATCCCAGGGGAATGTAAAATAGGACTCAGGTTCTCAGTCATGCATCCTGTATTTTTAAATAAATTATGATGAATCTTCTCATATTCATTAAAAAGAATAAAAAAAAGTTATAAATATATTGAAAATAGATAAATAGCCCTATAATAATAAACATAATAAGTAGGAAGGTGATGATGAAATATATTAGACCGGTACTAATAATACTTTTAGCAGTTCTTATATTTTCTGGCTGCAAACGTGATCTGGGGCTGGATGGGCCAAGCGGCACCTACCTCTCTCTGAATCTGAACCTGCCTGAACGCGCTGACTCTACGGGTGCCCGTTATATTCATTCCGAATCGGATATCCTAACTGTTTCCCTGACCTACCCCGGAGATGAGCCGATTGTTGCTGTGTTTGAGTTAAATAGTAGTAACCCTGTGGAAGCTCTAACTTATACGATTCAGGGGACTTTGTATTATTCTGGTGTAGGGCCTGAAGTAATCGTGAATGACGATTTCTTTGCATCGGGATATTTCTTGTTTGAAACGTGTGATTTCTCCTTTAAGGGTGGGGATCCCATTCTCCTTGACGATGGTTCTTTCTCTATTACTCGTTCAACCGCAGATCTGGATCTTGATGAGTATCTGATCTTCTCTATCACACTTTTGGGAGAGGTAACGGAACTCTATGAAATGGCTCGGTTACCTATAACGTTGATACAAAATGCAGATGATTTCAAATTGGTAGCGGAACCAGAAATTTTTCTGGATTTTATAGTTAAAGATCCCGATGGTAATGCATTGTCAGGAGCTAGTTATGTAGTAAATGAATACAAATACGAGGCTCCCGCTCCGAATATACTTGAATCCGGAACGACCGGTGAAAATGGGAGGATCTTCTTCCAAGATCCTAATATCACTTTAGATTCTACTTATTCTGTTACTATCGAAAAGGAGCCTTTTGATAGTCAAACAATAGACTTTGGTTCTGACACTGGTGATGATGGCTGGGCCATTACAGTTGATATGGAGTTATCAATAGGGGTTTAAAACAGATGATATGACATCGGGGTCATAAGTTATCGATACTGTTCATGACCCTGATGTTGAACCGGAAAATATTGGATGGCAACACGTTTCACTGATATATTGCCTTGTGGTGGATTTGCTCCTGAGATATCGAATAATATGGAAATAGTTTTATATCATCTATCTTCCTCAACTCTGGAATGCTAAAAGCTAAAAATAGCGTTTTGAAACAAACCTGAATTACTCTGGCCCCTTCAACGTCGCTGATATTATGATTGAATAAATCCTGATTTTTTTCTGAAAACCCTGAAAAAGAGTCGGAAAGGAGTTAAAATTCTTTATAGAGAGCAATCAAGCTGATGCTTCAATGGCTTTAGGGACCTTTCATGATCCGGTGAACTGCTTGAACTTATCTTTGAATCCTCCCCCCCCCATGAATCCTCCCTTAGACTAAAAGAGTCAAAACTGTATAAACAATAGAGTGAAAGGGATGGGCGAGGATGAAGAATATAAAACTGTTTCTATTCAT
>NBMC01000005.1 GCA_002084805.1 Spirochaetaceae bacterium 4572_59 | reverse complement strand
AAACTAAATGAGACATTGAACAAGTTCCTCAGACAACTGCCTCTAACATTGAAAAATCACTTCGAGTCAGTTGCTTGAAGAGGTATGCGAACTTTGAGTTATAAATAAATAAGACCAATTTGAAGATTGGTCTTATTTATTAAAAGAGCGTCTGGCGGGAATCGAACCCGCATCATCAGCTTGGAAGGCTGAGGTAATAGCCATTATACCACAGACGCAAATGTGTAATGAATAATATAAATTTTGCAGCTTATATTATTGTTTTTTAAATAAGAGCGTCTGGCGGGAATCGAACCCGCATCATCAGCTTGGAAGGCTGAGGTAATAGCCATTATACCACAGACGCATTGATTTGCTCTTGTTGCCCTCAGGCAAGAAGGAATATAGCAAAAAAACGGAATAGGGGTCAATACTTTTCCAAGAAATATTCTGCTTCTTTTAAAAAGATTAAAAAACAATGAACGTTGGAAAGAAATCCCTTGTCAGACCTATTTACATTCATAAGGTATTTTGACAATATTGTTTATGGAAAATAGAAGTATATACCGCAATATATCCCCACTGGATCATCGTTATTATCAATCCAATAAAGAACTGTTTGACAGGCTGTCAGATAGATTAAGTGAAGAAGCATCAGTTGCCTACTGTGTTAAGGCTGAAATGGCTCTGCTTAAAACCCATATCAAGTTACAGAAACTGGGAGATGATACGCTTATCGCTTCTCTGGACGAAGTGGAAAAATCCATAACCCCCGAAGAAGTTTATATTGAAGAAGAGAAAACCCAGCACAATATTCGGGCTCTTGTTAATGTTATAAACAAGAAAGTTCCTGAAGAACTGAAACCCTGGGTTCATATGGGTGCCACATCAGTTGATATTCTCGATACATCCAATGCCATGAGAATGAGGGATGTTACACGTGATGTTATGATTCCTCTCTTAATGGAGCTGGAAGAAGAGCTGATCCGGATGGCAGATCAGGAAGCTGAAACTCCCCAGGTCGGACGGACCCATGGACAGCATGCCGTTCCTGTAACCCTTGGATTTGCCATGGCAGAATATGTTTCCCGTCTGGGGCAGTCTATTGAAGAACTTGAAAGACTCTCTGCAAATCAGCGTGGAAAACTGGCAGGTGCGGTTGGAGGCTACAATGCTACAAGTATGATCAGCTCCGATCCTCTTGCTATGGAAGAAATGTATCTGGATTATCTGGGGCTGAAACCGTCCGAATACTCTACCCAGATGGTAGAACCTGAATATCTTCTCAGGCTGCTTTTGGAATACAATACCGCCTTTGGTGTCATTGCCAATCTGGCGGATGACCTCCGGCATCTACAGAGATCAGAAATCGATGAAGTAAGAGAATTCTTCTCTGCTACTCAGGTGGGATCTTCCACCATGCCTCAAAAAAGAAATCCCTGGAACTGTGAACATGTAAAAAGTCTATGGAAAGCATTTGCACCACGGGTTATGACATTTTATATGGATCAGATCTCCGAGCATCAGAGAGACCTGTCCAACTCTGCGTCAGCTCGTTTTCAGGCTGACTATATTGCCGGATTGGCTGCTGCTACAGCCCGTATGAAGAAAATTGTTGCCGGTCTTGCCGTGAATAAGGAACAGCTTCGCAAGAATCTGACTGCCGGGGGAGATTTTGTTCTAGCAGAACCGACCTACATTCTTCTGGCCATGTCCGGAGTGAATGGTGCCCATGAAATTGTCAGGAAAATTACTCTCTCCTGTGAACAGACAGGGAAGACAATTAAAGAAGTTCTTCAGGAAGAGGAGAAAGACAGTTGGGACAGAATCAGCTCTCAGCTAAAGAAGGTATCAGGTCTGGATGCGGAAGCCTTCTACAGTGATCCTTCCCTTTACAGAGGAAAAACAGCAGAAAAGACAAGAACCCTCTGCGTAAAATATACCAATTCGCTTAAATCTATAAGGAACAAGTTAGTATGATACAGATTGAAGAAAAGTACAGTTATGATGATGTTCTTTTAAACCCGTCCTATGCGGATTTTTTACCAGGAGAAAGTGATGTGAGAACCCGCCTTGCGGGAGATATTTATCTGAACTCTCCTATAATATCAGCTGCTATGGATACGGTTACCGAATATCAAATGGCTATTGCTCTTGCTCTGGAAGGGGGAGCTGGTGTTATTCACAGGAATCTCTCTCCCCTGGAACAGGCTGCACAGGTTGGAAAGGTTAAGCGTTACCTCAACTGGATTATTGAAGATCCTGTCACGGTTAAACTGGGACAGACCTTGGGGGATGTTGATAATATCATGAAAGAGACCGGGGTGACTGGCCTTCCTGTCCTTGATGGAAATAAGCTCTGTGGTATTATCACCAATAGGGATATGAGATTTATTACTGATTTTTCTCTGAAGGTACAGGACCTTATGACTACCCGTATGATTCTGGAGGAGGGCACTCCTTCTGTAGAATCGGCTGAGAAAAAATTCAACCAGTATAAAATTGAAAAACTTCCAGTGGTTGATCAGGCGGGTAACCTGACAGGTTTGATCACCGTAACAGATATGGAAAAACACCGGACATCTCCCCAGGCTGCTCTGGACTCCCATGGAAGTCTGATTGCAGGAGCGGCGGTATCTCCCAATGATTTTGAGCAGAGGATTCCTCTGCTTCTGGAAAAACGTTGTGATTTTATTGTTCTTGATACGGCCCATGGTAACAGCTTTAGTGTTGTAAAAGCCGTTGAAGATATCAAAAAAAAGTTCAATATCACTGTAATCGGTGGAAATGTTTCTGATGGCGACGGCGCCAGAAGACTTATTGAAGCCGGTGCGGATGCTGTAAAAGTCGGAGTTGGTCCCGGATCTATCTGTACAACCAGAATTATTGCCGGTATCGGTGTTCCCCAGCTCTCTGCTGTTATGGAGTCAGCTGAAGAGGCCAATAAACATAATATCCCCATTATTGCAGATGGTGGAATTAAATATTCCGGTGATATTACGAAAGCCATAGCCGGTGGTGCCAGTTCTATTATGGTTGGAAACCTTTTTGCCGGTTTGAAGGAATCTCCCGGAAAAGAAGTAATTTTTGAAGGCAGAATATTCAAGCAGTACCGCGGCATGGGATCTGTGGGAGCTATTAAAGACGGTAGCGGTGATCGCTACCAGATGAAAAAGGATGAAGCTCCCGTTCCTGAAGGAATTGAGGGACGTGTTCCCTATAAGGGTGAACTGAAACCATACCTGAATCAATTGCTTACGGGCTTGAAAAAAGGTATGGGTTATTGCGGATGTCGCAATATTGAGGAATTGCGCTCCTATCAAAAGTTTGTTAAGATTTCTCCTGCTGGTTTAAGAGAGAGTCATGCTCACGATGTGAGTATTACTCAGGAAGCTCCTAATTACAGCCGTTATTAATAAATAAATGAAACTTGTTGTTATCGGTGCCCAGTGGGGTGACGAAGGCAAGGGTAAGATGGTGGATTACCTTGCAGAAGATGCGGATCTAGTAGTCAGATTTTCCGGCGGTGCCAATGCCGGCCATACCATTAAGGTGGGAGATCAGACATTCAAACTGCATCTTGTACCTGCAGGTATTATATACCCCGGAAAAACTGTTGCCCTCGGTAACGGTATGGTTATTGATCCTGAGTCCCTTTTTCAGGAATTGGCAGGAATTAAAGAACAGGGTGTGAATTGGGAAGGACGAGTATTCATTTCTGATCGTGCCCATCTTGTCCTGCCTTCCTATAAACAGGAAGACCAAAATATGGAAAGCAAACGAGCCCGGCCTATCGGTACAACCGGTCGCGGAATCGGTGTTGCCTATAGTCGTAAGGCTGATAGAGATGGTATCCGTGTTGCAGACCTGTGGGACTCTGTTGTCTGGGACTCAATGAAAGAAGAAGACAGAAAATGGATTCAGCCCTACAAAAATCTGTTAAAAGACATGAAAGTAAATATGGCTGGATTCATGATGAAAAATAAGGATAAACAGGTTCTTCTGGAAGGTGCCCAGGGTGCTCTTCTTGATCTGGATCATGGGACCTATCCCTATGTATCCTCAGGTATCTCTACCTGTTCCGGTGCTGCTTTGGGAGCCGCTATCGGGCCCAAACACATTGATAAGGCTCTGGGAGTGTTCAAAGCCTATCAGACCAGAGTCGGAAATGGTCCTTTCCCTACAGAAATGTTGGCAGAAGGATCCGAACTGGATCTTGGAAATCAGCTGAGAGAACTGGGTCATGAGTATGGAACAACCACAGGTCGTCCCCGCCGTATAGGTTACCTTGACCTGGTCGCTTTGAAATATGCCGGTTGGGTAAACAGCCTGGACGGATATATCCTGTCTCATCTTAACCTTTATGATGGATTCGATAAAATCGAAGTCTGTGTAGCCTATGAGATTGATGGGGTGGAAACAATAGACTTTCCCTCATCTACCGTAGATCTGGATAAGGTTAAGCCCGTATTGAAAGCTCTTCCCGGATGGGAAGGGAAAGTCGGTGAGGCCCGCTGCTGGGATGATATTCCAGAAGCTGCCAAGGCTGTTGTAAAATTCATTGAAGAATATACTGATGTTCCTGTGGTCGGTTACTCAGTCGGTCCTCTCAGAGATGAAACATTTATGAAGGAGCCAGCGTGGATAAAATCCTGATTCTCGATTTCGGTGGACAAACCTGTCAGCTGATCGGACGTAGAATACGTGATTTTGGTGTTTTTTCTGAAATAGTACTGGGGGATATTCCCCTGACAGATGATATCCTCACTTCCGATGTGAAAGGCATTATCCTTTCGGGATCTCCCTTTTCTGTCTATGAAGAGGGTGCTCCTGCTCCGGATCCCAGGGTATTTGAACTGGGACTGCCTATTCTGGGAATCTGTTATGGATTTCAGAGGATGACTCAGGACTTTGGTGGAGAAGTCCTTCCTCTGGAGCACAAAGAGTATGGCAGGACTAAAGTTAATCTAGTTGAGGAATCTCCTCTCACCGAAGGGATTCCTGATAATTTTTTCTCCTGGATGAGCCATGGAGATAGTTTGAATAAGCTGGCTCCCGGATTTATTTTGCTAGGACAAACTGAAAACGGACATCCTGCTATCGGCTGGGATAAGAAGAGAAATTTCTATGGCATTCAGTTCCATCCGGAAGTGACTCATTGTGATTACGGAAATGATCTGCTGGAAAACTTCTGCAGCCGTATCTGTGGTGCTTCCAGGGATTGGACTCTGGATCTTTTTATCGATCAGGTCAGTGAAAAAATTCACAAACAGGTTGGTAACGAGAAGGTTCTACTTCTTATTTCCGGCGGGGTGGATTCCACTGTTGCTGCAGGACTCCTCCTGAAGATTCTCGATCCCGCACAGCTGTACCTTATGTATATCGATACGGGAATGATGAGAAAGGGTGAGTCCGAAGAAGTGGCAAAAAACCTTAAAAAGCTGGGAGCCACTCATCTTTTTCTGATCGATGCACGAGACCGTTTTCTGGAGCCACTGAAGGGCGTATCCGATCCCGAAGAAAAGAGAAAAATTATCGGTGACCGTTTTATTCATGTGCAGGAAGAAGAAGTCGCGAAGCATATCAGTGGAAACTACTATCTGGCACAGGGAACCCTTTATACCGACCTGATTGAATCAGGTAAGGGTGTGGGGAATAAAGCCAATGTGATCAAGTCTCACCACAATGTGGGCTCTCCTCTTGTAGAAGCAAAACGTCAGGCAGGACTCATCGTAGAACCTCTTGATATGCTCTATAAGGATGAAGTGCGCAGACTGGGAGTGAAACTGGGTATCTCTGAGGATATTGTTTTCCGTCATCCCTTTCCTGGACCCGGTCTGGGAATCAGAATTATCGGAGATGTCTCTGAAGAAAAATGCCGGATCCTGCGGGACGCGGATTATATCTATATCTCTGAACTGAAAGCCCGAAATCTCTATCAGGAGATCTGGCAGGCATTTTCCGTTCTGCTGCCGGTACGTTCCGTCGGTGTGACAGGGGATGCCCGTGACTACGGTTTTGTTCTGGCTCTGAGAGCTGTTGTTTCACATGATGGAATGACGGCGGATGTGTATGATTTCCCCACGAAGGACCTTCTGGAAATATCATCAGAAATTACCAACCTTGTACCGGAAATCGGGCGTGTTGTGTATGATATTTCATCCAAGCCGCCTGCCACTATCGAGTGGGAGTAGGATGTCTTTGAGTCTATTGAAAAATGCCCGGTTTATGCCGGGCGTTTTCTGTTTCTTTCTGTTTCTGACTCAATCGACACTCTCTGCCTAGACAAATCCCTTTTGTTCTAGTTTTGTTATCAATCCATTATAGAAAGATTTGCTCTTTTTCTCTATAATTCACTCTCTTATGAATTATTGCCGGAAAACAATACTTTTTATCAGTTTTATATACTTATCTCATGCTCTTTATTGCCAGAATATGAGTTTCGGATATGTTTCATCCATCTCAGTTCCCGGGTATAGCGGTAGTGGCTGGGACAGCTTCCTTGCAGAAAATGAAGCGGAAGATAATCCGATTATAGGGATTGGCTGGTCCTCAGGTCAGCCTTCTTCTTTTTCAATCCGGGTACACCCAGGATGGAGCTGTTTTTGATAAAGTGCTCTTGAGCCGCTTTTATTTTAATCCCGTAGGATGGGGTGGAACCAGCGGGATCGGTGCGGAAGTTTTTACAGTTAATCAGTTTGTCTATATGGAACTCAGATATCTGAGGGAGTTTAACAGTTCTTTCAGGGATACCGGATCGGTTTATCAGAATACTATCTCTTTTTCTACGGGCATGAGATGGGAGACAAAGAAAAGATGATCCGCATGAATCGACTATGTACCCTTATAGGCATACTCTTTCTCTCCTCTTCAGGGATACTGTTTTCTCAGGATATTAAGAATTACGCTCTGGGGTTCTCCGAATCCATGTTCAGTAATAATCTCCTGTGGGGATTTAACCGCTATGTTCACCAGCAGGATTACGGGATGATAAGTATCAATTCCATAGAAGAAAACCTTACGAATCCATGGGTATGGGATCAGGATGAATTTATCGTTAATCATCTGGGACATCCTTATCAGGGCTTCGTATATTACAGTGCCGGACGTTCTGCCGGTAATGGGTTTTGGACTTCTGCCACCCTGTCTGTTATGGGAAGCTTATCCTGGGAACTCCTGATGGAAACAGAAACGCCCTCAAAGAATGATCTGATTATAACGACTTTTGGTGGAATCACTACGGGAAAAATCCTCTTTCGTCTCTCTGAATCTCTCCTTTACGGGGAAGATGGCTCCATTGAAAATCCCGGGTTATTCCGCAGAATAGCGGCTTCATTCATGAGTCCTTTCTCCGGGATCAATGAGTATTTTGTTTCTGGAAAAAAGACAAACAGCAGCGAAATAAAGGGTTACCATAGCTTTGGAATAGGAAAGTCCTATTTCAGGGTAGGTGAGAATACCTTTTCTGAAACTCGGGATCATTCCAGTGGATATGATCTGAATTATATCTTTCTCGGTGCCAGTGATATTATCTTTTTGAAATATAAAGATTTGTATCTATCTCCTCCGGATTATGAAAGAAGAAGCTACAGTCTCTGTACGGGTGATAATGTAAAAATCGGATTAACATTTAGTAGAAAAGATCGTTCTTTTGTGGATTTACAATATTACTTCTATAATTTCTTTATTATTGATTCATCCGTTCCGGATGGAGGTTCATCGGGTAAGGAGTTAATTGGTATGGCCAGTCTTTCCGGCAGACAGCTGATTGATGAGGATTTTTTTGTAGGAATCCGGGGTTCTATTTATCATAAAGACAGCTTTTACGATGATTATATGAATCTTCATGAAAGGCTTATGGATCTATCCCTTTTTTATGGTATCACCTTCTAGTCGTCTGAGTAGATTGAATTTTCCTCAGGTTTTAATTATTGGGAACTCTTCATAATTTTATCTAATCCTGAAATCAGAGTTTTAACATGTTTTTCCAGATCAGGGATCTCCATATTGTGAAAACGGAATCCTATGGCTCCGGGATGTCCTCCACCATTCTCAATCTGAAACTCCTTTAGAACTGATCTTAGATCCAGCTTCTTATAGGAATGACTGCGTCTCAGTCTGAACTGTATAAGATCAGAGTCCTTCTTGTCATCATAGTATACGATCAAACCAAGCTGACCGCTGGATTCTGCCAGGGAATCGGCTGTGTATCTGGCAACGGTTACGATGGTTTCATGGTCGTATACTTCACGCATTCGGGTAATCATCTCACGGGGAATTATCACTGAGCCGATCAGGGGGGAAATTTCCACTCTCTGACTCATAATCTGTGTATAACATTCATCTTCCTGCTGCGAAAGCTGTTGGAGACCGCTGAATACTTCATTCATTGTGGAGAAGTTGTTGGAATCTTTGCGGGTTATACTTCTAAGTCGCTGATTGAACATACTGCTGAAGAGTTGGTAGAACCAGCGTTCCTTCCTCGTTTTCAGGTATTTACCCATTTGGGAATCACCGATAATCCCAGTTAGAATAGCAAGCACAAAATTCCGGGAGAAAATCTCATGAATATTAAACTCCTGGATAATATCCTGTCGGTTATTCAGTTTAAAAGCCAGCATCCCAACCAGCTCACTTGCTGATGATGCTTCATCAACCAGGCAGTATCCCTCGTCTCCGATATAGGCACTGTCCGCTTCCAGATGATGATCTATTTCAATTTTCAGAATACTTTTGTCTCCGAAAATTTTTTCTGACTCGGGAAAGCGTTCCTTCATTTCCGGTTTGGGGGTATCCATAATAAAAACAGTTGAAACTTTTTCGGGTATTTTTTCACTGCTATCTACTATTTGAATGGCATTATAACGGCAGATATTCAGCAAATACTGATAGTTTTGATTAATTTTACCGGGTATCATCAGATAAGCTGTTTTAGAAAATTTATTTAAAAGTAGGCTTAGCGCAATCATGGATGAAATACAGTCCTCATCAGGATTCTGATGTCCCATAATCAG
The DNA here is from genome assembly GCA_002084805.1 of Spirochaetaceae bacterium 4572_59. GTDB lineage: Bacteria > Spirochaetota > Spirochaetia > DSM-2461 > DSM-2461 > Oceanispirochaeta. Next base: position 119,450 of record NBMC01000005.1, on the reverse strand, counting down.
AAATGAGTCTCCTTGAACAATTGCCTCAATAACATTGTTGATTATACTGTTCCTGGCTTTTATGCTTCTTATCTTTTTTTTCATCAAAGCTCTCCCTTCCGGATTTCTCCAGAGCTTTGTTGTATCTCTTCCCGCGCTTTTTGCCTCATAAAGGGCTTTATCCGCTAATTTTTTTAAATCGGCTGCCGTGTTTGCATGATCGGGAAAGCAGGATATCCCGATGCTGGCAGTAATGTTTTTTAAATTCCCATCCAGATTTTTCAGAGTATCAATGGATCTTAATCTTTTATTCAGTTCCGTGCAGAGTTCCAGGGCTTTCTCTCCAGCTGTATGGGGAAGCAGGAATGTAAATTCATCTCCTCCGTACCTTGCCAGAATATCTTCTTTCCGGAAGATAGCCCTGTAAATTTCTATAAGCTGCAGCAAGACAGTATCTCCTGTCTGCTGTCCGTAAAGATTGTTCAGGGTACCAAAATGATCCAGATCAATCATTACCACCGACAGATCCTGAGCGTTGGACTTTGCTTCGGTCAGTCTTTCTTCAATGGCTTCATCCAGAAAACGACGATTATATAAGCCTGTAAAATCATCTGTAATCGCTCTGACCCTGGCTTGTTCGCCCCAAGTAACCATATCGGAAAGAAAGGCTCCCGTATGCTGTAGACGTTCTGTTATTGTTTTCAGCATGCTATGCATAATGGATATTCCCGCTTTGGGTTTCTTCCGGATAAACTGGTAAAAATCATCAGACTTAAGGCTGAGTACTGTTGTATCGCATTTGGGGATGCATGTTGCTGAGCGGGCAGAACTGTCGAATATGGACATCTCTCCCAGAAAGTTGCCTTCCGTGATCTCTGCAATTTCTAAGCTGTCCCCGTCGAGAGTATTTACCTGGATTGAAACCGCTCCTGAAAGAACGATGTACATGATTTCTCCCTTATCTCCCTCATTAAACAGAGCCTGTCCTTTTGGAAAAGACTCCTCCATCATATGGGAGTAGAGATTTTGTACTTCCTCTGGAGAAAGGGCTGACAAAATTGTTATGTTTTTTAATACCTCTATGGGAGTTCTATTCATATACAAGCCCTGTCATCAGAGAATAAAATCAGATTTCCTCCCAGTTTCCGACCCCTCAGGGGAAGTTCATGAGTTTGGAACAGCAGCTTTTCCGGGTCTGTTCCATGATGCGGATAAAGGGATATGCCGACACTTGCACTGAGACTGAAATTATCACCTCCGCAAGCATCACTCAAATCCAGCTTTTTTATAAACTCTCTGATACTGACACCCAATTTATAGGCATCATCCCGATCGGCTCCCTTCACGAGCACTGCCATAGCGTTTCCCTTATAGCGGATAGTCCTCTCATCATCCCCTATATAGTCTCTTAACCTCCGGGCCATGATTTTAATGGCCTGATCTCCTGCTTCATGACCGTATTTATCATTCAGATCTTTAAAATTATCCGGTTTGGTAATGAGAATAGTAAATCCGGGACAGCCCGTCTTAATAAGCCTTCTGATATTCTCCTGAAGATAGGTCTGATTGTAGAGTCCTGTGAGCTTATCCCTGTAAACCTGTTTTTTCAGTTCCTGCATCAGGGGAGAGTTCTCTTTGATCAGAGCATTGGCACTACGGATTCTACCTGCGAAATTCACTAATATCTTATGAAGAATCCTTGCGGAGAGGGCCGGATGTTCACTAAGTATTGCAGCAAAGCTGGTACTTGATTTAGGAAATTGCAGAATGCGGGTTTCTCTCGTTGCTATGGCCGAGGCATCTCTGGATGATTCTGTAAAAAGACTTAGCTCCCCAAAGCAGTTTCCCTTAATCAAACGGGCAATATCAATAACAGGCCCGTACTCCTCCTGTTTCTGTATGACAATCTCTCCCGACTCAATAATATAAAGTGAGCTTCCTGGATCTCCTGCAGAGAATATGGTCTCTCCCTCTACAAAGGTTTGGAATTCACTATTCTTTGAGAGAACAGTTATTTCGTGAGATAGAAAAGTTGAGAATATATTTGATTGTTTTAAAAGTAACGGCTTCGTTTGAAGCTTTTTTTTTGCCATCCTAGTTCCATCTAAAATCGGGGCTGTGTTTATAAATATAAACCCCTTTTTGAACTAATACAAAAGTTCTCATCAGGATGATCACTTATTCAGGCTGGATATTAACGTAGAATCTCAATTCTAGGGTGCGGATATACTGATAATACTTAATTATTCTTTTTCCACTCTTCAAAGGCATCCTTGTCCTGCTGCAGCCATAGCTGGAAATCACCCTCAACTATGCCGTCAAAGCTTTCCCATGGGCTGTCTTTTTCCAGCATATAATTCTCACCATTTTGGGAGGGCTCTTCAAAGTTTCCGTCTTTGAAATCTCCTGTCTGCTTCCCTCCGAGAGCCCAGTAGTAGGTTCCATCGCCATTAAAGCTTCCTTTCGAGAACATTCCCTCATAGCGGTCACCATTATTCATAACAAGTATGCCCTCTCCTTCAGGTTCCCCATTGACTACGTCTCCCGTATACAGGCCTTTGGCAAACTTGTAATTTTTTACCTTTCCACTTGCTGGCGCTCCCTCCGGGAGAATCCGGCAGGCACTGTCGTAGCGTTTGCTCCAGTACCTGGCGGATAAACTTGATATGCTAACACCCCGATTTGGTCCGTTGGAAATGGCATGGAGGATTGAATCCTGACCGATATAGATAGCGAGATGTGTGATACCGGGTGAGCTGCCGGTTGCAAAGAAGACAAGATCTCCGGGGCTGATGGAATCTCGTTTGACCGGCTTGCCGAAAGACGCGATATCTCGGGAAACTCTGGGTATGTCAGGTACAAATCTTTTATACAGATAGTTTACAAAACCGCTGCAGTCAAATCCTGAGGGGCTTATGCCGCCGTATCTATAGGGTGTCCCTACAAGAGCCTGTCCCTCTTGGATTATATTTTTATAGATCTCCTGAGCAAAAATAGCTGAACTCAATGCTGACAATAACAACAGAACAATGGTTATCCTTTTCATACAAATTATTATAGATTATTCATCCTTATTTATCTATTCCCCTGTTTTGCCGCCTATGGATGTTTCTTCCGGCAAAGATTATAGTGTAAATAATCTGAATGGAATAAAAGGATTAACTGTGGATTATAATACAATACTGCGAAGCCTTCGCTACGCTTTGAAAATTAATGATCAGAAAGTTTCTGAAATTTTTGCTCTCAATGGTTCTAGCGTAGATGCCGGAAAGGTTTCTGATATGCTGAAAAAAGAGGGTGATGATGGATTCCTTCTTGTGGATGAAAAGATGATCAGGGATTTCCTTGATGGTCTTATTATCAGTAAGAGAGGACCTCGTGAACCTGGAAGTAAAGCTCTTCCGGATCAAACCATGAATAATAACATGGTTATGAAAAAAATACGGATAGCCTTTGAGTTGAAAGAAGAGGATATGATCAAGGTTATACAGGATGGCGGATTTGTCGTTTCTAAGGCCGAACTCACCGCTCTTTTCAGAAAAAAGGGACATAAACACTACCGTGAGTGCGGAGATCAATTACTTCGCTATTTTCTGAAAGGACTTTCAAACAGGGATTTATAAAATGAATTCAACGAAATATCTCACTACTGATGATCAGCTTAGCGACTATTTGCTCTCTCTGAAAGAACGGCAGATTAAAATTGTAGCCGTGGATCTGGAAGGGGAGTATAATCTTCACCATTATGGGGAGCATCTCTGTTTGGTTCAGATTTTTGACGGAGAGTACTCTCTTTTAATTGATCCCCAAACTATTGGAATCAGTCTTATCAAAGATTTTTTTGAGAATCCTGATTATCAGAAAATTTTTTATGACTGCACCGGAGATAGAACCCTTCTATTCCGTAAATACGGTATCAATCCTAATTCAATTGTGGACTTACTGCCAGCTGTGGAACTGCTTGAATTTGAAAAAAAAGGATTGAGTAAGGTCCTTACAGAAGTTTTGGGTCTGGAAGAAAAGAATAAAAAGAAATTTCAAAGATATAACTGGATGCGTCGGCCCATACAGGAAGATGCCCTTGTTTATGCTATTGAGGATGTAAACTTCCTCTTTGATCTGAAAGATAAGCTGATGGAAAGCCTTCAGAAAAAGGGCCTTATGGAAGAGTATGACAGGATCAACCAGGAGGTTCAGTCCCGGCCTATCTCTCTGGAATTTGTTCCGGGGCTTTTCAAAAAAAACCGGTTCAAGAAGATGTCCAGGGAGTCTCAGGAACTTTTCAGGAAACTGTTCGCAGTTCGTAACGTATATGCTGAGAAAATGGATCTTCCCCCCAATTCAGTTGTTTCCAATGAGAATCTCTATCAGTTATCCTGTAGGCAAATGAACCCAGGGCAGATCATATTTTCCCGGCAGGTCAGAAGGGAGTCTATTCCCTCCATTAGGGATGATGTTAAACAGGTGTTGAGCTGAAAACAGCTAGCAGTGTATATTCCTTTATATTAAAAGAATAATGAATTATTATGTTAAATACATACTATTGATATAAGAAGTAACAATTGGAAAAACTGGATCTGCAGACAGCATTTGTTAATAAAAAACTGGAAACGGAAGTTCTTATCTTACTACAGGGGGATAAGAGCAAGTCATTTTTGATTCTTCATTCCGGTCTGGTAGAAATCCTTTATAACCCTGCGCTTAAACCTGGCTCTTCTCCCGGAGAAATTCTGGAGGGGAGCCTGAGGATTGGCCTGATAAAAGGTAACGCTCTTATCGATGTAATGGGCCTTCTGAACAGTGAAGAATCGCTCTCCTTTTCCATACGAACCATCTCAAACTGTATTATCACATCCAGACCAACAGAGGCTGATGAGTTTATCAGTCTAATGCAGGAAGATCTTCCCCTGAATTTGAAGGTTCTGCGTGATCTTATTTCAAGAATCGAATCTTCTGTTTATATTTTTAAGAACTATAAGTACCTTTGGCATAAGTATGCCTCCATTGCGGATACTCTGGCATTGGGCTGTAAAATTCCTGAATCTGCTTATCTACCTGAAACAGTCTCTCGGGAGGGTTCCTCTCTGGAAGAGTATGCTACTTTTCTGAATCTGCGGATTAAAGAGAATATGGTCTATAAAAAGTGTGAGCCCTGGGATTATAATCTTTTTCTGGGACGGCTGCAGGATCAGCTTGATCTGTATAAAGATCATGATGATCTGAGAGTTGAGGATATTATCGATAATCGTCAGTATCTGTTTATTAAAAGACTGGTGCAGAAAGAGGATAAGGTTCTGGCAGCTCTTTTCCGGAAAGATGAACCTTCTAATCGTTATCTCTTTAATATCCTGGGTGAAACCATAGCTAAAATGCTGGACTGTAATAAAAATTTGGCCTGTGAAATTGATGGGCTCATGAATATCCTTTATTCTGAAAAAGGCTGGATCAAAAGGATTATTACAGAAAACGATACGGAAGATCTCGCTGTGCGTAATTTTATTCATTTTCTTACTAAATTCAGTTGGAGATGCAGAAAGGATACGCATCTTTTGCTGGGAAAAGATATTCTGAAAGAATATACTGTTTTTTCCAGTTTAAAGAAGTTTAAAGAGTATACTGCTCCACAGGAAATCGTAGAGCAGGCTGAGGGAACGGATCAGAAAAAAGATTCAAAGAGGCTTTTAAAGTACAAGGGGCTTTTTCAGAAGATTTTGGACTTTTCGGGTATGTCTGAAGAGTTTAAGGACAATCTTACACAGTTAATGGATAATCTCATAAAATCTGAGAATAAATTTGCTTCCAGCCCGGATATGGAGAAACTGCGGAGCGATCTCTCTGAAAAATACTGGGAACTATATGAGCATTGTTTTCTTAAGATTATCGATTCTGATCTGAAAGGATTTATTCCCGGGATTATGCTCCATTTTGGATTGATTGACGAAAGACTGTTGAACGCCCGTGAGCTTGAGCTGATTGATGAGTTTTATGCCGGCAACTTATACAGTGATGAAACAATTCCTGTTATGACACTACCGTATTTTCTGGAAAAAATTTATAAATCAACAATTAATCCTTCCATGACGGAGATGGGAGACAACTTTCAAACGGTTTTGAAAAACCAGGAAAAAATGACCAGAAAAGAGAAGGAAAAATCCTATCTTTTTGAGAATACTCCTGAAGATCGGGTCCGTTTCGAAATACGGAAAATCGCCGGAGATCTGAGCCGGGTTCTCTTTGGCAATAAGAAGAAATCACTATGTGGCAGGAGATGGATGGAAACAAGAAGGACAGCCCTGGCAGATTGTTCTTTCCTCTCTATTTTACGGGGAAATTGGAGGATACTCTGCTGACACAATTGGCTTATTTCCGCTGGGAACTGCAGAAGACTGTCGCTGGATACAACTGGACTGATGCGGTCGAAGGCGGTTTGGTGGGTATCTACTATGATTACATCCGCTTCTATAAGAAAAACCCCCATATTTCACCCGAGGCAAAAGAGAGACTGACAGAGTTTATCAAGACGACAAAGTCCGATAAAGATCGTTTTGCCGCAGATTATTGTACATGGATTAGTTATGAATATGAGGGTAAGTTACGATTAAATAACTATGTGAGAGATATCTTTTACCGTTACTGTCCCTTTCCTGAAGATATTCGTCTGAAAATGGCTCAAAAACCGGCCTTTTCTCCTTTTGAAAACAGATATAAAAACCGAAGAAAAAAAGATATTCTGAAATTACAGTCAAAGATTAACAAGTTTCATAAAAAGAATACTTCTGTTCCGATTGAACTGAAAGACTATATGGAATTTCTTGAGAAATAAATGCTTAAAAATATCAATTTAATTATTATATGATAAATTAACTCTAAAAAAGGCAGGGCTGAATGAGCGGAAAATCCTTCTATAATATAAATTCAGAAGTTGGTAATCTTGAGGCTGTTCTGCTTCACAGACCGGGAAAAGAACTTGAAAGGCTGACACCACAATACCTGGAAGAACTCCTTTTTGATGATATCCCCTGGCTTGGCAGGATGCAGGAAGAACATGATATGTTTGCAGATGTTCTCAGAAAAAACGGCTGTAAAGTCTACTATTATGAAAAACTGCTGGAAGAGATCCTGCAGGATGATGTCATCAGAAATAAACTGATTCAGGAGGTTTCCCTTTTTTCTGGTATTAACAGATTGAAGGAGAAGGATGCTATTCTGGATCATCTATTCTCCCGCACATCCGCAGATCTGGCAGAAATTATGATAGCCGGTCTTCATAAAAATGAAATTTCCTACAGAGAAGACAGCAGGAGTCTATCCTATTATATTTCAGATGATTATCCTTTTTATATTAATCCCCTCCCAAACCTCTATTTTACCAGGGATCCCGGAGCCATTATAGGGAAGGGTATTTCCATTAACTCCATGAAAACAAGTGCAAGAAACAGAGAAACAATGATTCTGTCCTATATTAACAGTTATCAAAAGGATCTTCATTGTGATGAAACACCCGAATGGTATGATTACCATCAGCAGGATTCCATAGAAGGTGGAGATATCCTTGTATTAAGCAGAAAAGTAGTGGTCATAGGCTGCAGTGCAAGAACTTCTGCCGAAGCCATTGAAAAAATTGCGGAAACCCTGATTAATAGTAACAATACTATCGAAGAGGTATTGGTCATACAGATTCCCTTTAAAAGAGCTTATATGCATCTTGATACGGTTTTTACCATGCTTGACCGTGATAAATTTACTATTTTCCCCGGTATTGAGCGGGATTTGAAGGTTTTCAGTCTGAAAAAATCTGAAGGAAAAAGCGGTGGATTGAAGATAAGCCCCGGAAAAGATCTGAGTACATCCCTCTCTGCCTCTCTGAAACTGGATAGTGTTATGATTATTCCCAGTGGAGGCGGAGATAAAATTACCGCAGCAAGGGAGCAGTGGAATGATAGTACCAACACTCTGGCCATTGCCCCGGGAACAGTAGTAACATATAGAAGAAATAGTGCATCCAATGAATCTCTCCGGAAACACGGGGTGAAGGTTGTGGAAATTGAAGGATCCGAACTGGTCCGCGGAAGGGGCGGTCCCCGCTGTATGAGCATGCCCCTGAGGCGTAAAGATATTGATTAATACTTATTTGAAATTACGGAGGAAAACATGGCAGTTAACTTAAGAGGAAGACATCTCCTGACACTAAAAGATTTTACACCGGAAGAAATCCGCTATCTGCTGGATCTGTCTCTCGACCTTAAAAGAAAAAAAAGAGCCGGAATCCGCGGCAATCTGCTGGAAGGCAGAAATATTGTTCTTCTTTTTGAAAAGGCCTCAACCAGAACAAGATGTGCCTTTGAAACAGCGGCATATGATGAAGGCGGTCGTGTAACCTTCCTAAGCAATAGCCAGATGGGAAAGAAAGAGTCCATTGAAGATACTGCGAAAGTTCTGGGCCGCTTTTATGACGGAATCGAATTCAGAGGATTTCACCAGGAAACGGTAGAGGCTCTGGCAGAATATGCGGGTGTTCCTGTCTGGAACGGTTTGACCGATCTCTACCATCCTACACAGATACTGGCGGACTTCCTGACTGTTATGGAGCACTGCAACAAGCCCCTGAATAAGGTGAAGTTTGTCTATGCCGGTGATGCCCGTAACAATATGGCTAACTCTCTGATGATCGGTGCTGCTAAAATGGGAATGCATTTTGTTGCTCTGGCACCCAAGGAACTATTTCCCTCAGAAGAACTTGTCGCCCAGATGCGTGAAATCGCCAAAGAAACCGGTGCCCTTATTGAATTGTCCGAGAGCCTAGATGCGGTGAAAGATGCGGATGTTCTCTATACCGATGTCTGGGTCTCCATGGGTGAGGAAGATATGTATGCTGAAAGAATCAAACAGCTCAAATCCTATCAGGTAAATATGGAAATGATTAAAAAAACAGGGAATGATGATGTACTTTTTATGCACTGTCTTCCGGCCTTCCATGATACAGAAACATCTGTGGCTAAGGAAATCAGGGAACAGTTCGGTCTGGATTCTATGGAAGTGACCGATGAAGTATTCCGGAGCAAACACTCTGTTGTCTTTGATGAAGCAGAAAACAGAATGCATACCATTAAGGCTGTTATGGTTGCTTCTATGGGTAATCTTTAAGATTTTCAATGGCTCAGGGTTCTTGGGTTTTTTATTCCTGTGACCCTGAGCCGGGGCTGATCATGTCAGCTTATAGGCGGAGAATCCTCTTCCCATAGGCCGATTCCACAATACTGCAGAGGGCCCTATCATCTATCCAGCTTTTATCAGGTGTTCCTGAAATATCCAGGGCCAGCATTCCAGAGCTATCTGAAATCATCTCCATGGTCAGATGGGCTTCCCGGAATGTCAGTCCTTCACCCTCGGCATTAATTACATCCGTACTGATACGGGTATAGAACCCCTCTGTTCCGTTGCAGGCCCTTCTCAGGCAGTTGATCATGATTTCACGCATTCCCAAAAGATCTATGTCTTCCATGGTATAGGCCTGAATCCCTAACTTTTTTATAATTTCAATTTCAGAGTTTTCCGTTTCTCTCAGTCCGATTATAACTGTATTTTCCGGAGAAATACAGGAGGATAAATCATTCTCTTTTTTTCCGAAACCGAAAACTTCAGAAAGGAATATTTCATCTGGTTCACTGCTTTTCCCGCTTAAAAGAGACGCATTAGGAGATAGTATTATCAGTCCTGACTGCTTGAAAGACAGGCTTAATCCTTTTAAGGATTCACAACTTTTATTAAGTTCTCCGCCAATCAGCGGGGTCTTCTTATTTCTAAAAATATTATGGATAGATTGATTTGTAATTTTTTCTTCAGATACTTCAAAAATTATTCCCGAATCGGATAAATGTTTTAAAAGATTTTCATTCTTATAGAGAGGTGAGTTGCCAATCATAACGATATCTGGAGTATTCATTTTTCTCTCCGCTCCCAAGAGGGGAGTCTTCCCTACATAGTTGGATGTCATAGCGGCCAGCAGTGCGCCGTAGTTCATATTAAATTTAATCCGTTCTCCCAGTACGGGTCTTTTCTCCGCATGACTGACATCAAGAAGAAGATGATCGCTGGAGGCTCCCAGTATGGAGATCTTTTCGTCTTCCGGGATCAGGCTGTCTATGGTTACATCCTCCCGGCCGACATTGAGTATAGCCCGGAGAATATCCCCTTTGTCATGAAATACCGGTTTTTCTCCAAATGCATCCATTCCAGTCTCCCCGATGGGAACGGAGGGTTTCTTCTTCAATTCAATCAGCTCAGCGGACAGCTGAAAGGCATCGCCGTAACAGCCGGGCCACAGGGTTCCCTTTACGGTTTCCTTTCCAAGGACGATGGCCTCTCCAATACGGAGGTGGTTGATGCGCGCTGGCATCCGGTTTTCCATGAGCAGGGGAAGGGAGGAGGAATTCCCCCCTGAGATAATTTCCAGTTGAATGGAAAATGCTTTTTCTATATTTTCCGCGTACTCTACCAGTTTGCCCATGTTTTCAGGGCTTGGCAGGACTCCGCCAAAGCAGGTGAGGTTCGTCCCGATGCCTATAATCTGAACTCCCTTAAAATTTATGACTTCACGGCTGATCTCCAAAAGCTCGGAAGGCCATATGCCCTCCCTCAGATCTCCAAGGTCCACCATAAGGATAATTTTATGAACTTTAGCTCTTTTCAAGGACGCCTCAGACAGAGAACGGATAACCGAAAGCTCAGAGTTCAGGCTTATATCAGCATTGGCTACAATTTCATCCACCCGGGAAAGGGGAGGAATACGGAGCATCATCATGGGCGCATTTATACCGCTGGCCCTCATCCGACGGATATTCTCAATCCTGGATTCTCCCAGACTGACCACACCGCCATCCAGCATGGCTCTGCCTACCAGGGGCATACCGCAGCTGACTTTTGTGACCCCCGTAACGGAGATGGCCCTCCGGCGGCAGAAATCCACTATGCTGCGGGTATTGGAGCGGATCTTTTCAATGTCGATCACTATTTCGGGTCCTGACATTCTTATATGCTCCTTTTAAACAGCCTGACAGTCTCCCGGGGATACTCTCTGCTCAGAACACCCAGGCTCGCCATAATATAGGACTGATCAATGAGAATCTTCGGAATATAGCGGGGCATCAGATCATTTCTGCTCTTCTGAGCGAAGACTTCTCTCAGAAGAGCGGCCCCGTCATCCAGACGGGTCAGGGCTCCGCCGGTTCCAATCACATGGCTCAAGGCTGTCAGGTCCCGGCCTTCGGCCATAGTTCTTTTTCCCTTAGCCGTAAAGGATTCATGAAACTTTCCTACATGTCTGTGGAGGGCCGTTTTCAGCGCTGTTAAGGTCAATTCCCTGACGATTCTCCGCTCCAGATCCGATTGGGGAACAGCTTTCAGTCCCTGAACCGCCGTTTTCAGCTCCTCATCATTTAATCCCAGAGAGGCTGCGGTTTTTTTTATATCAGTCAGTTCTAATACATTCATCCGGTTGATATAAACTCCCAAGTCTCCCTCTACGGTTCTTTTGGCATCCGGTTCAGGGCTGAGTTGTATCCTTCCTATCTCCTCGCTGCCCTCTGTGACAGAATGCACGTCCGTTGTCGCACCTCCCACATCAAAGGTGATCAGATCTCCCAGATCCTCCTTTATTAGACGGGACGCTTCCATTACCGCGCCAGGTGTGGGGATTATGGGACCATCTACGAGAGAGCGGATCTTCTCCATTCCTGCCGCATGAATGATATGCTCTTCAAAAACACTCTGTATTACCTTCCGTGCCGGAAGGACTTCCAGCCGGTCTATGGAGGGATAGACATTCTTCACAATATACAGCAGAGAGGGGGATGCCTGAAAAATATTCCGGATATCCTCATGATTCTGAATATTCCCCGCATAGATAACGGGGATTCCCAGATCCAGTGCGGCTATCTTTCCGGCATTCTCCAGGGCAGTCTCCCGTTCCCCGTAATCCACCCCTCCTGCAATCATGATGATATTCGGTTTGATCTCCACCAGTCTTTTCAGATCATTTTTTCGCATTCTTCCTGCGGTGATCTGGTGGATATTGGCACCCGCACCAAGGGCCGCCTCTCTGGCGGCCCGAACGGTCATATCATAAACCAGTCCGTGAACGGTCATTCTGAGACCGCCGGCTGCGCTGCTTGAGGCAAAAAAGCGCTCCCATTCAAGGTCCTCTGTTCCCAGCCGGCGGGAGAGCTCCGTGATAGCCCCATAGAGGCCGGTAGTTACATCCCCCTCCAGAACAGTGGTGGGGGAGAAGCCCTGGCCCAGTAGACGGGGATTGTCTGTCCCCAATCCGCTAAAGGCATTGACCACTGTAGTGGTGCTGCCAATCTCCGCACACAGTACATCAACTTTCATTACAGCCCCTTTTCCCCGGGGTTCATCTTCCGTCTTTTCTGTATCAGAAAGGTAGCATTCATGGTTCCGTTGGAGCCTCTGCCGAATCCCTGATCCATACCGTTATCCCTTGCCAGTTCGGGTGTCACCTGGGTGCCTCCCGCCATAAGGATAATCCTGTCCCTGATTCCCTTTTCCACACAGCTATCATGGAGTTTTTTCATATTTTTATAGTGAATGTCATCATGGCTTATAATGGTGGAGATCAGAATGGCATCTGCATTCAGTTCTATAGCCGCATCCACCAGTTTTTCGACAGGACAGGAGGTTCCCAGATAGTGTACATCTATGCCGAATCTTTCAATTCCACCATGCTTGATATCTATGATTTCACGCAGACCCACAGAGTGTTCATCCTCTCCCACGGTAGCCGCCACGATTTTCATGGGATGGGCCTTTATGTCGGCTGATATCTCATCATCCGAGAGGATTTCCGGCTCGGGAGGAATTATCAGCTTATCCAGATCAATGCTGTGCTGAAATTTACCCTTGATTTCCACACGGGTACCCTCTGCTGCCTGCATCACTTCTGTATGGATCACTTCCACCTCGTCAAGGCCCATCTTTCTGCCCACTTCGATGGCTGCATAAGTGGCGGTTCTCTTATCTACAGGCAGAAACATAGTGGTCTGAACCACTCCATCCCCCAACCATTCCATTTCCGGTTTTACTATGTTTTTTTCCCGGTACTCTCTGCACTCTTCCATGCGGACATTAACATTGTCATTTTCATCCAGTTCATCTATAAATATGATCTTTTCGGGGTGTTCAAAGGTACCGCCGCCAATCAGGCTGGCGGGATCCTTTTCGGCATTTTCTCCGAAGGGAGCCAGGTTGTTATAACCAAAGTGAGCCGTTACGGGAGCCATATAATCCTCCGCTCTCTCATAAACCGTTCCCGCTCCCACACCGCCGTCTATATGGCGAATAATGGCATCATCATTTCTTTCTGGAAAGTAACCTGAATCTACAAAGAAACCTTGTTCTACCGCGTTAAAGTAGCCGCCAACTTCAAGCATCTCCTCCATATAAAGAACAGCTCTCTCTTTAAGTTCCCGGACCTTGTCTGCCAGTTCGCCCTTATCCCGTCTGATTTCAATCATTTCCATCAGTCCATCCATACCGGCAAAGACCTGTTTAGCCGTATCAATTCCCTCCATATTGTAGATATGCCAGGGGACGTTTCTTCCCTCATCGGGGGTAATGGTGGATTGAATTTCCGCACGGGTTAATTTTGAAATCAAAAGGTTCAGCGTATGGGTAACCGTGGCTTCTCTGGTGGAGGAACCCATATATTTTGTGTTCTGCTGTGCCCGCATCTGAAAATCTTTAAAAAGCTCCCGCAGGGCTAGCGCGTAGGGCAGGTCCAATCTCATACAGGGTGCCGGTGGAGCCGTCGGGGGGACGGTGGACAGGCATATATTCTCCTTTTTCATTCCCACTTTGACCGAGAACATGGCATTGATAGCGTGCTGTACCATCAGCTCGGGCATTACCTTCCAGGCATCCCTGGCGGTGGCATTGGCATTATGGGCCCCGTCAATCTGGGCAATTCCCGCCCAGGCCATGACTTTTTTCGCTACGGCCGCATCTACAAAGCTGCGGATCATATTGATATTCCGGTAGAGTACATTGTACTGGGGATCCTGATGAGCCCCGTTGACTCCCTCTTCCGCAAAGAGGACGGCAATTTCAGGCCCGGCCACACCGCTTACATAGGAGTGATAGTTAATGGGTCTGCCCACTTCATCCTCAATCAGATCCAGGGCCTTTCTCTGGGCCCGTATTTGTTTCCGGGAAATTGGTACTCCGCCTATTCCCTGGGGCGTTCCTTCTATCAGTCCATCCATATGGCTCTGTCCTGCCGTACGGATAACCATCAGATGGTCTGCGCCATGCCATGCGGCCATTCTCATCCTTCGGATATCGTCTTCAAAACGTCCGGAGGCAATTTCGGTCGTAATTGTGCTGTCGGATTGGGGATCTATCTCATTGAAGTACTGTCCTGCCGGTAGAGCCTGGCCCTGTGTCAGATTTTCCGTTGTGTCGTAAAACTCAAACTTTCCAATCTGTCTTTTCTCTCCGGACCCTTTTCGCCATATCCATTCACGCCGTCGGGGGCGATAGTGTTCCAGATCTTTCAGAATCTCAGGGATATTCAGTTTTTCGTTTTTTTCCAGTTTGTTCATTTCTGACCTGCCTTAAAGAAGCTGGCTGCTTCATCCCATAGTTTATCGTTCGTCAGCTGCCGCCCCGTATCCAGCAGATCCATGTGCCGCTCTTTTGATAGTTTATAGACGATGTGTCCCGCACCATGTTCTAAAAGTCCATGATCAATGGCTCCCTGAACGATACTCTTGCTCTCTAAGCTGGAAAAACCCATACGCAGCAAAACGGAACGTTCAATGGACGGGGAGGTGTGAGAGGCAGCCAAATCTATAATAGGATCCATCAGGCGGCCGCAAAGTTCCCAGAATTTTTCTTCAAGCTGTTTTTCGTTCAAGCCTTTCAGATGCTGTCGTCTCAGTTCAAAATCATCTTTTCTTTCCATTTTATTATTTTCCTTCTTCCAGTGTTCTGATGGTTTCGCTGACAGTCTCTCTATTACTTTTAGTCTCTTCGGCCATATATATCAGGTCTTGTTCTGTCAGATCTTTTGATGAATGGCCGAAGAGGCAGTTTCGGATATAGGAGCGTTTGATATTATTCAGATCAAGATCCACCGCTCTGATCAGACAGGGATGTTCCGGCAGGATTATGGACTCCCCGGGAACTTCCTCTTCGGGATTGCCGAAACGGATCTCTATGTCGTTATCACGTGCAAAAGAGAGCTGTGGCTGTATGTGTTTTCCTGCCCCCGTATACTCTGTTTCCTGAACCAGAACAATCTGATCCCTGTTCATCTCTCTGGCAATGGAAAAGGCGGCAGCCAGTGAGATATTACCGGCGGGGCCCCGTTCCAGTCCCTCTATCTGTGCCAGGGTTTCGGTCATATAAAAAACCTCACCCTGCCGGACTGTTACATAGCGGTCCATATAGCGCAGGGGGCGACCAGCCGAGCGGGGAACATCAGAGCGGTCGGGGTTGGTGGCAAAGGGGATACCAAATCCCGTATGTCCCGTGGTAAAGGATTTTCGATTAAACTGTTTATCACTGGCCATATGAAGACCTTTCAGATCTACGCTGGCCCCGATTATCTTTGTTTTATGGGCACCGGCTTTCATAAGGCCCCTGGCTGTGCCGCTTACATTGCCGCCTCCCGCTGTGGTAATAACAAGCGCATCGGGGTCCCGGCCAATAAGCTCTGTCATCTGGCGGGATATCTCATATCCCAGGGTTTCCACTCCTGCAATACCAAATGGTGTGTAGAGGGAGGCATTAAAGTATCCTGTCTCTTCCAAGAGCTGCAGAAAATAATAGAAGAGTTCCGGTCCCACCGTAAGCTGTACCACTTCTGCACCGTAGGCCTCGCATTTACGGGCTTTTTCAATGATTTCAGGCTGTCCCTTACCCTCTGAGTCATAACACTCTTGCACTATAATGCATTTAAGGCCCAGCATGGCCGCCTGACTGGCAACGGCAGCCCCGTAATTTCCACTGGTAGCGGCAATAACGCCCTTATAAGCCATTTTTTTTGCATGATAGACACTGACTGCCGCCCGGCGGGCTTTAAAGCTCCCCGAGGGATTGGCCGCCTCGTCTTTCAGGAATATGCGGGCACCCTTATCGGATTCAGCTGTTTTCCGGCAGAGGGCTGTCAGGTTCTTCAGTTCATAGAGGGGAGTATTGCCCACTCCGCTATGGCTCTGAATCTTCCTGATTTCATCCAGGGAGTAGCCCACCTCCCTCATCATGCCTTCAAAGTCAAAGGCAATAGAACCAGATTCAAAGCGGCTGTAGTCTATGCCTACGGCTTTTTTCATGATCTCTCCCTTCCGGGACATCAGAGCATCATAGTCTGTCCTACTCATTATCAGCCTCCTGAAGCATCCCCCTGACCTGACGCCCTATCTGCAGGATTTCCGGAATACAGGACCCCCAGGAATGATGGAACTGAGGATTTTTCTCCAGAAGGGTCCCTGTCAGATTTCTACCGATAATGCTTTCAATCTCGACCTCATCCCCCTCCCGGGCCCGGGCATTTAGCAGAAAGCCCTTATCCCACATCTCAAGAGGCACTTCTTTTGTATCATCGGGAAGCTGAGTGGCTCTTTCCGGGGAAGTCAGGATGATCTTATGAATCCGTACCCAATCGCCTTTTACTGCTATCATTGCTCTACTCTCCTTCTCAATAATCAGAATTTGTAAATCAGATCCCGCATATCTCCCATAATGGCTCTGGGAACGGGCAGGTCTATCATAGTTTTCAGACCGGGACGAGCATTGATCACATGGGGAATCATATTGACGCACATGGCTATGGTTCCGATGCCGCCGGGGATCTCTGGCTGTATGGCCATGGAAATATCAGGGCATCCCTTTATTCGGATATAGTCCCCCGTCTCGCATCCTTCCAGCTGGGGCTCTACCTGCTGGGGGTGGATCATCCTGACCTTTTCCTCACCATGAACGAAAGCAGATCCCTTCATACGGCATCCTGCAATATTTCCCGCTTGTACTTCCACGTATTTAGTCTTGCGGTAGACTGAGGAGATGATAGGTTCCATGGATTGCCTGACCGGCTCACTGAGCTTCCAGCCTATGGCGTCAGTAATCATCCCTACAGACTCGTTAAAGCCAACATGACCGGCCAGGGTTCCATTTTTTACACCCTTCGCAAACTCTGCAGGGGTAAGTCCCACTCCCTGTTCTTCCATGACCGCAGGGCCGAAGGGGGAGAGGCTGTTTATCCGTTCCGCTTCAATACTTTCCACATCCATACAGGCTCCGCTGAGGGCAATGACCAGAAGGTCCATAATCAGGCCCGGGTTTATTCCTGTACCCAGCAGGGATACGCCATTTTTCAGGGCTATCTTATTCAGTTTTTCCGCAAGCTCCGGTTCGGAGGCTTTGGGGTAGGCCATCTCTTCGGCTGTTGAGATAACATTCAGTTTATGTTCCAGAAGGAATTGGATTTTAGGGAAGGCTTTAGCCGTAAAGGAATCGGTTGCCAGCAGGGCTATATCTGCAGAAATATCCTGAAGAACCGCCTCTATATCGGCCTTTACAGTAATATCGGGCCGGGTCATCTGTTCTACACCACAGAGTTGATACATACTTTTTCCCACACGGTCGGGATGGTTATCGCATACCCCTGTGATCTCTACTCCCTTTTTTTTGAGAAGCATTCCGGCTATTCCACTGCCCATAGCACCAAAACCCCAAATGATGACTTTGATATTTTCCATATCTTCCAATCCTTTCTCTAATAATTGTACCATTACTACTACGATAGTGATACAATTATTGATTCTCTCTTATGAGCTGTCAAGGAAATAAAAAAGGGATAGTCATATGGAGTTATTTCTTAAGAAAAGAGAAGTCTTAAACAGATTTTATTTTAGCTATTGAATCTTTTCAGAGGAATTCCGATGATTAGAGTAATCATCATTGTTGTTTAAAATTGTTGTTTAAAACCTGATACAAGGGGCTGTCCGCCATGCCGCAGATAAACAGAAGAGCAACCAGAGCTGTTATCCATCTGGACCATATAGATCATAATCTGAACTGTATTAAAAAACTGACAGGGGGACGCAGTAAAATCTGTGTTGCTGTCAAGGCCGACGCCTACGGACATGGTGCTGTTGAAGTCGCAAAACGAGCCCTTCAATGGGGGGTGGATTTTCTGGCTATTGCTACTGTTAATGAAGCTGTTATCCTGCGGGAAGCCGGAATCAATGCTCCCATCCTACTTTTCAGTCTGCCTTTGGATGCGGAAATTCCCGACCTGGTTCAATATGGGCTGACCCCCTTTGTGGGAGATAAATCCTATGCGGAAAAACTGAATACCGAGGCGGCCAGTCAAAAACGCTCCATAAAGGTTCATATCAAGGTGGATACGGGCATGGGCCGGATCGGTGTAACTCCCCATAAGGCCACAGAACTTGCCGGGTTTATCGGGACGAGGGAGTATCTGATTCAGGAAGGAGTCTGTACTCACTTTCCGGTTTCTGACAGTCCTGAAGAAGATGATATTCGTTTTACAAAAAATCAGATATCTCTTTTCCAAAAGACAGTGGACGCCATCAGGGCCATAGGTCTTGATCCTGGGATCGTCCACGCTGCCAATTCGGGGGCTATTATTGCCTATTCAGAAGCCCATTTTGATATGGTACGGGCGGGAATCTGTCTCTACGGATATTACCCGGATCCCCGCATGAAGAAACCCGCTGCTTTTAAACCTGTGATGGAACTAGTCTCTCGTGTCGCCTTTCTGAAGAGAGTACAAAAGGGGACATCCGTCTCCTACGGCAGAACCTGGTCTGCTCCCCGGGATAGCTGGATAGCAACCATACCTGTCGGTTATGGGGACGGATATAACAGACTGCTTTCCGGTAGAGGACGGGTCATGATAAACGGGCAATCCTATCCCATAGTGGGACGGATCTGTATGGATCAATTTATGGTTGATCTGGGGCCTGTTACTGATGTGGTGCTGTTTGACCCGGTGATTCTATTCGGGCCGGATGACGGGGCTATGACGGCCACTGATATTGCCGGAATCTGTAATTCTATACCCTATGAGCTTACTTGTAATATCAATAAAAGGGTTCCCAGGGACTATAAAGAAAGAACGAAATCACTCTAGAGAGAATCTCCGCTGAAAGCGGGGGAGGGTTAGTGTCCGTATTTCTTTCGCAGTTTTTCAAAGTTTCTTCCGAAGAGCTCGTCCACCTTATCTCCTAGATAATCACTTACTTCGGCAATATAAAAATCATGAATGATATAGCCTTCGATTGATTTAATCAGGCCTTTATTCCGGGTCCAGACCGCCTGGCAGGGAACAACAGCGCCCAGGCTTCCCGTTATGCAGACATCTCCATCGATTACAAGGTCAAGAGAGCGTCCCACCTTGCTGATATCATGAAGTTTTTCAATACTGTGATAGTAAATCTCCCCAAAATCAGCTTTGGCTACCCCGTAGAGGAGGATGTTGATCTTTACTCCTCTGTTATGGGCTTTGTGTAAAATTTCCTCCAGAAGATTGAATTCTTCATCCCAAACTCCGATAAAAATTATTTCTTTAGCTTCTTCGATCAGTTGCTGAGCCATCTCAATGGCTTCGTTGTGACCGGATATATTCCATACAGGATCAAAATCCGCCGTGAATTTGATGGAATCCAGCTGCTGCTGTAATTCTTCCGTCAGCTTGGAGTTGTTCCGGCGCAGACGGGATATCAGTTCTTCCGGTGATATAGGGGAGAACAGCTCCGGGTTGGTACCCTTGGAGCTTACATAGCCCTTTTTGATCAGTCTGCGGGTAATATCATAAACCCGGGAGTGGGGAACCCCTGAGTTTTTGGAAATATTATAGGCACTCAGAGGATGGTCGTTGATAAGGGTCATATAGACCTTTCCCTCGTATTCGGTAAATCCAAGTTCTTTCAAGTTGGCCAGAATGGCCTCTGTTTCTTTGTCTGTCATAATCTTATGTTTCAATTATAACCGTCTATGGTCGTGATGTCTATCTCTTCAGCTTGGGGACTTCCAACCGGCCGGTGGAATCTCTATAATGCGCACATGTCTGAAAAGTGTCTTAAGTGTTTTCGCCCCGTTCAAAGCTGTTATTGCAGTGATATCCATCCTATTCAAACGGGTGTCAAATTTATCTTTCTTATGCATCCCAAAGAAGCTTATAAACAGAAAACAGGAACGGGCCGCCTGGCCAGCCTCTCCCTTGTTGACTCAGAGATTATTATCGCTCAGAGTTTTGACCATAACAAACGGACTCAGCAACTGATATCCGATTCCTCATACTTTCCCATGCTGCTCTATCCCGGAAAGGATGCTCACTACGCGGAAAGCTTTGATTTTCAGGCACAGAGAGAAGGCAGAACCCTGCTTGTATTTCTGGTAGATGCCACCTGGAGACTGGCCCGTCAGATGATATTTCGCAGTCCCAGTCTGCAGAAGCTGCCAAAACTCTCTTTCAGTCATGAATACCGCTCTGCCTTTGCCATTAAAACCCAGCCTGAGGACTACTGTCTTTCCACCATCGAAACTTCCTACTACCTCATAAAGGAATTGCAGAAATCCGGTATTTGTCATACGGAAGCAGATCCTTCCGGTCTGATGGAGGTTTTTCAGAAGATGGTGAAATTTCAGGAGGACTGCCGTGATGAACGACTGGGCCGAGGACCCACGGAGCCCTTAGACAGGTCCCTAAAGGATTAAGGGAACAAAACGGGGGGCCTGTCCTTCTTTCAGCTGAACCAGTCCTTTATTGGAAATATGAAGTTCCGGGAGGACTATCAGAGCCAGAAGGCTGATAGTCATTTCGGCCGATTTATGGGGACAGCCTATTTGAATCAGAGCCTGCTCTATTTTTTTGACGTCCTCACCAGCTTCATCCACTGATTTCAGGCTCATTAATCCACCAAAGGGGAGGGGGACATGCGCCAGAACTTCTCCCTTTCTTACGGCTACGAGTCCTCCGCCGCTGTTTTTAAGCGTATTAGCAGCCAGGGCCATCTCTTTGTCAGCTGTACCGACAATCAGCAGGTTGTGACAATCGTGTGAAACCGTAGAAGCATAGGCGGTATTTTCATCAAGAAACAGACCTTTGACGAATCCCATGGACCGCCTGTCCTGCTCTGGAACGAATTTTTCATGACGATAAAGGCTGCATATTTTTGCCAGATCATTGGCGGGGTCTGCCTTCAGCTCCCCCTTTTCAGGCATAATAGAGACATGTTCTTCTTTGGTAAATACCATTCCCGGTATCATACGTATGGCACGGACTGTCTGCTCTTCTGTTGCAGAACTGGCAAGCCTGAAATCTTCCGCCTTCTGTTCTGAAATATGCACAGAGTTCAGAGCCCATGCGGGGTAATCATAGCTCTTTATTTCTACTTTCAGTGCACCATTTTCAGCAGCAATAATGCCACCGGATATGACCAGCTTGATCGACAGATCCTTCAGATTGTCCACTAGAAGAATATCAGCCGCTTTCCCGGGGGCTACAGAACCAATCCATCTGTCTTTGCCCAGGAGCTGGGCGGCATTAAGTGTCACCATTTGTATGGCCTGTATGGGGTTTATTCCCAGACGAACAGCTTCTCTGAGAACCCGGATAAGCTGTCCTTCCTCGGATATGGTCAGGGGGGTAACATCATCTGTTACCAGGGTGAACATTCTTGTATCTATCCCCGGATTTTCCAGTATGGCCGGTACCAGGTTGGGCAGATCCAGCCAGGCGGTTCCATAGCGCTGCTGTACATACATTCCCCGTTTGGCCTTTTCCAGAGCCTCCGAAGCGTTTGTACTCTCATGGCAGGCTGTCATTCCTGCAGCAATAAAGGCATTAAGTCCTCCCTTTAGATCCGGTGAGGAGTAGTGACCGGTCATAACCCCGTCGCGTTTCAGGCTTTCCGCTCCGATAGCGTGGACTGCGGGATCTCCGAATATTACCCCGGGAAAGTTCATCTGCTCACCCTGCAGCTCCACCCAGCCCTTTTGATAGGCTTCTCCCACATCTTCTGCGTTAATTTCGGCACCGGCATCTTCCATTCCTGGGATGGATGGGACACAGACAGGCATGGCCGTAAAAACTTTTAAAGGTAAATTTTCTGATGTTTCCTGAAATAGTTCTACCGCCTTGAGACCAAACACATTGGTCATTTCATGGATATCAGGGCAGATTGTTGTGGTTCCATGGGGAAGAATCCCTGCCGCAAAAGAGGGGAGATCCACCATGGAGCTTTCCACATGCATATGACTGTCGATCAGCCCGGGCAGAATATACTGTCCCTCGGCCTCGATGATTTTCGTATCATCCGATACGGGATGATTCTCCGTATTTCCCACATAGGCTATAAAACCCTTATGGATGATGACATCGCAGGGATCTTCAATCAGGGCCGTATGCACATTAATCAGTTTACCATTCCGGATAATAATATCGCCGGCCTCTTGTCCCATAGCTACTGATACCAGCTCTTTTGTTATCTGTGATTTATCACTTCGCAATTTCTGAAAATCCATGTTGTCCTCCGGATGTGTTTTTCATGATTTTAAGCCAGTATTATCTCTTTTGTATATCAGAAAAAATTCTATCATCGCGGGGGGGCTACAACTTTAGTTGTATTGATTGCACAGTCATTAGGTTTTATTCTTTTAGTATGATCGAATTGATCATAAATGTATATCAGAAAGAGGTGTGATATGAAAAAACTGGTTTTGCTTTTATTAATCCCGTTGCTGTTTTTCGCCTGTGATATGTCAAGCGATGGGGACAAAGAGACTCCACTAACCGCCACTCCGGATGCTCAAACGGAGGATGATGACAAGGCAACGGGGGTATATAAGGGAGTGATTGCCGACTCTGATACATCGGGTACCTATAAAATTGAGATTGACAGTACTCCTTTGGGCCGCAGCGTAGGAGATAGTTATAAAGCCACCCTGTATATGGAGGTGGACGGGACGACCATAAGCAAAGAAGGTACGGCTACAGAACAGTCTGACGGCAGTCTGAAGGTCACGTTTTCCCTGACAATCGTTGGATCGGTTTTTGATTTTGATCTGACAGTTTCATCAAGCGGGGATATCAGCAGTGTGAGTGTGAAGATGGACGGCGAAGAGATTGGAACAACAGTCAAAAAGGAAAGCTCCACGACTCTGCTGGAAGCCTGGGAAGGGACGTATGAAGGGAATGTTCATAACTCGAGCATCCCGGATGGTTATTATGTTAAAAATACCGGAACCTGGAATTTTCTGATAGAGGGAAACAAACTGGAAGGGCTTTATTCCGGGAAGGAAACAACCAATATGCCGGCAGAATACTATACCCCTGACTTATCTCAAAAAGGAAACTATACAGGATTAATCATAGGTGATTCGATCACATTAGAGATGGCTGATGATGGTCCAGAGATCTGTTCCGGCCAAAAAACGGGAGATTCCGTAAACGGAACATGGAGTTTTGATGACGGCAGTTCCGACGGCAGCTGGAAAGGAACACGAAGTCGCTGATGTTTCGTACTCCATATTGACAGGATGAAGGAGGATCCGGAGCATCTCAGCCTGGATTCTCCTTTTCGGGAAGGGACCTTTTTTTTTTCTGAATAATATACCAATAGTCATATATTACGTAATAATCCTTTTAATCTCAGAAGTTCTATCGTATCATAGTAAAAGAATTATGTTTCTGTCGGGAGTTATTTTTGTTTCTGACTGATCAACAGACTATTATCATTCAGCAGATCATTAAAGAGGTCTATACGAAAGATCTGGATGAAAAATTTCTCATGGATATGGCTCCCCTTATCGGGAGGGTCTTGGATGGGCAGTACTTCGGTGCTCTCTTGTTTCCCAACCGGTATTCCCCTCAGGAGTTGTTTGTTACCAATAACTATTCGGAATTTACCAACGTGTATCTCCCGTTGCTATCCCAGGATTTTCTTCTGAACCATCTGGTTGAAACCAACAGCCCCGCCCTTTTTAAACAGCTTGAACCTCTGGATATTCCGGGAAAGAGAGAGTTTCTGGCGGAGACTCAGAAGGTTCGACCCTGTGGAGACTGTTTCTATGTACCCCTGAGAATCAATAACTTTCAAGCCGGATTCCTGGCCATCGGGAGAGAGGGGCTGAACTGTCATCCTTTTTCCCGGAATGATTATGAAATTTTCTGTTTTATTTCAGATTTTATACTTGAAGCATTCAGACGGATCCTGTATTCCGAGGTTGAAGAGGAGGATTCTGCTCTCCTGAATGCCTACGGTCAGGTCCTGCAAGGAGGCACCCGGATCCATTCGGCCTGTTCCACGCTGTTTGGAGAGCGGTTCCGGGATGTGCCCGGGCGGGGATTGAGTGAAAATTCCCATCGTTTCAATCAGGCTCTGAAAGGGTTTCTCAATCCTGATAAATCACCAGGTTCAGGAGATCTCTGGCTAAAGGAGAAGGACTGTCTCTATCATCTGACATTCCGGAATCTGCCTGATCCGCATTTCCGGTCCTACTTCCCCGGAGAACCGCAGCTCATCCTCTCCCTTAGAAAGAGGGATGAGTTTCCGGAAAAGAGTGACTTGCTGGATTTTTCTCAGCTAGAAACCCTGTATCATTTTTCCTTCAGGGAAAAAGAGGTTATCCGCTGTCTCTACCGGGGATTTTCCAATAAAGACATCTCTCTGGAACTGAAGATTACCGAATCCACTGTGAAGCGTCATATCTGGAATATTTTCAATAAAGCCGGGGTGGAATCCCGAACGCAGCTGGTCTTTCGGCTCTCTGTCTGATGTGCCCTGACGTTAGTCCGGAGTACAGGATGCCGTAGCTGTCGGATTTACTATCTTGGAAATATATGGAAAAGAAATTTGACAGAAAAAAGTATTCCTTATATATTTAAACAAATATATAAGGAATACAATATGAATATTTTATTAGCACTTGTTATTATAGTCGCACTTTTCTTCGGTTTTCAGTATTTTATGGTATTAAAAATGAAATTAAAAAAAGGAAAACCCGCTCCCGCCCTGTCCGGAACATATGGAAAGGCCCTGAAAGGTGGCAAATCAGTTCTTTTTTACTTTTACAGTCCCAACTGTGGTGCCTGCCGGACTATGACGCCTCTGGTGGGAAAATACACGAAAAACAATCCCCGCTGTTTTAAAGTGGATATTTCCAAAGATATGAATACAGCCAGGGCCTTCGGTGTAATGGGTACTCCCTCTACGGTTGTAGTGGAGGGCGGAAAGATCAAAGAGTTTGTAGTAGGACCAAAGCCTGAAGCCGAATTCACCAGAATGCTGGAAGCAACAAAAGCATAAAAAAAGTAGATCAGAGAGCCTGCTTTTCTGTACAATGGTATGAGTATACGTATTTTCGAAAGGGCAGGTTCCGTTGTCTGATATTTTTTTCATCGAGGAAGAGGATTTGACATCCCCTGAGGTCCTCCGTTTTATCCATTATCATGAAAAGTCCCATCTCTACTGGACATCTGACTGGTCTCCCTCCTTCTACAGCCGTCTGGCTTATGAGGGGTTGATCTCCACGACCTATGAGAGTGAAGAGGGGGGCGTAGTCCTGATTCCGGAGTTGCAGAGGCGTTATGCCGTTCTGGATTGGAAGAATCTTCATATATCAGGGCATATCAGGAAAATACTCCGCTCAGAGCAAAGCAATACATATCAATTATGTATCAACCGGGACCTTCAAAAGGTTCTGACGGAGATCAAGAACTACCATGATCCCAGCTGGCTGAACAGTGAATATGCCCGCATCATGACAAAACTGCAGGAAGAGGACAATCCCTCTCCCTGTAAAACCATCTCTGTGGAGCTGCGGGGTGGCGGGGGAGAGCTTCTGGCCGGGGAGGTGGGTTATACAATCGGAAATATCTATACCAGTCTGAGCGGATTCTGCAGGAGGGACAGTGAGCATAAAAACTGCGGTAGCCTTCAGCTGGTTCTCCTTGCCATGCTTTTACGGCAGAAGGAGTTTGCCTTCTGGAATCTGGGACACTCGGAAATGGAGTATAAGCACCATCTGGGAGCAAAAGTTCTGGAGAGGGAGGACTTTCTCATCCGGTGGAAGCAGTTTCGGGATAAAGAATGTCAGTCATTGCGGGGAAACTACTCTTTGTATGATCTGCTTCCATGAAATACCCTGACTAGGGAGGACTCCTCTATGAGAGCTTGAAGGATCAAAACGCCTGCTGGACCATGAGGACCATTCATGCTAATTTCTGCCTTATGAATTCCGAAACCGAAGCTGAAAAGGTCCTGAAAAAATACTTCTCCCATCCTTCCTTCCGGGGGAATCAGGAGATCATCATAAACCGTCTCCTCTCAGGATCTGGTAATCACTGTCTTGTCCTGATGCCGACAGGGGCGGGAAAATCCCTCTGTTATCAGGTCCCATCTCTCTGTCTGCCCGGGGGGACCCTTGTGATCAGCCCTCTGATCTCTCTGATGAAGGATCAGGTGGACAGCCTGAAAAGCCGGGGAATCAAAGCCGCCTTTATCAACTCCACTGTATCCCGTGAAAAGAAAGAGAAGCGGCTGGAACAGTTTGTCTCAGGGAAGATAAAGATTCTCTATATCACTCCCGAGCGTTTCAAAAAACCGGACTTTATGAGAAGCATCCGGCAGGCGGATATCTCCCTGCTGGCTGTGGATGAGGCCCACTGTATCTCCGTCTGGGGCTCTGACTTCCGTCCCGATTACAGCCGTATCGGAGAGTTCCGGGAAGCCCTGGGTAATCCTCTGACCATTGCCCTGACTGCCAGTGCCACTCCCGAGGTCCAAAAAGATATTGTCAGATGTCTCGGTCTGGAGCAGGATGAGGTAAAAATCTTTCACCAGGGTATTAAAAGACCCAATCTCCGTTTGGAAGCGGAAGAGATGTTGGACGAAGACGCCAAGATAGCCAAGATCCTCACACTTATTGAAGAAAACCCCGGGAGTGGCATTATCTATTTTGCCTTGATCCGGACTCTGGAGAACTTCTCCGAACTCCTGGACAGAAAGAAAATCTCTCATCTGACATATCATGGCAAACTGCCACAGAGAGAACGCCGGGATGTTCAGAATATTTTTATGAAAGAACAGGAACTGGTCCTGGCGACAAATGCCTTTGGTATGGGCATCGATAAGGCGGATATCAGGCTTATTGTCCATGCGGAAATCCCCGGGAGTATCGAATCCTACTATCAGGAGATAGGCCGGGCAGGGCGTGACGGTAAACCAGCCCTCTGCTTCCTGCTCTATAATCAGGATGATCTGACCATTCATATGGATTTTATCAAATGGTCTAATCCCGAACCCTCCTATTATGAGAAACTCCATCAGTTTCTGCAAAAGAACATGGATAAGGTGAATGCCTTTGGCCGTGACTACCTGAATGATCAGCTTGTCTATAAAAATCGCTTCGATTTCCGTCTGGAAACCGCTCTGGGCCTGATGGAGCGCTATGGAGTTCTCAGTGGTTCCATTCCTCAGAAAAATTTAACGATTATGGGAGAACTGCCTCCGGAATTGACCGATCAGGAACGGCATGATGAGGGGATTATGCATGACAGGAAGAAACTGCTGGGTATTGTGAACTACTTTCGCAGTGAAAGCTGCCGTTTTGCGGGTATCGAGGAGTATTTCGGATTTCCCGGAGAAGAGGACTGTGGGCATTGTGATAACTGTCTTGACCTGTAAATATAGTATATATGAAAACAAATATGTGCATATGCCCTTGACTTAATGTTTAAAAGTTTCTTAAAATGGAAACAATATCTTCTGGAGGATTCTTTGAGTACCCTTATTTTATATATTCTTGCCCTAGGGGCACTTTTCTTCTCTCTTGTTAAAGACAGGAAGAAAACAAAAATGGCCTTGAAAAAAGCCATCAAATCGCTGAATAATATTCTGCCACAGTTTTTAGCTGTTTTAATGATTGTTTCAATTCTGCTTGCGTTCTTTGATACGGAGCTGATCTCAGGTCTTATTGGTGACCGCTCTGGGTTCTTGGGAGTTCTGGGAGCCTCTCTTATTGGAAGCATTACACTTATTCCCGGCTTTATTGCCTTCCCTGCAGCGGCTGAGCTTTTAAAAAACGGAGCAGGTGTTGCCCAGCTGGCAGCCTTTGTGTCCTCTCTTATGATGGTTGGTGTTGTCACCATTCCCCTGGAAATCTCATTTTTTGGAAAGAAGATTACCTTAATGAGAAATATTATCGCCTTCCTGTTTGCCTTTGTGGCGGCAGCCGTTGTCTCCTGGGGGGTCTCCTTATGAAAAAGTTAGTAAAACGTTTCCGTCCCGCCATTATTATGGTAATTCTCTTTCTTTCTGTACTGATATTTGTGCCGGCAAAGAGTTCTAAAGCTGTTCAATCCCTGATGGATCAGTTGAAAACAATGCTTTTTGTCATTCCACCGGTGTTTATTCTTCTCGGCCTGTTCGATGTCTGGGTCCCCCGGGAATATATTACCCGTCACTTGGGAGAAGGTTCCGGGATAAAAGGAATCCTTATGGCGTTTTTTCTGGGTTCTGCCGCGGCAGGACCTCTCTACGGTGCTTTTCCTGTTGCCGCTGTTATGGCAAAAAAAGGGAGCAGTCTTTTTAATATCCTGATTTTTATCGGTGCCTGGTCTACCACAAAAATTCCAATGTTTCTCTTTGAGTTCAATGCCATGGGAGCCCGTTTTGCTGTATCACGTCTGTTTGTAAGTATCTCGGGGATTATCATGATTGCTCTGATAATCAATCTCAGTTTATCCCATCAACAAAGAACCCTCCAGCTGGAGAGGGCAGCGGAACTAACGGGAAACTGAGTCGGCCCTAGTGAAATATTTTGAATCTGACAATAAATTTTTATAAGGAAAAAATATGGAAAACATGAACAAAGTACTCGAATCAATGACATTTGACTTTTTCGGAAATGCCAAACATAAAATTCCTGCAGCAAAACAACTTGCAGACAAGGATGCTATCTTTTTGGATATCCGTTCGGACGAAGAGTACAAGACTCTGAAGTTTGATCTGGAGTTTCACCAGAAATCTCTGCACATTCCCATTGATCAAATCCCCGCACGTCTTGGGGACATCCCCAAAGATAAGAATGTCGGTGTTTTCTGTGCATCCGGTAATCGCTCTGTTATGGTCTATTTCTATCTGAAAGCATTAGGCTATGAAAACGTCCGCGTTGTAGAAGGCGGATATACCGAGCTCGTAGCCGAACTGAAACCGGGGAAAGTTCTTAAAACTATAAAAGGTCTCCTTTAATATGGAGTTTCTAATCATATCTCTCATCGTTTTTGCCATCGCAGTGGTTATGACCATGTCCGGTCGTGGCGGGGGCAACTTCTATGTAGTTGCCCTTGTTATAGCCGGTCATTCCATGTACGAGGCGGCAACGACAGGTCAGTTTATCCTGATGATCACCGCTCTTTCAGGGATGTTGATATTCCATAAGCATAAGCTTGTGGACTGGAAGCTGGCTCTTATAATCGATCCACCTACAGACATTATGGCTTTTGTGGGCGGATACTTCTCGGAGTATATAGGTGGTACTACCCTGAAATTTGTTTTTTCAGGTTTACTGGTGATTGCAGGTTTTCTGATGCTTATGAAAGTCAATGAGAAACCAATTGATAAGCCTAAAACTTTGGGTTACTGGCACAGAACCTTCGGGGGACACTCCTATGTGGTGAACCTCTGGATTGCCATTCCCGTTACAGCCCTTGTCGGGCTTGCCTCGGGAGCACTCGGTATTTCTGGAGGATCCTTTAAGGTTCCTCTCATGGTTCTACTCTGTGGAGTTCCTATGCCTATTGCCGTGGGAACATCATCTGCAATGGTGGCAGCAACAGCCCTTATGGGCTTTATCGGTCACAGTGCCAGCGGACATTTTAATCCGCAAATGGCTATCCCTATAGCTGCATTCGCTCTGGTGGGTGGCATCATTGGTGGTAAGTTAGCGGTTAAAACCAAATCGGTTCATCTGAAAAAGATTTTTGCCTATACCACCCTGGTTGCGGCAGTGTTAATGGCCGTCAATGCCTTTATGGCTGCTTAGCTCGAGTGCTGGGCTAGTCGCTGATTGTTGAGTATAATGATCCGGTTTAGTTATAGCTGATCCGGATCTTTTCACTGCTCATGCTGGGTTTAATCAATTCCTGCCATTCAGGACTATTTCAGCTTTCTAGCTTGTTATGGTTTATCAAATATTTCTGTGGTATGGGATGAGTTCCTATCACAACAGGAATCTTGTAGTTCTCTTTAATAAACTTTTTGAAATAGGAAATGAACGGGCAGGGCGGGTAGCCGACAACAAGACCCGTGGCTAAATGGATGGCCTCCACACCGTTTTTTATCATCTCTTCGGGCATGTTTCTATGTTTCCGCCGGGACAGCCTCCACAGCTGCTATAACCGCCAATCTCCAGCTCCAAATCCTTGCTATAAATATCAAATGCCCCTTCCCGATTCTGCATCGCTCGGAAGCACTTACCTCCGGCACAGCTTTTGTAACGATTACAAATAATTATTCCTATTTTTCATAATTGATGTCCATCTTTGAAGTGTAAAGAGCTTGTTTATTTATTCTACACATTTAATCATTGAACTGAAAGAGTATGTCGTTGTACAGGCCTATGAATCCATGTTATTTTCGAAGGTATGAATCCATTTAAAGCTCTGTCCCTAGACAAGGACATGTTAGACAATCTTACTAATCTCAATTATCATATGATGACAGCCATTCAGGAAGCCACTATTCCTCTTATCCTGAAGAATAAGGATATACTCGCACAGGCTAAAACAGGAAGCGGTAAAACTGCCGCTTTTGGCATTGGTATCTTGCAGAATCTCATTATCGAACGCTACCGGGTGCAGAGTCTTGTTATATGCCCTACAAGGGAACTGGCCGAACAGGTCACGGACGAACTGCGGCGGATTGCCCGGTTCAAACATAATATTAAAATACTGAAAATTACCGGTGGTTTTCCCTTGGAGAAGCAGGAACACTCCCTGAGTCATCAGGCTCATATTGTTGTGGGAACTCCCGGTCGTATTCATAAGCTTTTGCAAAGAAGAACCCTGATTCTGGATGAGCTGACATCAGTTGTTTTGGATGAGGCGGACCGTATGCTGGATATGGGCTTTCTCGATGAGATGGTGGATATCCTCTCCTATGCTCCCGATAAGAAACAGCTTCTCTGCTTCTCTGCTACATTTTCAGATGAAATCAAAGTCATGAGCCGCACCCTGCAAAATGATCCCAAAGAGATCACTGTAGAGACTCAGCACGATGAGACAGTTATTTCTCAGCACTTCTATGAAATTCAAAAGGGAAAGAGAGAGCCTGTTATTCTGTCCATTCTGGATAAGTATAAGCCCGAATCGACCCTTATCTTCTGTAATACAAAAGATGCCTGTCGCAGAGTGGTTATCGAGCTCAACAAGGCAGGACTGCATAGTCTTGCAATTCACGGAGATCTGGAACAGAAGGAGAGGACAGAGGTCCTGATTCGCTTTTCCAACGGCAGCTCCCGAGTATTGGTGGCGACAGATGTGGCCGCCCGTGGTCTGGATATCGATGACCTCGGGGCTGTGATCAACTATGATCTCCCCTTTGAAACAGAAACCTATGTCCATAGAATCGGCAGAACAGGCCGGGCCGGAAAAGAGGGGCTTGCCTTCTCTATGATCCGCAGTGGGCAGAACTTCCGGCTGGATCAGATCAATGAGCATCTGCACAGCAGCTATGAGCCTGAACCTATCCCCTCGAAAGAAGAGACCCCATTCATCCCCGAGGCAGCCATGGTAACCCTCTCCATCAATGGAGGGAGAAAGAACAAGATCAGCCCCGGAGACCTTCTGGGTGCCCTGACTGTTAAAGACGGCATTCCCGGTACGGATGTCGGCAAGATTGACCGTCTGGATTTTATAACCTTTGTTGCTGTAAAGCGGGAATCTGCAGTAAAAGCAATGAAACTTCTGGAAGAGAAGCCTATCAAAGGCCGGATATTTAAGGCAATGCGCCATGACTGATAAAAAATGTGAAAAAGAACAAACTGGTTCTTTTCGTTCTTTGAGGCTGTCTGATTCCATACTGAATGCTCTTAAGGTTAAAGAATATAATGTACCCTCTCCTATACAGGAGCAGACCATTCCCGCCGTTTTAGCAGGTAGTGATGTTCTGGCGGCCGCACAGACAGGTACGGGTAAGACCGCAGCCTATACTCTTCCCATGCTTCAAAAGCTATCAGAGGGTAGAAAGGCAGGTCCTAATAAGATAAGAGCCCTTATTCTGGTGCCTACAAGGGAACTGGCGGCTCAGGTCTATGACAGTGTTGTCAATTACGGCCGTTTTCTGGAACTGCGTTCTACTGTTGCCTATGGGGGTATCAAGATCAATCCTCAGATGATTCGTCTGAGCCGGGGAGTGGATATTCTCGTGGCGACCCCCGGTAGACTTCTGGACCTTCACCGGCAGAATGCGGTTATTTTTACCAGGCTTGAGATGCTGATCCTGGACGAAGCAGATCGCATGCTCAATCTTGGTTTTAAAGAGGAAATCGAAGAGCTTTTCTCTCTTTTTCCCGTCAAACGACAGACCCTTATGTTTACCGCAACTTTTACGGAGGGAATTCGTACTCTTGCCCGTGTTATTGTGACGGAACCCGTGGAAATTACCGTAGAAAGCAAAGAGCTTACCATCGAAGCGATCGATCAGAAAATCTATCCCGTAGACAAGATGAGAAAAACAGAACTCTTTATGAATCAGATTGATGCCAATAGCTGGGGGAAAATTCTGGTTTTTGTCAAAACAAAGAACAGAGCAGACCGCCTCTGTCGCAAACTGGAAGCCAAGGGCTTTCTGGCTGCCGCCATTCATGGAGATAAAACCCAGGGTGCCAGAACCAAGGCTCTAGCAGAGTTTAAAAAAGATAAGGGTTCCATCCTGGTGGCAACAGATCTGGCCGCCCGTGGACTGGATATTGACCAGCTCCCTCTGGTAGTTAATTTTGATCTCCCCCATCTGAAAGAGGATTATATCCACCGGATCGGGCGTACAGGGCGTGCAGGCAGAGTGGGTGAAGCTGTCTCCTTTGTCAGTTTTGAGGAATTTGATAAGCTTAAGGATATTGAGCGGCTCATTAAACAGCTGATTCCCCGCTGTCTGGTGGAGGGTTTTGAGATGGATCCGGCTCTGCCCGAATCGCTACTGGATACCCGGCCTTTTCCTCCCAAAAAGCCTAAGAAAACTAAAAAGCCAAGTAGAAGAGCCAGGGAATAAGGGCACAGGTTTCTTTTGGATCCCATGACCAGAAAGAACTCCAGGCGGTCTCTGCCAAGATGGCTCCGAAGATCAGGGCTCCTATTGTAAACATAGGATATCCCACAACAATTGCCTTATATGTCAGTTGATCATACTGTTTCTGTTTCTCCCGGGCTGTTGGCGGGGCGGTATCCAGTCTGGTAAAAAACAAGTTTATCGATTCTGAGAGGATTATTAACGGATATCAGGTATTTCTCTTCATCCTTATCAAGAGAATCAGATATATTCACTTTTGAGATCCAGCTTTTGGGACGGCCATCGGGGTAGTGTTCAAAGATAAACTCTTCCAGATTCAGATAACGTCCGCTGGGAAGTTTCATCCTGTCTCCCTCTCTCATATAGACAAATCCCTCTTCTCGTAAAGAAAAACTGACCATGGCAGCAATGATCATTATAAGCAGACCTAAATGCAGGATATCCGGACCGAATAGTTTGTCAGATAAAACTGAGGTAGCTGATTCTGCATTATTATTGTTGCCGGTATGGTTAAAACGATAATCAGAGACAGGATAATTATGGTCAACTTAAGGGATGTAAGGAATTTGAGGAGTATTTTAAAACAGTTATTCATCAAGCGGCTATCCTTCAGAAGCATCAGATATTAATACTATCGTATATGAGCTCTTCTGAATAAGATTGCAAAAATAAATATCTGGCTGCTAGCCAGGTAGCTTAATGAATTTATGTTTATTCTTTTCCCTTATCCTAAAAGGATAGATATAAACTCCATATTATCAAACTGTTTCTGTTTAAGATCCTGTAGTAAATCATAGATAAATGTTTTATGGTGATCCACTGTTTTTGTATGGGTTTGAATCATCATGACAACATCTTCTGTCGTGATCTTTCCTTCAACAGCAGCTATCCCCGCCAGATAAAATCGTATAAATGCATAGCGCACAACCAGCATTAGATATCCATCAAACATATCCTGATTCTCTGTAAAGGGAAAGTTGCCCTGGAACATGGAATTAACCAGATAGTGTTCAAAAAGATAGTCATTCTCCCTCATAAAAGGTTCAAAAATATTCTTGATAGCCTCTTCATAGAGCTGACTCTTCTCTTCTAAGGGGCAATCTTCCATCAGTCTGAATCCACTTATGACTTTTTTGGTATATTCAACAAAAAAAGGGCTGTCTATTTCACTGAAAACCTGTAAAGACTCAATGGCATCCTTGAAGAATCCTGTTTGAAATATAGAATTGCTGCGTACCTTTATGGGATCATTATCGCGGCTCTTATTTTTTGATTCTGATAGACTTATTTTTTCCAGTTTATAACCAAGTTTTAATAATCTCGCTTGCAGGGAGCTAGCTCTGTTCTGAATCATTTCAATAGAGAGGCTACGCAGTTCCTTAAGACGGCGAATGGCTGATTTCTTCCATCTTTTGTCTTTGCTTTCTATATAACTATTGATTATGTGTTTTTCTAGAGCCATTTCTTCTTCAACGAACCGTATTGCTTCCCTGCTAGCCACTAATCTTCTTATTGCTTCCGGGCAGGACATAAACAAAGAAAGCTCATAAACACCATCGAGAACATTGTAAACCCGGGGATAGGAATAACAGACATTTGACAGGTAGTCCTCACCTAAATTGCTGTATATCCTGCAGAGTCTGTTCTCATCTAAAAAGGGACACCTTTTTGATTCATTGATGCGTACCTTTCCATAATCGACCTCTTCACAGTCACAATTCTCATTTTTATAGACATGCTTTACAAATTCTTTCCTCATATCCGCATTTTTTGTCCGGAAATATTTTCGGTAAGTTATTTTATCAATGTCTATATCCCATCCGGTGCAGCAGCTGTCTTCGCACTCTCCACCGATGCATTTAAATCCCCGTACATAAGAAGGTATTATAATTTTAGTCAGTTTTTTCATGATGTATCAGGTCCTTAAACTGTTCTTTTCGTTCTATCAGCTGTAAATCCCATGGGGGAACGGGATGCGGAACCTTTTTTCACGTAGAGATAATGATAGGCTGTAGCCACGAAAACGGCACCACCCACAATATTCCCGGCCGTAACAATCATAATGCTCTTAAAACAGTTTATCAGATTCAAAGCCGGGTAGGCGTCCGCTCCTAAATGGGCCGACTTAACAATTAAGCCTACAGGGATAAGATACATATTGGCAATGCTGTGTTCAAAACCCGCCATGACAAATCCCATAATCGGAAAAAAGATCCCCAGAATTTTTCCTGTAATATCCTTGGCCGCTATACACATCAATACGGCGATGCAGACTATCCAGTTGGCCAGTATTCCTCTGACAAACATTTGAACAGCCGTTAGTCCGCTCTTAGCCGCGGCAATTTTTACAGCCGTCTCACCAAGTTCTCCGTCCAGTAAACCGCTGAGACCGGCTATCATCCCGGCCAGGATCAATGCGCCGGCAAAGTTGCTTATCCAGACAATACCCCAGTTTTTAAGCATATCTTTCAAGGTAATTTTTTTCTCATACAGGGCAACAGGCATAAGGCAGTTTCCCGTAAAAAGCTCAGCACCCACAATCAGAACCAGCATGAGGCCGATGGCAAAAACGCTTCCGGACATGAACTTCTTTATCCCCAGGAAAACATCTTCTCCGCCGATGTGCCAGCCTGTGGAGATGCTTGTTGCCAGATGACCGGCAAACCCGATATAGGCTCCTGCCAGCACTCCCAGTAATATAAGTTTTCCTATGGGGTGTTTTGTTTTTTTTATTCCCAGGGAAACCAGACTTTCAGAAATCTCGGCGGGGCTCAGGTATGATTCCAATGTATTCTCCATTCTGTATTATTGAGGCTCTGTTGCCATAACTTTATTTTTTTCAACAGTATCCCTGTCAAGCCATCGTATATATAGGGAATACAGGAGATGGGGGCCAGTCCAAGATTTGCTTTAACGGATATGGCTATGCCCAGAGACATGATAAAAAGACCTGAAAAGAAGATTACAATTTTCTTTGAAAGGTAGCATATTCTCATAAGCTATATGCTATACCAATTGATGCCTTATGAGAAGCCGATTTCAAGCCATTCCCGGACCTGCTTGAAAGGATAGTCCTCAAGAACTCCGAAAGAAGCAAGTTTTCGAACCTTCAGGCGGGTAAAGAGAGGGGAGGTCAGTCCGCAGAGAAATCTGGCCAGACTGTTGGCATCGGCCCTCTCTTTTAAAAGCTGAGCGGCTTCCCCTGTCAGTTCTCTTTTATCCAGTTCTTCCAGATCCCGTCTCTCTTCTTTAGCGCTCAGAGTAACAGTCTCTCCAGAACAATAACTGCAGTGGCCACAATTCTCCTCTTCTATAAGCTCTCCAAAGTAGGCGGCCAGTCTCCGGCTGTAGCAGGAATCACCCTCGAAAAAGCGGATCATATTGTGTATTCTTTTAATCTCCGCCTCTTCCTTCTCCTTAAACAGCTTGAATAGTTCATCTCCCAGTTCCTCCGGATCAAAGTACTCATCAATAACATCATAGACCTCAACAGCCTGGCTGGTGGTCAGTTCGATCCAGTTCTGTGTGTCAAAGTAATCAAGAGCCGTGAGGACTCTTTTCCTGTCGGCCCCGTACTGTCCGGTGAGGGCTTCCATATCGACACTGGTCCATACTTTCTTTGAATGACAGTTTTGCAGAATCAGGCTGACAAAATCCCGTCTTTCACCCTCAAAGCGGTCGATGATTGTTTGCGCTTGATTCTGGTATTTAAAACTGTACTCTTCAAAGTAGCTGTATTTGGGACTGATAATCTTTCTGATAGAGAGGTAGACCAGCAGGGTTTTCAGTGGGAGGGGACGGATATTTGTTTCCTTGCTGAGTCCCAGGGATTTAAACTCCCATTGTCTACCTGCCGTTTTAATCTCTTTCAGCAGAGTGGAGAGGGCTTCTCTGTCGGGTGTGTCGCCGTAAACAAAGTTCTCCAGTGTGGGGAGATTACTCTTGCAGCCGTATACCTCACAGAGCGAGGGATTTCCATCCCGTCCGGCACGGCCGATCTCCTGGCTGTAGTTTTCAATGGATTTGGGCAGATCGTAGTGAATAACCCGCCGGATATCCCCTTTATCGATGCCCATACCAAAGGCGATGGTGGCCACCACACAGGGAATGGATCCGGCCATAAAAAGGTTCTGTATGCGGACCCTTTCTTCATGTTTCATTCCCCCATGATAGGCGGAAGCTTTTAAGCCATTCTCCGACAGGTAGCTGGCCACACCCTCTGCTCTTTTCTGCAGGGTCACATAGACAATGGTTGGTTCTCCGGCGGCGGCGGAAAGGTCTGAGAGGAGTTTCTGCTTTTTCTGATGTTCCTGCAGAGGCGAGATCCTCAAATAAAGGTTGGCCCGGTAGAATCCGGTGCTGATAATATTTTCTTTCTCTATCTGAAATTTAGAACACATGTCCGCAGATACTTTTTCCGTGGCGGTTGCGGTTAAGAGCAGTACTTTTTCTATATTGAATTCCCTGCGGTAGTCGGGGAGGCGGAGATATTCGGGACGGAAGTTATGGCCCCATTCGGATATACAGTGGGCTTCATCAACCACCAGTAGAGAAAGCTGCATTCTGTGAAGCTGATTTCTGAATCTTTCATTCTTAAATCGTTCAACTGAGATCATCAGGATTTTCAGTTCTCCCGAAAGAGCTTCTCTTATGACTTGATTGTATTGATCACCGGAAAGAGAGGAGTCGATCCTGGCCGCGGGGATGTTATGACTGTGGAGGAAATCCAGCTGGTCCTTCATCAGTGAGAGCAGGGGTGATACCACAAGTGTCAGATGGGGCTGCATCAGAGCCGGTAGCTGATAGCAGAGAGATTTTCCAGCTCCGGTGGGGAATATGGCGGCAGCTGAGTGACCGGATACTATCCGCTGGATCACATCCTGCTGTCCTTTGCGAAACTTCTGAAAGCCGAAATGTTGTTTCAAAGCATTGTGTAATTCATCCATGGACATGAGTGTAATGGAAAATATAAAATGGGAATAGATCCGTACCGGGACAGTAAAGGTTTATTCAAACGGGGGAAATATGTTTTCCAGAAAACAAAAATCATTATTTATCGTATTCATTGCAATTACTGCATCTCTCGCAGCCCAATATGCCCCCGGTATAGAATGGAAAACAATCGAAACTAAACATTTTCAAATAATTTTTCCTGACGAGATTTCAGAGCAGGCTCTGACAGTGGCAGGAAAAATCGATCTGATCTACCAAGCGGAATCTATGGATTACGGGGATTTCAGGCAATCCAGATGGCCTATTGTAATGACAAGTTCCAACATGGTTGCCAACGGCTATGTTGCCATGCCTCCCAGAAAAAGTGCCTGGTACAGCACTCCTATTGTAGAGTCCAGTACCGCTCTGGAGTGGTATGATCTTCTCAGTTTGCACGAAACACGGCATATGGTTCAGTATGACCGCCTGAACAGCCGTTTTATTCATCTGCTGTATCTTCTTATGGGACAGAACGGTCTCAGTCTTGGAATAACCCTCGGTATTCCCGACTGGTTTTTTGAAGGGGATGCGGTTGCAACGGAAACTCTCTACTCGCAGTCCGGTAGAGGCCGGGACCCCCTGTTTTATCAGGGGATGCGAGATGTTGTATCGAATCAGGACTACAGTTATCAGAAAATGGTTAATCAATCATATCGAGACCTTGTCCCTAATCATTATGAATTGGGCTACTTTCTGACCTCCTATGTAAAAAAGACCTATGGAGAGGAAAGTTTTGAACAGATTCTGAAAAGAGCGACACTGATTCCCTTTCCTTCCTTCGGAATGTATCTCGGGTCAAAAAAGCTGAGTGGTAAATCATGGTCCCGTCTGTATGAAGATATGGCAGAAGATTTAAAGACACAGTGGGATGAACAGAACCGGAGTGTTGATCTGATTGATAACGAAAGGATTACGGAAACAGTAAAAGATAATACCGTGAGATGGGAGCCTCTCTCCCTTTCTGATAACAGTATCTATGCAAGACGTATTTCTCTGTCAGAGCCGCCTGTTCTGGTTAAAATTTCGGAAGAGGGTGAGCAGGAGCTGATGCGTATTCCCGGGAGGGGAACAATCAGTATTCAGGGGGATAAAGCGGTTTGGACCTATATCCGGCCATCCCTTCTCTATCAGGATCTGAACTGGTCCGATCTGGTAACCATAGATCTGGAAACAGGTAAGAAAACCTATCTGACAGAGAAAAAACGCTATCTTATGCCTGCCTATAGCCATAAGGGAGATACCATCGCCGTCATACAGTGGAGTTCTGAGCGGAAAGGCTCCCTTCTGCTGATTGATGATACAACAGGAGAAGAGTTTAAAGAGTTTTCCATTGATGAGGGACTCTTTCCTGCTAATCCTGCCTGGTCTGAAGACGATAAGACAATCTATTTTACCGTACAGGGAAAAAAGGGGCGCGGGATTGCCGGGATCTCTCTGGATACAGGATCTGTTACCATGCTGACGGATTTTTCAATGGAGAAAATTAAGAATATTCATCCCTGGGGGGATTATATCCTCTATAGCTCGGATTATTCGGGTTTTGAAAATATTATGGCCATCAGGATCTCTACTGCAGAGAAATTCCAGATCTCCTCCCGTTTGCAGGGTGTTGCCAAACCCCTTGTGGGTAGCTACAAAGGGGAGGAAGTCCTTCTTTACAGTGAATTCGCCCAGGGAAACAGCAGCAATCTTGTGGTGCAATCCCTCTCCGTAACGGACTGGATTCCCGAGGAGGATATTACCACTCTTTCATTTGTTTATTATGGTGAAAACAATGTAACAAAGGGTTCTTCTTTATGGAATCTTGAGAGGATTTCAAATGAGGCGAAAACGTATTCAACAGAGGATATTGACGATTACTCACTGTTAAAGGGGAACCTTAATGTTCATTCCTGGTCGTTTGTAGGGGTAGAAGACAGTGAAACCCTGTCTCTCGAACTGCAATCCACGGATATAATGAATACTCTGAACTGGACCCTGGGAGCTTCCTATAATGTAAATGAAGATGCTCGGGGAGCAAATCTCGATTTTATATGGTCACAGTTTTATCCTGTTATATCCATGTCTAATGAATACTGGTACCGGGAAGTGGAAAGCAAAGACAGTCATGATCTCTCCTCTACTTTTTCTGTGGCCTTTCCTTTTAATTTAAGCAGAGATATTTGGGTCAATACTGTGAGTCCCTCTGCCGGTGTCGGGGTGGATGCCATTATTGATGCTGAAAACTCGGGAGATCCTGACACGGATATACCTGTTTACTATGGTTTTGACTGGTCTTCCTATCTGCCCGGAAGCTACAGGAGTCTTAATCCCATATTCGGAATCAGCCAGTCATTCTATTATGAACATAATCCCATGCAGGATAGTGATCATTTCTTTTCAGGAGTTTCAACATTCTATCTGCCGGGGGGATTGAACAATAGCCTGTCTCTTAAAGGGACATATGAGAATCAGAGGGGGTATTATTCCAGCAGAACTCTCTTTTCCAGAGGCTATGATGAGGAAGAAAAGGAAAACCTTTATCAGTTTAAGGCGGATTATGCCTTTCCCATTGTCTATCCGGATGCGGCTCTTGGATCGTTTTTCTTTCTGAAGCGCTTAAGAGGCAATCTGTTTTATGATTATACAGCTCTGTATGAAGACTGGTCGGATCAGAGCAACTATCAGTCTGTCGGTGCCGAACTTAATCTGGATTTTACAGCCATGAATATGAAAGTTCTGCCCTTGAGTTTGGGGCTGCGCTTTTCCTGGCTGATAGAGGAGAATGAACCTCAAGTCTCATTTCTGCTAATGGATATAGGTCTCTAGATATATTAATGGATAAATACCCCGGAGCTGTACCGGGGTATTTTTTGGTTCGGAACATCTCCGGTGGGGGCAGTTTTTGAAAATTTATATGAGGATGGATATTTTAGATAAATGGTATTATTGAGAAACATTTTAAAACATTTGAAATCATATATTGACATTTAACATCATTAGGAATATCCCTATAAAGAGAAGGACAAATGAGGTGGCAATTATGAGTGTGAATGTAATGACTATTGAAGAAGTTGCAAAATATATAAAAGTTTCCGAGCGGACAGTTCTGGACTGGGCGCAGAAAGGTGAAATCCCTGCCGGGAAACTGGGTAATGTCTGGAGATTCAAGCAGAGAGAAATCGATCAATGGATCAATGATAAACTTACAAAGAAAACAGATGTTGCAGGAGGACTTAAGGATCTTAAGCATGTCCTGGCTCCTGAGCGTGTGCTTTATACAGATTTTTCAACCAAAAGGGACCTCTTTACGGCTCTGATGGATAGCCTGGCGATGGCTCCACAGGTAAAAGACCGGGATGAACTTGAAGCTGCTATCTGGAAAAGAGAAGAACTTATGAGTACAGGTATCGGTTTGGGAATCGGTATTCCACATGTCAGAATCTACTCTGTTTCCGATATCGCCGTATCAGTAGCAGTTAATAAAAATGAGATTGTTGACTATCAGTCTCTGGACAACAATCCTGTAAAAATAGTTTTTATGGTGGCAGCCGCCTATAATCAGCATTCAGAATATCTGAAGCTCCTCTCTTCCATCAGCACTCTGCTGAAAGAGGAATCATTTATGGAAAAACTGCTTATTGCAAAAAATCCTGAAGAAATCTACACCATGCTGACAGAAGGAGAAGTGTAATGTTGGATTCCAGTTCAAGTATTCTTTTAATTATGGGAATAGGTATTTTCGGAGGTATCGGGGGGGCCTGGTTGTTTCAGAAAATTAAAATTCCCCAGGTACTGGGTTACCTTGCCATCGGGATCATAATTGGTAAGAGTGGTCTGCATCTGATTGATAGTGATATCATTCAGTCCCTTGAGAACTTCAACTATTTTGCCCTTGGTATCATTGGCTTTATGGTCGGTGGAGAGCTTCACGGCAGTACCATGAAAAAGTACGGGAAACAGTTTTCAGCCATACTGCTGGGAGAAGGGGTCCTTTCCTTTACCCTTGTGACCATTGCTATCAGTCTGGTCCTTTATATGTTTACAAATAATTTTGCCGCATCCATGGCAGCAGGAATTGTATTCGGAGCCATTGCGTCGGCAACCGACCCGGCATCCACCATGTCCGTTTTATGGGAGTATAGAGCCAAAGGAGTATTAACAACGACTGTTATAGCCATTGTTGCCCTTGATGATGCTCTTGCTATGGCCCTTTACGGATTGGGAACCGGTCTCGCTCAGATGATCCTGGGAGGGGAGGCATCTCTTATTTCCCAGCTTATAGGGATCTGTATAGAGCTCTTTGGCGCTGTCCTTCTGGGCGGTTTTGCGGGTTATATTATGAATCTTATTGTGCATTTCAGTACTGATAAGACCAGAACCATGATCTTCGGGATAGGAACCCTGTTTATTGTTATATCCCTGTCTCTTATTTTCAATATAGATGTTATTCTGGCGGCGATGACCATGGGGATTGTTGTTACAAATATGGCCCCCCAGCGAAGTAAGGAGTTTTTTGAACTCATAAAAAGTTTCTCTGCGCCCATATATGTTCTATTTTTTGTACTGGTAGGGGCAAGGCTTGTCCTGGGAAATATGCCTCTGTTTTTATGGATAATTGTTGCCCTGTATGTGATTTTGAGGAGCCTCGGTAAAATGGGCGGTGCTTGGATCGGTGCCAAAGTATCCGGAGCTGTTCCTGTTGTCAGAAAATATACAGGTCTCTCTCTGTTTGCCCAGGGGGGTGTTGCAATTGGTCTATCCATCATGGCAACCCAGCATCTGCAGGATCTTCAGATAGCCGAAGGTATCAATCTGAGTGATATTATTATTACCGGTGTAACCGCAACGACCTTTATTGTTCAGGTTATCGGTCCTCCCATGACAAAGCTTGCGGTAAAACTGGCCGGAGAAACAGGACGAAATATTACAGAAGAAGATGTTATTGCAGAATGGAAGGTTTCAGATGTTCTTGATGAAAAGGTCCCTATTGTAAGGAGTACTGATTCGGTGAGAAAAGTTGTCACTCTTTTTGCTGAATGTGAATATTTCTGTCTTCCAGTTGTGGATCAGGATAATAAGTCTGTGGGAATGATTTCTATGAATGATCTGAAACAGCTGATTGGTTCTCAGGATACCTGGGAATGGCTCCTGGTGGGGGATGTTATCTCCAACAGAATAGAGCTGATTTCAAGTTCTTCCCCTCTCGAAGAGGCAATGAAAACAATGAAACAGATTGGTCG
Source organism: Spirochaetaceae bacterium 4572_59 (assembly GCA_002084805.1). Lineage (GTDB taxonomy): Bacteria > Spirochaetota > Spirochaetia > DSM-2461 > DSM-2461 > Oceanispirochaeta. Next base: position 75,925 of record NBMC01000005.1, on the reverse strand, counting down.
GGAGCAGCTTCCTGTTGTGGAAACAGAAGAAAATCCCGTTCCTTTGGGGATGCTGGATCTGAGAACTGTACGGAAAATGGTGAATAAAAAGCTGGTAAAGGCTTAAACAGAGGGCAAGCATTATGGCAGGATCAAGGTCTGGAAGAAATCAGAAATCTCAACCTGAATTGATAAAGGCTGGAGGCCGCTATGAGCGAACAGACCTGGTCTGCCAGACAGACAGTAACATGGAAGAGTAAAGTAGGCTTGGCAGAAATGCTGAAGGGCGGAGTGATTATGGAATCAGATCAGGAGACATTGGGTCTGATAAAAAACTCTCCCAATTCACAGTAGAGCCCTGTCTCAGGGGGTAGCTCTACTGTGAATTGCAAGTCCCCCCGGTGAAGAGAGTAGCTTGCCATCCTGAGGACACAGGTTTTACCTGAACCGCATTTTCCTTTCCTTCGAGCTTAATCCTCGTGCTTTGATTCAAGTAGTATAATGATGACGTTTTGAACCTGCTCTCCAATCAAGTGACTTTTACCCTGATACTGCCGTTGTTCTCCTAGTAAATAAAGAAAATGTAATATAAAGAATAATAGATATTGACTTATGATCATATGCTCATTATGTTAAATTCGTAAATAAAAAACATGCAGGAGAAATTATATGCCGAGAGGATCTGGTAATGGTATGGGACAAGGTCAGGGACAAGGTGGTCGTGGACAGGGTCAGGGGCGCAGCGGGGGAGGATATGGTTCCGGTGGTTATTGTATCTGTGCTAAATGCGGAGCTAAGGTAGCTCATAGCCGCGGTATATCCTGTACTGAGCTGAAATGCCCGGAATGCGGAAAAACAATGATACGTGAAGAACTGCTAAATGATAGAAAAGAGAATAAGGGATAATCAATATGATTTCTCATTATAATAAACTAATAATACAGGAGAAAATAGATGACTGAATATGAACTTGTTGTTGTGGGTGGCGGTCCTGCAGCGATCACACTTGCAAAATTACTTGGAAATAAAAAAAAGATGGTGATCATCAGACCTGAAAGCAGTTCTATGATCTATTGTGCAATGCCTTATGCCATTGAGGGATTATTCGATATAGAGAAAACCCTGAAGAGTAATACACTTATTACAGAGTCAGGAGCTGATTTTATCAGAGATACGGTTACAGAAATCGATTTTGATGGTAAAAACGTCACATTGTCAGATTCCACTCAATTAGCTTATAAACAGCTTGTTATTGCAACCGGGGCAGAACCATTTATTCCACCAGTCAAGGGATCAGACCTTAAAGGAGTCAGTGGTTTTAAAACTGAAAAAGATTTATCCGCTTTACAGGCCACAATATCCTCAGGTGTTAAAAAAGCAGTTGTCGTTGGAGCGGGCGCTATTGGTATAGAACTGGCACAGGCATTGAAAAAAGCTGGATTAGAAGTGAATCTTGTCGATATGACTTCTTCAATTCTGCCCAATCTGGTTGATAGTGAAATGACCGAAGATATGAAGGCTGAAATGCTGAACGCGGGAATAAATATTCATCTTGAAGCAAAGGTTGTTTCTCTTGGGGGATCAGAATGGGTGCAGCATGTAGAGTTGGATAACGGTCACAAAATTCACTTTGAAGCCAAAGAAGAGAATGCGGAATCAGGGACTCATGATGGTATTGTTATTTTTGCTGCCGGAATGAAAGCTGTGACAGATCTTGTAAAAGACAGCACTATTGAACTTGGACGGGATGGAATTGTCATTAACGATAAAATGGAAACAAGCCTGCCGGATGTTTATGCCGTCGGCGACTGTACACAGTTTAAAAGTGCTATAACAGGTAAAACAGCTCCTGGTAAACTGGCCACAAATGCCGTTCCTATGGCAAAAGTTCTTGGTTTTAATATGATGGGGAAAAATAAGTCCTACCCCGGTTTTTATAATGGGGCGGCTACTAAGGTCGGTAAGTATTATGTAGGAGGAACCGGTCTGTCAGAGAGTGTTGCCAAAAACGCCGGATATGATGTAATTAGCGGTTACAGCGAAGTTACCACGCAATTTCCCATCATGCCCGATGCAAAAGAGTTGAAATTCAAGCTTGTTGCGGATAAGGCAACGGGTAAAATCCTTGGAGCTCAGATTGTCAGCGGAGAACCTGTAACAGGAAGAATCGACCTGTTGAGTTATGCCATTCAGAAAAACTCTACGGTAGAAGATCTTAGCGAGTTGAGTTATTCCTCCCAGCCCTATCAATCCTTTTTCCCTGCTGCTAACGGAGTGGTTCTAGCTGCCGAAGATATTCTTAAAAAAATGTGATGATTTAAGCCATGAATAGTAGGATATCTTCATGGCAGGAAATATAAAAAACCGGCTCTGCTTCTGGGGGGCAGTCTGAGGCTTTTTCCCTTAAGCTGTTTGCCTTAAGCAGGGACTCGATCTTCTGTCAGACAGGAAAAAACTCCATCATATTATCATAACGGCAGAGTAGGGGACGTTCTACTCTCAAAAAAGTGGTATGAAATTTATAGTTTTCATCTTCAGAGTGGACATTTTTTAAAACAGTTCGAAGAGTGCTCAGAGCTTTTTTAATTTTATTTTTCTCTACGGAATCCAAAGCTTCGAGATAGAGCTGAGATTCGCCCGTATCAGCGTTTCCAAGTTCTATAGCTCTCATGTTAAAAAAATCCGGTAGTACAATTCCTGCCAACCGGATCCAACTTTGATCCCCTTTCCAATATTGCCGCTGGCAGGTAGAGACTTATGGGAAGCATTAAGGCAATTCCCATGGTTGCTGTAAGGCCGGGTAGGGAAGCCAAGGATCAATCCAGAAAAATGTCTGAAAGTTAAGTAGCATTTCAAGGCCGGCAGCCTTTAAAGCATCTCCGAAGGAAGCTGCAATGCTGTTGAAATATGTATCGAGATCTTCTCAGAACCTCCGCCGGAAAATGGAACAGCGTTGAAAATCCTGTTAAAACTCAAATTGATTGAATTCGATGCAACAGCAGTGGAACCGCCACCTGCATTTTCGAGGGTAATTGTACTAGGGGCAGCTTGTGCAGCCTCTATCAGTGTTTCTACTGTTGTATAGGGAAGATCTTTGGATACCGCCAGTATAAATGGATCCCAGCTTAAACTGATAAAGAAGCGGCTGACCGTTTCAGCTGTTTTACGAATCAAATTGAGACCGTCTTCAACAACTGCAGGATTATTACTTCCCAAATTTGGTAAAAAACTGCTGTTTGGACAGGGCGCATGAGCAGAGAGAATCCGATTATTAAGAAAACCGACGTTCTCTATAAATCCGGAATCCATTTCATAGGAAAGTTCAAATAGGGCTTTTTGTCCTGTTTGTTTTCAATATTGATTGATTAACTCTTTAATCTCTTCTGCAGATTTCATTGAAACCAGCGAAAGACCAATGCGGTTATTCATATCTACCTCCTGTGATCAATCGCAGTCAACAAAAAAGAGATCTTTGACTATCAGTCTCTGGACAATAGTCCGGTAAAAATAGTTTTTATGGTGGCTGCTGCCTATAATCAGCACACGGAATATCTGAAACAGCTTTCTTCCATCAGCACGATGCTGAAAGAGGAGTCATTTTTAGATTCAAGTTCAAGTATCCTGTTAATAATGGGAATAGGAATTTTCGGGGGTATCGGTGGAGCCTGCTTGTTTCAGAAAATTAAAATCCCCGTTCCTATGGGTATACTGGATCTGAAAACTGTACGGAAAATGGTGAATAAAAAACTTGTAAGCGCATAATTCGGGCTTGTGTTTATTGTGCTGGGGCCATCTTATGAGTCATGAGATGGCCCCCTTTGTAAATGATGAAGATAATCTAGATATCCGGGGCCATAGAGGGGCAACGCACCCTTTTCTCCCATCATATCCAGGCGGAAATCAAAGCCTTCCATGTCTGTCTCCCTGTACTTTGAGAGTGGTATTAAAAGAGATCCTGAAAACTCGCCTTTTTCGGAAAGTGCTTTTAGAAGACTGAGATCGTTCTTTCCAAAAGGATTTCCTCCCCGCAAAATACCCCCTTCCAGAATATTCAGATTTCTCCAGGTCATCTCATAACAGTCAGCTCCATAATAATCAGACACTCCCTGAATCCATACCTTCATACCCCCGCTCTGAATCCTTTGAATAAGAGAATTATATCCCTGGCCCCAGGGATCCCCGGGAGGAACTAGAGCCGCCCGGCCGGCAACCTGATCCAGCTGTACCCAGTCTGCTCCCAGCTCCTGTAGTTTCAGAGACTCCTTGTAAAGCTCATCGCACCAGAGGCTGAATCCGGGGTTCATAACATAGAATATCCTTCCGAAATACTCTTCTGTCTGTTCATTTCCTTCCGAGTCTTTCAAAATACCATTTTTGAGATGGGAATAGTCTAACGTGCGGGATTTATCCAATAGACGGGCATTCATATACAGTGAAATTCTGAATCCCATGGTTTTTAAGGCATTCAATGTCTCTTTGAAACAGTCCCATCCCCCCAGTTTTTCAGAAGGGCTGTAGTCGGGGTAGCCCCTGTCATGGCCGGCCGCATATCCGAAAAGGTGCAGAATATGATGATTTTTCTCTAGGGGATAGCTTTTGAGAATCTCTTTTCCCAGGGGGAGGAGAGCCTTGAATCCCTGATCAGGGGGTATATGGCACTCTCCCCGGGGGCCAATCAGACCAAGTTGAAACTGTTTTGCCAGTCCTTTCATATCAGATGTTTTCGGTTCAGATATTTTCGGATCATGATCCGGGAGTTCCGAAATTTCAAATTGGCCTGGTTTTCCGCAGAAACGAATCCTGATCCGCTCTTCTGTATCAGCAAAGATCCTGATCTCTTCATGGAATCCTTCGTTAGTATTCTTTTTTTGAATCAGAAAAGGGGAGGCCGCCAGCGGTTTCAGAAGAAGAGAACGTGATGAGGCAGTGGCAGGCCAGGAGAGGGATAACCCGCTCCTTTGACAGTGATTTTTATCCAGGGCATTCTTAATGGCATCAAGAGTAAAACCTTCACCTTCTCTATTAGGCCAAACGCAGTACGCCTCCCCCCGGATAATCAGTTCTTCATAAAGAATATTCTCTGTCTTAAGTTCAATACTGAGACCGGCTGACTCATAAATTGTCATAATGTTCCATGCTTTCTTTCATAAGTCTTCTCAGGGTTTCATAGGAGTTGTTAGACCGTGCCAGATCATAGTTCTTCTCAAGCCGTGCGGGAGTCTTATCCGATAATAGCTGATCTACTATATGCTGACAGGCATTTTCGATGTCCTTTTCTCTCATCTCATGCAATCCGTCAGCCCTTTGACTCGTCTCTTCTCCCAGGGAGATAATGGAATATCCTATGGGGTGGATATCTGAACGGAATACAGGATACTCATGCACCATAACAGGCTTATGGGCAAATACTGCCTCTATAAACTGATTACCCCAGCCTTCAAACAGACTGGGATAGGCTACCAGGTCTGCATAGGGGTAGGTATCAAAGAGAGAGTAGATGCGCATACCCTTCTCCCAGGTTCTCTTTACGGCTATTCTGGGGCGGAGGAAGCGATGGGGAATCTCCAAGTTTCTCATCATGGATTCCAGCTGATCTCTGTACTCTTCGGCTTCCTGTTCCGCATATCCTGCCAATAGAAAGACAAAACGGCTCCCAATACTAGTTTTTTTCCCGTTAAACAGAGTTTTATTCCGAATCTGATTTAGATAGGCAGGGCTGTTTAACATTTTAATAAGAGGCGGGATAAGTTCGATTCCCTTTCTTCTGACAATCCTGGTTGCCTGAAGGATAAAAATATCATCTTCATTCAGACTGAAATCATTCAGGAGATGTCCGTTATACCCATCCTTTTTCCACTGATCCTGAGAAAAATCCAGAGTATCCGGAAAGATCATGGCATTGATGGCGTATCTTCTCCGGAGTTCTTCCGCTGCCAGTGAGTTGATGACAGCATGTTTCAATCCGGGAATAACAGGAGGTACATAGCGTTTCAGAAAATCTCTGATTATGGGGCCGCTGGGTTCTTTGAAATCATCCCTTTCCCAATAAAAATCGTGGTGGGTGGCCAGGGAGGGAGTTCCATAATGTTTAAGACAGGCGGTAAATGCTCTGGCTGCTGCAATATGACGGCCGTGGGAAAATATATTATGTAGGAGTATAAAATCCGGCTTTATCGCATCCAATAATGAGGAAAGATTTTTTTCAATCTTATCAGAAAGATTAAGGATATCCTTTTCAAGGTCTTTTTCTCTTATGTAGTCTTTCAGACCACCAAAGGCATTTCTACTGATCCTTCTGGCTTCTTCTGTATCAAAGTCCAATTCCGGGATGATGTAATCAGCACCGCTGCTCCCAGGACCGGCAAGGAGAGAGCAGTGGAATCCCATCTCTTCCAGGATGGCCTGCCTTTTTTCAATTTCAAGGGATACCCCATCGGTCCAGCCGACCCTGTAATGACAAATAAGTATCCTTGGTATCTTAACAATGCCTGCTTGTGGAACGGAATATCCATTCCTCAGCTGGGAGAGCCGCTGTACGGCCCAGTCCCTGGCAGTTCGGGTAAAAAAGAACTGCTCCTTTCTGAACTCATTTTCAAGGAATAAGCCCCAGCTGGCAGCAGAAATTTTTCTCCGTCTCAAGTCAGCTTCAAATCCCTTATTGCTGACCATCCACAGGCTGTCAGCATCCTGCAGGATTCCATCCTCTACTGAAAGGAATCCCTCGCGGGTATCATGACCGTTAATCAGAAGGCAGACCTTTTGGGTAAGATCTGCTGAAATTCCGGCCTCATCCATAAGCTTCATGGCCAACTCAGCGCCTCGAACTTCATGATCCCGCCTGAGTCTCAGGGCTTTGGAAGCGTTCAAATCCTGTGAAAACAGCTCTTTCAGTGCAAGTTCACTGAGTTGACTCCATCCTATATCGTGCAGTAGGGCAGCAAGTAATACCAGTTCACGATCTGCTTCAATTTCTATCTGTTCAAGAAGAGTCCATGCCCAGATAGTCACTGTTTCAAAATGTCCGGTATCGTCCCTTTTGTCTTGATAGGGGCGGGATAGTTCTATCAATTTTTTCCAGGGTTCACCAGGAAGAAAGGATTCCAAATTCCGGCCAAACTCTTCATCCCTCATGAAATTCTTTTCTCACTTTCCGTATCAAAAAAATGAAGGTGTCTGTAATCCAGGTCAAAGGATACAGGATCTCCGGGGGATAGTTTATGATCAGAGGAGATAATGGTTTTAACTATCTTGTTGTCAATTTCTACAGCCAGGACCTGATGGGAGCCCTGAGGTTCAACTACAAGGACTTTTGCATTCAGTATTCCTTTACCGGTTTTTGTGAGCTGGAAGTCCTCCGGTCTGATTCCCAGCACTAGTTCTTTCCGCCCATATTTAGAGATCATGGCAAACTCATCACTCTGCAGAGGGCATTTAAAATCGGGATGTTCCAGAGCGCCCTGGTTTCGCTCTTTTTTCAGTTTTACCTTAAAGAAGTTGGTAGGGGGAGTTCCAATAAATCCGGCTACAAACATATCGGCAGATCTGAAGTATACGTCTTCAGGAGTTCCTACTTGGATTATCTCACCGTCTCTCATTATGACGATTCTATCGGCCATACTCATGGCTTCGGACTGGTCATGGGTTACAAAGATACTTGTTGCCTGAGTCTTCTGGTGAATGGCCTTAAGTTCGGTTCTCATAACAACACGGAGTTTGGCATCCAGGTTTGAGAGGGGTTCATCCATGAGAAACAGTTTTGGTTTTACCGCCAGAGCACGGGCCAGGGCTACCCGCTGCTGCTGTCCACCGGACATCTGACCGGGAAAACGATCCAGGAGCTGTTCAATCTTGACCATTTCGGCCACATCAACAACATTTTTCCTGATCTCATCCTTAGCCATTCCCTTTAATTTGAGAGAAAAGGCGATATTTTCAAAGACAGTCATATGGGGCCAGATTGCATAATTCTGGAATACCATGGATATATTTCGGTCACGAGGGGCCAAATCGGTTATATTCAGGCCATCGAGGGTTATGCAGCCCCTGGTCGTTTCCTCCAGACCTGCTATCATTCTCATACAGGTTGTTTTACCGCATCCTGAGGGTCCCAAAAAGACGATAAACTCTTTATCTTTCACTTCCAGGTCCATTCTACGGACGCCCCATACTTTTTTGTCATATCTTTTAGCTAAATCCTCTAATTGCAATACAGCCATACTATTTTCCTCTCTCTCTTGTTAAACTTTTACGCCGCCCCACATCTGGAGAATGTACTTCCGGATGAACAGGGTAAAGATGATGGCAGGCAGAGCCTGGGCTACGGAACCCGCAGCAATAAGCTGGACCTGGGCATTTGCTCCCAGTAGGGAACGATACACAATGACAGGCAGGGTCGGATTGAATTGAGTCAGAATCAGGGCATTGATTACTTCATTCCAGGAATAGATAAAGGAATACATGGCACAAGCGGCTAAACCGGGAACAGCCAGGGGAAGGGTTATTTTAAAGAAAGCACCAACTCTAGTTGTGCCGAAGATCTGAGCGGCTTCTTCCAGAGATTCGGGAATCCCCATAAAAATACTGGCTGTAATCCAGATACTCAGTGATATCTGATTGATAGAATAGATCAGGCTGAGTCCTGCCGGCTTGTCATAAAGCCCCATCTTGCCAAGAGTAATAACCATGGGTAGTGCAATAGCCACAGGAGGAAACATTCTTACAAATAGAACGCTTAGTTTCAGGATATTTTTTCCTTTAAAAACATAACGGGCAAAGGCATATCCGGCCATTCCTCCAATGCTTAGACTGATAAGGATGGTAAAGAGGGCCGTTGTTAAACTGGCAATTATTGAATTAAAGGCTCCCGAATAAAGCTTGAAGAACCTCTCGTAATTATTGAGCAGACCCTTTTTAAGGGTAAAGTCTACTCTTGTGTTCTGATCAACCTGATTCATTAGATCCAAAATCTCTTCCTGCCCAAGTTCGCAGTTGGAATAATTCCGAATAAAGTTGCTTAGCTTTCTTAAGGATTTTTTCTCTCTGCTAGAGGATTCAGGACCAAAGGGCATATATTTATCTTCCGAATGATTAAATATTAAAAGTCCATAGGTGGCTTCATCTGAAACATCATTCAGTCGTTCCATCCTAAAATCTGTATTAATAGAGGGGAGGAGAGGTTTGGGCCATTCTGAGTAGCTTTCATAGTCGGACATCAGTGAAAATATAAAAAGAAAGAACATCGGAAAAATCAGCATCATGGCTACACCCGTAATGACGATATACAGGGTCGTGGTTTTGACAGAGCGGTACATCTTCTGTTTTAGTCTTTTTCCCATGATTAAACTCCCTTTCCTGGGGGTTCATCAAAGGCTCCCGATACTTTCAGATAGATAAGGGAAACCGCTGAAACGATGAGGGCAACAATGACCGAGAGAGCCATCCCTTTTCTAAAAAACTCTTCCGCACCGGTATACTGATCTACATTGAGAACAATCTGTTCCAGCAGAACGGGCAGGCGGTTGAATCCAAAGAGCATGACGATAATAAGCCATATCTGTATAGCAGCAATAATCCTGAGAATCATAGCTGTGGTAATGGTCTGCTTCATAAGGGGGATGGTAATCTTACGGAGAACCTGAAGTTTATTGCCTCCGAATACATATCCTGCTTCAAAAAGTTCGGGCTTAAGTCCCTGCATTCCAGAAAGAAGTATAACCATCATAAAAGGAATAACTTGCCAGGCATCAACGATGATAATTAGAAACATCCGTTGTATGTTATTACCTCCCAGAAAGATGAACTTATCGGCTGCATTGATAATATGCATTCTGATAAGGAAAGAGTTCAGCCAGCCGTAGCTGGCAAGACCACTGTTCCACATAGCACCCACTGCAACCGCAGGAAGTGCCATAGGGATAAGTGCTATAAACAGGAATAATCCCGAGCCCTTGAATTTAATATTAATGAGAAGTGCTAGACCGAAGGCCAGAACAAATTCCAGGCACCCTTGGACAGGGGGGCTGAAATAAAACTGCCGCTGATAGCCTGAATAACAGGAAATAACCAGAAAACGGCATAATAGATGACCACAGGAGCAATTAGAAGGTAGGGAATCATCTGTTTCTTCCTTTTCCTTCTGATAGTCCTTTGTGTCTTGGGCATAGGAACCTCCGGTGACACAAGCACCGGAGCGCTTGTGTCTTATGAATCGACTGGATATTATTTTTTCAGTCCGTTGATCTTAGCCTGAGCGGCATCAAGGTATGCTTTGTCTATGGTCCCTTTGTTCAGGATCAGTTCCTGGAAGGCATCATCATAAACCTGTTTTACAGCACCCCAGGAGCTGTAATCACCACCGGGAACACCGGATACAATACCGTTTTTCATAACATTGATACCCTTAGCGATAATTTCATCTTCAAGAGAGTCCCCAAGTTTCGCAATGGCTTCGTCGATGGGAGGAATAAATCCGCCAGTTCCACGGGCTATATTGACAGCCATTTCAGGTTCCGTCATGTATTCGATGAACTTCATTGCCAAATCTGCGTTGGGAGCGCCCTTTACTACTGCAAAACCGCTGGTTCCGGCTATAGAGCCGATGCCCATGGGGCCTTTGGGAGCAGGGGCCAGTACATAACCGGAAGGATTGGATTTGTATGCTTCTCCACAGCGAACCATATGGGCTACTGTTAGCCAGGCTTCTCCTGTTTTCATGGGAGAAGAGACATTGTCATAGGTATTTACAGTGGGGGTGTAGGCATCCTTCATTTTTGTAAGAATTTCCCATGCTTTGATGGCACCGGGGGAGTTAATTACAGGGAATTCGCCACCATAGGAGAGAAACATTCCACCATACATATAGATCAGAGATTTCATGGGTACACCTGTTACAGCTGCCTTTCCTTCGTCTTCGCCTTTGGCAATGGCAACGGCCCAGTCTACATATTCTTCCCAGCTCAGATCCTGTACATCGGCAGTGGCGGGGAGGTAGGGCAGGGCTTTTTTATTTGCCAGCATCAGGTAGACATCACCTCCGACAGGTGCGAAATAGGTTTTTCCGTCCATGGAGATGCTTTCTTTGAAAGCCTTGGAAAAAGTTCGGTCTTTCCAATCATCAACGGGAAGGGGAACAACATAGTCATTATTCATCCATTCGGCCATTCTACTGTCATGGACTATAACAACATCCGTATTGATTCTACCGGATTCTTTCTGAAAAGCGGCTCTTTTCAGTAGAGGATCATCTTCCATAATTTCGAACATAACAACGCAGTTGTTGGCTTCTTCAAAATCAGCAAAAATTTCATCGATGAGAAACTGTTGTTCTCCTGGTTGTGAGTATAGGCGGGAAGACACAATCAATTTTGTGGGTCCCATTTCTTCGGATTGACCACCGGCAAAAAGACCAGTCGCCAACATTAGAGTAATAAGAACGAGGGCTAATCCTATTCTTTTCATTAAATAACCTCCATTTAATATAAGGACAATTACAATTACCTTAATATGGCATACATGACATGTCAAGTTAAAGTTCTATGAGAATATAATAAGACATGACATATCAAGTTGTGCTATACTTATATTCTTGACATGCTTATTCTGGAATTATAGATTGTTGTAAAATTCAAGGAGATGATGATTTGATTCCTCTATATCAAAATATAATTAATACTTTACAAATCCGTATTCAAAATGGGGAGTTGCAAAAGGATGATAAACTTCCTTCTGAAGCTCAACTGACCAAGGAATTTAATACATCAAGGATCACTGTAAACAGAGCCCTAAAGGAGCTGGAACTTCGTGATGTTATATATCGACTCAAAGGGAAAGGCTCTTTTGTAAAAGGCAGCGGCATAAAAAGAAAGAAGACAGATTCCGAAATAATTTCACTTGTTCTTCCTCATAAGGAAGATGTCTTTTCGGGTGGTCAGCAATATGCCCGTCAAATCAGTCAGAGCTGTCGTGAAAATGGATATCTCTGCAGTATTCATTATTCAGATCAGTCCACCCGTAAGGAGAAACAGATACTGGATCAAATAGCCTCCCATAATATTGCTGGGGCAGTCATTTACCCTATCAGTAATAGAAATATTGCTTCTTTAAGCACAATGAATATTGAAGGTTTCCCCATGGTTTTACTGGACAGAAAGCTGGAGGAACTTTCATTACCTGTTGTATCGGCCGATAATTTTCAGGGTGCCTACGAAGCTGTCTCCTATCTGACTGCAAAGGGGCATCGTAGGATCGGATTTATCGGAGCGAAGGATACAGATGTTGTTCATTACAGATACAAGGGTTACTGTCATGCCCTGACGAAGAGTAAAATTCCTCTAGACCGGGATATCCTTATCACATCATTTTCCGGTCAAAATGAGGATGAGCGGGGTATGTTGGATGATAGGGAAGCAGTTCTCATTCTGAAAAAGCTGATGGACCGTGGAATCACGGCGGTGTTTTGTGTAAATGACCTTATTGCCTACCGCCTAATCAATGCGGCACAGGAATTGCATATCCGTGTTCCTGAGGACTTGTCTTTGGTCGGTTTTGACAATCTGAGGTATTTAACAGACAGCTCAATTGACCTGACAACTGTTGCTCAGGATTTCGAAACAATTGCGAGAGCTTCTGTTTCTATTCTAATGAAAAAAATTGAAAATAAAAAAAGTATGGATGTTGAAGATTTCATCGTTTCAACTACTTTACTGGAAGGGAATACTGTTTATTCTCTTATCTGATCCTGATAATATTAAAAACAGTTTATCCATCTTATATTGACTCAAAGTGGATAACACTCTAAAATTGTCTCTGCATTCTTAATTGGGGGTGTAAAGGTTTCGACTGTTGGAGCCCGGGGTGTGGGCTGCAAGTGGAGCGTTACCTCCTTAAACTACCTTTTTGATAAGTGCCAAAAACAATGATGAAGTTATCGTTTCTTTCGATAACTCCGCACTTGCAATCGCAGCTTAATTAAGTGTTGCGACGGATATCGTACACGCCGTTCTGAGGGTGCGAATATCCGCCAGAAACCAGAACTTACCCTTTCTTTAGCCCGGGACTGAGGGGGGAAATCTTTCCGGAAGTAGGTTAATTCGGGGTCGTTTCTTTCCCTTGTTTTATCCGAATTACAATAAGAAACTAAACTTGTAGAGGCTTATGCAACGCCCAATAGGACGCGGGTTCGACTCCCGCCACCTCCATTAAAAAGAGAATATCACAGCTCGCTGTGATATTCTCTTTTTTTGATTAAGCGCGAATTGAAACATAAGTCGCGTAGCTTTTCAAGCCAATATCTACAGCTAATATTCATATATTCTACATCGAATATTCCTGAATATTCCTGAATATTCCTAAATATTCAGAGTATAATAATTATAAAATTTATAATTCAGTAAAAAATATGCCAGGAAGTTCATGCCCATAAATACTCTTACTAATATCCTCGAAAAGGAAGAAATACAGGTTTTACAAGAAAAATTTTCGAAAATCACCGGAGTTTCATCACTTATAACCGATGTAGATGGATCTTCTATTACCGGGTTCACTGGATTCTGTACTCTCTGTAGTGCTATTCGTCAGCATCCACAGGGGAAAAAAAATTGTCAAAGGATCAATGGCAATTACTGTCTCAATGATTCTAATGATATTCAGATTCACCGCTGTCCCAGTATAGGATTATGGGAGTCCGGGGCTAAAATATATGTAGGTGAAAAGCATATTGCAAATTGGATTATCGGCCAGTTGAAGCCCGCTGAATTTGATTTTGGTAAAATCCTCCGTTATACGGACAGTCTTGAATTGGAAAGGTCATGGGTCCTGGACTCCCTTGATGATATTCGGAGTATGGATGAAGACGGATTTAAGATGATTCTCGAAATCCTTCAGCTTTTTGCCAATCAGTTATCGAGCCTCGCTTATAGAAAATACCTGTTGAAAAAAGAAGTGCATGAAAAAAATGCTCTTTCAAGACAGCTGAATTATCTTACTTTTTATGATCCTGAAACAGGGCTTCTCAACAGAGCCCTCTGTATTGAGCGTATTCAACATTTAATCAATATGGGAAAAAGAGTAGCTTGCGGTAAGTTCAGTTTATTGATGATTTCACCGGATAAGCACTCCCATCATACTGAGATTTTCGGAACAGTTGGAGCTAATAAAATAATTAAACATATAGCAGACATTTTGCAGCAGTCTGTTCGTCAGGAAGACACTGTCTGCCGTTTTTCAGAGGATGAATTTCTTCTTATTCTGGAATCGGCTGATTCTACAGAACTCTCGCCGGAAAATATCTATCAGCGCATTTGTGAATCACTGGATACCCGTCTTGTCCTGGACAACTCTCTTGTGAAAATCAGCGTTCATGCTGGAATGGTTCAGTGGGCTTCAGGTTGTGATGAAAATGTAGAAGAACTTATAAAAAAGAGTTATGCCGCCCTGATGGAGTCAAAAAATAATGATGGCAGCTCTCTTTTCTCTTATACCGACGATATGTATAAGACGTTAACCTTTGAGTATGAACTTGAAAAAAACTTTGAGATGGCAATTCTTAATGGTGAGATTATTCCCTATTATCAACCCATTGTCCGTTTGGATAGTGAAGGCACTTCCTTTCTGTATGGCTATGAGGTGCTGGCACGGTGGAATCATCCCCAGTATGGGATTCTTTCTCCCGGACTTTTTATACCCATTGCAGAAAAACATGATATTCTCGATGAGTTGAGTCAGTATCTGATTCGCAGGGCCTCTTCTTTTATCAGGGAAGTTAATACCTATCATAATGATGATCCTCTATTTATTTCTGTGAACATCACTCCTGATGAATTCATCCGGAAAGATTTTGTCTTCAAAATTGAGAAAGTTCTGAAGGAAGAGAATCTTCCCGGTAAGTGGATTAAGCTGGAAATTACAGAAAATTCTGTTCTGAAAGGAGGGGAGGATTCTCTTTTCAAAATTAAAAAGCTGAACGAATTGGGAATCAGTCTTTCTATGGATGATTTTGGTACAGGATATTCTAATTTAGCTCTTCTATGCCGATTGCCCCTTAATAATCTTAAACTTGATCAGTCATTGATTCAGATGGCTGAAGAGAATGAAAATTTTATACAGGCCATTATAAATATGGCCAATAGTCTGGATATGGAGATTATTGCCGAGGGAGTAGAGACTCAGGCTCAAATCGATATACTGAAAAGGATGGGCTGTCATATTCATCAGGGATTTTTTTATGCCCATCCTATGGATTCAGAATCTGTCCGGACTCTGCACTTTGCCAACAGCCCGGTAGAATGTATTTAGTTATGTTTAAAGTTCCGTTCCGCCTCTCGTAACATATCTTTTTTCTTTATGGTATCTCTCTTGTCATACTGTTTCTTACCCTTACAGACTCCCACTTCCACCTTAACCCGGCCTTTAACCAGGTAGAACTTCAGGGGAATAAGGGTGAATCCTTTTTCAGAAACTTTTCTTTCCAGTTTTTTGATTTCCTGTTTGTGAGCAAGAAGTTTTCTGACACGGGCAGGATCGTGATTGTGGATGTTTCCAAAGTCATAAGGAGTAACCTGCAGGTTCTTCACAAACAATTCATGGTTGCTGATCTCTACAAAAGAGTCGGGAAAAGAGAATTTTGAAATTTTGAAAGATTTCACTTCAGTTCCCTTCAGGGCAATACCGCATTCCAGAGTTTCAGATACTGTATAGTTGTAACGGGCCTTTCTATTTACTCCAAGCACGTTAGAGGGGGTCTTTTTTTTCTTAGCCATAGAGGCAGATTATAGAAGAAAAGTCTGTTTATGCCAATTGTAGATCCCGGGAGAATAAAAAAATACCAGTGGGGACTTGATCAGCTGGTAAAATATGGCCATCTTTATGTCTGAGGTTAGTAATAATTCATGTATAGTTCGAAAAGGGTCCGCTCATATAAGGACCGGAAAGCCATGTCTGGTAGAAGGGTTCGCAGAATCGTAGTTATTATTTTTTTGTTTCTGTTGTATCAGTTTTTCAGTATTTATATTTCAACTCCCTTAACAATAAGATCCCGTTCCATGGAGCCATTGCTGATGCCTTCGGATCGTATCCTTTTTTCCCGGGTTTCCCTGCAGACTATGACCATGTTTGACCGGGGTGACCTTGTTGTTATTCAGCCTCCTTTCTACAGAAAAAATCAGACTTTTATTGAGTTGATGAATCCCTTTCTTCGTTTCTTTACTTTTCAGAAGATTCAGATGAGTTCATATAACCGTCCGGCATGGGAAATTCCTTATATGGTAAAAAGGATAGTTGCCCTTCCCGGAGATTCTATCCGGATTGAGAATTTCAAAGCTTTTATCACTCAGGGAGGAAAACGCTCTGAAGTGCATGAATATGATTTGATAAAGGGTAATTATACAATCAATCATCCCTATCTTCCGGAAGGGTGGACAAAGGGCTATCCCTTTGATGGAGACATGGAAGAGATTCGTCTTGGCGAGAATGAGTTTTTTATACTCAGTGATTCTCGTGGTATGGGGAACGATTCCCTGCTCTGGGGAGCGTTAAAAGAGGAGTATATCCTCGGGAAAGTCTTTTTTCGTTATTTTCCTTTTAGACGAATGTCTTCTTTTTAGGAGTTTTATGAAACTTTATGATGCTGCTCTCTATATTCATATTCCATTTTGCACCAGTAAATGTGATTATTGTGATTTTTACTCTATTACAGACTATGCCTACAGTAAGGATACGGTTCTAGAGATAACAAAACAGGTGGAAAACGATAAGATTACTTATGGAATTGATCGCTTTCATTCCATCTATATTGGTGGAGGAACTCCCGGTTCTCTCTCTCCGGAACTTATTCACACTCTTCTAAATCGTATAAAAGTTATAAATCGGGGAGTGCTGCCAGAAGAGCTTACCCTGGAGTGTAATCCCGTAAATATCAGCCATAACAATCTGAAAAGTTGGCAGAACGATGGAATTAACCGGATTAGCCTTGGTATTCAGACTTTTCAGGACTCTTTTCTGCAGTTGGCCGGGCGCAACAGTTCTCGCAAGAAGATTCTGCGGGCTTTGGAAGTCTTAAGCTGTAAGAAAGCTCTTTCCATCAGCCTCGATCTGATTCAGGGATTGCCGGGGATGACAGCAGAAGATCAGCTTGCCGATTTGAAAGAAGCCTTGAGCTTTCATCCCGATCATATATCCTGGTACTCTCTATCTCTTGAGAAAGGAACAGTTCTGGAAGACCAATGGGCAAATCGCCACAGCCTTAATCTGCCGGAAAGAACAGAAGAACAGGTTTGGGCGGAGGGCTGTCAGCTGCTTGAGCGGGCAGGATACATTCGATATGAAGTTTCCAACTTTTCTCTTCCGACTATGAGCTGTAATCATAACAGAGCCTATTGGGAAATGAGACCCTATCTTGGTTGCGGGCCCGGAGCAGTTTCCATGATACGGAATCCGGAAGGGCGGATTGAGCGTCACCGTGTGGCTCAGGATGTTAAATCCTATGCAGAGGGTTCCGTGCTTCTGGATAACAGGGAAATGCCCGATCCTATAGATTTTCTGAAAGATTATCTTTTGATGGGACTCCGGGTGACCAGCGGGATCGATCTCAACTCCTTTCGAAGGATTTTCTCTTGTGTGCCGGAAGAGCTTTTTCCTCTGGCCCTGGCCAGATTTAAGAGGGATAAATTTATTGAAACGGATAAGATATCCCTTAAAACAACATCCGCCGGATTAGACATGCTTAATACAATTCTGATAAGTTTTTTTGACGAACTTGATACAAGCGACTATGCCGGACCGGTCAATTGGCCCCTTTCGTCTGCTGTGTGTTCTTGACAGCCTGATTTTTGTTGTGCTACTTTTTACATGATTTAGTTTCTTATCTAAGGAGTTTTTATGTCAGGACATAGTAAATGGGCTACCATTAAACATAAGAAAGGTGCACTTGATGCCAAAAGAGGAAAGATCTTTACAAAAATTATCAAGGAAATAACCGTCGCGGCTAAGATGGGTGGTGGTGATCTTGAAGCCAATGCCAGCCTTCGAACTGTTATTCTGAAAGCTAAAGCAGCCAACATGCCTAAAGACAATATCGATAAAGCCATTAAGAAAGGCTCTGGCGATATGGATGGTGTGGATTATATTGAACTGCAGTATGAAGCTTATGCTCCCGGCGGCGTCGGGATGTTGATTTCTACTTTAACGGATAACAAGAACCGGACTGCTGCCGATGTAAGAAGCATCCTGAGTAAAGGCGGTGGATCACTGGCTGCTGCCGGTTCCGTTTCCTATCAGTTCAAAAGAAAGGGTGTTTTATCCTATAACGGAGAGAGTGTGGATTTCGATACTCTTTTTGAAGCGGCTCTTGAAGCGGGCGCTGAAGATGTGACCGATGAAGATGGTAATATTGAAGTTATTACAGAACCCGGTGATTTTGAAACTGTCCTTACCACTCTTCAGGAAGCCGGTTTTGAGCAGTTGGGAGCAGAAGTTTCCATGGTCCCCGAAAACACTGTTACTCTGGATAAAGAGCACACTGCTAAAGTTCTGAGACTGATTGATCGTTTGGAAGATAATGACGATGTTCAGTCTGTTGCCAGTAACTTGGATGTTCCCTCAGATTTCGATATGGAATAATGCCCTTAATTATGGGAATAGACCCCGGACTAGCTCATGCCGGCTGGGGTATAGTGAGTCACGATGGACAGCGGGGGCGGCATGTGGCACACGGTGTATTAAATACAAAAAGCAATCAGCCCTCATCTTTGAGACTGCAGAGCCTTTTTAAGGGGCTCTGTTCTGTTTTAGAGGAGTATAAGCCGGAATCAGTGGCCATAGAAACTCTCTATTTTGCCAAAAATATTTCATCAGCCCTTCCTGTTGCACAGGCCCGGGGAGTTTTACTCCTGGCTGCAGCCGAATCGGGTATTCCTGCATTTGAATATACTCCTCTTCAGATTAAACAAGCCGTTGTAGGGAATGGCCGGGCAGATAAGAATCAGGTGCAGATGATGGTAGCCCTCCTGCTTAAGCTACCGGAATCTCCCAAGCCGGATCATGCAGCCGATGCACTGGCTGCTGCCATTTGTCATGCCCATACAGGAGAAAGATAGTGATTAACAGCCTGCGCGGCACCATTACTGAAAAAAATGCCAACTCTGTCTGCCTTGAGATTCAGGGTGTTGAGTGGCAGATTGAAGCTTCGTCCATGACCATAAGCGCTACTCCTGCTGTCGGTACGGAGGGTAAGCTTTTTACCTGGCTTTATCATAAAGAAGATATGATGGCCCTTTACGGTTTTTTCACAAAAAACGAACGTTCTCTTTTTCTGGATCTGATCTCTGTCAGCGGTGTCGGTCCCAAGGGAGCTTTAAAGATCCTTTCTGCTGCAAGGGCGGATCAGATTGTGCAGTATTTGGAAGAGGATAATCTCAGCGGTCTTACCTCTCTACCGGGATTGGGAAAAGCGACAGCTCAAAAGATCATGCTTAAACTGAAGGGCAGGCTCAGCTGGGATGATGGTACTGCCAGGGGTGGAACCCCCACCGGACCGGGATCTGAGCTGATTGAATCTCTCGCAGCCATGGGCTTTGAGAAAAGACAGGTTCAAAGCGCTATTAATAATCTTTTGAAAAACAAGGATATACAGGCCCTTCCGGAAAACAGAAGAGAACAGGAAATCCTCAGACGTGCTATTGTTGAGTTGAGTTCCTAGGAGGCCCTATTGGATATGACAGAAGACAATTTACTTTCAGGAATGTCTCATCAGGGAGAAGATCCGGTAGATAATCCGATCCGTCCCAAGATGCTTGATGAATTTCTCGGTCAGGAAGATATTAAAAGTAATCTGAAAGTCTTTATCCAGGCCGCCAAAGAGCGTCAGGAGGCTCTGGATCATGTGTTCCTCTCCGGCCCTCCCGGACTGGGAAAAACCACACTGGCTGGCATTATGGCCAATGAGCTGGGTGTGGAAACCCGTGTAACCTCTGCACCGGCTCTTGATAAGCCGAAAGATCTTGCGGGGCTTCTGACAACAATTTCAGATAGAACCGTATTCTTTATAGATGAAATTCACCGTTTGAAACCGGCTATTGAAGAGATGCTTTATATTGCCATGGAAGATTATGAGCTGGACTGGATTATCGGTCAGGGGCCATCAGCCCGGACTATCCGGATTCCTGTGCCACCCTTTACCATGGTGGGAGCCACAACAAAACCGGGAAATGTGACCAGTCCTCTCTATACCCGTTTTGGTATCAATGTGCGGATGAACTTTTACAATTCTCAGGAGTTGCAGCAGATTATCAGACGGACTGCCTCTATCTATAATATTACCATTACAACGGACGCGGCGGTACTGTTGTCCGGATCCAGTCGCGGAACCCCACGTATCGCTAACCGTCTTCTCCGCAGGATGCGTGACTTTGCCCAGGTGGAAGCTGAGGGCATCATTACGGAAGATATCGTCCGTAATGGCCTGCAGAGGCTTGAGGTGGATGAAAAAGGACTGGAACGGGTTGACAGGGAGATCCTTCGGGCGCTGATTGTTAAATACGGCGGTGGTCCCGTAGGAGCGGAAACCCTTGCTATATCTGTGGGTGAGGGAATTGACTCTCTGGAAGATTTTTATGAACCTTACATGATACAGCAGGGATTTATCAAACGGACACCAAGAGGCCGGGTGGCAACAGCTCTGGCCTACAAACATTTAGGAATGGAATCAGGTATTAATGAAAATCAAGAACTTCTCTTTTGATCTCCCGCAGGAACTAATTGCCCAGAATCCCCCCGAAGAGCGGGGTACGGCAAATCTTATGGTACTGAACAGAGACACACATACAATTGAACATAAAAACATGCAGGACTTTGTCGATCTGGTCGAACCGGGTACTCTGGTTATTTTTAATAACTCCCGTGTGCGGAAAGCCCGGGTGTATGCTCAATCAAAGACAGGCGGGAAGGTAGAGTTCTTCTTTCTGGAAGAACAGGACCCCTCCCACTGGAAATGCATGGTTTCAAAAGCCAAAAAGCAGAAAGTGGGTAAGGTTCTCAGTTTCCCCGGCGGCGTGACAGGAACAATCAGGGAAGAGCTGAGCACAAATCACCGCTTGGTGGAATTTTCTGAAGAAATAGATGAAACCTGGCTGGAAGAGCATGGTCATATTCCCCTGCCTCCCTATATCAAGCGGGAGGATACCGCTTCCGACTCTGAACGTTATCAGTCGGTTTTCTCCAGCGAGACAGGATCTGTTGCGGCCCCTACGGCCAGTCTGCATTTTACAGAGGATATCCTGGAGAAACTGGAGGCTAAAGGGATTGAAACTGCCTATGTTACCCTTCATGTGGGACTGGGTACGTTTGAACCGGTACGGACAGAAAAACTGCTGGATCATAAAATGCATGAAGAGCAGTTTTTTGTTTCAGATGAAACCGCCGACAAGGTAGAAAAGGCCCGGCGTGAGGGAAGGCCTATTCTGGCTGTGGGAACAACCAGTATCCGGACCCTGGAATCGGCCTGGGAGGGAGAGAAGCTCCACCGGGGGCTTAGCTCGACAAAGTTGTTTATCTATCCCGGTTATGAGTTTAAGGTGGTAAACAGGGTTTTTACGAACTTTCACACCCCGGAGTCAACTCTTCTGGTGCTGGTATCCACTTTTGCGGGGCAGGAGTATATCAGAAAGGCCTATGCGGAAGCTGTGGAGAAGCGCTATATGTTCTTTTCATATGGTGACGCTATGATGATACAATAACATACGGAATTATTTACATACCATAAAAGGTCCTGAGAATCCTTTCTCGAATAATCTGAGTACTCTTATAAAGGGGAAGCACCTTATCATCAAGGTCTGTAATAAAAGGATAAGCAGTAGTATCTAAATACTGTTCAGTGGGTGTTTGATTCTTCTGGAGATCCAGGCTGGTCGTAAGCAAGCTTACTGCTCACCCATACATCCGGTGTGGTGTGGGTGCTGGAGGTTATTATTATTGGAGATAGTCAACAAGACTGCGCTTGATGCGGCAAAGAAAAAGTATTCAGATGCCCGGAAAGCTATCGATGTATGGGTCAAGCTCATGAAAGAGCATTCTTTCAGCAAGATCCAGTATGTACAAAAGATCTTTCCTGCAGCAGAGGGTGTAGGAAAGATCCTCATTAAGAAGAGTTCTTAAACTTATTTCTGCAGCGGTTCAGTCCTATGAAAAGGATTTAGCCGATATTGCACCGCTTACTGTTATCAGCGAAATCCTCAACGGAAAACGGTCCTTGAATAAAGGACAAATAAAAAGATTAGCAGAGAAATATCACGTTTCCCCTGCTGTTTTCTTCTAAATTCAACGTCCTGTATTAAAGACCACAATTGGACAGATCAACAGGCTTACCGGGGAGCCCTATCAATAGCTATCGGGATTCATGGCCTCAAATTTTTCTCTCACAGCCTGCAGGCGGTCCAGTTCCCGCTGAATCGTACGGCCGTAGTTCAGGTCGTCTGTCTGAATCCGGTAGGATTCATCTTCCCAGAATTGAACCTCTTCAATAAACATCCAGGCAAACTTCTGCTCAGCCGCCTTGGCAGACCATTCCTGAGCATCCTCCCAGAAATTAAGAGCATAACGGTAACACTCTTCCGCCGTTTTCAGGCTATCCAGATTGGAGAATTTCCAGGGGTAGTTGTAAAAGTAGGCGTTCCTCTTATTGTATTTATTGCCCAGTTGAAGGTAGGAGTCAATTAATCTCAGATTCACATGCATATAAAAGAGGTAGCGGTACTTTTCCCACTCTCTCTCATCTTCTATTTTTGCCATAGCATTCAAGGGATTGGCAAAGTCTGAACGGAGTGCCATTCCAAGATAGTGGATATTTTCCATGCTATCTTCAGGATACTGATAGAGATGTTGATGATATAGTTTATACCACTGCTCCGCGTAGAGGATCTTATACGCCCAGAGGGGAGATGCCGTCAGAAAGAGGCAGAGAAGCAGTATCAGTTTTTTGTAAACTCTCACATATTCTGTATCGGCCTTCCTCTATATGAGGATTAGCCGGAATTATCACATATCCAATTTCAGTATTTTAAGGATACGGGACGTTATGGCATCCGGAGCTGCTTCTCCGTCAATTCGCTGCAGTACTTCCGGAGCATCTCTCAGGGTCTCAAAGGCTTTTTCATAATTCATGGCAACCCGGTGCTGAAGCTGCTCGGTCTCGTAAATGTCATCGCCGCTGCTGCGTCCGCCTCGCCGTTTAGTCGAGGTTTCGATGGAGCATTCCAGATAAAAACAGATATCCGGATGGGGAAAATCCCGATTCAGATCCCAGACAGTCTCAAAGCTGAGATCCAGGGACTGGTATGCCAGGGATGAGTAGAGGTAGCGGTCGCAGAAGACCCATTCTCCCTTTTTGATTCGTTCATGAATCTCTTTCAGGTGCTCTCTTCTGTCCGCAGCAAAAAGCTGTGCCAGAGTGAGAGGGTCTGCCGTTTCTCTTTTTTCCAGAATTGCCCTGGCGGCCTTGCCGATAAAACCGTCTGAGGGTTCAAAGGTTTTCCAGCAGGGGATGCCATTATCCCGGCAGTAATCATATATTTTGTTCAATTGTGTTGTTGTTCCGGAGCCGTCCAGTCCTTCCAGCACAACAAATTTATTGGATAAACTCATTTTCTGTCCTTGCCTATTCATCTTATTCCGATAGAATAATACACAAATGCGCCCTCTGACCATACTAATTGTTATATCCATAATTGTTTTACCTCTCTCTGCTCAGTCATCCGAAAGGATTGAATTGCAGCGGGACATCGAATATGCCCGGAATACCCGGCCCGATACACTGCTCCCTGATGTATTTATGGTTTCTGATTTTCCTCCTCTTATTCTCAAGTCGGAAAATCCGCCTCTTTCAGAAATTCTTATACAAGAAATTCAGAACTCATTCAAAGAACAATATGTGATAGAGGATTTCCTTACTCTCGTGCTCCCTGTTCCGGTTATTTCACCTCTTCTGACCGAACAGAAACTTTCATATATTGCTCTGAACTCATCTTTTAATAATGCTGCGGATCTCACTTGGAACCAGTACCTTCCAGTTATGGGCTCCTCTTTGTTTCTGGCAGGAAGCTATGAACGGGATGAGGATCTACCGGCATGGCTGGCCGGGGGCTATCGTTTTAAGGAGGGTTCCGATTTTCTTTTAAGCGCTGCCTGCAGGATGAAGGACGAGGAAGATCTCTATGTTTTGGGTAATTATCAGGATGAGTATATTTCAGACAGGGCTCTTTTTCCTCAAAAGCTCTCCTTGTTTGTTCTGCAGCCCGATAAGGAGGATTTCTTCATTCTGCCCCGTATGGAAACTGCTGTTGTTTTGACTGATTTCTCTTGGCAACCCTCGATTGCTATGTCTGTCGATGGAAAAATGGAATCCGGCAGCAGTGAGTATAGATTTCGTCCTTCTCTGGGATTTTCCGGGGGCTGGAGCGGTGGGGGGGCAGATGCAAGTCTGGCCATGGAGTACCGGACGGATTCGGCAGATCTCTCGTTTTACCCCGAAGGAACCCTCTCCATTGTAACCCCTGATGATCTTAGTTTTTTTATTACTATGACAAGAGCTTATTTTGATGGGGAAAGCAGGATGCGTCTGGGGCTGCGGGAGGACCATCCTCTGGGGCTGACAGAGTTTACAGGGTGGCTGGATGGGGGTGCCGGGTTCTCCGGTCAATCCGCATCATGGGATTACTACTTTAAGGGAGCCGCCAAATGGGGTGATTTTATGCGCCTTGAAAATGATGTTTTCTCAGTGCAGGAAGACCTTGTTCCCTACGGGGATCTGCAGTTCCGGTATAAAAAAAATTCCAAAGCTGTAAGTGATATATCCTTTCATGCCGAATATTTAAATAAGAGAGACCTGCAGTACCAATTTGAGAATATCTGGTACCTCAGTGATAACAGCTGGAGTCTGGGTATCCGCACAGGCCATTACAACAGATATAATGAGGATTATACCTGTCTTGTAGGGAATGAGAACTTGCTGTATGGTCTCTTTACAGCTTTAAAAGGGGAAACGGTCGATCTGATCCGATTATTTATGAACTACTATCCGGAAGAAGAACGGCTTGATGGAGGAATCACTCTCCGTCTTTCATATGAGTAGGGCGTTTTTTTTATCTCTCCTGCTGCATATTTTTATATTTATAATGATGATTTTTCTGATACAGCCAAAGCTTATGGAAGAGTCTTATCCGCTTCTCTCCATTAGTTTTTCAAAAATAGAGGTCCCGGAAGCCCCGGACACAATTAAATTGCCTCATGAAATTGTGCCGGAGGTTCAGAATCTCGTGTTTGAAGAACAGGCTGTTATACCGGACAGCACAGAGACAGAAGCACTGATAACTGATAAAATGGAATTTCAGGAAAGCCCCACAGTTGAACAGAGCGGGCAGGATGAGATGATAAAGAATACAAGTGCCGGTTCTGAACCGCTTGAAAATAATATAACAGCAGAGGTCATCCCTGTTTCAGGGAACTTTGATCCGGAAATAGTACTTCCTCCTCCTTTGAATATCACTTGGTCCGGTGGTATAGCCAGAAAACTGCTCCGGGGAGAAAAACCATCACCGGATATATCACGAAACACTCTTCTTATGGATCAGTTGAGTATCTCATTTTCAGTTTATCCGGACGGGACTGTGTTCAATGTGCGTATCGCCCCTCCAGGCAGTAATAGTTTTCAGGTGGACCGGCAACTGAGAGAGTGGGCCAGTCTGCTTCTCTTTGAAGCCTCGGATAGTGATGTGAGCTCTACGGAAGGACAAATCCATATAACTCTTACAGTCAGGGAAACTCCCTGATATGAAGAAACAGCATCCCCTGATCCTGCATGGTATTCAGATCTTAATTCTGTCTCTGGCACTGTTTATGGCTTATGCCGGATATAACAGAATCTCTGATAATACGGAAACTGTGATGGCTGGCCTGAAAGGGCAGCTTATTCATTCTCTGGAAGAATCTCTTGGTTATAATATCTTCTATGATGAAATATCACCCTCCTTCCTTACATTTATAGAGATAAGGAATCTTCGTCTGGTTCATCCCGTTTCAGGAAAAAATCTGATTCAAGTCAGGAATCTGAAGCTGTTTTATAATCCTCTCCTGCTTCTTGGAAAAAAAGATGACAGGACAATTATCTCCAGTATCAATCTGACGGGCCTGCATGTCTCTCTCCTGCCGGAACAGGACTATATGCTGATTAAACGCTTGACCAGTAAGGAAGGGCGCCGCAGTAGAAAGAGTTCTGACAACTCTCTGGATATGAGCCGTATCTTTTCCGGAAGAATAAGGATTCGTTCATGGTCAATTGACTATTTAAGTCATTCAGATTCACTTCAATTCAAGGGAAATACTATTACTCTCAAGCAGCAGGATGATTATATGCGGGTGAAACTGAATGGTGATCTGAATCTGAATACCCGGCGCCCGGATATTCCTGTGGAGAGGCTATCATTTTCGGTCGGAATTACTGGAAGTCTGCTAAATGATCTTTCCGGATTTAATCTGAATGGAGATTTTCGTGATATAGACTCCAATCTTCTGGAGATAGAAAGGCAGCGGCTGAATGTCCGTAGAACTGATAAAGGTTTTAAATTTGCGAAAATACAGGATAAACTGCCCTATGATCTTAATCTAACTATAAATGCAGAACAGATCCTTCTGGATTTTTCTGCGGAACAGTTTGTACCTGGAAGCCTGATGACTCTGAAAGGAAGCCTGGGAAAGCTTGATCCCTGGCTTTCCACGGTTCTATCCGGATCCGCTCAGCTTGAAACAGACAGAATTAAGGGCGGAGTAAAATACAGTTATGATGGTTCCGCTTATTTTAGAAACCGGTTTATGCCATTTCCTGTAAATGCACTCATCGACGTAGAAGGTAATGAATTCGCTCTGCATTCAGACGAGCTAACGGCATCTTCCGCCTATGGCTCTCTGACTTACCGGGGGGATTGGGTTTTCGCTGAAGCATACCCCGGGGGATCCCTTGAGTTCTACCAGATTCCCGTAGCGGAAGATATTACTATTAAAGGGGAGCTTGTTCTTAGTGAGCTGGAGGATTATTTCTATATAGATTCCCGCAATATGGAACTCAGTAACGGATGGAATCCCGGTTCTGTTCGCGTTCTTGTGTCCAGGGATAATAGTTCTTATGTATTCTCCCTACGGTCGGATTTGAATCCGGAAAATACTTATCTGGATCAGTTTCTTCTGAATGGTGAGTTTTCACTGGTGGATGGTTTTAAATTACAGTCAAGTTATAGAGTTAATGACCTGAGCCCCGATACGATACTTCATTTTCTTCCCGGTCTCCGTGAAAAGGTGGATCAGGATTTTATCCGGACAGTTCTGGTTCAGTCCGATGGTGCTATCAGGATGAATAAAAGAGATTATACGGTCAGGATGAATAACTTTCTGGCGGAGTCTTCTGAAGGAAACAGAAATCTCAAATGCAGCGGTTTTCTGTCCCCTCATGAATTAGAGCTCTACTCTCTTGAGATGAACTGGGGACATAACTATCTTCTGGGTGCTTTAGATGCAGTTTTTTCGGGAAGAAAAGCGGATATCAAAACCAGCTGGAACCTGAATGATAATGTTTATCTCATAAACGGCATCTATTCAAAAGGGCAAATCTCTTTTCTGGGAAACTATGGTTTAAAAGGACAGATTCTAAAAGACCCCAGTTCTGGATTCCTGGCTACTTTAGAAACCTCCGATTATCCCTTCTCATGGGAAGGACAGAATTTTCTCTCTTCCCTTAATATCCGGGGACGTTATAAGGCTCAGGATTGGGAAGTCTATCTGAAAGATACAAATATCCGCTGGATTAATTCTGAAGTTTTAAGGGATCCTTCCCTAACCCTGACAGCCTATCTGGCTCCCGGAGTGATAAATCTTTTCTCACTCCGATATGCTGATCTGTTTTCAGAACTGAGAGGGAGCGGATCTGTTTTTTATGATTTGAATCAGGATGTATTCAATGCTTCTCTTACTTTGACAGAGAGTGAATCTGATATAAATCCTGAAAGCTATTCTCTTTACTGTGTATATAACGATAAGAACATTTCCTCATCCCTGCAGTTTCAGAATGCCCTGATGGACCGCTATACACAATCCGGCCTGAAGGGAGTGATGGATGCGGAACTGACCTTAGAAGGAACTCTGGATTCTCCTATCATAGAAGGTCAAATTCAGTCAGAAAGTTTTGAATACGAAAAAAACAATATGGGATTAAACGGGCGCTTCCGGATGAACACGGAAAAAATGGAAATTTATGATCTGAATGTTATCAGAAATAATGTAACCTTGTCCCGTGGTTTGGGGTTTCTTAATTTTCAGGACGGAACAATGATGCTTACGGCCGGGCTCTCCAATGCTGGGAAAGAGGAGAGCGGCCGTACTCTGAAAGCCAGGATCGAAACCGGAATCACCCTGATGGCTGATACGGCTGAAAATTTGAGCTTTAAGGATCTGCTGAATTTAAAAGACAGAGATTTTACAGGAAGACTGCGGGTTCACCCTATAAAATGGAATAATTTAACCACATATCCTTCCACGTTGCTTGAGTTTTCCCGGGAAAACTCAATTTTCAAAGGGGAATTGCTGAATGACAAAGCTCAGTCTTTTGTTTTTAATGCCGAAACCCGGGATATCGAAATGCATCTGGGTGAATCCTTTCCTGTTTCTTTTAATCTTAAGGGTAATCTGGATTCAGAAAATCTGAATCTGGATTTGGATCATGTTGTTATTGATCTGAACTTGATTAACTATTTTATGCCTAAAGACAAGGCTCTGGATTATCGCTATGCCATATTCAAAGAAAATAGTTATTTGGAGGGTGGCTTGCATGTGGGCGGAACATTCCGGAATCCTGATATTACAGGAGAGTTAAACAGTCGGGATCTTTTTGTGCTGACACCCTATACTGAGGAGGATATTGATAAAATAGACTTAAAAATACAGTTTTCGGGAGACAGAGTAGAGACAAACCGCTTTACCATTCCTATTGGAAATGGTCGTCTGCAATGTTTAGGTTCTGTAGATATGAGTGGCTGGGGTCTTCGTGAATATTCTTTTACATCCACGGCAGAAGGAACGAAAGGGGTACCCTTTATCTATGACGCCTATGGCTTGAGAGGAGAGGGCTCCTTCTCCGGAAATGTTCGTCTATACGGTAGCAACAGACAGGGCGGGCTGGAAGGGGTCCTTGTTATTAACGAACTGGAAGGATCTCTCGGGAAAAAGACAGAAGTAACGAAATCAAAGAAGAGAAAAGGTTCTCCCCGTTATCCCTTTCTTATTGATCTGGAAATTGTTACCGGAAGGAATGTTCAGTTTCTGCTTCCTAACCCCCAACTGAAAATAGTAGAGGCTACGGCAGAACAGGGAGAGAAAATAAATTTGAATCTGGATACCCGTACCGGAACATTTTCTATGGTGGGTGCCATAAATATCCGGAATGGAGAGATCAACTATTTTGAAAGAAGTTTCAGGATGACAGAAGGTTCCGTTACATTTAATGAAAGCGAAGGGAACTTCAATCCCTTTCTGAATCTGGAAGCGGAAATTGAAACGACAGATATAAATGGTGATGATGTTACCGTATATCTTTCCTATAGAAATCCTGTACGTGATGAGTTTACCCCTTATCTTCGGACCGATCCCGCCAAGTCTGAAGATCAGATTATGGCACTGTTCGGACAGAGTCTCGTCCCGTATGAAGCGGATGATGTCGATTTGGCATCTCTTGTTCTGGCAACCGGTGGAATGGTTAGTGATTATGGCTTTGTTGAACCCTTTGAAAATGCATTGAAGGATTCTCTGAAACTGGATAGTGTTACCATCGATACTGCAATATTGGAAAATGCTATTGTGGACCAATTATCCGCCTATGAAAATTATTCGGGTACCGAGTCATCCTATAATCTTGGGCGGTATCTGGATAATACAAGTATCTATCTGGGACAATTTTTGGGAGATTACCTGTTTTTTTCCGCAGGTCTTCTTGTTGATTACGATGAACTGTCTGGTATAAACTCCTACACGGGTGGGATGAGCCTTGTGCCGGATATTAAACTGGAGATGAGAACACCGTTTTTTCTGGTTTCATGGAATTACAATAAAGATAATTCATCTGATATAAATAATACTGATTTTGTACCAAGAAATGCTATAAGCCTTGAATGGCAATTTTCTTATTAAAAAGATCTAAGGAGTTTGAATGCTTAAAGTGAGATTTCCTCTGATCCTCGTGATCCTGACTATACTTACTTTTAACCTTGCAGCCCAGGAGGATCCCAACTGGTATCAGAATAAACCCATTCTGGATATTCGTTTTTCGGGATTGGATGCTGTATCAGAAACAGAGCTGAAGGGGATTGTCCGTCAATATGTTTCTCTGAATTTTACCGATGCCATATCCTGGGAGATCCAGGGGAAATTGTACGCATTGGAATATTTTGATCTAATTTTACCCCAGGCTCTGCCGGGTGATGACAATAATAATACGGTCGTTCTGGAATTTGTCGTAAAAGAAAAGCCGGTGGTTAAAGAGATACTCTTTACCGGTAATAACAGAATCAGAAAGGGTGAACTTTTGGATACTATTCTTCTGACTAAGGGAGATATGGTTAATAAGAGTTTTATTGAGCAGGATTCTCTCTCTTTGAAAAATCTGTATATTGAAAAAGGCTATATTGATTCTGAAATTACCTTTGTTATCGAAAAGAATGAAGAAAAAAATACAGCTTCCATCGTTTTTGATATCTACGAAGGTGATCAGACTACCATTAGTGAACTGAATATTACAGGAAACGATAAGTATGTTACCACCAAAACCCTACAGGGCTTGATAAAGACAAAACCACAGTCCCTTTTTCATAAGGGTGTTCTCATGGAGAACCAGCTGCAGGAAGATATCAGTATGATAGAAGCCTATTACTGGGACCGTGGTTTTGTGGATGCCAAAGTAAGCGATGTTGTTAAGGACATCATTCGGGATGAAGAAGAGGGTGTTAATAATCTGATTATTACCCTTGTCATAACAGAAGGTGAACCATATACCTTCAATGGGATCAGTTTCCAGGGAAATAATCTCTACTCTGATGAAGAGCTTATGAATATGATCTCCCAGGAGACCGGCGCCACCTTCAATAAAACACGTTTTCAGATTGATTATCAGAAAGTTACAGATCGCTACTATGAAAATGGATATATCTATAACTCATTTTCTTATGAGGAAGTCCGGGATGAGGAAGCCTTAACCGTTTCCTATATTGTTAATATTGCAGAACGGGACAGAGCACATATCGAAAATGTAATAATCCGTGGTAATGATAAAACAAAAGATCATGTAATCGAGCGGGAATTGACCTTCGATGTGGGAGATGTATTCAGCAAAACCAAGGTAATGCAGAGTATGGAAAATCTCTACAATACACAGTACTTTTCTGTTGTGGAACCTCAGACCTATCCCGGAAGCGAAGAGGGACTGATGGATCTTGTTATCGATGTAGAAGAGGGTAAAACCGCCAATATCATATTTGGGATTACCTTTTCCGGCGGGGCTGAATTTCCTCTGGCCGGTACTATTCAGTGGAATGATTCAAACTTTCTCGGTCTGGGAACGACTGTCGGTGTAGAGTCAACTTTTTCACCCAGTGCACAGTCTCTCTCTCTGAAGTATACAGAACCCCGTCTGTTTGGAACCCGTTGGGGTATCGGTACAGATCTGACCTATTCCCGAGCAACAGGAAGTGATGCCTATCTGGATATGGATGGTGATGGGGTTATTGACCCCTATAGCAGTCAGGAAGAATTTGAAGATTCTGATGAAGTTGTACCAAGCGACTATCTTATGGAGTATGATACCCAGAAAATTTCTGCCGGAATCAACACAGGATATACATGGCACACGGGTATCGGCCGCTTGAGTTCCTATACCGGAGTCAGGACTGGTGTAAAGTCTGTAGACTATGATGAATCTGTTTATCGTCCCTGGGATGAAGATCTTCGGGATAATAATCACAGCTGGTCCTATGAAGACAGCTGGTGGGTTAAAGGTGCCTGGGATACAAGAGACTATGTGGGAAATCCCTCCAGTGGATTTATACTGAGTGAGACAGTTACCATTGCGGGTGTGACAGCTCTTGCTACGACAGATTATCTGAAAAGTGTAACCCGGGGGCAGATAAACTTCACTCTCTGGGATCTCCCCGTATCTGATACGTTTAATTTCAAAACAGTGTTCACTCTGAACTCGGCATTCTCCTATCTGACAGAGAAGCCCTGGGATAAAGAGAGTCTTATCGATCCTCAGGAAAACGGTTTTTATGCAGATGGTATGTTTGTGGCAAGAGGTTGGTATCCCGAATCAGATGGTCAGTCCATGTGGGATAATACGGCAACCCTAAAGATCCCCCTTATTCCCAATATTCTGGCATATGATATCTTTCTGGATGCTGTTGGTCTCTGGAAGAGCAAGGATTATTTGAATGAAATGTCCCTTCCGGACTTTAAGTTCAGTCTTGGAACAGGAATTCGTTTTGATAATCCCCAGTTCCCTATTGGAATCTATCTGGTTAAAAAATTCCAGTTTGCAGAGGGTGGTGGTATTGACTGGAATCCTGAACCCGACTATGTCACCTTTGACAATGGTAAACTAAACTTGGTAGTCTCATTTGGCATTGATATTTATTGATCAGTTTGTTCTGATCTGATTTAATAACAATACCTATATTCTGGAGTGTAACGATGAAAAAAACAGTAGCAGTACTGATGATATTATTGGCGTGCCTGACAATGGTTTCCGCCGAAAACATAACGAAAGTAGCGGTTTTGGATTATTCCCGTATCCTTTCGGCATTTTATAAAGATTCCCAGGCTGTTAGAGAACTGGAGGAACTGAAGGACGAATTTCAGGAAGAAAGCCTGAAGATTCAGGATAAAATTAAAATTCTGGAAGCTCGGAAGCTGGATGCTGAAAATGATGGGGAAAATTCCAAGTCTCTTGAACTGGATAATGAAATCTTTAAAAAGAAAAATTATCTGAGAGATTTTATCCGTGTTAAAAATGCTCAGCTGTCAGAAATGAATAAAAGTCTCAGTCAGAATATGACCCTCGTTAATGAAATTAATGAAGAGATCCAATATGTAGCAGAAAGTAACGGCTACTCTCTGATCTTTAAAAAATCCGATCCCAGTCTTCTGTGGTGGAATTATGAAGTGGACATTACAGATCAGGTTCTTCAACGTCTCATGAGCCGAATTCGATAATTTTTTTCTATGTCAGAAAATACACCGATGATGCGGCAGTATCTGTCCATCAAAGCCAAGCACAAAGATGCTGTACTTTTTTTCCGTATGGGAGACTTTTACGAAATGTTCAAGTCCGATGCGGAAGAGGTCAGCCGTATCCTGAATCTGACTCTCACTAAGCGGCATGGTATTCCCATGTGTGGAATTCCCTATCATGCCGCTCAAAATTATATAGGTCGTTTGCTTCAGGCTGGTAAAAAAATCGCTATATGCGAGCAGATTTCTCTTCCTAAGGACGGAAAAGGGATTGCCCTGCGGGATGTGGTCGAAATTATTACTCCCGGTACGGTTGTAGATGAGTCTTTTCTGGATAAGCGTTCCAATAACTATATGGCCGCCATCGGTCAGATCGGGAATGAGATGGTTTTCTCTTATGTAGATCTCTCTACCGGTGAGTTTCGGGCTACCTCGTTTACGGGGAATCACCAGGATGACTTTGCTAAAAAAGAGATTGGCCGGCTGAATCCATCAGAGATCCTACTGCAGGAATCTCTGATGGATCAGTCCTACTTTCGTTCTTTGGTCAATCGTTCCAACCTTGTTGTCAATAAGATCCCCGACTGGCTTTTTGATCAAGAAAGCAGTTTGAACAGCCTGAAAGAGCAATTTCATGTGTCCAATCTGAAGGGATTTGGTTTTCAGGATCATGACAGAGCAATTGCTGCGGCAGGGGTTCTTCTGGATTATCTTAAGGATACTGCCCGTCATTACCTGACTCATCTGCGGGGAATCCGTCGCTACGAGGACGACCGTTTTGTTTCTCTGGATGAGGCTACGCAGAAAAATCTGGAACTTTTGAGAAATATGGATGATGGTTCTTCCTCATTTACTCTCCTCAGTGTTCTGGACGAAACCCAGACCTCCATGGGGGCACGAATGCTCAGACAGTGGATTATGAATCCTTTGCGTTATCCTGAGAATATCATTTACCGGCAGGAACGGGTCCGTAAATTCTATCATAATCAGTTGTTAATGCAGGACGTGCGGAATATCCTCTCAGGGATTCTAGATATTGAACGTCTGACAGCCCGGATAGGTCTGGATAAAGCTCATGCTAAGGATCTTCTCTCTTTGTTTCTCTCTCTGGAGAAAATTTTTCAGATAGAAGACCGTGTTGTATCTGAAGAGCAGGGTCTTCTTATCTGCACGCCTGATCAAAAAGCCGTTTTAAAGGAAATTTGTGATCTTTTGGGGAGGGCTATTGCTGATGAACCTTCTATTCTTCTTCATGAAGGAAAAATGATCCGTGAAGGTTATCACGGTGAGCTGGATGAGCTTAAACTCCTCAAGAATCACAGCCGGCAGATTCTGGATGACTACCTTCAGGGGATTAAGAGAGAAAGTGGAATAAGCAATCTGAAACTGAAATATAATAAAATTATAGGATATTTTCTGGAAGTTTCAAAAGGGCAGGCTGATGCTGTTCCCTCTTCTTTTATCCGACGGCAGTCTCTGGTAGGCTCAGAAAGATTTACAACTGATCGCCTTGGTGAATTTGAAAGCCGTATCAACTCTGCTTCTGAGAAAGTTATTGAACTGGAAAGATCTCTTTTTATTGAAATTCGAGAGGGATTGAAACAGCATATTCCTCTATTTCAGGATATCTGTAAAAAAGTGGCGGAGCTGGATTGTTATCAGTCTTTTTCCTATACTGCTACCACAAGAGGATATAGCTGTCCTGAAATTCTTGATAATAGAGAGCTTGAACTGCAGGGTGGACGGCATCCTGTTGTCGAAGCTTATCTTCCTCAGGGTGAGTTTATTCCAAATGATGTCTCTCTTCAGGAAGATAAAGCTTATTTTGCCCTGATTACAGGACCGAATATGGCCGGTAAATCAACCTATCTCAGGCAGATAGCTCTGATTGTTCTGATGGCTCAGATAGGTTCTTTTATCCCGGCTGATCAGGGCCGGATAGGAGTGGTGGACAAAATTTTCTGTCGTGTGGGAGCATCGGATAATCTGGCAAGAGGGGAATCAACCTTTCTGGTTGAGATGAATGAGACCGCACATATCCTCAGAAATGCCTCAAATCGGAGTCTCGTTATTATGGATGAGGTAGGCCGTGGAACCAGTACGAATGATGGTCTTTCCATTGCCTGGAGTATTACTGAGCATCTGCTAGATGATTTGCAGTGTAAAACTCTCTTTGCCACTCACTATCATGAACTGACAAGTATTCAGCACCCCTCTCTCTGTAATCTTTCTCTTTCTGTCAAGGAAACCGGGGATGATATTATATTTCTTAAAAAGATTGAAAATGGCCCGGCTAATAATTCCTATGGTATTCATGTTGCCTCTCTTGCAGGACTTCCTGATACAGTGGTCGAAAGGGCAAGGCAGATCCTTCAGTCAATGGAAGCGGGTGAGCTTGGCGGTAGTATGACTGTTTCCGAAACCCTGAAGAGTCTTCCCGAACAGAAAAATCTTTTTGACAGCAGTGAAATTGTGCTGGATCAACTGAGAAGTATGAATCTTAATCAGATGACTCCCCTGGATGCCTTGAATACCCTTAATGCTCTCCAGAAAAATCTGAAAAGCTGAAATATTCAATCAGGAACTCATTTCCTCATCGTTATAGAATTATGATTTTAAGTACAATATTATGCCGCAATTACTGTTATTTTTGTGGAAGCTCCTTACAGGGAGACAGAGCTTTCTGTGAATCCTGTTCTGAAATTATTCGTTCCTTTTCTGAGAGTACTATCTCCTGTCCCCACTGTTCTTTTCCTCTTTTTGCGGATGAGAGGATTTGCGCTTATTGTCCGGTCTTACCAGAAAATATTGAAACTCTTCTATCTCTTTCCTGTTTTAAGGGTGTTGCAAAGGAGTGTCTCTATCTCTATAAATCCGGAAAATTAAAAAATCTCCGTTATTTCTATGCCGCCTGGCTGCACAGCCGGTTTCAAAAATCTGATTTATACAGGGATGCTCTGATTGTTCCTGTTCCTCCCCGAAAAGGTAAGATGAGAAATAAAGGATGGGATCAGGTTATGTTGATCAGTCAAACTCTTCATAAGAGATACGGGTATCAAATTTTATATGCTTTGAAAAGGAATGATAGTGTTCAACAGAAATTTCTTAATCTTGAGGAACGGAATCATCATTTGCAGAACAGTATTACCCTGCGGCGGGGAATGCGCTTTAAGCCTCCGCCTGAGCGGCCCCTTATTCTTCTGGATGATGTCTTTACGAGCGGTGCGACACTCTCCGCCTGTGCCGGGGTATTGAAGAGCAGTTACTCCAATCCTCTTGAGGGGGCAGTTCTTTGTACTGTATTATAAGAATTATCCCTTGAGTTTAAACCCATTTGTTTCCCGTTGACACTCTTTGGTGTAGCTGATATTGTTAAACAAAATTTATGGCATCTTTATTGAGGAGCCCCTTGTAAGGCTCTTTTTTTTGGACCTAAATGTTATGCAAACGCATAAATCCTCCGTGATGCCTCAGGAAATAGGAATTTGAAAGATATAGAAAAGAAGATCCTTAATGAAATTGAGCCTCTGTTAGAGACAATGGGTATTTCCATCGTTGAAATAAATGTGGCTGTTGTTAATAAAAATTACACCGTCAGGCTGGTTATTTTTCAGGAGAAAGGTGTCTCTCTGGAAGAATGCGTATCCGTAAACAGGCTCCTTAAGCCCCGTTTAGAATTGATTTTTGAATCCAGAGATCCGGTGGTTGAAATTACGTCTCCCGGAATTGACCGAAAGATAAAAAGTAGTCGGGAATATAAAATCTTTAAAGGCAAGGCATTGCGTCTGCTTCGGGAAGATGACTCCGATTGGATTCACGGTTGGATTCAGGAATGTACGGAGGATAAATTGATATTAAAAGAAAACGAAGAGATCTGTGAGATTCCTTTGGACACAATAAGAAAGGCAAAGCTCGATTATACTATGGAGGCCCGTTAAGTTATGACAGCAGATTTTGCAGAAGCAATACGTCAATTACAGCAGGAACGAGGGATTACAGAAGAACTTGTTCTTAAGACAATAGAAGATTTTCTGATGGCAGCTTATAAACGGAAATATGGTACATCAGATAATGCGCTTGTCCGTTTTAATGATGATAACTCAGATGTTTCCATCTTTGCAAAGAAGATGATCGTTGAAGAAGATGATTATTATGATCCCGTTTGTGAGATTTTGATTGAGGAAGCTGTCAAGTTTAATGAAGAAAGTGAACTTGGAGATGAAATCCTTATTAAAATAGATCCTGTTGAGTTTGACAGGCTTGCCGTACAGAGCGCCAAACAGCGAGCCAGACAGGATTTGAGAGAAATTCAGAAAGATACACTTTATTCCGAGTTCAAGGATAAGGTTGGTGAAATGATTATCGGTTACTATCAGAGAGAAAAAAATGGAAACATTTTTGTCGATCTGGGACGTACGGAAGGTATTCTGCCTAAACGGTTTCAGTCTCCCCGTGAAGAATATACTGTTGGTGATAGAATTAAAGCTTTGATTTGTGAAGTAAATAAAACTTCTTCCGGACTTCAGATTGTTCTATCTAGAACCCATTC
Source organism: Spirochaetaceae bacterium 4572_59 (assembly GCA_002084805.1). GTDB lineage: Bacteria > Spirochaetota > Spirochaetia > DSM-2461 > DSM-2461 > Oceanispirochaeta. Next base: position 38,097 of record NBMC01000005.1, on the reverse strand, counting down.
GGATTTTGTTAAGAGGATCTTTGAACTGGAAGTTCCTGAAATCTACGATAGTACTATTGAAATTCATAAAATTGTCAGAGAAGCCGGATATAGAACAAAAATAGCTGTTATATCCAACAGAGATGATGTCGACCCGGTAGGAGCATGTGTAGGCCTGAAGGGTGTCAGAATCCAGGCAATCGTTAGAGAACTGGAGGGTGAAAAGATTGATATCCTGAAATATGATCCGGATCCTCAGGGATTTATTAAAAATGCCCTGTCTCCAGCAGAAGTTGCTGATGTGGTTGTCGTGGATGGTGGTAAACGTCAGGCTCTGGCTATCGTTCCGGAGCAGCAGCTTTCACTGGCTATCGGTAAACAGGGCTTGAATGTCCGTCTGGCCAACAGGCTTGTTGACTGGAGTATTGATGTAAAAACTATAGAGCAGTTTGAAGAGATGGATATGTCTCAGGAAATATCCCGTGCAGCTTCTGAACTGTTCAGCAATCTTGAAGAAAGTGATGAAGAAATTACCCGCATTGAAGAATTGCCGGATCTTCCTGAAAGAGTTGTAGCCCTTCTTAGAGAGAATGGTATTGATCTGATTGAAACTCTGGTCAATATGAATCTGGAAGAGCTGAAATCTTTTGAAGGAATCAACGAAGGTGATATTGATCTGATTCGCGGAATAATACATGATAATGTAGAAATTGTAGAAGGCGACAATGAAGAGGATGTTGAAGAGGACGTTGTTATTGAAGATGACGAAACCTATGAATGTCCTGAATGTGGTGCTACCATAACATTGGATATGTCAGTTTGTCCCAGCTGTGGAGTCGGGTTGAGCTTTGAAATAGAAGAAATTGAACAGGATGATCAGGAATAAGGTGGTATATGTCAGAAGACTTGGATAAAGAACAGCCTAAGGCTACGTTGATTAAGCATAAAAAATCAGACTCAGCTGCGAAAGCAGAAACTCCAGCAAAAATAGAATCTGGTGACAGTAAAAAGAAAGTAGTTGTTGTTAAAAAGAAAGTAGTTGTAAAAAAAGTACATAAAGTTGTAACAACCAAAGAAGGTGGAGACAGTTCGTCTCCCAAGGCTTCTGTTGAAAAAAGCAAAGAGAGCGCTCCTGCAGCTAAGGCAGTTGCTTCTGAAGTCAAGACGACTGCTCCTAGACCGGAAGTGCGTTCTGAAGCACCCCGTATTGTTAACAGAGCAAGTGGAAACGGTCCCATCAGAACTGGACGGGCCGGAACCTACGCAAACCGAAGTACTGATGGACGGGCGGGCAATCTAAGTCGTGGTCCCAGAGAAGGTGGACGAGCCGGTAACTATGCACCAGGTGGTAGAAATTATGATAGAAATAGACCTGGGGGTGGCCGTACAGGCACTACCCAGGGTAGTAACGAAGGTCAGGCCAATCGTGTAGGTCAGACCAACGGCGAACGTCAGAATGGAACCCAGCCCAATCGCGGTGGTTATCAACCCAACCGTGGCGGTTATCAAGGTAATCGTGGCGGTTATCAGGGTAATAACGAACGTCCTAGTGGATATCAAGGTAATCGCGGTGGTTATCAGGGTAATAACGAACGCTCTGGTGGCTATCAGGGCAGTAGACCTGCCGGACAGGGTGGCTATCAGGGTAGCAGACCTGCCGGACAGGGTGGCTATCAGGGTAGCAGACCTGCTGGACAGGGTGGCTATCAGGGCAGCAGACCTGCCGGACAGGGTGGCTATCAGGGTAGCAGACCTGCCGGACAGGGTGGCTATCAGGGCAGTAGACCTGCCGGACAGGGTGGCTATCAGGGACGACCAGGTGGACCTCAGGGCGGAAGACCCGGTGGTTATCAGGGACGACCTGGTGGTTATCAGGGACGACCCGGTGGTAGCGGACCTTCTGATTCCATGAAGGATGCTCAGAAATCCACACCTAAAAAGTTTTTCAAATCAAAAAAGGGTAAACCCTTTCAGAAGAGAAAAGGTTATCAAACGGAAAAAATGTTGCAGTATAAGAAAAAAACTGTTAACAATACGAATCCCGTTCCTAAAGAAATAGATATTATGGAAGTCGTTACCGTGTCAGAATTGGCTCGGAAAATGAACCTTAAGGCCTCTGATCTGATCGGAAAACTGATTGGAATGGGTATGATGGTGACAATTAACCAGCAAATAGATGCTGAGACTGCTACCATTCTGGCTGATGATTATAACTGTAAGGTTAAAATAGTATCTCTTTATGATGAAACCATCATTGAATCTGAAAAGGATGAAGAGGACTCCCTTAAGAGTAGACCTCCTATTATTACGGTTATGGGTCATGTAGACCATGGTAAAACGAAATTGCTTGATGCCATTCGTCAAACCGATGTTGTTGCCGGCGAGTTCGGTGGTATTACACAGCATATTGGTGCTTATACCATTCAGAACAAAAACGGTAAAGATCTGACTTTCTTGGATACTCCTGGTCATGCAGCTTTTACCTTAATGCGAGCCAGAGGTGCGCAGATTACAGATATTATTGTCTTGGTTGTTGCAGCTAATGATGGCGTAATGCCTCAGACAATTGAAGCAATCAACCATGCCAAGGCGGCGGGAGTCCCTATCATCATTGCGGTGAACAAAATGGATCTTCCCGAGGCCAACCCGGATAAGGTGAAACAGCAGTTGTCTGAGTACAATCTTATGCCCGAAGACTGGGGTGGAAATACACAGTTCTGTCACATTTCCGCTCTGAATAGAGAAGGAATTGATGAGCTGATCGATGTTATTATGCTTGAATCTGAAATGCTTGAGCTTAAGTCCAATTGGGACTGCCGGGCCGAAGGTAAAGTTATAGAGTCTAAGGTTGATCAGGGACGTGGTATTGTTTCTACCGTTCTGGTTGAACGGGGTATTCTTAAAGTTGGTGACTCCTTTGTAGCAGGTGTATTCCCCGGTAAAGTTAGAGCCATGTTTAACGATAAGGGTGAAAATATTCAGGAAGCGACACCTTCTATGCCTGTGGAAATCCTCGGTTTATCTGGTATTCCCAACTCGGGTGATCCCTTCCAGGTAACAGAGAACGAGAAGGTTGCCCGTCAGTACGGACAGAAACGGCAGGAACTCCGGAAAATGGAGGATGCCAAAAATGTTAAGAAGATTACACTTGATAATCTGTTTGATAATATTCAGCAAGGTAATGTTCAGGAATTGAACGTTATTATCAAGGGTGATGTGCACGGATCCGTTGAAGCTCTGCAGCAGGCACTGGAAAAACTCAGTACTCCTGATATCAGACTGGTCTGTAAGCATGCCGCCGCCGGTGCAATAATCGAAAATGATGTTGTTTTGGCTGCCGCATCCAATGCGATTGTCATTGGATTCCATGTTCGGCCGACGCCAAAAGCGCAGATGGTTGCTGATAGAGAAAAAGTTGAGATTCGTAAGTACAATATTATCTACGATGTAGTTGAAGATATTCGCTCCGCCATGGAAGGAATGCTTATTCCTGATCTGGAAGAGAATGTTATTGGTAAGGTTGAGATTCGTGAAACAATCAAAATTCCTAAGATCGGCCTGATTGCTGGTTGTATGGTAACTTCCGGTATCATAACCAGAAAGAGCAACGTTCATGTTATCCGCGAGGGAATTCAGGTACATACCGGACCTATCTCCTCACTGAAGAGATTCAAGGATGATGCGAAAGAAGTTCGGGAAGGATTCGAATGTGGTCTCTCATTGGAGAACTATGATGGAATCAAGGCTGGTGATGTATTGGAAGTCTTTGAGATGAAGGAAATCGCCAAGAAACTCGGGGAGCCTACTGAAAAGTGAATGATCTTCGAATGAAAAGGGTTGAGAGCCTGATTCGAGAACAGGTCAGTTTTCTCATTATGATGGGGGAACTGAAGGATCCACGGATTAATTCAATGCTTTCAATAACCACAGTAAAAGTTGCAAATGATCTGTCTTCGGCTAAGTTGCTTGTCTCCTCTCTGGAGGGGGAAGCAAAATTGGCCAAGAGTGTGAAAGCCCTCAATCATGCCGCCGGTTTTATACAAAACCGGATCGGTAGAAAACTGGGGTTGCGGCAGACACCCCATCTTCTGTTTGTTGAGGATACTACTGTAAAAGACAGTGTTGCATTAAATATGAAAATTGATAGTCTTATCCATGATAACGGAGAAAAATAAAGACGGAATCGTTTTTCTGAATAAACCGCTTGGAGAGACTTCCTTCAGGTCCCTGGGGTGTATAAAAAAAACTCTGGGGATCAGGAAAGTAGGTCATACTGGTACTTTGGATAAATTTGCCGAAGGCCTTCTTATCGTTCTGACCGGTCGTTTCACAAAATTAAACAGTTTAATAACAGGAATGGATAAGGTCTATGAGGCTGAATTCTGTTTTGGAAAAGAGACGGATACCCTTGATCCTGAGGGGAAGATTGTAGGAGAGGCTCCTCTTCCTTCAGAGTCTCTCATCCGGGAAAAGATCTCTCTTTTTGTGGGTGATATCCTTCAAAGACCTCCCATCTATTCTGCTATTCATATCAATGGACAAAGAGCTCATAAGCTGGCCCGTAAGGGGATCGAGCATGAGATGCCTGCCAGACCCGTAACAATATACGCCTTTGACCTGCTTGCATATGAAGAGGGAATATTGAAAGTAAGGGTTCATTGTTCCAAGGGGACCTATATCCGCTCTCTGGCACGGGATTTGGGGCTTGCCTGTAATAGCAGAGCCTATGTGAGCGCCCTGAAAAGAACAAAGGTAGGTCCTTTTCTGCTTGAGAATAGTCTGACTCCCGATAGATTTCGTGAAACAGCGGGATTTTATCCCTGGACGGACTTTTTGAAGGCGCTGCCCGATACCGGGATATGCGAGGTTAGAGAGGAAGCTCGGACCCTTATTGGAAACGGTGTGCCCTTCAGGGTTGAGTTTCTCAAAAATCCGATAGAACCCCTTGCGGGTATGACAGCTCTGACTGATAATAAAGGCATAGTTCTAGCTCTACTAGTTAAGGACGAGGGCTGTTTTCGTTACAGGATTAATTTTTCCTGACTCTAGGAGGCTCAGATTGACTTTTATAATTATATCATTAAAATAGTATTTTCAGGTACTGATTCCCGCGGGGTGTTACTCTACTTGTAATCGGTGAGATGCCTGTATATTAATAATTTTTTCATTTTTCAGGAGTTTAATAAAACTATGTTATCTAAAGAACGTAAAACACAGATTGTAACAGAATTCGGAAAAGACGCCGGCGATACCGGTGCAACTGAAGTACAGATTGCCCTTCTTACAAAAAGAATTGAAGAACTGTCCGGGCATTTCAAATTACACAAAAAAGATCATGCTTCTAGAAGAGGCCTGCTGAAAATGGTAGGTACAAGACGTAAGCTGTTAAGATACCTCAAAAGAACCAATCTTGAAGGTTACAGGGCGCTTATCGCTAAACTCGGTCTTAGAAAATAATAAGACAAAGGAAACTAAATGGAAACTTTCAAATTTCGAATTGGTGATGAGGATCTCATCCTTGAAACGGGTAAAATTGCAAGGCAGGCCAATGGTGCCGTTATTGCAAAATATGCCGGTTCTACAGTTATGGCCACAGTTTGTTGCGGTTCAGAATCCGTAGAAGGCCTGGATTATGTTCCTCTATCAGTAGATTATAATGAACGTTATTATGCAGCTGGAAAAATCCCCGGTGGATTCCTCAAAAGAGAAGCCCGCCCCAAAGATAAGGAAATCCTTGTCAGCCGCCTGATTGACCGTCCCATGCGACCTCTTTTTTACAAGGCTTTTGGCCGAGAAATTCAGGTTGTTCCCATGACCATTTCCACTGACCAGATTCATACACCCGATGTTATAGGAATGATCGCTGCTTTTGCAGCAGTTATGATTTCTGATATTCCCTTCAATGGTCCTGTTGCAGCTGTTCGTGTTGCTTCTCTGGATGGTGAGTATGTAATCAATCCCACCTTTCAGCAGATTGAAGAAAGTGTTATGGATATAATTGTTGCTGCTTCAGATGACGGTATCTGTATGGTAGAAGGTGGGGCAAAAGAAGTTTCTGAAGAACTTATGCTTGGTGCTATTCAGGCCGCAGAACCAGTTTTGAAAGAACTGTGTGTCTTCCTTTCCGATATGGCTGCCAAGTGTGGAAAAGAAAAACTCCCTCTTACAGAAAAAACAGTCAAACTTGATAAATGGGATGATATGTGGGCGGAAGCCTATCCTCAGATGGAAACAGCCTGTTTTCTCGATGGAAAGTTTGAAAGAAGAATAGCCATTAAAGCAATTCGTAAAGCTATGATGGTAAAATACGAGGAAGAAATTCCCGAAGAACAGCAAAAGCTTGTTGGTGACCTTTTCGAAGAGCTAGAACGGGTGATCGTCCGAAAATCCATTATTGAAAAGAATACCCGATGTGACCAGCGAAAGAGTGATGAGATTCGTCCCATCAGCTGTGAAATTGCTATGCTGCAAAGGGCTCATGGGAGTGCTTTGTTTACCAGAGGGGAAACCCAGTCTATCGGTGTCACCACTTTAGGTAGCGTTCTGGATGAACAGATCATGGATGATATTGATGGAGACAGAAGGTCAAACTTTATGCTTCATTACAACTTTCCTCCTTACTCAGTGGGTGAAACTGGTCGTCTTGGAACAGGACGTAGAGAAATCGGTCACGGTCACCTGGCTCAGAGAGCTCTTGCCGGAGTACTGCCTCCCAAGGATAAATTTCCCTATACGATCAGAGTTGTTTCCGAGATAACAGAATCTAACGGTTCTTCCTCTCAGGCTACTATCTGTAGTGGGACAATGTCTCTGTTGGACGCTGGAGTTCCTCTAAAAGCACCGGTAGCCGGAATCGCCATGGGTCTGGTTAAGGAAGGGGATGACTTTGTAGTTCTTTCCGATATCCTTGGTGAAGAAGATCATATGGGTGATATGGATTTTAAGGTTGCCGGTTCTGAAGCTGGTATCACTGCTTTTCAGATGGACATTAAAATCCCCGGAATCAGTATTGATATTATGGCGAAAGCTCTTGCTCAGGCTCTGGCCGGTCGTAAGCATATTCTTGGTATCATGAATGAAACCATCAGAAAGCCTAATGAGGATGTTTCTGATTTTGCTCCCAAGGTACTCTCAATGAAGGTGGATCAGGATAAGATCGGTCTGTTAATCGGACCCGGTGGTAAAAACATCAAAGGCATGTCTGAAAAGAGCGGTGCCAAGATCAATATAGATGAAGATGGAACCGTCAGTATTTTTGCCCGTGAAAAGAAGGGTGCTATAATGGCGGAAACCTTAATCAAAGGTCTGATTGAAGAACCCGAAGTGGGAAGAATCTATCAGGGTGTTGTAAAACGTCTTATGGACTTTGGTGCCTTTATCGAAATTCTTCCCGGAAAAGAAGGACTTTGTCATATTTCCAAGATGTCTAAAGATCGGGTGAATAATGTTTCCGATGTTCTGAAAGAAGGTCAGGAAATTGAAGTTCGTCTGATCGAAGTTGACAGAATGGGCCGAATCAACCTTAGTGTTGTCGATGCTCAGGATGAAAACTGGAAACCCCGTTCCGGCGGTGGAGACAGACACGGCGGTGGAGACAGAAACCACAGACGTTAATCATAGATTGTCTTAAGTGAAGGAGGGGCTGGTTCTTAGTTGAGACAGCTCCTTTTCCAATTAATAAGGATTATATAATGGAAAATATAAAAGTAGCTGTTAGTGGCAATCCGGAGATGATCCCACATTATGGATCAGAACTTGCAGCCGGTGCGGATCTGAGAGCAGATCTGACAGACCCTGTGTTTATTGAACCTGGACAGCGTTGCATCATACCCACGGGTTTGCGGTTGGCTATTCCCTGCGCTTATGAGGGACAGGTAAGGCCCCGCTCCGGTCTGGCGGCCAAATATGGTATTACCGTACTGAATACTCCCGGCACAATTGATGCGGATTACAGAGGAGATGTAAAAGTTATTCTGATCAATCTCGGTCAGGAATCTTTTACAATCAAGCGGGGTGATAGAATTGCCCAGTTGATAATAGCTCCCGTTCTGAGAGCGGATTTCATTTTAAAGGAAGACTTGGACGAAACTGACCGCGGCCACGGAGGTTTTGGTTCTACCGGTAGAGCCTGATGATAAGGCAAATTCTTCTTTATAGTCAATTTATTTCTTTTTTACTACTATTTCCGGAAAGCTTGATTCCTGAGGAAAACCTTCTTGACGACTTAAATAAGGCTCAGGAACGGGGGGATTTTTTGGAGGATGAATATATCAGCAGGGTACTGTCAGAAAAGCTGACAATCGAGGCTGATCCCTATATCAGGACATCTCTCAAGAGAGCCTTGTGGGTTCATCAGGTTCCTCTGGAGAAGAGTGGACTTTTTGATTTCAATATATCTGCTATGGAAGCAGATGGTGATGATATCTGGATAGGCACAAGGAGCGGGGATATTGCAAGGTACTCCCTATCAGAACAGGAGTGGTTTATTTTGCAGAAAGGCGCTCCTTCTCTGGCTATCCGTTCGGTCAATGCCATTCTCTGTGACAAAGACCGTATATGGTTTCTTTCCTATGGCAGCATCATTCTTTTTGACAAAAGACTGGGAAACTCCTATTTTCTTGATCTACCGGACCATGCTGATTACAGAGGAATGCAGAGCCTTTCTCTTTTGGGGCGCGGTATCCTTGTAGGAACTCAGTCTAGTGGATTCCGGAGGATTCTTCCCGGTGATGAAACTTTTATTGATATTCCCGGTCTGAATAATATCTCCTTTCAATATAAGAAGGATGGGGATCTTTTATTTGCGGGAACCGAAGAGACTGGATTATTTGTATTAGACCGTTTTTTTCACCCCCATCAGGTAGTTTCAAACAATAGAAGAACTGCTTCTGTAAGAACACTGTTGCCCGGAGATGGTTATTATGTCGCTGGATCCTACGGAAACGGTCTGTTTCAGCTTATTAGTGATGGTCAGGTCTATGAATACAGGAAAATTTTCTCTAAGGGGAACTGGATAACAGATGGTGAACTTCTTAAAAAAGGGTATTGTTTCAGTACCCTTGGAAATGGTTTAATATATATGAGCAGAGAAGACCTTGTTGCCCGTTCTCTGGGTATCCCCGAGGGGCTTCCCTCTCTGGATATAGCTGCATTGGAGTATTCTTCTCCTTATTTGATATGCGGAACACAGGGACAGGGGTTGTTGATAATTCATGAGAACTTTTTTAACTAGACAGTACTCCCATAAAACTCTTTATTTTTATATTGCCAAGGAATTCATTCTATCATTTCTGGTCTCATTTCTCTTTTTCTTTTTTATATTTTTTCTTAATCAGCTGCTTCTCCTGGCAGAAGATATTCTGGCAAAACAGGTTCCCTTTCAGGCTGTTCTGAAGCTTATCTTTTACTCTCTGCCTTCCATAATTGCTATATCATTTCCCTTTGCCACACTTGTTGGAACATTGATGACATTCGGTCGTTTTTCTTCTGATAATGAGATTCTGGCAATGAAGTGTTCGGGAATTACCTATAATCGTATTTTTCTGCCCGTGTTTCTGATTGGAATTATCTTCTCATTCATTTCATTTTTTGTAAATGACTATCTTCTTCCTGTCGGATCTATGAACTTTACAAGGCTCTACCGGGAGCTGATCTATAAGAATCCGGAAATGGAACTGGAATCCTACTCTGTTAAGTATTTTCAGGATAAAATACTGATAACCGGTCTGGTGGAAGGAAAGAAAATTGATAATATGATTATTATTGAAAAGAGTTCTGATTCTAATCGACGGATTATTACGGCTAATTCGGCAGAAATTGATAGCTCTTTTGAGGACGAAGGAGTCATTTCTTTCCATATGGATTCTATTCTGGACCATGAATCGATTAAGAGAAATCAGGGTGAGTTTTCTTACAGTAGGGCAGATGAAATGATATATAATATCCTTTTAAAGGATATTACCACATCCATTCGAAATCCCGGTCCCAGAGAGATGAGTTCACCTGATGTCTACAAGGTTATTATGGATAAAGAGAAAAAATATAATCTGAAAGTAAAGCAGCAGGAAAATAAAGTTCTTAAAAACTTTGCCTCCTATTATAGTGAATGGGCCCGTATGGAAATGGAAAAGGATCCTGAGGATATCACAGCTTACCAGTCGAGACTGGAAAATCTACAGAACCGTTATAATGACAGTGCTCTCTCTCAGGTCAGAGACCGCTCCCTTCAGGTGTGGAAACTGGAATTTCACCAGAAATTTGTTATTCCCTTTTCCTGTCTGCCATTTGTCATCCTGGCATTTCCACTGGGACTCTTTACGAAAAGAAGTGGTAAATCTGTAGGCTTTGGAATCGGTCTTTTTATTACGATTATCTACTGGGGAATGCTGGTGGCAGGGCGTACGATGGGAATCAGAACTTTTTATCCCCCCGGGATTACCATGTGGTTACCCAATGTGCTTATCTTTTTTGCAGGCAGCATCCTTTATCTATTCAGGATGGGTAAATGAATACACTTCACAGAATGATCCTCCGGGATTTTATTCCGACTCTTTTAGTCTCAATAACGTTTTTTGTTCTCATACTTCAGCTGGTAGATCTTTTTGGAAATCTCTGGCGTTATCTTAATGCGGATGTTCCCCTAATGGATATTGCCAAGGTCTGTTTGTTATACTTTCCAAAATGTATCTCCTTTTCCTTTCCGATTGCCATACTTTTCAGTATTTCATTTATTTTAGGGAATTATTATGCCAACAATGAGCTTATTGCCGTATTTGGTTCTGGTTATTCCCTCTATCAGTTTACACTACCACTGTTGTTTATGGGAATTGTGCTGAGTGTGGGAGGGTTTTTTTTTGATGACCGTGTCGTTATTCCAACATTTAAGCAGAAAAATGATCTTGTCGGTCAAATCCTGGGACAATCTGTTTCGTTGAGTAATTCCAATGTGACCGTATTAAGTAATCGGAACCGGATTATCTATAATGCAGATTTTTTTAATGATAAAAGAAAGAGTCTGACCGGTGTAACCATTCTATTTTTCTCTGAAGAGGGAGAGTTTGAGTCACGGGTAGATGGATCCAAGGCTGAATGGAATGATGAGAAGGGCTGGGTCATTCGGAATGCCCGCATATTTTCCTACTCTCATACAAGCTCCTATATGGAAGAAAAAAATATGATGGAATGGAGTGATCCCGCCTTGATGGAGCCCCCTGATTCTTTTAGACGGATCACAAGGGTTCTTGATGAGATGAACAGTCAGGAAGCCCGGGAGTGGGTGGATTCTCTGAAAAGGACCGGATTTCCCTATAAAGGATCCCTCACCGAGTATTACCAAAGATACTCTTTCTCTCTCACACCTTTTGTGGTGGCCCTTCTATCCTGTTCCCTGGGGGGGCGCTTTAAAAAGAATATTCTCTTAATGAGCCTCCTTTCCAGTCTTGTGGTTTCTGTTATATATTATGTTACTCAGATGATCATGATATTATTGGCTAAACTCGGCTATATTCCACCTCTATACGGGGCATGGGCCGCTTTTATTATATTTTTGTTTATTGGAGCAGGGCTTTTTAAAACAGCCCATACATAAAGGAGATAGAAATGATTTCTATTCAGTATAAAGATTCTGAGACCAATGCCAGAACCGGTATTTTGTCTCTTCCCCATGGAGATGTGGAAATTCCTGCATTCATGCCTGTCGGTACAAATGGAACTGTCAAGGCAATCAAACATAACAGTGTGGATGATATGGGGTATAAGCTCATCCTCGCTAACACTTATCACCTGTACCTGCGACCCGGAATGGAGGTTATGGAAAATGCGGGAGGATTACATAAGTTTTCCGGATGGAAGCATAATATTCTAACTGATTCCGGTGGTTTTCAGGTCTTTTCTCTGGCACCCTTCCGTAAAATAAGGGAAGAAGGTGTTCGTTTCCGTTCCCATATTGATGGAGCCTATCATGTTTTCACTCCGGAAAAGGTTGTCGAAATTCAGCAAATCATAGGTAGTGATATTCAGATGGTTCTGGATGTATGTACTCCTCCGGATATTTCCCACAAAGAGGCTCTGGAGGCCCTGAATCTTACAACAAACTGGGCCAGACGGGCCCGCAAACGTTGGGATAAGCGTAATGAAGGTTATGAGGGCCTTCTCTTTGGTATAATTCAGGGAAATTTCTATGAAGACCTGAGGAAACAGAGTGCCGAAGAGATTCTGGCTCTGGATACTCCAGGTATTGCTATCGGAGGACTCTCTGTGGGGGAACCCCCCGAAATGTTCAGAGATTATCTGCACTACACAGCTCAGTTTCTGCCGGAGGACAAGCCCCGTTATGTTATGGGTATCGGTACCCCCGATTATATGCTGGAAGCAGTTGAAGCTGGTATTGACATGTTTGACTGTGTTTATCCCACCCGTATTGCCCGGAACGGAACTTGTTTTACCAAAGACGGTTTGATAGCTCTGAAAAATCAGAGATTCGGTATGGATAATCTACCCATAGATCCTGAGTGCGACTGTCCTGTCTGTAAGCAGTACAGCCGGTCCTATCTGAGACACCTGTTTAAAGCGAAGGAGATTCTGGGACCCATGCTTGTAACAGAACATAATCTGCATTTTCTGTACCGCTTTATGGCAGAGATTCGCCTTTCTATACGGGAGGACAGGTTTAAAGCCTTTAAACGTGATTTTATGAAGCGTTATAATAAGGAAATCTGATTTGAAAGAGACCACACGCCGGCAGAGTCTGCTTGCCACAATAGCTGTTATGACCGGGACACTGGGATCCAGGATCCTGGGATTTGTCCGGATTGCTCTGATCTCTATGTTTTTCGGTGCAAAGGGAGAGGCTGACGTTCTTAATGCGGTCTTCAACATACCTAATAATTTCCGGAAACTTTTGGCGGAGGGAGCCCTTTCATCCGCCTTTATTCCCGAACTGTCCCGGCAGATTGTAGGAGACTCGAGCGGAGAGAAGGCCCGTAAGCTGAGTCGGAATATCCTGTCTCTTCAGCTTCTGATTTTGATACCTCTCTCTGTTGCCTGTGTTCTCTTTCCACAGGTATTTCTAAAAATATTTGTCCGCTTTAAGGATCCTGCTATGGCCGATCTGGCTGTCAGACTGTTTCGCTGGCTTTTTCATTACCTCCTTTTGATCAGTGTAAATGCGGTACTCATGGCGGTACTGAACTCTCATAATAATTTTCTGATCCCTGCGCTTTCTCCCCTTCTGTTTTCAATCTCTGTGATTGCATCCATTGTGATCTGGCATAATTCCATCGGGATCTTTTCTATGGTTCTCGGCGTACTGGGAGGTGGCCTGGCACAGATTCTCTGGCAGTATCCCCGCTATAGGAAGCTGGGATACAGTCTGCTTCCTCTTATGGATTTCAAGGATGAAGCCTTCAAACGGGTCATGAAACAGTGGATCCCGGTCCTGCTGACATCTTCCATTTTTGCTATCAACCAACAGCTAGCTATTCTGCTGGCAACAGGATTAAAAGAGGGGAGTACCACAGCCCTCAGTAATGCTATTGTTTTCTGGCAGCTCCCTTTCGGGATTTTTTCTGCATCTATTACGACCGTACTTTTTCCTAAGATGAGCCGTCAGGCCGGAGAAGAAAACTGGGAAAAACTATCTGCCACTCTTCAGGATGGCATCCATATGCTGGCTGTTCTCCTTATTCCCTCTTCACTACTTCTGGCTCTTTTTGGACCGGAGATGATCTCTACTGCCCTGCAGCGGGGAGAGTTTACTCAGCTAGATACGGCTTTAACTGCCAGGGTCCTGGGAGCATACTGTCCCGGAATGCTGTTTGTGGGCTGTTATAACCTGTTTCAAAGGTCTTTCTACTCTCTGGGAAACTACCGTTATCCTCTCAGGGTTGCCCTTTTTACAGTTATTACAGATGTAGGCCTCTCTCTGTTTTTTCTTTTTATGGGATGGGGTGTCATAAGTCTGGCATGGGCTAATTCTATTGCTATGACAATCGGATCTCTGTTGATGGCCGGTGGAGCCCTTCGCGGGAAAATAACCCTGCAGACCAAAAAAATGATCCTTCATTTTCTGAAAGTACTATCAGCTCAGATTCCCATGATTATCATTGCTCTCCTGTTGAAAAGATGGATTGGCCTTGCTGGTTTTTATAGTGGTAGCAGCTGGGGTAATTTGGGGGTTTTGGCCGGAGAAGGCATCGCTGTTGTGCTGGTGCTTTTTTGTTTTTACCTTTTAATGAACCTCGATGTCCTGACGATCCTTAAAAGAGGGAGATCCGGAAAATGATGAGAATATGCCGTTTAATTGGATTCTTACTGTTTCTGATCATGTTGTCTTTCGCTGTTTATGCGGAAGCGAGTGATGATGCTGTCAAAGAAAGCAGCGAGGAGAACAGCGCAGAAGCAGAAGATGAAAAATCTGAAAAGGAAAAAATTCAGATTGAGTCTCTGAATGAGCAGAAACGTGATGTTCTGAACTACGGTATTGATTCGGAGGTTCTGGATATCATCTCCACTATCCGCTCCGAAAATGACAGGTCCTTTGATGATGAGTTGGCAGAGCTGCTGGCAAATAACGATAATATTGAAATAAATAGAGCCATTTTTGATTTTTTCGGACTTTCCGAATCAAAGGCAGGCGTGGAAAAAGCTCTCAAACTGGTAAAAGAACATCTGGATGATTACGAATTAAGCACGAATCTGATTCTTTCAGCCATATCCTATCTGGGTATAGTTAAAGAGAAAGAAGCATCGGATCTCTTTTATGAGATGATCAATGATAATAACAAGAGTCTGGCCGGAGCCGCTCTCCGGGGAATCGGGAAATTGGTAGATGATTCCCGGGCTGATGAAATCATGACTTTTTTTGAAGATAATGAAGGTGACAGTGATTATGAGGATCTTCTGGCTTCTGCCATACTGGTGCTGGGAGAGCTCGGATATAAGGATGCCTCAATTGTATTTGAAGATGTTTTGCTCGATGAGGATGCTCCTAAGGTGCATAGGCAGTATGCGGCTATCTCTATCGGTAAATTACAGTCAGATTCCGGTTTCGATCTCTTAAAGGAGCAGTTTGTCCTTCTAGAAGATGCCAACCTCCGATCCTATGTGCTTAAAGGTTTGACCGATTATGATAAGAGTGAATTGGATTCTCTGCTGATTTCAGCTCTGAGGGATTCCTTCTGGCGTATCCGGATGGCAGCCAGTGAAGGGCTTGGAAGCAGAGAAGTCGGCGATGCTGTTGATATCTTAATCTATAAGGTGAAAAAGGATCCCGTTCGGCAGGTAAGATACTCCTCAATGAAGGCTTTGGCCGATATTGCTACATCAGAAGCCAATGATTTTATTCTGGAACAGTTTAAAAGCCCCCGAAATGCCTTTGATCTCCGGGCGAAAGCTCTGGATGTTATGCTTGATAAACAAATAAACGGCACTATTGATGTCCTTAAGGAGATTCTGGATAAAAAGTGGGAGGATGAGAAGGACAATGAACTGGGACCATTTTGTAAAACCCTCTCTACCACAGAGTGGGCGGCTCTTGAACCATTCTACAATGCCATGATTCAGAATGAGAATTATATTATACAGATCTATGGTATCCGGGGGATTAAGATTAATAAACTCTCATCATTGAAAAGCCGTTTGCAGGAGCTTGATACGGAAGATCAGCATGTGAATGTCCGCCGCGAGGTAAAAGCGGCTCTGGATAGTCTCTAGTCTAATCCTTCTTTAGAATAAGACAGATTGTAATCATATAGGCCAGTCCAACAGCTTCTTTACAGGTGGTAATTTTTACCAGAATTCCCGAACCGTAGGATCTGAGAACAACACCACCAGGGTTCCGGCGATTCTGTAGGAGGGGGGAGTCAGTTTCAGTAGTATAATATATACAAGTGTGGCTATCCTGTAATATAGGTGTATTCCCTGTTTCCACCGGAATACTTAAAGGATAGACCTTTAACCTTGATCATGAAATAGCCCCCTCCTGATTATGGTGGAATAGATCATTCTGAAATTATCCATATCCCCTGAGAGGGAAGATGTGTATTCCTGAAGGAAAAAGCTCTCCTTACTGGTAAAAAAATTATAAAAACTGCCCTTCGCGATACCACAGGTACCGCTTATCTGATTAATCGATGTTTTTTCAAAACCGTAATGACCGAATAGGGCTATTCCTGTTTGTATAAGTTCGAATCTATAGTCTCTGAACTCAATTAAACCGGATTACTCGATGAAATCCTTGACTAAAATGGTATTTGGATATAAATTTAATTGTTGATTGAAACAACAAACATTATGGCAGAAAATAAACACATCGAAGCAAAAATAAATCAAACTCTGGTCTTAAAGACGATCCGCTTGAATTACGGAATCAGCCGGATTCGCATTGCCGGAGAGTTGGGGCTGAACCGGTCGACTATTACACATATTGTAAATGAACTGCTCCAGAGGGGGCTGGTTTGTGAAGTTCCGTTTAATCAGGACTCCGTTTGTTCTGCAGGCAGAAAGCCCATAGGTCTGGGAGTCAATGGAATGGCCGGATCTGTTCTGGGACTGGAATGGCAGAATGAGTATATCCGTTATGTGCTGATGGATTTTTCCGGGAAAATTCTTTTTCAAAGCAGAGAAGAGTGTTTACATGTCGATGTTGCATCCTTTAGCGCCAGTGTGAAAAGAATTATCAAAGCAGCGGGGACGCGGACAAATATTGCCGTAAAGGGTGTCGGGGTAGGAATCCCGGGGCGGATTGATCCACACAAAGGTCTGGTGTTGCAGTCTCTTCCTATGAGGATGCATGGTATAGCCCTGGCGGCGGAACTTGAGGCAGAGCTGGGTGTTCCTGTCTTAATTGAGAATGATGCAAACTGCTTTGCCTGGGGCGAAATCCGGGAAAAAAGAGCTGAGCTTAAAAACATTCTCTGTTTGATGCTGGAGTTTCATCATTCCACAGATGACTCCTTCTTCGATCAGGAGATTGGTATGGGGATTGTTCAGAACGGGCAGGTATACCATGGAAGTCACTACTCCTCGGGAGAGCTGAAGAGTGCTCTTGTGCCTTATGCACAGTCTAAAAACTTTCTAAAATTGATCCGGAGAGATGATAAGTATCTTTTTCCGTTATCAGAGCAGGAGGAGGGGACCATCAGGGAGTATATAAGCTCCCTTTTTATGGCGCTTATGCCGGTCATCTCTGTTCTGGATCCCGAGAAAGTCATCCTGGGGGGTGAATTCTGTACCATTTCATCCTATATTCCTGAAATTCTGACTAAGCTACCGAAAATGACTGAATGGTCTTTTTCTAAACGGAAGGAGTATGAAGTTGCCTATGGCAGTGCCAGTTATTTTATGGAGAGACTGTTTACGCCTCCCGTATATGAGAAAAACAATAGAAATAAACCTGTCTTCTGGGACAAAGTCTTCAGAAGTTAAGACAAAACTAAAAAGAGGGGGGCTATGTTAAAAGGAAATGCGGTTGTCGGTCAGTCCGGCGGCCCTACTACTGTTATCAATTCAAGTCTGGCGGCTGTTATTGAAGCTGCTGTGGGCAGGGAGGAAATCAAGCATGTTCTTGGTATGAGTTTCGGTATAGAAGGGTTTATGAAGGAACAGTTTCTGGATCTTTCCGCACAGTCGGAAGCAATTATCAAAGGTCTTCGAAAAACCCCTTCGTCAGCTCTGGGGTCATCTAGGCATAAACTGGTGGAAGAGGATTTCCCCCGTATTCTTGAAGTTCTTAAAAAGTATGATATACGTTATTTTTTCCTGATAGGGGGAAATGATACAATGGATACGATTCACAGAGTAGAGGAATACTGCCGGAAAGAGGGGTATGAACTACGGGGTGTCGGTATTCCAAAGACCGTTGACAATGACCTTTACGGGACAGATCACAGTCCCGGATTCGCATCGGCGGCCAGGAGCAATATTCTGAATGTTCTGCAGGCGGGAGTCCTTGCCCGGGATATGAAGAGGGTGGACCAGTTTCTTGTTTACCAGACTATCGGTCGTGATGCCGGATGGCTGGCTGGTGCTTGTGCGCTGGCTTCGAAAAGCCCCTCTGATGCGCCCCATCTTATTTACTGCCCTGAAAGACCCTTTAACAGGGCGGAGTTTCTGGAAGATGCCCGCGAGTGTATCAGTAAATACGGCTGGGTTTCTGTTGTTGTGAGTGAAGGTCTTCTTTATAAGAACGGGACTCCGGTCAGTGCTGCCCAGAGTAAGGATAAATTCAACAATACCGAGTTTGGAGCCATGGGAGGGGCCAGTGTCGCTCTGAATGTGCATAAAATGCTGAACGAAGTCCTGAAAGATGCCCGTGGTGAGTTTCAAATTCCAGAATCTCTGATTATGAGTGCCATGGACCGGGCGGAGAAAATTGATCTGGATGAAGCCTGGGACTGTGGGCGGGAAGCTGTCAGGCTGGCAGTTTCTGGTGAGTCGGGAGTTATGGTAAGCATTGAAAGAGTTGAATCTGATCCTGTTAGCTTCCGGATGGGAAAGGTTCCTCTTGAATCGGTTGCTGTCCGTGCAAAAGCCCTTCCTGATGTTTTTATTAATGAAAGAGGGAACTATGTTACAGAAGAATTCCTGGACTATATGAGGCCTCTTGTTTCAGAACTTCCAGAGTTTATTACACTGGAGCAGAAACTTTACAGCACTAACAGGGAGGAAGAGAAGTAATGGAATTTAATAAATCTATTCTGGTTGTTCAGGCTCATCCGGATGACACGGAAGCCTGGTGTTCGGGAACTTTAAAACTCCTTAAAGACCGCGGGTATAAAATCACCATTGCAACCATGACAGCAGGCGGTATGGGTGGAATTAACTCAACAGAAGAGGACACCATACGGATCCGCCGGGAGGAGGCTAAAAAAGCGGCTGTTGTTCTGGATGCGGAATACGTCTGTCTGGAACAGAGCGATGGCTTTCTTTTTGATAACCGGGAACTGCGGCTGAAGCTGATCAGTTTGATGAGGCGTGTTAAGGCGGGCATTGTGTTTACGCATCTTAACTGGGATTACCATTCGGATCACCGTACAACCGCAGTTATCTGCGATGCCGCTGCTATGATTTCCTCTCTGCCGAATGCTCCTGTTGAAGAGGAGCCGCTTGCAGTAACCCCTTTGCTGTATCATACGGCACCCATGACTCTCTCTGATCCCTTAGGCGCCTCTATTCCGGCACCCCACTTCTTTATTGATATAGGCGAGACCATTGAAACAAAGATGGAAATGCTTGCCTATCATGTTTCTCAGCAGGAACTGATGAAGCATATGCATAAGATGGATGATTTTTTCGGTGAAATGAAAAAATACAACAAGGAACTGGGCAATATGTGCGGCGTCCCCTATGCTGAATGTTTCTGGCAGCAGCTTGGCGGTGGATATCAGAAGGATCCTCAGGTGCAAAATGAATTGAAAGAATATCTTTATAAGATTAAACAGGAGAAAATAAATGGATAATTCAGAAAAATATCAGAAATACTCTCTTTGTAGAGAGATGCTCGAAACAGCTGATGTTGTGGCAGATTTTAAGTTAAAAAATCTTAAAACTTTTGCAGATGCGGTAAAACAGGCTGAAGCTGTTATGCTGACAGGAGAAGGTTCAAGCAGGATCTTTCCGGCAAAGCACAGTATTTACCGGGAATTACAGCAGGGTATGAAAACACCAATTTATACGGAAGGTGCGACTCAAGCTCAGGAGTATGATTTAAGCCGTATGGCAGCATTTGGTGCCTCCAATTCCGGGAGAACCGGAGAACTGATACGGCTTTTTACAAGCTTGAAGAAGAAAGGTCATTCCGCTCTTTTCGGATTGACGGTCTATGAAAACACTCTTTTGGAGAAGGTTTGTAAAAACACAGCCGTACTCCGTTGCGGATCAGAGGAAGCTGTTGCGGCTACAAAAAGTGTTGCCGAACAGGCCCTCTTTTATCAGGCTGTATTTGCAGCAGCTCGGGGAGAGGAGCTGAGCGGACTTGAAGAGGCTGCAAAAAAAATTAGGGAGACCCTGATGCTGGAAATCTCCCCGGAAATCATTGAAAAGATTGCCACTGCCGAAACAATCTATTTTGCCGGTCGGAATAACGGAGTTGCCGAAGAGCTAAGCCTCAAGACAAATGAGATAAGCAGAAAGAAATCTGATTATCTGGAAGGAACATATGCTGCTCACGGAATCGAAGAGGTAATGAAATCAGAAGATGTAATTATCGTGATTGATCCGTTTGAAGAGGAAGAGAAAAAGTTTCTGGAATGTCTTCAGAATGGCGTAGGGAATACTCTTATCTCGATCTCAACACGTAAAACAGGATTCGCTCATAGTATCGTGATTCCCCGGGGTGGAGATTATCAATCATATCTGGAATTGGCAGCTGGCTGGAATCTGTTGGTTGAGACGGGATTAAAACTTGGTATTGATCTTGATAAGCCGGTCAGAGCCAGAAAAGTGGGAAATGAGTTTACCGGCTGACAGGAATCAGGCTTCATCCTCGGAGGATTCCATCAGCAGAGAGTATTCATTGCTGGAAAGGCTGGAATTGTCCTCCCGGGGATTGTCCATATTGCTGCGGATCTCTTTCTTTATATTTTGAACATCCTGCAGGTGTTTTGCCATACGGCGTTTCAGGTCTGGAAAGCGGTCACTATCCTCCTGGGCGAAAAAAGTAGTTTTATCTAAAACTTCTTCCTGAAGCTCTGTGAGTCGTTTTTTCAGCTTCTGAATAGAAAAGAGATAATCCTTACGGCGGATCAGGTAGGGGTTATTCTGAAGCAACTCATAATGACGACTTAAGGTGTTATCTATAAAGAAGAGATCCTCCAAAAATTTATGGGCAAAAAAATCTTTATCTATAGATAGTTTTAATCCGTTTTTCAATCTAGCTATATCAGTAAGAAGATAAAAAAGGTTATCTTCATAGTGAACTTTCTCACTCATATGCGTCTACTCCTGCAATTATGCTTTATGTTTCGGCATAATGAGAACTTAGCTTGACATCAATTAACCATTATGCTATTTTTTCACAGCCTCTTTATTTGCTCCGTAGGAGTAAATCAATAAGTCCACAAGGAGGATAATATGAGATCCTATGAATTTACTGCCGTATTCCGGGTAAAGGAAGACAACTATTCCACCGGCTTGAAAGCTGTCAAAGACATTTTTGAGAAAAACGGCGTCACCATTGTTTCAGAAGAAGATATGGGTGACAGACTGCTCGCATACCCCGTCAATAAAGAAGAGCGTGGTCACTACCACCTGCTTAAAATTGAAGCTGATCCTGCAGAAATCCAAAAATTAGAAGAAGCTCTCGTCCTGAGAACCGAACTTCTGAAATATCTTTTCGTAAAAAGCGAGAAATAATCTACAGGAGAAGTTCCCATGGCAGAAGATTTAAATCGAGTCATACTGATAGGGCGCCTGACGCGTGATGCCGAATTACAGTATACCAGCAGTGGCTGGGCCATTCTGAAGATGGGCCTGGCTTGTAACCGCCGCCGGAAACAGGGAGATCAATGGGTTGATGAGGCCAACTTTTTTGATGTCACTCTTTTTGGAAAACGGGGTGAATCTCTGAGTCAGTATCTTCAGAAAGGGCAGCAAATTGCCGTTGAAGGTCAACTGAAACAGGACCGCTGGGAACAAGACGGTATGAAAAGAAGCAAGGTTGTAGTGGAAGCTACTAACATTCAGCTTCTGGGCGGAAGAAACGACCGCCAGAACCAGAACAGTGATTATTCCCAACAGGGACGGTCACCGCAACAGGGAACAGTTGCACTCAAAAATTCTCAACCTTTTGAGTCCTATAAACCCAGCCCGGCAAGGCAGGATTCTGGACCAAGCGAACGGTTTGAGGATGATATCCCATTTTAAACAGGAGCCAATTGACATGTCAGAAGATGTGAAAAATACAGAAAGTACTGTTAGTCAGGACAGACCTGAAAGAACAGAAAGACCTGAACGTCCCGAAAGACCTTCCGGTCCCAGACCCAGAAGAACATACTATAAGAAAAAAGTATGTAAATTTTGTACCAACAAAATGGAAGTAGATTACAAGAAACCCGACTCTCTGAGACGGTTTATAACTGAAAGAGGAAAAATTCTCCCCAGACGTATTACTGGAACTTGTGCAAAGCACCAGAGAATGCTGACTACTGAAATTAAAAGATCCAGAGCACTTGCTCTTCTTCCCTTTGTAAACAAATAAGGAAGATTTAGTGGATCAAAAAGAGTTGCGGAAAATCGCAGGACCTGTCATTAGCATCACTGTGATGTATAATCTGGGTCTTCTGTCAATTTTCTTTGCTGTCCCTCTGCAGTTAGCTGCCATCCGGGGCAATCGAAAAGATTTTATTACCGTATCTCTGTTGTCATCAGTATTGATACTGATGACCCGGTTTCTTCTGCTGAATACAGCGAATTTCCCGGAGCTGGTAATTCTTGATGTTGTTGTTGTAGCGGCTGTTTCAGTTGCTTTGTATTTTGCCAATTATGTTTTGTACGGTTATTCCGTACCGGTCAGATTCGGTATTATAACGGCGGCAGCGGGTGTACTGCTTCTTGCGCTGTCTCCTTTTTGTGGAGCACTGGAAGAAAATATCATCTTTTCACTGAATAAAATGATGAACTTAGTCAACATTCTGCCGGTGGCAGATGCTGGGGCTGGTTCTGTTTCTATTCAGGGAGAGACTCTTTATCTTATGATGAAGGATCTTTTCGGAAGATCGGGCTTGGCTCTGTTTTTCTTTTTTATTGCTTATAGCTGGTGGGGTAGTTACAAAATGTCTCTCCGTATGGGAATGAAAAAAGAAGACCTAAAGAATATCTCTAATTGGGATATGCCTGACAGTGCTGTATGGCTTTTGTTTGTTCCGCTTACAGTATTGCTCATTGGTCGGCTTACGAGTCAATCAGGAGCGATTCTGCTGAGAGGTATACCTCTATATTTTATATCAAACCTGCTTTTTATTATGACGGGACTGTATGGAATTAGAGGGATTCAGATTATTCTGAAAGTATTCCGGAAGTGGAATATACCTAGGCAGATGAATCTGATTCTGGTGTTGGCAATAGCAATGCTGATTGCAGTACCCGGAGTCAATCTGGTACTTTTGATACTTGTTGCAGGGCTTGGTGTATCCGAGCTCTGGGTAAACTATAGAATATTTGACAAGGAGTAAATCCATGAAGATTATATTGAATCAGGACGTTGCCAACCTTGGAGATGAAGGTGATATCAAGGTTGTAGCCGATGGTTATGCCAGAAACTTTCTTATCCCCAAGAAGATGGCTGTTGCTTTTAACAAACAGAATCTTAATATTTTCGAACAGAAAAAACTGTCTATCGAAAAGAGAAAAGAAGAAAAAACAAAAGATGCCATGGGTATTATAGACCGCCTGGCAAATGAAGAGCTCGTATTATCCATGCCGGCCGGAGAACAAGGTAAGCTTTTTGGTGCTGTTACTTCCTCTACCATTGTAGAAGAATTGGCAAAAATGGGTCTTACAGTAGAAAAAAAGAAAATTGAAGTCCCTGAGCACTCCATTAAGGAAGTTGGAACCTACACTGTAGCTATTAAACTCTACGGTGGAGAAACAGCTAATCTTAAAGTGACTGTTAACGCTGCTGAAAAAGCTGCCGAATAAATAGGAATTTCATGAATCAAGTATCCTTAAAGGATAAAGTGCCCCCGTACAACGAGGAAGCGGAAGCTGCCGTACTGGGGGCACTTCTCATTAATTTCAACCTTGACTCTCTTGATACTGTTCGCATGTATCTGGGGAAAGGTGATTTTTTTAAAACATCCAATCAAAAGATATTCTCTGCCATTGAGAGTCTGGAAAAGAAAGGTTCCGGAGTAGATCTTCTCACGGTAACTGAACAATTAAAATCCGACGGTCTTCTAGAGAAATCCGGTGGTGTAGGCTATATCTCTGAACTGACATCTTCCGTACCGACTACGGCAAATATTGAGTATTATTCCCGGATCGTGCAGGAGTGCAGCGTCCGGAGGAAATTACTCCATATCGGTGCAGAGATTCATGCACAAGCCCACGATGATTCCCGGGAAACTAGTGAAATTGTAGAAGACATAGAACGTAAGATCTTTGAGATAAACGATCAGCGTTCCATTGATTCTATGAAATCTGCCGGTGAAGTAATTAAAGAAGCCATCTATGCTATCGAACAACGTTATTCCCAGAAAGGGGATTTTACAGGGATTCCTTCTGGATTTGATGAACTGGATGCTATGACAACAGGATTTCAGAAGTCTGAAATGATTGTTATCGGGGCCCGTCCTTCTGTGGGTAAAACAGCTTTTGCCTTAACTCTGGCAGCTAATATTTCTATTAAAAACAAAATTAACTGCGGCTTTTTTACTCTTGAAATGACAACCCTTTCTGTTATGCAGAGACTCCTTTCCATTCAGGCAAATATCAATTCAAACAAAATTCGTACCGGTCTGTTAAAGCCATCTGACTTTAACAGTCTCACAGATGCGGCCAGTCATATCTATGAGGCTCCCCTCTGGATTGATGATACTCCCAATATGAAACTTTTGGATCTCAGGTCTCAGGCAAGAAAAATGGTTCGTAAGCATGAAGTCAAAATTATTTTTATTGACTACCTTGGCCTTATCTCCTTTGAAGATAAGCGAATCCCGAGACATGAACAGATGTCTGAAGTAAGCCGTTCCCTTAAGGCGTTGGCCCGTGAATTGGATGTTCCTATTGTGGCTCTCTCACAGGTAGGACGTCAAACTGAAGGAAAAGAACCCGGACTGGCGGACCTTCGTGAATCCGGTGCGATTGAGCAGGATGCTGATATGGTAATGTTTCTTCACAGAGATAGAGGGGAAAAGAGTACCGAAGGTTCTGCTGAAAATATTGAAACACAACTTATTATAGCAAAACAGAGGAATGGTCCTGTTGGGACGATAAAAATGGCATTTATTCCCCATTTTACAAAATTTGTTCCCATGGCTTATTCTAATTGATAGAGAGGTGCGTATGAACTTTGAAGAAATCTATAGTTTGAATGAAATTAAAAATGAAGTAGAAGAAGTTGTATTTCAGGAACTTGAAAAGAAATTGAATGCTATTTCTGATGAAGATATCTGTAAATGCAAGGATTGTGTTCGGGATATGGCTTGTTATGCTTTGAATCAGATTCGCCCCCGTTATACGGTTTCTCTTCTTGGAAGCCTGTATACCAGGGCAGAAACAGATACATTGATTAATGATATTCAGGATATTGTTGGAAAGGCGATTGAGAAAATCAGTCAGAATCCTTTGCACAATAAATCATAAGTAATTATCATAAAAGAAAGGGTGACATGATCCAATCCGGATTGTCACCCTTTTTATTTTATAATAAGTAATCAGTCCACAACATAATAACTGTTTCTGATTTCTCTCCCACTAGAACTAAAGCTGTTCAGGTACTTAGATGCTTCAGAAGAGCTCATAAATGGTTTGGGATCTCCCTTGTTTGGTATGGCTATCCAGTTTCCATCTTCCATCATGTAATAATCCATCAGTTTTTTCCCGGATTTGGGGTTAAAAAGGCTTAAGGATCCATCTGTATTCAGAATATAGAGGATAGCATTATGGAAAAATATCTTTTCTATATTTCTATCATAGTCCCAGGTTTTCTGTCTAGAATTGGAAATACGGATAATATCTTTACCCGATACGGTTCCGTACAGCACAGGAGAATAAGAGCTTGTATCCGCGGTAAATATAGCATCAATCCACTCGCCGCTTTGTGTATAAATACTTGATACATTGGTGGGGTCATTTTTACTGTGACTCTGTATTATCGTCTGTACTCCCCCCGTATCCGCTTGTTTTAATCCGAAAGTAAAGGTTTTGTTACCATCGGCAGGGGAGAGTATATCGTATATCAGAAAACGTTTATCCTGTAAGGGAATAATTTCTCCTGTGTCTGTCTGAACGGTAAACATGGGATTAAGACCTGTTTTCATAAGTGACTTTCCTCCTAGAAGAGTTGTGTCATTTAAGAAATTAAGACTTACCATTCCCAGAGCGGAAAACTGGAAATCCCGGAAACCTGTGTGAATATTGTTTAAAGATGCTTCACCGCTGTTTTCCAGGACTAAAATCTGGTCGTTTCGAACATGAAGCTGGTTTAGAGCCGAATCAAAATTGTAGTTGCTGTTTAGGATCGTATCCATTTCAGGATTGTAGATAACATAACCCCGCTGATTATTTTCTCGAGTCCAGATAATCATTTTTTCATTATCAACAGTTTCTATTTCAGAATCACCGGGAAGGGGACTGGAAGTACTGCTTATGATAAGATCCGAGAACCCACTAATTGAAACAGATCCCGTTTTTGCAAAGTTTTTGCTGTTTAATTGAAAAAGGTCTTTGTTGGAGAGAATAAACATGGACTCATCGCTAAAACTCAGGTCCCTGATATCTGATATCTGATTCTTCTTGAATACAACAGCTTTTAGACTCTCTTTATCTATCTCCCATATACTGCCCTTGCTGTCGGCTAAATAAATCCTTCCGGCTGAAACAAGAGAAGTTGTCACTTGTCCGTTAATAGAGAAGAAGTCTGTGCTCTCTGTATCCTCAGGCTGTTCCGTGCTATTCAGGTAGCTCTTAATATCGGCAGTCGTAAAATGAGCGTCTGTAGTACTCATAGTGAGGATTTTAAGCTTCCCACTCACAGAACCTTTGATAATGCTTATAGAACCTTTAGCGGGATCGACAGAGTATGTGAGCATATCCTCAACTTCAACAGTATCTCTAACACTGCCGGTTAATCTGTCTATAAGAAAAAGAATATTCCCTTTATTGGCCAGAAAATAGCGTTTTCCCTCTGTCTGAAGGACCGTGAGATTGGAAAGGCCACTCTTGGTTGTGGTTTCATTCTGCAGTGTAGACGTTCTGATATCCCAGTATTTAATGGAGCCGGAATTACTGTATGTCATAAGCCTCGTTTCAGAAGCACCAATGTATCCGTAACTGAAGATGTCATACAAACGTTTTAGATAGCTGTACTCTCGTCCGTTTTGACTATTCATAAGAACCATACTGGGTGAGCTTATTTTTGTAATAAAAAGGTATTTACCCTTAGCAGAAAATTCAAACTGTATGGGTCGGTCACTCAGTTCCTTGCTGAAAAGTTCTTTGTTCCTCTGCCAGTCCCATACGGCAATCTTTGTATAACCCGGACGGGATACAAGGATGGCAAACTGTTTTTTTGAAGGATGGGTTTTCAGCTGTATGCTTCCTTTTGATCCTGTATAGATCTGGTACTGTAGTTTGTCCGTAGCCAGATCCCAGACTTTCACCAGTCCGTTGTTGTCCGCTGAAAGAAGTTGGCCGCTACTGTGATAACAGAGTGATTCAACAGCAGTATTGTGTCCAGAGTCAATAATCAGCTGGCTTGCACTTTGAGCTGTCAATAAAAATGGAAGTGCTATAAGTGTTAATAATAGTATTGTTTTTTGTCTGCAGTTCATATTAATTCCTCGAGAAAAAAAGAATGTCATTCATTGTTGCAAAAATAATCAGACCGAAAACAATAATGGTTCCCAGTAGCTGATACTTGTATATTATCTGAGGATTCGGCTTACGCCGTAAAATCCCCTCTACCAGGAATAGCAGAATCTGTCCGCCGTCAAGAACCGGTATGGGAAGAAGGTTCATCACAAAGAGTGCAATATTTATCAGTGCAATAAAGCGGAAAAAAGTCACTAATCCTTCAGCTATTCCATTACTGAATCCGGAAAATGCAAGATCTCCTGTAATATAGCTGATTCTCAGAGGCCCGGAAACGGCAGATTGAAGATCAATCCCCTTAAAAAGTAGAGACAGACCCTTCAGTGAAGATAGGAGTATCCGGCTTGATTCCCGGTACCCCTCTTTTATTGCGTATAGAATGTCCCATTGGGGAGTTCTTGTTTGCAGAAAATCATACTGGATTCCGGGATCGCTGACGATTTGTTCTTCCTTAAAAGAAATTTCATGGCTACTACCGTTTCGTACGACGCTGAGACTCTGGAGGACTACTTTTTCAAGCAGAGAGGATAACTGTACCGCATGATCTATGGGAATCCCGTTTATTTTGCTAATACGATCACCCTTTTCAATTTCCTTATCATTGAAAAAAGAGCTTTCTGTAAAATCTCTTACAATCGGTTCTATCCAGGGGTATATTCCAACATATCCGCTTCCTGATTGCAAATTCAGTTCCGGTGTAAGATTCAGGCTTATACTCTTTCCATCACGTTGAACCCTTAATTTAAGAACTTCCTCAGGATGAAGAGCAATTTCTTGCTGAAGCTGATCAAAGCGCTCAATATCTCTTCCATTGACAGCTGTGATGCTATCCCCGGTCTGCAGTCCGCTGAAATTGGCAGGATAATCTGTGCGGTCCGTATAATCCGAAGCCAGTACAATGCGAGAAGGGTAGTAGGAAATATTGTACCCGAACATTCCTATTACAAAGAAGATAAGGGATGCAAATATCAGATTAACAAGGGGGCCACTGAGAGAAACAATTATTCTCTTCCAGAAGGAAGCGGCATACATATCACCCTCTTCACATTCCACTTCGCGTGAATGATTCTCCCAAGCCTGAATCAGAGCCTGTTCTCCCTGCATCTTGCAGTATCCCCCCAGGGGAAAGAGAGAGACTCTGAATTCGGTTTCCTTCCATTTCCGGGCATAGATAATTTTTCCCCAACCGATTGAGAATGCCTCCACATGAATTCCGCAAAGTTTTGCTGCAATAAAATGGCCTGCTTCGTGGATAACGACAACAAGAGAGAGGCCAATCAGACCTAACACTATTTTGAGGACCATCATGAAAATTTAGCCTTTATAATCTTTTGTGCACTTAATCTGGATTTCTGGTCGGTTTCAAGGATGTCTTTCAGGCTGTCCTGATTGACCGTCCAGTCCCGATTCAGAGTTTCCTCAGTGATGGCTCCAATATCCATAAAATGTATCTTTTCATTCAGATAAGCTTCTACGGCAATTTCATTGGCAGCGTTAAAAGCTATGGGGTAGCCTCTTTCCTGTTCCGCACAGTTAAAAGCCAGCTTAAGCATGGGGAACTTTTGAAAATCAGGAGCGTGAAACTCCAGCGTTTTAGCTGCCAGGTCAAGGTAGGTCCAGGGAACTTCTTTCATTTCAGGATAGTAGAGGGCATCGTAGGTCCAGGGAACTTCTTTCATTTCAGGATAGTAGAGGGCATCCTGAATAGGAAGTCTCATATCAGGCTCACTGATCTGTGCATACATAGCCATATCGTTTGTACGGACCAGAGAGTGTACATAACTTTGCGGATGGATAAGAACTTTAATTTTGTTAACATCAAAATTAAATAACTGCTGGGCTTCAATGACTTCAAGACCTTTATTGGCCATGGTAGCAGAATCTATGGTTATTTTACGACCCATATCCCAGGTTGGATGTTTTAAGGCATCCTGAAGGGTTATTTCTGGAAATTTATCAAGGGAGAGTTGCCAAAAAGGGCCTCCCGAAGCGGTAATAATGATTTCTGAAATATTTTCAATCTTTTGATTGTGAAGGAGTTGGAAAATTGCCGAATGTTCTGAATCAACCGGTAGTAAATGACAGCTTTTAGCGGCAGCTGTTTTTTTTATAAGAGGCCCAGCCAAAACCATGGATTCTTTGTTGGCAAGGGCGACATCCAAGCCGCATTCCAGAGACTTCATTGTCGGTTCCAGACCACTGGCTCCGACAAGCATTGCTTTCCTCAATAAGATCAAGGATACCATTAGGACCGGTATAAGATATTTTTCTACTTTCAGGATTTTTTCCGCTGAGACAGAGTTTTGCTCCGGGCCAGGTTTCAGATGCTTTAAGAAGAGCATCCTCACTGGTATTAGCCTGTAGTCCTGCCAGAATAAAATCGTCTCTATGATGATTTATAATATCCAGAGTGTTGATACCGATTGATCCGGTACACCCAAGAACAAGTACTCTTTTCATTCTGTTTCCCTTCTGCTTGTGATTATAATGCTGTCATTTTCAAAAGATAGTAGAAAACAGGAGCCGTTAAAAGAAGAGAGTCAATCGAGTCCAAAAGACCGCCTCTACCCATAACAATGGTTCCCGAATCTTTTACACCAGAGGATCTTTTTATTCCTGATTCAATTAAATCTCCCAATATCGTTGTACATCCAGCAACAAATCCTAAGATAATCATAATATATAAAGGACCTGTAAAGACCTGAGGATACAGAATTCCACCACTAATGGTTACAAACAGAGAAGCAGCGATGCCGCCGATAAAACCGACCATGCTCTTATTGGGGCTTACAACAAATACTTTCCGGGAATTTCTTCCGAAAAGATTTCCCACAAACCAGGCAAAGGAATCATTAAGGTAAACGGTCAGCATAAACATGATGATCACATGAGTGGAATACTGAAACCCGGAAAAACGGACAATATATGTTAGAAAGAAACCAGGGTAAACCAAGGCCAGAATTGATCCTGCCACAGTGGGTATTACCTTGGAGAAACCATCACTACTCATGGTGAAAATAGGAATTACCAGAATGACTGCACTAACAGTAAATGCTATTAGAGCGAGACTCTGTTCAGGTAATACTCCCATAACAACCAGATAAGTTGCGATGGGGAGTATTGTACTCGCAGCTGTCAGAGATCCTACAGCTACAGGGTAACCGGCTTTATTAAGCATCAGACACATCTCATGCGTACCCATCAGGGCAATAGCAAGAACTGCCAGGTTAATGGCAAGATGATTGGCATAATCAATAAATATAATTGCTATCAGGAGAGGAATGGCAATAAGGAAAAGAAGCCACCTCTTTTGATTATTTGTCATGATTTAACTCCTCCGTATCTTCTATCCCTTTTTTTAAAAGCATTCAGTGCTTCTTCGAGATCTTTACCACTCCAGTCCGGCCAGAGTTTGTCAGAAAAATAAAGTTCAGAATAGGCTGTCTGCCAAATGAGAAAGTTACTGATTCTTTTCTCTCCCCCTGTTCTGATCAGAAGGTCAACCGGAGGTACCGTGGGATTATCAAGAGAGTGATAGAGGGATTCTTCTGTTATGGATATACCGGGATTTTCTGATGTAAAGCGGTTAATTCCGCGAACAATTTCATCCCGTCCACCGTAATTGATCAGAAGATTGACTGTAAGTCCCTTAAAATCAGCCGTCTGTTCCTTTACGATGTTAATTTCATTCTGGATATCTTTGGGCAGGCCACTGATATCACCGCTATGAACAACACGTATTGAGTTGTCCTTGTAAAATTGATATTCTTTCTTTAAATAATTTTTGATTAAAACCATAAGAAAGGATATTTCATCCTGAGTTCTTTTCCAGTTCTCTGTGGAAAAAACATAAAGAGACAGATAGGACACTCCAAGATCTGCAGCTGCTTTAACAACTGTTTTTGCAGCATTCAAACCTTCTCTATGTCCTACAGAACGGATTTGACCGCGGTTCTTCGCCCAGCGGCCATTTCCATCCATTATGACACCAATATGAAGGGGTTTTTCAGACAGGGACATTAAATCTCCATTATTTCTTTTTCTTTTTCATCAATAACAACGCCAATGTCCTTGATGTAATGATCTGTCAGTTTCTGAACTTCATCCATTCCCTTTTTCTGTTCATCCTCGGTAAATTCACCTTTTTTGATATGATCATTCACATCACGGCGGATATTCCTGATAGACACGCGGCTCTGCTCACCAATATGCTTAGCCTGTTTAACCAGGTCTTTACGTCTCTCTTCTGTTAGAGGGGGAATGTTGATACGGATGACTTTTCCATCATTGTTGGGATTCAGAGAAAGTTCTGAGGTCTGAATGGCTCTTTCAATATCATTCAGAGCATTTTTATCAAAAGGTTGAATAACAATCAGGCGGGCTTCCGGTATAGAAATATTGGCTACCTGATTCATGGGGGTAGCTGTACCATAGTACTCAACCATAACCTTGTCAAAAATACTGGCGGATGCTCTTCCTGTTCTAATCGTGTTGAATTCATCTTGTAGAGCTTTAACGGTTTTCTTCATTCTGTCTTCTGCAGACATTTTTACGTTTTGCATGTATTCACCTCATTATAAAAAACAGGACACCGCCTGTATTAGCGGTGTCCGGAAAATTAAACTTCTTCGCCAACCATATCGTAAATGTAGGCGGACAGTTCAATAGAACCACCGACTGCTTTTGCGGTTTCGGCAATAGCCTGTTTTACAGAGAGTTTATCATTCTTAACAAATGCCTGATCTACAAAACAGATCTGTGACAGGTGTTTATTCAGTTTACCCTTAACGATACCTTCAATAACCTTGGCAGGTTTATCCATATTGGATGCCTGGACAGAGAAAATCTCTTCCTGTTCTTTCAGATATGTAACATCTACTGCATCACGATTCAGGTAAGAAGGGTTAAACGCCGCTGCATGAAGAGCCAAGTCTGTTCCCAGCGATTTTACTTCATCTTTTGCAGCAGTTGCTGCGCTGTCACAGCTCAGTTTTACAAGGACACCAATGGCACCGCCATTATGAATGTAATTAACTACACAATCGGTATCAGTTAATTCCATAATTGAAATTTTGCTGAGGACCATGTTTTCTTTCAGAACGGAAATAGCTTCTTTTACAAGTGTTTCCAGTTCTTCATTGACGGCAGTATATTTTTTTTCTGCCACCGTATCGGCAATCTTCTGACCTGACTTTTTGAATGCATCATTTTTTGAAACAAAATCAGTCTCACAGGTCAGTTCAATAATAGAAGCAGTGCTTCCATTTATTGCTATAAAAACTGAACCGGCATTGGTTGCCCGTCCACTTCTCTTATCTGCGGAAGCCAGCCCCTGTTCTTTCAGGTGCTTTTCAGCTGCCGCGAAATCTCCGTCACAGGCCTGCAGTGCTTTTTTACAGTCAAGCATGCCCGCCAGAGTTTTATCTCTTAATTTTTTAACATCTGCTGGTGTTACTGCCACGATATACTCCTAAAATTATTCTGTTGTGTAAACGACATCACTGTCATCTGCTTTTTTGGGAGCTTCTTCAGATTTTTCTTCTACGGGAGCTTCTACTTTAGCAGGGGCAGCTTCTTCATCCTGAAGGTTTTCGATTACTTCCAGTCCTATTTCATTATCTGCTTCAATAACGGCATTGGCAACAATCTGAGCAAACAGACTGATGGCACGGATTGCGTCGTCATTTCCGGGAATGGGGTAGTCGATACCTTCGGGGTTACAATTGGTATCTACAACGGCAATAATAGGAATGCCCATTCTTCTACCTTCCGCAACAGCAATGGCTTCCTTTTTTGTATCAATGACAAACATAACACCGGGGAGTTCAGACATATTTTTGATTCCACCCAGGTTCTTTTCCAGTTTTGCCTTTTCTTTCAGGAGCTTGGAAACTTCTTTTTTTGTCATCTGATCAAAAGTACCGTCAATTTCCATTTTTTCGATTCTTTTCAGCTGATGAAGAGATTTTTTGATGGTAGAAAAGTTGGTAAGCATACCACCGAGCCATCTGTTATTTACGTAGAACATGTCACATCTTTCTGCTTCTCTTGCGATTGCAGCCTGTGCCTGTTTTTTGGTTCCTACGAACAGTACGGATTTTCCGTCTAAAACATTTGCTCTTACAACATTGTACGCTTCTTTAATAGCGACAATTGTTTTTTGAAGATCGATAATGTGAATCCCGTTTCTCTGTGAAAAAATGAATTTCTTCATTCTGGGATCCCAACGCTTTGTCTGATGTCCGAAATGTACACCTGATTCAAGCAGGTTTTTCATTGTTACTACAGCCATGTAGTCTCCTATATTCCACTCCTATTAGTGAGCGGTCCTTCTCTTGGTCTCAGCGGTATATAGATTATAAATCATAACCGCCGGAAGATTATATGCTGAATTTCAGCTGACTTAACATGCCATATAATAGATTAATTGGCAAGCCCACTACATTGAAGTATGATCCGTTTAAACTAATTACAAACATACCCCCTTTTTCCTGTATCCGGTAAGCACCGGCAGCACCCTTCCATTCTTCAGTATCCAAGTATTTTTCAATCTCTTTTTTAGACATGGATGCGAAATGAACGTCCGTTCTGGCCCATCGGGAGATAATCTTCCGGTCGTCGGGGCGGAACAGGGTCACTCCCGTAAAAACCTGATGCATACGGTTCTGCATTCTACTTAGCATCAGTCGGGCTTCCTCCCGATCTGTGGGTTTTCCGATTTTATGATCATCCAGGGCAATCAGGGTGTCTGCGGTGACTATCCATCCTGGATGTCCGTGATGGGCTATACAGGCTTCCATTTTCATACGGGAGAGTTCAAGAGCCAGATTTTCCGGGGATTTTTCCTGATCCATAATTTCATCCATTTCAAAGGGGAGAATCTTGCAGAGAATACCCATTTGGCCAATCAATTCATACCGTCTGGGAGAAGCGGATCCCAAGTATAGTAATTCCATATTATTCATAGTTCATTATATATAATAATATTATTTTATTGTCATATAAAATGAGTAATAAAAAGAATCTAATTGTTGGAACTATACATTGGAAGGATTGTTCAGAAGGCATTAAAATTATAGGTAGAATTAGTTTCTCAGGAGGGTATTGTATGTTAAATCGTGTATTGGTTCAGATAAGCAGAGCAGAAGAGGTTGAATATCTTGCCAGGTTTACCGCTGTTTTGAAAAAACGGTACCCCCGTATTGATATTTCCGGGCTGTATGTCAGAAATGTTGAAGAATATATGAAATACAATTCTGCCATGTACAGCGATACCTACTATCATGATTTTCAGAATGTCTGGAAGGGAGTCGAAGATAGAAAAGAACAGGAGGTGAAAGAGAAATTTGAGGAGTTTTTCAATGGTTGTTCTTTTATCTCAAAAAACGGATATATCAATTCCATAGTGCTGGATCAGATGAGGGCGTCTGATCTTCTGATTCTGGCAAAACAGGAGTTCCTCAATCATGAAATAAAGAGCCTTTTGCGTACCCATCATAAACCGATTGTTATTGTTCCCGAACGGAAATCCTATTCCATGGATAAAATACTTGTTGCTGATGATGAAAGACTGGAAGTGAATAAGGCTTTCTTCAATTTTATGTACATATTTGAAGAGATAAAGCAGTTTCAGGCACTGGCGGTTAATATTGATCAGGATAAACTGATGGATCTGAATATTTATCTGGAAAAAACGGCTAAGAAAATCACCTACGATTTTAAAACCGGTCATGTAGATGATATAGTGCTTGGGTATATGAGGGATTACGATCTCTTGATTATGGGAGATTTAAAACACTCCTTTATGATTGAAAGGATTGCAGGTAAACCCGGAATTAAGATACTGGAGAAGACGGATATTCCGGTCTATATAGCTTAGTTATTCTACCGGTGGCCTCTTCTGCAGCAAAGAGGTTCAGTTCCATCTGGGGATCCGGTGGTTTATAGAGTTTTCCGTGGAGTTTGCCAAGAGAAAGGCCCAGGAGCCTGACCGGTACTATGCCTGCATTTGTCTTCTTTAGCAGGTCTGGAACCAGAGACATAATCCCTTCTTTATTTTTCAGGGGGATGGTACTCCTGGTGCAGCGGGTACAGGTCTGAAAATCATGATATTTTACCTTCAGGGTCAGCTGAAATCCATAGACTCCGGTCTTCTGGCAGTCCTGTTCAACTGTTTCTGCAATCTTTTCCAGTTGCTCTATTATCTCCTCTTTATTTGTAAGATCACTGGAAAATGTATTTTCACGACCCAGAGATTTTCTTGTTCTGTTGGATTCAACAGGTCTTTCATCGATTCCTCTTACCGCATAATAGTAGTAGCTGCCTGCTTTTCCGAATAGATTCAGAAGTTCATACAGTTCTTTTTTTTTCAGATCATATCCTTTAAAAATGCCCATATCTTTCATCCTCTCTTCTGTTCTCCGACCGATACCGAAAAAGCGGCCGATGGGTAGTCCTTCCAGAAAGGCAGTTGCTTTATCTGGTGTAATGACGGTCATACCGTTGGGTTTATCTACGTCTGAGGCTATTTTGGCAATAAATTTATTATAGGAGACACCCGCGGAGGCTGTTAGTCGTGTTTTTTTAAGAATGGCCTCTCGTATCTGAGCTGCAATAATGGTGGCTGAAGGTATTCCCATCTTATTTTCTGTTACATCCAGATAGGCCTCATCCAGGCTGAGAGGCTCAACCATATCAGTGTAATCATGAAAAATTTCTCTGATCTGATTAGATACTTCTTTATAATCGGAAAAACCATGATGTGTAATGAATACGGCATGAGGACAGAGTTTATAGGCCTGGGTTGAGGGCATAGCCGAATGGATTCCGTACTTTCTGGCTTCATAGGAACAGGTTGAAACAACCCCCCTACTGTTGGGCGGGCCTCCCACTACAACCGGTTTTCCTTTTAAGGATGGGTTGTTGCGCTGTTCAACAGATGCATAAAAGGCATCCATATCTACATGAATTATCTTCCTCATGAAAATATACTATACATATATTAAGTATTTGGCAAGTGATTACTTACTTGCTCCTTTCTAATTCCTAAGGATATACTTCTAAAAGTACAGGAGAATCCTGAAGATATGACAATGATTGCCGAGAAGATAAAAGAAAAACTCCGGGGTGGGCAGGGTGAGCTTTTTATCCATTGATTTTTCAATGAACCCTGTCACTCTTGTCCGCATAGGAATTTGATACTAATATACAAAACTATGCAGAAACAGAAATCAAGAGGCCAGGGGCCCAAAAAATACAGTAATATTTCATACAGTAATCTTCCCGGAGCCTGGAAACAGGCTCATCTGGGGCTGAAAGAGGTCCGAAAATGCGATTACCATCG
The DNA here is from genome assembly GCA_002084805.1 of Spirochaetaceae bacterium 4572_59. Classification (GTDB taxonomy): domain Bacteria; phylum Spirochaetota; class Spirochaetia; order DSM-2461; family DSM-2461; genus Oceanispirochaeta. The sequence continues at coordinate 1,247 of NBMC01000005.1, read as the reverse complement.
TTTAAAACGTGATTTTGACCGTTTGATCCGCAGCGGCGGAAAAGAACTTTCAGAGGAATCGGAACCCCTTATCAAACTGGCCGGACGGATCAGGCAGTCAGGTGAAGAGAAACAGCGTCGGCAGCTCCGGAAATATCGCTACAACTGGAATGATGATCTGCCCATAACAGCCAGAAAAGATGAAATTATTAAAACAATCCGTGAAAATCAGGTGGTTGTTCTTGCCGGTGAAACCGGAAGTGGTAAAACCACTCAGATACCTAAGTTCTGTCTGGCCGCAGGGAGGGGGGTCGATGGGAAAATAGGCTGTACCCAGCCCCGGCGCATTGCCGCTCTTACCGTCTCTGAAAGAATTGCCTATGAGATGGGAGAGAAACCCGGAAAAACCGTAGGATACAAGATCCGTTTTCAAGACAGGGATGATCCTCTGGGTGCTGTGAAAATTATGACTGACGGTATCCTGCTGGCAGAAACCCAGGGAGATCCCTGGCTGAATCAGTACGATACTCTTATTATCGATGAGGCTCACGAGCGAAGTCTGAATATCGACTTTATTCTCGGTATTCTGCGTAGGCTGATCAAAAAACGGAAAGACCTTAAGGTCATCATTACCTCTGCTACTATCGATACAAAGAAATTTTCCGAGGCTTTTGACAATGCACCTGTTATTGAAGTGTCCGGAAGGACCTTTCCTGTGGAAGTTCGTTATCAGGAGGATGAGGGGGGTGATGAGAAATCCCTTGGGGAACAGGCGGCTCATGCGGCAGATACTCTGATTCGCAAGGATCCCCGGGGTGATCTCCTTATCTTTATGCCTACAGAGCAGGATATCAGGGAGTGCTGTGATCTGTTATCCGGACGCCATGGAGGCTCTCTTATCCTTCCTCTCTATGCCAGGCTTTCATCATCGGATCAGCAGCGGGTCTTTGCTCTATGCCAGGCTTTCATCATCGGATCAGCAGCGGGTCTTTGCCTCCTCAGCAATGAGAAAAATAATTGTTTCCACCAATGTGGCAGAGACATCTCTGACCATCCCGGGGATTAAATATGTTATTGATACGGGAATGGCCCGTCTTGCCCAATACTATCCTTCTACGGGAACCTTTGCTCTGCCCATAGTTCCGGTATCCCGGAGCAGTGCGGATCAGAGAAAGGGACGTTGTGGACGTATCGAGAACGGTATCTGTATCCGTCTCTATACGGAAGAGGATTTCAATGGACGTCAGGAGTTTACCCCTGCGGAAATC
>NBMC01000088.1 GCA_002084805.1 Spirochaetaceae bacterium 4572_59 | reverse complement strand
AAGCTATTAGTCTAATTCTTAATTATATTTATAATATGTCAATAATTTATATAACATATATCACATTTTCAACAACAAAAGTATCAATAAAAATCGCATTCATATAAAAAATGAATGCGCCTATATCTGTAAACAATTATTATTAAGCTGAGGGATAGTGCTCTTAACAGCGGTTTCAAAGGATGTTTGTTCTGGACATGGGATACAGATGAACTGAGCCATCCATGGTACACCCTTACGGAAGATAATGGATATATCAATGATGCTCTGGCACCGATAAACCAATAATAGAAATATTATAATATGTTGTATTTATCTCACTACCATATTATATTGATATTATAAAAATTAAAACGTTAACAACATGGTAAAATTAAATGGGAAAAGATTTTCTTTATAAAAAAGTATACAAGAAACTACATTCGGACATTGTAAAAAATGTTTATGATAATGACGATTTACTACCTTCTGAGCAGGAATTATGTAATACTTTTGATGTTAGTCTCATTACAGTCAGACGAGCTTTAAATGAACTATCCGAAGACGGACTTGTCACAAAAGTTCGTGGAAAAGGAACCATCGTTCAAAATGATTTTAGAAAAGTGGAGCTTCCAGCCCGGAGAAACAGTAACATTGCTGTTTTAGAATTGGGTTTTAAAGCTCAGCGAAATTTTAAATATCCTCACAGATATGATTATGAGAATTTATGGCAAAACAGGATTTACAAATCTTTAATCAAAGCAACTGAAAAAGACTATAATTTTTTGATTACCAGCTACTATCTGGATAAACTGATAAATGATTATGACAATACACCATTAAAAGATCTTGACAGAATACTTCTTATGGGTGAAGTCACTAAAGAAGCTATAGATTTTCTCAATAGCAAAAAAAAATATGTTGTGGTATACAATAACTTTTACAGGGATCTTGATGTTTGTACTGTTTCAAACAATGAGCGGGAAGCATCAAAACTTGGAGTTGAATACTTGATTAAACAGGGACACAGCAATATTGCTTCAATAAATGGAGTCATTAACTTCGGAGAATCAGTGGAAAGATCCATGGGCTTCCAGGAAGCCCTTCTAGACAATGATCTGCCCATAAACAGCAGAAATATAAAATGGGGAGATATGACTCCCGAAAGCGGATATTATCTAACGAAAGAACTTCTTGAACTTAACAGAATGCCCTCTGCAATCTTTTGTGTTAACGACGGTGTTGCTTTCGGTGCAATGGATGCTATAAAAGAAGCCGGCTTAAAATGTCCCGAAGATATAAGTATTCTGGGACATGATAATTCAAATGTTTGTGAAAGACTGGAACCCGGCTTATCTTCTATCGATCCCTGCTATGATAAAATCGGAGTTGAACTTGCCAGAAAACTGACCAGAAATATCTGGAGCTGTGATGAAACAATTGTTAAAGGAGAGTTGATTATCAGAGACAGTATTAAATCTATTCCCATTCAGAATAAAATGCTGAGTACTCACTTATAGTCAGTTCTCAGATTTGAGTCTCTGAAAACTGACAATGAATTATTAGGTATGAGACTCCCGCTTATTCCGACAGTTCATTCCAGGTCTTAAACACAGTATTTACTCCCTGGGGATTAGCTCCGGGACCGAATTCGCATTGACCGATAATTCCACCGTTTTCATAGAGTGTTTCTTTTATATTAATCACGGCATCGCGAATCTCTTCTTCAGTTCCATTTACCAGTAAATCCTGTCTATCAATTTCTCCCCAAAAGGTTATCTTCCCTTTGAATTGTGCTAGATTATCAATACCCATACAGGAAAGCTGGGAATTTAGTCCATCTATCCCCAACTCGATAAGATCTGGATAAATTGCAAGAATATTTCCATCAGAATGCATAAAAATTTTCTTCCCGTGGCTATGGGCAATTTCAACGTAATCCTTATATAAGGGTTTAAAAAATTTTCTCCACATTTCTGGATTGATCAAAAGCCCTCTCTGAGCGCCCCAGTCATCCATCATAAAAAGTGCATCAACATCGGTTTCAGCCCAGACAGTCATCTCTTTTATATAAAACTGATGCATCTCCTTCAGAAAACCAAGCATCTTCTGGTCTTCAAATGCCAGATCCATATATAGCTGTTCTGTACCTCTTATAAACTGAAGTCTTTCAAAAGGTCTGGGGCAGCATCCTGAAAGAACAAACTGCTCTGTACTGCGGCAGAAATCATTGATCTGTCCCTTATTGATATCAAGTGCTTTTAATGGAATATTGACACGACTGCTGTCAGACCAGTCGCTGACAATGGCCTCTTTTACTTCTCCGATTATACCGCTGTGTTTATTCTCCCAGACACAATTCCACTCATCAATGTATGTTCCGATTTTAAATGGATCTCCCGAACCGAAACCGTTGACTGGCCCTGAAATAAAAGATGGGGCTCCTGTAATATCATCGGGATAATTCTTTGATATTTTTTCTATAGACCCGGGATAGGTTTCCTCTGCCCATGGAAGGCTCCATATATGTCTTGGAATACGCCCTTTATGATTAAATTCAAGTGTATTTTTTACCAAATCTCTTGATGTCATTTTTTACCACCTTATTTTATTTGATAATAGTATATATTGGGCTCTATTTTTATTACGTTAATAATCAGTAGATGTTACGATAACGAACATTGAGGTATTATGGTATACAAAGATGATAATCATGATAGAACATATATTGAATTAGAAAATAATTGGATTAATAACATATCTCATTTTGGCCGCTTGAAATTTACAAAAAAAACAGAGGTTCTGCCCGAGCATATTCATAAAAATCTCTTTGAATTCTGTTATCTTCCATCGGGACAAGTTACTTTTCATGTCGCTGGCAAGTCATTTAATATCAAAGGAGGCGATGTCTTTATTGCTTTTCCTAATGAAATCCATAGTACCGGCGGTACGGCCATGGCCAGAATAAAATTGTTCTGGCTTGGGATCGACTTGAGTGATAATCAAAATGGTTTTCTCGGTTATTCAAAAGATGAAGGCCGTCAGCTTCTCAGTTATTTCAGTAGAATAAAAAACCGTCATTTCAGAGGAAACAATAATCTTGGGTATTTAATTGACAGGATTATTGATTTATATCTTTCCGATTATCCCCTTAAAAAAATTCTCATTCGAAATCTTATTACGGAATTCATGATTCAGATTTCTGATCTGGAAGTTCAAGGTACTGAAAACCAGATATCTCCTATTATTATGAATAGCATTTTCGAAATAAAGCAGCGAATTCCTGAAAAAATATCCCTGCAGGAACTCGCCCGGACTTCGGGATTAAGTCCCGGTTACTTTAAAATACGTTTTAAAAAAGAGGTCGGAATGCCTCCCGGGGAGTATATACTGAAAAGTAAGATAGAGAGAGCAGAAGAGTTTCTTCGTGAGGGACACACGGTGACTGAAACAGCTTTCGAATTCGGATTCTCATCGAGTCAGCATTTCAGTACCATGTTTAAAACGTTCAGAGGAATGAGTCCCGGTAAATGGTTAAAAAACGAAATTATATCCTCGATTTTAAGTCAATAGTCCCCATACATATCACCGGCTCTGTACAGTGCAAGAACATTCTCAACTGGTGAGTTATCCTGAATCAGATGTGCCGGACATAACATATAACCCTTAGCAGGCTTCATAATCTCGAGGGTCTCTTTCACCTCCTTTTCTACATCTTGGGGAGTTCCGAATGTAAGAGCTTCTGTAGTGGATATGCATCCGTGAAAAGCCAGACGATCTCCAAAATTCTCTTTCAGATAGGTCGGTGACATATTGGCAGCATCCGGCTGAAGAGCATCTATGGCATTGACTCCCATATCGATAAAATCCTCATAAACCCAGCTTGAAGATCCGGGACGGAGAAGTTTTCTATAGGAATTAAGACTGATAATCGGAGCTAGCTGTGTTCCCAAATCCTCTCCCATCATAAAAAAATCAATTTTTCCTTTAGCTGCTTCCAGGGTTCGTCTCATAACTTCAATTTGTACATCGAGTCTTTTGTCGATTAATTTGATCCATGCAGGGTCTTCCAGTCCTACAGAAAGATAAACAACATCCATTCCGCATAAAGCTCCGGAACTGTTCATCAAATCCCCCAGTCCCGGGTTTCCCAGATATATGGCTTTATCCTGATGTTTTGCACATAGATGATCTAAAACTGTATAATCATAATCATCGGGACTTGCCATTGGCCAGTTTTCTATTTTTTCCAGATCAAGATCAGCCAGAGGAAAATCACAGGCATCCCAGTATCCACCGGAATCATTGCTAGACCATTTATACTGAACCCCGAACTCCTGGTCGATAAATCTGTCTTTTATCAGCTCAAATCGCTTTGGTCCTTTATATTGAGGAGCGACCTGTCGGAAATCTACACCGAGAGCTTCCCTTATTCCATTATTGTCATCTTTTTTAAGCCCGAAATGTTGTTTTAATTTTTTATCAATAACAGGGTTTGCATCGTAGTCACGAGGAACCCTGTCTGATTTTGTATGATGGAATGCAGCCATTACACGTTCTTTTGAAGTCATATACTTACCTCGAATATTTCTTTAAACTTAATTGGATTTTACTAATGGGACTTAGATCAAACAATAGACAGGATTATTATTATTTGTATATTATGATCATTATTTACATTAAAAGAGGTGAATATTTGGATATCTATAATCCTATCATTCTCAGAGCCAATAGAGCTGTTATTCCTCCCGGTTCTATCACGAAATTTCCAAAGGTTCAGAGCAGGATGCTTCTCTGGTGTACCGGTAATGAAGGAAAAGTTACAGCTAATGGATCCAGCTTTAATCTGAAAAAAGATATGTTTTTATTTCTACCATGGAATCACTCTATTACATATGCAGCTTACCCAGATTCTTCTTTTAATATCGCCGGCATTCACCTTATTCCCCATATTCCTAAGGGAACAGAAATTACATATAACATCAATCACATCAATACATACAATGATCAATATAATTCTATGAGGTCTGATTCGGATTTACTTGGGCTGAAGGGCTTACAGCGGGGGAGTATGAAGAATGGAACCCCTTTGAAGTATCTGGCAGATTATATCCTTTCTTGGTTCAAGCGGGAGCTCGATGAAGAAAGAGTTGTCAGAGAAATGGCCTGTCAGCTTCTTTATGAAATAAAGTATAATTTGAAAAATGTACATTCTGAAAATAGGAATATTCCCTTAAAGCTGAAAAATATGGTGATTTTTTTGGAGCAAAATCTAGCATCTTCAATTGAACTCTCTGAAATAGCCGCTGTTGGGGAATGCAGTATCCCAACAGCAAATAGGCTATTCAAGAAGTATTTGAATCAATCTCCTGTAAAATGGTTACAAGAAAAGAGGATCAGGGTTGCTGCTACGATGTTGTCCACATCGACAGTATCATCAGCGGAAGCTTCTTTATCAGTGGGGATTGAAGATCCTTATTATTTTTCACGGCTTTTCAAGCAGATAATGGGAACGACTGTTAGTAAATACCGAATGAATAATTCAATTTTTTATTCTACAGATTAACTTTCATCAGTTTCAGCCATTTTTTGAGCCCGACTCCCTACATAGTCAATTACACTGTTAATACCAAGGTTTCCATGTTTTCTGCTATGTTAATTATTATCTATCATAGGAACACTAATTGTATACTCCCCCGATCCCATTCTAATCAGAACTCCCAGGCTACTTTCTTCAATATGACATTCAGATAAATCCCTGTTGAACTCTTTAACATGAGTCCATTGTTCTGTACTAAGAGTCAATGATCCACAGGAATTTGCAGGAATCGAAATATCCCAGATAAAATTCTTGTCAGCCTTCTTCCATTTAGACTCGATTAATCCATATAGAGAAAAATAAGATCCTTCAGCCCATTCAAAGGGACAATCTTCAGGTAATTTAAATGTAAGATCACTAAATCCATTAGTACCACTGAAACCCAGAATATTGGGGTACATCCAGTCTCCCACAGCACCATAGGCATAATGATTAAAAGAGTTCATGCCGGGAGTTTGAAAGCTGCCGTCCGGTTTAATACCGTCCCAGCGCTCCCAGATAGTGGTGGCTCCTTTTGTAATAGGGTACAACCATGATGGGAATTCTTTCTGCAGAAGTAATTTGTAGGCCACATCAGAATATCCATACTGAGATAATACATGAAGGATATAGGAAGTAGCGGTAAATCCTGTTGAAATATGGTCTCCCCTGGTTTCAATATCTGATACCAGTCTTTTTGCCGCGCCAGCTCTCTCCTCTTCAGGAAGAAGGTCAAACATTAGGG
>NBMC01000087.1:1114-8598 GCA_002084805.1 Spirochaetaceae bacterium 4572_59 | reverse complement strand
GAGATCTTTTCGTTTAATACATCACGATCGGAGTATCGGCTTGCTTCTTTTGCATCCCGGATCTGCAGTTCTGCATAGTTTTCAATCCAGTCCAGAATATGAGCCTCCAGTGCCGGGTTATGCAATTTATTCAAATTAGCACTGAGCTTTTCTCTTCCCGTTTCATAGGGTGCAAGAAAATCATCCTGACGGGAGAGGAGAAAACCCCTTAGACCGGTCTCCATATCGATCATATTTCCCATGATCCGCCGGGCTGTAGAATTCGTTCCATAAGAATCTATCAGCTCACGAATGGCATCCATTTTATCCTTTCCGATCCCGTTCTGAATCCTCGAGATAAGCTGATTATTCAAAGCATCAAAGTGGATAATGCTCCGTCTGATAGATATATACCTGGAAGCCGCCTGGCTGTCCCACTCTCCGGCTTTTATCTCTATGGTCTTTAGAAGTTCCATCTGAGAGGGATTGTCATTAATGCTCTTTTTCAGCTCATCTATCAATAAGGCCAATTCAGCTTTTCCTCTGGTATAGGGTTCCAGAAATTTTTCATTTCCTGTGGCCAGGAATCCTCTCATTCCTGTTTCCTGATCTACCATCAGGGAGGTCATAAGAGTTCCATCCCGAACAACCTGGTATGAGTGAGCTACTAAATCTTCATTCTTTTTCAATTTTCCCATAATCAGATAAAGAGAAAAACAGACTGCCATAAATAGAGCTACAATCAACAGTATTGTATAAAGAATCTTATGTCGGGTTTTCAATTTCATAATATGCACCTGCTACTTTTACGGTTTTTTTAATACTTTGGACAGACATTCTCCTTATGAAAATACAGAGAAAAACTGAATACCGTATTATTGAAATAATCATTGGTCGATTTTAAACATTAATACTTTTGGGGAATAGTCCTTACCTGTTATTATAGCAGAATTATTTCCGAATTCAAATCTGTGGAAATATTTTTTAACTCTGTTTTCAGGTAAAAACTCATCTGATTAATGAAATTCAGAATACCCTTTCATTGAAAAGTCTGGCAGACTGCTAGCTAATTGCAAAAGATGCCATTAAACTTTTCTGTGTGAAGTCCCTCTATAAAAAGGAAGATCTCATCTCTCTGACGTTTTTGTTTCAATGGTCCTGTATTGCCATTCTGGCAGGGGCCGTGGGAAACCTCTGTGTTCATGGTTTGGTCTGCCTTGTTGTCCGGTTAAACAGCTTTTTATTCTCTATCAGGACAGTCCCTCAGATCCTCTGGCCTCTGTTGGGAGCTGTTCCGGTAGGACTTCTGCTGTACAAGCTTGTTCCCGGGGCTATGGGTGAGGGGATCCCCTCTTATCTGGAAAGTGTCAGAAATGGACATGGAAAACTCTCTCTCAGGGACAGTGTTTTTAAATTTTTTGCCGCTTTGCTAACCCTGGGAACCTTCGGGAACGGGGGAGCTTTCGGTCCATCCGGCAGGATGAGTGCAGGTCTGATGTCCTCTCTGGGAAAACACCTTACTCCCAGGATTCTGCCCGATTCCCTGATGCAGATTTTTCCTATCTGCGGTATGGCCGCTGCCATGGGTGCTATGATTCACAGTCCTATAGGGGGTGGTCTGTTTGCTGTGGAAATTATTCTAAAAACCAATATGCGCTACAAGCAGATTTTTCCGGCGGTTCTGGCCAGTACATCCAGTGTCTTTATTGCCCGGCACCTCGGATTGAAACCAATTATTCAATTTCCACTCATTCATGGCATTATGAATGTGGATATACTGCCGATCCTCCTGCTGGTTACATTCTCGGCAGGTCTTCTGGGGAAAATATTTATCCTCTCTTACAGGAGAATCTCAATCCTGTTTCAGCGGAATCATAAAACTTCTCAAAGACGACGAACTGCTTCTGGGCGCAGGATTTGCCGAAGCTTTCGGGATCCCTTTTGGTTCCGTTGAGTATTTTGCTCTTCTGGCGGCAGGATTTGCCGGATATTTTTCAAGTATTATGAATACGCCTATTGCCTCAGCTATTATGACAATTGAATTGTTCGGGATGTATTACAGTCTGCCTGCCGGTTTGGCCGCGGTGATAGGATTTCTTGTAAATCAGGAACATACCCTCTACGACCTTGTTCTGGAAGAGAGGGAAGAAAAGCGGGAAGAAGAGCTTGTTGATCTGATTTAGATTATAGCTCTCAAGAAGGGCAGAGCCATAAAGAAAGAAAAAAACAACAGGAAGGAGTATCCGGTCAGCTCCATAGCAGCTGCAGTTTTATGGACAATCTTTTCTCTGCTTTTCAAGGCTGTAAACACACCTTTTTTCCCGAAATAAGCAAGGTAACCTGCCAGACTGATGGGCAGAGCCATTCCTGCGGACATGACAAGAACCGTGATGATACCAAGAGGAAGCAGATCCTGAGTCAGTGTAAACACCAGAATCATGATAGCTCCGGGACAGGGAAAAAATCCTGTCAGGGCAATGGCCATAAGAGATCGGTTGCCGGAACGACTGTCACCATGCCCCTTTACGGCATGGCGGATGGATCCAAGCAGAAGAATAAGAGATACAAGTACCAGAAGAGTATAGGCCCAACCTTCCATCTGCAGGGTCGCCGTATTAAGGTTTCGGGAGAGAAGGGGGCCTGCGGTCGACTTGTATAAGAGAATCAGCAGAACAGCAGACCCTCCATGAAGAATCGCCAGGAGAAAACCATAGGCCATGGGCTCCCATAATTTGGCATCCCTACTGAGAAACAGTGAAAAAACGACAGTCTTCCTGTGGCCCGGTCCGGAAGCATGGAGCCCACCATAGAGAAACGAGAGGGTATAGAGAATAAGCAGGAGCCGGGATGAACGGCCCTCCTTCAGGGCCAGTAAGAGATCAGCCATCCGGTTTCTCAGGTCCAGCTGTTTTATGGCCAGCCCTTCTGCTGTCGGGCCGGAAACAGCTACTTGAGCCGTTGGTTCATCCGGCCCTCCCCGGAAGGGGTTACCCCAAATCTGAAGGGTGGAAATCAGCAGGAAAAAAAGGCTGAACAGGATTATCCGCATATGCGTTCTAGTACTCAATTTGAATCTCCGTAGGATAAAATGTTTTGAGACCCGGTCGCCATTTTTCATGAATGGAAAGATCCGACATAGGGGCAAATGGATCATAGTAGACCGGGTAATCCTTATTTTCTTCCAGGCTGAATACCGGTTTTTCCGTACAGTCAGTCAGATCCAGGCGAACAGGGTTTTCTTCATCGTAGCTGACATGGCAGAAAAAGCTGTAGTCATATACGGCTATATTCAGTTCATTTCCGTTGAAGTTATCCAGAGGGATGTAAAAGCTGTAGGCTAGGGTTTCATCATCAATATTCCAGACTGTGAAATCTGTAACATTATTCGGGGTGAAGCGTTTATCTCCCACTCTGAAAAAGGTGAAGTAGTTGTACTTTTTCAGATTGCTGAAGGCATATTGGAAAACTTCAGCGGTTTCTGCATCATCATAGATCCCGTTTTTATCCTGATCGTAGTAGAAGCGGGTATCGGCACTGAAAAACTTATCGAATTCCCATTCCAGGGTAATTCCCTTGATAAGGTCTTTCTCCATGTGAACTGTACAGCGGCTGGTGAGCATCATATGAGGATGGGCCGACAGCTGTTGAAGGGAGATAAGCAGGATTAAAACAGGAAGAATATATTTCGTTTTCATATTAGCTCATTACAAGGGAAATCTTAAACTTTTTCAAGTGTAAGCTCCTGCTAATCGGCAGCTGTCTATTGGAGTTTTCAGCGTAAGCGTTTATACTGAGGTACTTAATATCAGGGATATTTTTTGTACGATTCGAATAAAACTTTTAAAACAGCATTTATTGTTTCTCTGTTTCTTCATGGCATTGTTATGTTCATTATAAACGGGAACCTGAACTCTTCTCTTATTGAGACAGTTCCGTCCATGCCCGACCTTTCTATTTCTCTTACTCAGTCTTTTTCTGAGGTTCTTCCTGAAATATCAGAAGTTCCGGAAGTTCTGCATAAGGCAGAGCCTTTAAAGGATGTGCGGGAAGAAGAGACGCCGGCTGATCCTGTATTGACTGAGCTGCCTGTGGAAGAGGTCGTTTCATCAGAGGATCCTCTTTTACTTGCTAAGGAAATCCCCGCCTGTATTGACTGAGCTGCCTGTGGAAGAGGTCGTTTCATCAGAGGATCCTCTTTTACTTGCTAAGGAAATCCCCGAGGAAATCCCAGAAAACAGTATTTCCTCGCTTGCAAGTTCTGCCAAGAGTTTAGAAACAGCAGAACCCTTTCCTGAACCTGGGGTATATTCCGGGGTATATTCCGGTCAGAAACTTGAAGACCTGGATTTTTCAGGAGCTGTCCGTATGCCCGCTCCGGTCTATCCTTCCCGGGCCAGAAAAATGGAGTGGGAGGGAGATGTGACCGTCTCTTTTGTTATTAATAAGAAGGGAAAGATTGAATCCATCATTATTGAAGAGAGTACCGGATATGAACTGCTGGATAAAACGGTGTTCAATACGGTGAAAAAGGGCTGGCGCTTCCCCCGGAGGGATGATCCCGTCCGGGTGTGGAAGACCTTTTCCTTCCGGCTTATTTAATACTTGATGTAAGTCATGGCCCCGGGGCCATCTCCCGTGGAGACGGAATCAAGCAGATCGTAGTCGGTAGTGCTACCGTTATCTGAAACAGATAGGCGGTTTAACTTGTCATGGCACTCCCGCCAGATACATTATACTATTTATCTTATCCATGGAGTGGCGGAATCCCTCAGGAGAGCCTCCGATTTCCAGATAGCTTTCAGCTCTGGGCCTTTCGGGATCGGAGAGGTCCATAATCAGGATAATTCCGTCGTCCGAATCGGTTCCGGGAATCTCATCTCCCTTGCTGTATGCCACTCCCATATCTTCTATTGTAGGGATATACATATTATCCGAATAATACTGGGTGTCCCCGCCGTTATTACCGGTGCAGATAATATGGAGTTTATCTTCCAGGATAAAGAGGGACTGGGGGTTCAGGCCGTTTCCGGGGAAGTATGTCTCTCCTCCCAGACTCTCATACTCTGCCTGCAGGTTTATTTCTGCAATCAACACGGCATTCTCATAGCCGGAGGTCATCTCAAAGACGCTGAGAGTTCCTTCCCTGAAGAGGCCGGCGGCTATGGCCTTATACCCCTTATAATAAATTATGTTTCTATCTGAATCTGTTAATAGAACAGGTTTCTGATAGCGTACATTGCTGGCATATAGAACAGATCCATATGTGGCTAATCCCGTAGTGGCTCTAGGATGATTTTCTCCAGACGCATTTTTATTTGTTGAATCAACTTTTGGATCTTTAATCTCTGGATCATATTTTGGAAGATCTGCTTCTTCATAAGCTTTGACAAAATCGGATGTCTTTTCCATCTCTGCCAGATCGACCAGTATAATTTCATCGCTTTCAAAACCGGCAACCGCCGCCTTGCTTCCGTCTCCCAGCAGGCAGAGGGTCATGGGGTTATAACCGTTTTTCAGATAGATCGTATCCTGATAGTCCAGAGTTTTTGCATCATATTGCTCTATGGTATTCTGTCCGGAGCAGACCGTGTACAGGCTGCCATTGGCATAAAGAAGATCTATGGGCCAGGCTGCACTTGAACCGTTATGCCCTACCAGCTGCAGGTTCTGATAGACCGATTCATCCGATGGAGCATAGGCGCTGAAGGTTTCGGCCCCTCCATTGAGGATAAAGAGAACTTCGCTATATCCCTTACTGAGATAGTCCTGATAGTCTGTTTCGATACTCTCGGAACAGGAGAAAAACAGTGTAGAAATACAGAACAATATAAAAAATTTTTTCAAAATCGGTATCCTCCGGTGATGGACCACTCTCTGCCCGGTACGGGGTATCCCAGTTTATCCACATAATCCACGTCTCCCATATTAAGAAGGGAGAAGGATGTGTAAACACCGGAATCAAAAACCAGCTTCAGGGTGCTGTTACAGGTCAGTAACGGATCCAGGTCTTTGGTGTTGGCCATATTGGTAAAACGCTGGCCCATATAGTTGGCAGAAAAGGTCAGACTGTGTTTGTTTATGATGAAAGAAAAAGCTCCTGAAGCACTGTGCGCAGGGCGGTAGGGAAGCTGATTACCATTATTTATGGAATTCTCTGTCTTCTCCTGCATTCTCATCCAGCTGTAGCTTCCGCCTATATCCAGAAAGAGAATCTTTTTCTGATTCAGAGGGATCAGCCATGAAACGGCATTTTCCATACCCTGTCCGTCAACCTTTCCTATATTGGAAGGACTCCATGTTCCGCTTGCTGTGGGGAGCCACTGGATCAGATTCTCTGTGGCGACCTGGTAGTAAACGGAAGATATTTCCAGGCCTTTAAAAGGTCTGAGGGTGATTCCTCCGTCCCAGTTGAAACTTTCTTCGGGGAGTAGATCAGGATTGCCCGATGCGAAGGAGCCTCCGCTCCAGAAAAGGTCATCGAAACCGGGACTGTGATAGGCTGTTCCTATATTCCCTTTAAAGCTGAGGTTCTGATAAGAGGGTAGTGTATAGGTCATGGTGAGAGACCAGGAGGAATGATTGTCCGAGCTGCCCTCCCAGCCGGCATATTCTGTAGTATTATAATCCCAGCGAAAGGCAGGGGTTATGCTTAAATCTTCATTGCTGAGAGCTATGCGGCTGTAAATGGAACCGCTGTCCTGATCCGCTTCTCCCGGAAGGGTTGTCCCGTTACTGCTCTGCAGACTGGTGGATGTGAGAGAATCCCGTGAATAGATGCCTCCCAGAAGGGGTGTGAAGGTCCAGCTTCCTCTTTCAATCGTATCTCTCAGATCCAGTCGTCCCCGGAAGGAGCTATTGTCATGCTCATCCTCGGAAGATTTTTCGGGATTCGTATAGTAGGAGTCCTGCTGTATATAGGAGTATTCCGTATCCATAGTAAATCCCGTATAGCCTGTGAACCTGTAACGGCTGGAAAGGTTTAGTCTTGATTCTTCCAGTTCCGCTTCGGGAGTGAGAAACTCCATCAGTCCGGGAACACCTCTTTTCCCGTTATACCAGGAGAAATTCAGAGATAAGCGATGCCTGTCCATTCCTCCCATATTCCAGTCTATGCCGGCCGCGGCATTATCCGCCCATCCCGAACTGTTGGATCTTGTTGTACTTCCGGTGCTGGATTCATAGTCGTAGTCGCCGTCCATACTCCGGTACTCGCCCGAGATCTCGGATGTCAGGGTTCCCATGGGATTCAGGGGGAGCTTGAAGGAGGCGCCTCCCGTATAGGCGTTAAAGGAACCTGCTTTAAAGTAAATGTCAGCTTCGCTGTAAAGAACAGGATCCTGGGATGTCACCAGGTTGACCGCACCACCGAAGGCTCCTTCGCCGTAAACAGCGCTGTTTCCGCCCCGGATGACTTCTATGGTGATAACATTGTTGAGGGAAAGGGTATTCAGGTTAACAGGATCACCCTTTCCGTTATTAAGAGGGATGCCGTCGATCATAACCAG
>NBMC01000087.1:0-1107 GCA_002084805.1 Spirochaetaceae bacterium 4572_59 | reverse complement strand
ACGGTGGAGCTTTCCAGGGCTGTTCCTGTCTGGCTGACCGTGACTCCTGCTGTGAGATCAATGGCCTCGGCTACGGTGCGGGCCCCTTTGCGTTCCCAGTTCTCTTTTTGGATAAGCGTTTTCTGACCGGCATCGCTTTCTGCTTTCTGTCGTTCTTCCGTGATAAGGATAATATCTTTTTCGGGTATGTCGGTCCCGGAAAGAGGGAGTATAAGGGCGGTCAGAAGTGCCAGTAGGCTAAGTGTTTTTACATTTTTCATAATTCTTTATTCCGATGCTTCCGTATTGATGCCCATGGCAGCCATCAGGTTGGCTCCCAGGGCCCAGTCCCTGGCGTAGTTCTGTCCGTCCAGAATGGTATTGTCATCGATGATTTTCAGATATTTCATTTTCCCGTCCACAGGCCATGGATCTTCCGGGTGGTCTTTTTTATGGAAATCCCCTAGATCGAAACGGGTGCCTCCCAGGTAGTCTTCGTCCGCTTCAAAGTAGCGGCTGATTGTGAATCCCTCTTTATCTTCCCAGTATTCTATGCCGGCGTTGTCAATAAGTTCCTCCGCCTGCATGTCTTTTCTGAAATTCGCCCAGCTGGGAGCATTTCCGTGAAGGCCGGAGACATTTCGATAGATGTAATTATTGTTGCTCTGTGTAGGATCGGGATCTTCATCATATGTAATTTCAGAACTTATAAGTTCGTACCAGATCTCGCCGTCCTGTGATACTTCCACCCGGGCCAGCTCGCAGCACAGGCCGTCGGCCGCTCCGCCCCAGGCCCAGGTTTTGGTAAATGTGATAAAGTCATCTCCCTGTCCGTCAATAATCACGTAGTCCGGATTGAACTGCCAGACCGCCTCACCGTTTATCCCGATGGGGCAGGTCAGGCCTTCTCCTCCCGACCTGGCACCACCGCCCTCGGGCGGGCCGAAAGCATTTACCGTATTGGCTTCAAGAGGGTAACCATTCTCATCGGTGTATTTCGTCCCCATCCGGGCAGTACCTACCTTTCCTGGTTTCCATTCCGTACTTACATAAGCGCTAAGATAGACGTTCTTCGGGTAGGAGGGGTCTTCAGACAGAACTTCCTGCCAGGTTTTAGTCTCTTCTTCC
>NBMC01000052.1 GCA_002084805.1 Spirochaetaceae bacterium 4572_59 | reverse complement strand
CTGCTTGTTATATAGGGATTAAGGGTATTGCGGAAGGCGTGGGCAAAGTAGACCCTGGACTCCTTGATCCCCCGGGCCCGCAGGGCCTGAATATAGGGCTGGCCCAGCTGATCCAGCATGGTTGCCCTTATCATCCGCATGGTCCCGCCGATGCCCCCCAGGAAGGCTCCGGTAAGGGGAAGAGCAATATGGTGCATATAAGAGAAAACAAAAGCACTGGGATTTTCCGCCATGGGAAACCCCGGGTAGGCTGTTACCGGAAAAAGCCCCGAGACAGCCGCAAAAAGCTGCAGCAGTATCAGCAGGAGCAAACCCGGAAAGGAGTGGAGGAACAGGGCAATAAAGGTAGCCGCCAGATCCGTGGTGGTTCCCACCTTGGAGGAAAAATAGATTCCCAGGGCAAAGGAGATAAAGGTCAGCATAAAGAGGGAAATGAGATTCAGGATAATCGAGTTGATCAGACGGGTCTTGATCAGAAAGAGGATGGGTGCCCGGCTGATCATGGACCTGCCCAGATCATGTTCTACAAAAACCTGATGGAGCCAGTGCATATACTGGGAGTAGAATGGCTTATCCAGTCCCAGTTCCGCCTTTTTGGCAGCTATCTGTTCTTCCGAGAAGAGCTCTTTCCGGTTTTCCGAACCCGTATTACCTTCAGAGAGACTCAGAAGCTGTTGTTTTACATAGTTATCCACAATATCACCCGGGGCCAGCTGCATCAGTCCGAAAACCGCAAATCCCAGAATAAAAAGGATCACAATCATCGAAGCAAAGCGGCCCATGATAAAATTGGCCAGAGGATGGGTGTTCCGGAAATGGTATAACTGTTCCGTCAGAAAATGAAGGATGCTTTTCATTGAGTATCCTTCAGATAGAGACGGTCGGAATCCAGACCTCCCAAAGTGTCATAGTACACATTCTGCCACTTGTCCCTGATGGCAAAAAAGGCATTGGAGTGGACCAGGTGAATAACGGGAAGTTCCTCCAGAATGATTCTCTGATATTCGTCCCATAGAGGCCGGGCAATCTCTTTTTCGGGGGTATAGGACGCTTCATTATGAAGGTAATCCAGCCGGGCTTCCCACGTGGTCGCCGGGCTTTCCTGCAGGGGATGCCAGAGGTGAAGGTTTCCGTTGGAAACCCATACATTCACCCCCTGGGTCGGCCAGTAGGGGAGGCCCAGACTTATGAGAACAGCATGCCAGTCGTAGGTCTGGGTGAGCATTTCCACCATCTTCTGAAAATCCAGAGGTTTCAGGTTTACCTTGATGCCCAGCTTAGCGCACTCATCGGAAAAAATATTGGCAGAATCCATGCGCAGGTTGTTATCGGAGTTGGTAATGATATCAAATACCAGCTCCCGGCCTGTGCTGTCCCGCATGATCCCATCTGTATCCTGTTTTATCCCTATGGAGGCCAGAAGCTTCAGGGCCCGCCCGGGATCGTAGTTATATTCAAGCTTGATTTCCGGATTATAGAATATATTGGCTTCCTGGAAGAAGTACTGGAAGGGCGTTCCCAGGCCACGGTAAATCTGTTTGATCATCCTCTCCCTGTTTACCAGACAGCTCATGGCCTGACGGAACTCCTTGTGGGAGAACCACTCCTGCATGTATGAGGGCAGGGCCACAGGATTCTGATTGAAGGAGATAAAGTCGGCATTGAAGCTGGCACCGCCGTTGTAAACCGAAAAATCACTGTTTTCCTCGTTAAGCAGTTCTTCAAGGTCTTCCGAGCGGACCTGGTAGCTGTCCCTCTCCCCGTTTTTAAAGAGAAGGAAGTTGGTATTCATATCAGGAACGATCTTGCTGATGGTTTTCTGAATATAGGGAATGGAGTTTCCCGCCATATCCGTATCCCAGTAGGCAGAGTTCTTTTCATAAACAAGTCTTACGCCGGGAGTATACTCTGTGAGAAAAAGGGATCCGCCGCTGGGCAGTTCTTTTACATCCGTATCGATGGTAAAGATATCTTTCACCCCTTCGGCTCCTCCCTCCCGGAGGGCTTTCTCGTAGAGGAAGCGGGGGCCGTAGGTCATATTGCAGCTCAGGAGGGGATTGGCCACGATCCGGGGGAAGTGAAATACAAAGGAGAGCTCATCGATCTTCTCTATATCAATATGAACTTGAGAACCATCGGCCATGGTGACGAACTGGCTGCCGTAGGTAGCCATCTGCAGATCGGGATTCCCGTCTATGTCGTTATACCAGAAGATAACATCATCCGATGTGATTTTTATCTTCTCATCCCGGTCGTGCCAGGACCAGAACAGGTCATCCCGGAGGGTGAACTTCACATCCATACGGTTTTCATCCCTGAGGATCTGTATATCATAGGAGGCTGTTTTTGGCTCCCACTGCTTTTTGTAGGCATCGTAGTCTACCAGATAGCCCGGTAGAAGGTTTCCCAGTATGTTCGCAGAGGCTCCGTCATTTTCGGCAATAATAAGATTGAAGGTTTTGGGGTCATTGGTAATGGAGCTATTCCAGGTTCCCCCGGGGATCCCAATGGCAAAGGGTTCCTTTCCCCCCGGTTTTGTAATGGTCCGGGATAAGAGGTCTCCCTTGTTTTCCTGTTTAAGAGCCTGAGCCTCTTTCATGGTCAGTTCTTCTTCCTGATTGCCGCAGGCTGTAAAAAACAGAGCCGCAATACCAAATATTATGAGTAATTTATTTTTGAATAACATGCTTATTGCCTCCATGGCTATGAGTCGGACTCTTATGAGTACTACAATCGGATAAAATAGAAGGTTACGTTAATTTTTAGTCTTATTCTATCATTTAGCATTGCCCAAAGCGGAGAGGGGGTATAATGTTCTGTTTATGAACATTTCAGTAATTGGAACAGGATATGTAGGACTCGTACAGGGAGTCATTTTAGCGGATTTTGGATTGAATGTAGTCTGTATGGATGTGGATCAGGATAAAATTGATAGACTGAACAGCGGTGAAGTACCCATCTACGAACCAGGACTCTCCGAATTAATGCATAAAAACGTGGCCGACGGTCGCCTGAAGTTCTCTTCAGATATGAAAATGGCTGTTGAAACGGCAGACACCATCTTTATTGCCGTGGGAACACCACCTGCAGCCGATGGATCGGCCGACCTTAAATATGTACTCTCCGTAGCCAAATCCATCGGTGAACATCTAAATGGATACAAGGTTGTTGTGGATAAATCCACCGTTCCCGTGGGAACCGCCCGTTTGGTGAAACAGACCATTCAGGCCGAACTGGATACCCGGGGCGCGGTATTTGAGTTCGACGTAGCCTCTAATCCCGAATTTCTCAGGGAAGGAAAAGCGGTCAAAGACTGCCAGTGGCCCGATCGGGTTGTTCTGGGTACGGATTCACAGAGGGCCAAGGATCTTTTGAAAAGAGTCTATAACGTGCTCTTTATCAATCAGACCCCCTTTGTTTTTACAGAGATAGAAACAGCAGAGATGATTAAATATGCAGCTAATGCCTTTCTGGCTGTAAAAATCTCTTTTATCAATGAAATCTCACAGCTTTCCGAAAAAGTAGGCGCAAACGTGCAGGAAATAGCCCGAGCCATGGGAATGGACGGCAGGATCAGCCCCAAATTCCTCCATGCCGGACCGGGATACGGTGGTAGCTGTTTTCCCAAGGATACAAAAGCCATTGCGGATATTGCCAGAAAAAACGGCGAACGCACCCTTGTGATCGAAGCGGCTATTGAAGCCAATGAGCGGCAGAAAACAAAGATGGTGGAGAAAATCGAGAGGGAAATGGAAGAGATTAAAGACAAAACCATTGCCATTCTGGGTCTCTCTTTCAAACCGGATACCGACGACATGCGTGATGCTCCCGCTCTGACCATTTTAAGAGGATTGGCCGCAAAGGGGGCCCGCATTCAGGCTTATTGTCCTCAGGGAATTGAAGAAGCCAAATGGCGTCTGGAAGATATTGATGATGCCATAACCTATTGCCATGATGGTTATGATGCGGTAAAGCATGCCGACGCCATGGTCATTATGACCGAATGGAACCAGTTCCGTGGAATAGATCTTGAAAAGGCCAAAAAACTGATGAGCGGAGACCTGCTCTTCGATCTGAGAAATATCTATGCCAAGGATGACTCTGTCCGGAATATCTTCCGTTACAGACCCGTGGGCAGAGTGTAAAGTATTACAAAGGGAATGGGTGTTCTATTTCAGACAAGCCGGCAGCATGGGCGGGCAGCAAGCGGAGCTTGCGACCAGCCCTGCGGCCCTTCCAATCCCTGAGCCGGGGAGTTTACAGTTTGTAGTACTCTTTGAACCAGGTGGCGAACTTTCCGATTCCGTAGGCCAGGTCATATTTGGGTTTATACCCGGTGAGAGCTTCCAGGCGGCTGGTATCGGCCCAGGTTACAGGAACATCTCCCATCTGCATGGGGAGGTATTCCTTCTGGGCTACCTTCCCGATCTGTTTTTCTATCTCTTTGACAAAGTCCAGCAGATTAACAGGTGAACCGTGTCCGATATTCAGAATCCGTGCGGGAGCTGCCGAACCATTCTCTGAAGAATCTTTTACGGGAGCTCTGTCAAACAGGCGGGTAATACTTTCGCTGATATCCTCTACGTAGGTGAAGTCCCGCATCATATCGCCGTTGTTGAAAATCTGAATGGTTTCGCCAGCTGCGATCTTCTGTGCAAAAGAGAAGTAGGCCATATCGGGGCGTCCCCAGGGACCATACACTGTAAAAAAGCGCAGTCCCGTACAGGGAATGCCATAGAGATGGCTGTAGCTGTGGGCCATGAGCTCATTACTTTTTTTTGTTGCCGCATAGAGGCTGATAGGATTGTCTACACTATCGCTCTCGCAAAAGGGAGTCTTTTTATTGGCACCGTATACACTGGAGGAGGAGGCATAGATCAGATGATCCACCGGATGATTCCGGCAGGCTTCCAGAATATTCAGAAAGCCCTGCAGATTGCTGTCTGCATAGGTCTGGGGATAATCAATACTGTAACGGACTCCCGCCTGGGCTCCCAGATTGACCACCGTATCAAAATCATACTCCTCGAAGAGAGTATTTACATGGTCAGCCTTTTCAAGGGATCCCTTGTAAAACACCCATCCCTTATAAAGAGAGGAAGTTTCCGCTTCCATCTCGGGACTGTCTGGAGTGACATCAAAACCCAGTAGCTTCAGGCGGCCGTACTTTAAAGCAGGATCGTAGTAGGAGTTCAGCTTATCAAAAAGGACAACATTGTCCGCGTTCTGCAGTGCAGGGTGGCTTGCGAGGTGAAAACCGATAAATCCGGCACCCCCGGTAATCAGGATGTTTTTCATAGTGGCCCCATTTTAAATGTTCACAGATTGAACGTCAATCCGTCGTTTGTGCCGCCAGTTCCTCTGCGGCCTCTTCCCAGCGGAGTGTCAGCTCCTCCTGCCTGGCTTCCAGTTCCATAATCCTCATACTGACTGCCTTTGCCCTTTCCGCATCCGAATAGACTTCGGAAAGGCTCATCTGCTGCTGGCAGTCTGCCAGCTCGCTTTCACAGGAATCCAGCTCTTCTATAAGAACGGCTTCGGCCCGTTCCAGACGTCTTATTTCACCTTTTCTCTTTTTATCCTGTTCCCGGCTCTCTTTGGCAGAAGAACTGTTTACCGAGTCTTCAGATACGGAAGTTTCAGCTATAGCAGAAGGTTCTCCCTCTACGCGGTTTTCCTTCTTCCAGCGGTAGTATTCGTAGTCTCCAGCAAAATACTCAGCCTTTCCGGGCATCAGATCCAGAACGGATTCCGCCAGGTTCTCGATAAAATAACGATCATGGGAAACGAATATCAGGGTCCCTTCGTAGTGTTTCAGTGCATTCAGGAGTATATCTTTGGAGTGAATGTCCAGATGGTTGGTCGGTTCATCCATAATCAGCAGATTTACAGGTTCCAGAAGAATCTTCAGCAGGGCCAGACGGTTTTTCTCTCCACCGCTTAAAACTGCGCACTTTTTATAGATGTCATCATCGCTGAACAGGAAAGAGCCCAGCATCCCCCGCAGGCGGGGGATCATCTCTGTGGGAGCCTCTTCTTCCAGTGTTTCCAGTACATTCAAGTCGGGATTCAACACCATCTCCTGATCCTGACTGAAGTAGCCGATCTTTACATCGC
Source organism: Spirochaetaceae bacterium 4572_59 (assembly GCA_002084805.1). Lineage (GTDB taxonomy): Bacteria > Spirochaetota > Spirochaetia > DSM-2461 > DSM-2461 > Oceanispirochaeta. The sequence continues at coordinate 12,540 of NBMC01000052.1, read as the reverse complement.
TTCCCACTTGTCTAATACCCTGAAAATTTTCATCCTCTCCGCAGATAATCCGCATAAGAGTACTCTTTCCTGCCCCGTTTGCACCGGACAAATTGAGCCGGTCTCCCTTGCGGATTTCAAGGTTGATATCCTTCAGAACATGATGATCTCCAAAGCTCTTGTTTATATTCTCGAGATTCATCACCTTTTTGCCCGAATGAGGGGGAGGGGGAAAGGTCATGTTCATTTTTTTCATATTGGAAGGCAACACTATTCTTTCCATCTTATCCAGCATTTTAATCCGGCTCTGCACCTGGGAGGCCTTGCTGTCTTTGTAGCGGAAACGGCGGACAAAATCTTCAATATGGGCAATCTCATCCTGTTGCTGTTTGTACTGCTGTTCCAGAAGCTCCAGCTCCTGCTTGCGCCGTGCTTCATAGGCCGAATAGTTTCCCTTGTAGACCTTAAGCATACCCTGAAACAGTTCAATAGTCTCTTTACTGACCCTATCCAGAAAGTAACGGTCATGAGATACCACCAGAACACCCCCCGGGAACATCCCCAGGAAATCTTCCAGCCAGTCCCTTGCTTCCAGGTCCAGGTAGTTTGTTGGTTCATCCAGAAGAAGTACATCGGGCATCTCCAGCAGGATCCGCGCCAGGGCGATTCTCATCTGCCAACCGCCGGAGAATGTCCCCGTATCGCGATCCATATCATCCACAGAGAAACCAAGACCCCTAAGAACCCGATAGATCATGGCCTCACGTTCGTAGTAACCGCTTGCTGTGATCATTTCCTGTAGATCATGATGCCGTTCCAGCAGCTTATTTATCCTGGGGTCATCTCCGGGAAGCTCTTCCAGCCTGGATGCCAGCTGATCTCTCTCTTTTTCCAGATCGACTATATGGGAGTAGGCCGTTTCGACCTCATCTCTCAAGCTCCGGTCTCTGTAGGTCAAACCCGACTGGGGCAGATAGCCAATCCGGGCATTCCTGGACTGGGATCTCTCACCAAGGTCGCTTTCGCTTATTCCGGCAATGACTTTCATAAAGGTTGTTTTTCCGCTACCGTTTGCCCCTGCAAGGGCCACTCTGGATTTACGGGAAAGATTGATATGGACGTTTTTCAGGATATCCCGGTCACCGAAGGCCAGGGATACGCCGCTTAGTTGGACAAATGCACTCATAAAGTCGATTGTAAATAAAAAGAGGCAACCCTGCAACAGTGATTGCTAATCTGAGATTGCCGCTTTAGCTGTGGGGAGGATAGAATCCAGCGTCTCTTTTTTCAGAGCTTTATAAAAATAGTAGCCCTGGAAGAGATCACAGTTTTTCTGATGTAGATAATCTACCTGTTCCCTGTTTTCGCATCCTTCGGCCACCACCTGTAAATTCAGATTATGGGCCAGATCGATGATTGACTGAACAATACAATTGGCAGTCTGACTGCCTGGAATATCATCAATAAAGGATTTATCAATTTTCAAAGCATCCACAGGATAGTGACCCAGACGGGTCATGGAGGAATAACCCTTTCCAAAATCATCAATGGAGATGGTCAGTCCCAGAGCTTGCAGGGCATTCAGTTTTTCGATACAGTCTTTTTCATTCTCCATCATACCGCTTTCGGTAATCTCAAGACCGATCCAGACAGGATCAACCCTGGTCGAGCTTATAATATCCTGTATTCGGATAATAAAATCCGCCTGGGAAAATTGACGGGGACTGATATTTACGGTTATCCGGAGAGGCGTTACTCCCTGTTTAGCCCATATCCCCACCTGCATACAGACCTGCCTGAACACATGATATCCCAGAGGAATTATAAAGCCTGAATCCTCGGCAATGGGAATAAAAATATCCGGGCCGATAAAGCCCTTGAGGGAGGAATTCCAACGTAGCAGACTCTCCAAGCCCCTGATATTGCCGTCCAGGTCTGTTTTGGGCTGATATACCATAAAAAACTCATCATGGAACAGGGCACTCTCCATTTCATTCTCAATGATGATACGTTTATCCAGTTCATGCTGCATGGCAGAATCATAGAGATTAAAGCTGTTTTTACCCTCTGATTTTGCCCTGTACATGGCGGTTTCCGCTTTTTTAATCAGATCGGAGACCGATTCACCATCATTGGGATAAGTACACAGTCCCCCGCAGGCGGACAGCTTAATCTGCCGCCCTTTCTCTTCAAAGGGTTTTTCGAAGGTCTCCCTGCTTTTGCGGATAATGTCGGAAATATTGTAATTGGACTTTAAATCGGTCAGGAGAATCAGAAACTTATCTCCCATAAAACGGCAAATAAAATCATCCTCTCTGAAGGAGCTGCTGATTCTCATGCCTGCATCCTGCAGAATATGGCTACCCGTTTCGGTCCCGTAAATCTGATTGATGTTTTTAAAGGAATCCAGTCCCAGACACATTACAGCAAAGATCTGCTTACGTGAAGCTGCTTTTTCGAGCTGCCCCAGGACCCTTTCCTGAAAATGCTCGTAATTGGGCAACTGTGTCAGGTTATCAAACTTCAGCAGATAGGCAGCTTTTTCCTCGCTGCGCTTTCTATCCGCCCGTTCCCCGCTGAGTTTTACCGTAGAATCATTGAGTTGCCTCATAAGCATCCTGTGACGGATAGCAATCAGATGCATTAAGGTTCCTGAAATCAGGTAGTTGGCTATATTTAGAACTACAATATCATAGGTGATTATGTCTTCATTAAAAGTCTCTGATCCCAAATGGAAGGGATGGCCCGAAATATGGGCTAAAACAACTAAAAAAAGGTATTCAAGGCATATGACCAGACTTGTATAGAGAGAAAAGTAGGGTTTTTTATAAATTCCACTTAAAAAAATAATCAGAAAATAGCTGTTCAGGGCTGCTGTCCTTGCGGTATGGACAAAATCATTCCCGAAACTGTAAGCTCCCGCTACGATCGATATGCTTGTTACGGCAACAAAGATTGTCAGGTATTTCAAATAGGGAGAATAATGCTTCCGCTTAAGAAAAACAGAAACAACAATAGTATACAACAGAAACAGTAACAGACCTATCATATTACTGCTCAACACGAGATCCCCGAGAGCTAGATCAGTAAAAATAAGCAACAGAAAATTCATAAACAAGAAGAAGCTGAAAAGGGCAAAACAAATTCTATTAATTCTTATTTCTGCAAAGATCTCTTCTCTTCTATAAACAGTCTTGAGTACTTCTGATTCTATGTCGTGTTTTCCAGGAAAAATGAAATTCATATTTAAAATAGTCTAATTTATGAGAGAGAGGATAGCAATATCCTCTCTGCCAAAAAAAGTCAGCCTTCCCGCACCGCTGATTCTTCTGCATCAGCGGCAAGGATTTCTGCATCATCAGATTCTGAATCACTTTCTTTCCCCTCACTGAACTGGCTCTTGTCCGGGAAGGTGAAATACATCTGAATTGGATCGAAGAACTGATCGCTTGTGACAATCCGCTTTTCAATATAACGGGGATGAACATAGAGCAGAGACGCTCCGGCATCCCGAATGGAGTAGAGAAAATCCGCTGTCTCTCCGCTGTCAAAGTGAAATGTCATCACAGCATCATAGTGGCTTTCAATCCTGGTCTGAGGGAATATGTCAAAACTGACACGTCCGCTGTTTCCGGAGGAGACTGTCAGAATCTGCTGGCTGATCAGAGAGCTCTTGTCTATCCAGGTAAAACGTCCCGAATTTTCAAAAAGAATTGTTCCGTATGCCTGACTGGACATTTCCGGCCCACGATTCATAAACGCTGCCAGAAGCCCTTCCCGCCGCTCACTTTCGTTTGCTATAAGCTCATTTATGTCTGCCTTCAGACTGATAAATGCCTCGGAAATTTCCAGGCCTTCATGCTTGTACTGAACGGAAATGAAATTCTCGCTGTTTATGGTTATACGGAAGGATGTTCCCGCAAAATCGTAGCGGTTGGCCCCAATCCGGGTCACAGAATCAAATGTGCTCTGTACGGCTCTTTCGGGTGTATTCAGGGTAATTGTTCCCGCTTCCTTATCCAGAAAAAGTCCATAATCGGGACGAAACAGCTTTAGATCAATCTGACCCCGGCTCAGCATATCCTGAAACCATTCAGGCCGCCATTCGGAGTTAAAAAAGTTATCCAGCTGAGGATCGGAAGTATCCTTTTCATTCTGAACTATCATTTCCTGCTTATCATTGAGGCTGTAAACTGTAAGATAGGCATCAAAACAGTAACCGATGGTTCCGTCTCCGGTCAGAACCTCGTACCAGTAGCCTTTAAAACGGCCAATTTCTACCATGTCTCCCCGGTTTAAAACCTTGATTTCCTGGCCTTCGCGCAGTTTGTAAACCCTTTCGGATGAGGCATCGGCTCGTTCCCGCATGGGAAGGCTTGCCTTAGTTGTAAAGGCATAAATAGGCTGCCACTCTTCAAAAGTGGCGGCAAATTCCTCTGCAGCTGCAGATTTTTCAAAAAACTTTACCCGCCAGAGAGGCAGTTCGAAACGGTCTTTTGTTCCCTTGACCTGCACAATATAGGTCTTTCGTATTTTTGATTCCGAAAGGATATCCGTAATCGCTCCCGTAGAAAGCTCCTCTTGATCGCTCCATAGCACGACCCCGTGGCCGATACGGCGGTTACAGCCGCTCAAAGAGAAGAGTATAGTCAGGATGGATATCATAAAGAGGGTCTTTTTAAGGGAACCTTGTTTCTGCATTGTTTATACCTTTTTTCATGTCTGTTTAGTATGAGAATCTCAGTAAGATTATTGTACTGGTCTTTGAGAAAGGGGTCAATGTATCAGTTGATCAGCCCCAGAACAGCTTTTTGAAAATTTTTGAAATCCTGAAGATTATTTTCAATAACCAGCCCTCTGGAATAAGCCCGTCGACATTCAGACCTCCGATAAGGGTCAAATGTCTGATTCAGGGATCAACGCCTACAGAGCTGTAATGTTTGAAATGGCTGACCTTGTCTCCCTCTTCGAGTATCAGGCAGACCGCATCGAGCCTTGCTGCCCCCTCGTAACGGTGCAGGGCCATATAGATCTCTGCGGTTTTTCTCATTCTTTTCAGTTTTTTAGCATTCAGTGTCTCTTCGGGCATTCCCCTGTCTTCGACCGATCTGGTCCTGACCTCCACAAAAACAAGAATCTCTTTATCCCGGGCAAGAATATCTATATCCGAATGGCCCACCCTTTCGTTGCGGCCAACAAGCTCGTATCCCCGGTCTTCCAGATACTCCTGTGCTATATCCTCCCCTTTGCGACCCAGTTCGATTCTCTTCCGGTTTTTTCCTTTTTCGCACTGGGGGGTCATTCTGTTATCTTTGGCCGGTATTGCAGGGCTTCGGCAATATGTTTTTCCCGGATATCCGTCTCTCCCTCCATGTCTGCTATGGTTCTGGCAAGTTTTATAAGCTTCAAATAGGAGCGGGCTGAAAGCTGAAAGGTTTCGGAGGCTTCCCTTAACATCAAATGAGATCCTCTTTTCAGTTTTGCATACTTTTTAATCTGTTTGTTTCTCATCTCTCCATTGGTTTGAATGGGATCTCCTCTAAATCTCTCCTGCTGGATTTTCCGGGCCGCTGCAACCCGTTCTCTGATCAGCCGGGAGGGCTCTTTCTGCTCTGCTGTGCCAAGCAAAGCCATTTTTTTGATGTCAACCACAGGGATATCCACATGCAGGTCGATCCGGTCCAGAATTGGCCCTGATAGCTTTTTCCGATAGCGGCGTATCTCCTTGATGGTGCAAACACATCTCTTCATTTCATCGTTCAGGTACCCGCAGGGGCAGGGATTCGCCGCGGCGATAAGCATAAAGCGGGAGGGGTAGCTTACCCGCTCCATGCTCCGGGAAATGGTCAGTTTTCCGTCCTCCATAGGCTGTCTGAGGGCTTCTATAATGGAACGGGGAAATTCGTTGAACTCGTCCAGAAAGAGGACGCCCCTGTGGGCCAGGCTGATTTCTCCCGGCCGGGGACGGGAGCCTCCGCCCACCAGTCCGGCCTGAGAGATGATATGGTGGGGGGCGCGGAAGGGTCTGGCTGTGATAAGCGACCCGCCCGGGGGGATCTGGCCGGTGCAGGAATAGATCCGGGTCACCTCTAGAGACTCCTCTTCGCTTAAGGGTGGAAGAATCCCGGGAAGGGCACGGGCAAGCATGGTTTTTCCCGAGCCGGGAGAGCCTATCATCAGTACATTGTGTCCCCCGGCAGAGGCTTCGTTGGCCGATGGCTCGGGAACAAAGATGGATTTCAGCTTCATCTCTTTGGCAAAAAGAGCCGCCAGCAGGGCTCCTTTGCTGTGCCTGAGGGAGCCGTCCAGGGATAGCTCTCCGAAAAAAAGGGAGTCTGTGGGAATCTCGAAGCCGACAATCTCCGACAGGATTCCCAGGGCAATGGGGAAATCATAGAAGGCACCGTCTTTGGGAACGTCTCCCGGTGCCAGATTGACCGTAATCCGCCTCAGGGGAAAGGAGTATCCCCCATTGACCAGAGCGGTCCTCACCCTCTCACGGCTCTCTCCCACCGCCTTGTTGGGCATCCCCACAAGATCGAAGGAGGGTAGGCCCTTGTCGGCTATGTTTACTTCCACGTCGATTTTGATGGTATTCAGTCCCGAAAAGGATACGGATGATACTTTTATCAGCATAGGCTGTACCTGCCTTCCTGAAAGGATAGTCTTTTCTGCAGGGTGAGCAGGGTCAGTTCCGCTCCGATTTGTGAGGCTGACTTGCCTAAAACCCGTGTCATTTCATCCACGCTCATGGCTTCCCTTTCCAGTTGCTCTATGATCGACTTCTGCAGGCTGGAAAGCATTTTTTTTCTTTTCCCCGTGCCGTTCTGTTTAGGCTCACAGGGCAGAAGACCGTATTCCAAAAGAATATCCTGAGACCCGGTTACAATGGAGGCCCCCTGTTTGATCAGAAGGGCGCATCCTAGGGAGACCGTACTGCTAAGGGGCCCCGGAAGGGCATAGATTTTTTTGTTGTAACGCCGGGCAATCCGGGCGGTCATAAGGGCGCCGCTTTTGAGACCCGCTTCCATTACCAGGAGCAGGGGGGAAAGGCCGACCACTATTCTGTTGCGCCTGGGATAGGTCCAGAGAGCCGGCTGGCTGTCAGCTTCATACTCCGAGAGGATCAGGCCCCCGCCGTGGATGATCTCTTCGTAGAGCCCTTTTTGATACAGAGGGTGGATCCTTTCAATCCCGCAGGGCATGACGGCTATGGTTTTTCCTTCTGCATCGACAGCGGCTTTATGGGAGGTCGCATCTATTCCGTACATAAAGCCGGACAGCACCGTTATTCCTGCTTCTGCAATCTCTGTCACAAGACTCTCTGTCATGAATCTGCCGTAACGGGTCATCTTGCGGGAACCTACGACGCTGATAGTCTGCTCGAAAATTTCCGGGTTCCACTCTCCTCTGTAGTAGAGGATCCGGGGCGGATCGGCAATTTGTCTCAGAGAATCGGGGTATTCTTCACTGAAGATGTCAATCTGATTGGTTTTCATCAAATCTTATACGGGGCAAAAGCGCCGGGGTGCATCAAAAAAAGAAAGAATGATCGATAAAAGCGCTTTAACAAGCTTTATGTCTTCCTGACGGGTATTCTTCTGACCATGCTTGCCGGTTTTATCCCCTTAATAATCAAGTCTTTGTAATTCTTATGATGTAATACGGACAGTGATATAAAAAAATGAAGCATCTCCTCTCTTTGTACTGCTTGAGAGATTAGGCAAGCTTTCTGGAGGAGGCCCTGGAGCAGGCCGGACAGGAGAGAGAGGAGCTGGATTACGATATGTTTCGTAACTCGGCCGTTAAAAGCTTCGAACTGGCCATGGAAACCCTGAAAATCCTTCCTGCTTTCCTGAAAGATGCCCGCCATCTGGCCGGGATTTATCCTTTCTGAGTCAATCCGATTCTTATTACAGGCAGATTCTCGCCATACTCCGCTGCATTATTCTGGGCAGAGAGGTATGGCTCTATGGCAGCCGTGCTAACGGCAGCAGTTATGAAGCCAGTGATGTGGATCTAGTCTCTTTCCCTGAGGAAAGAGGGAATGATGAACCGCTTAGGACTGGTCGGGGAGATGAACTGGACCTTCAGCTGCAGCTGAAGGCGGCTTTCCAGGAGAGTCATATTCCCCTTTTTGTGGATATCCTTTCCTGGATGGTTATTCCAGAATCTTTCCATCAAAGCTAATATAAGCAGAAAGGGTCGTTTCAAGATTGGCAGAAAGACAAGTGGGATCAGGCACAGCTGATATGTGATACTAAATACTAAGAAAGAAGGCATTTCAACTGAAATCATACAAAAATCATTCTCCATTTCAAAAAAAGTTGAAAATACTCATCAGGGCGGCAAGGACTGTGAATCCCAGGCCCATAACCCATTGCTGTCCAGTAAATCTTTTGTCCATATAGTTCTGCATATCCTCAAATCGTTTGTCGACAGATTCAAAGCGCTTGTCCATTGATATCTGCATATCCTCAAATCGTTTGTCGACAAATTCAAAGCGTTTGTCCATAGATATCTGCATATCCTCAAATCGTTTATCCATGGATTCAAAACGTTTATCCATGGATTCAAATCGTTTATCCATGGACTCAAATCGTTTATCCATGGACTCAAATCCCTGTTTGGTCAATTCCATCTGGTTCTTCAAACTCTCTTCTACCCGGACCATTCGTTCCAGGAGGTCGAGCTCTCTGTTGGATCTGAATTCTAACACGTTTCCTCTGCTCCATTCGGCCAGGTGTGTTTTAACATATTCTCCGATTTTATCCAGTTCGCGGTCACCCAATTCCATTGCTGCATCTAAACTTCAATTGAATGATCCGCCTGTGGAGTATAAGTTTTCGACATAAGCGTACAGTGCTGTTGAAAGAATCCAGATCGCTTCCGACAGTCCTTTTCATAGGGGATCCTACAATTTGGGAAATAATCCTGTAAACCCGGTCCAGTCAAGTCCCCGGGGGCGGCGGCGGAGATTCAGAAGTTTTTTAAGAGATTCCTTATATCGGGGATCCTACAATTTGGGAAATAATCCTGTAAACCCGGTCCAGTCAAGTCCCCGGGGGCGGCGGCGGAGATTCAGAAGTTTTTTAAGAGATTCCTTATATCGGACATCTGTGAATGTCGTTTTACCCGAGGTTAATTCATTAAAGAAATCATTGGCACCATAGAAGTTGGGGCAGATAACGCCCTGCAGTACTTCCAGAGTCCAGCCGTCTTTACCGCCGTTGGCCAGGGCCGGGATGTATTGGAAAATCCCAAAATATACCATATCCTCCATATAGATAGATTATCTTCTGTTTTAGAGAGCAATCATCTTTTCAGTGATGCAATTATAAATGAGAGGATCCCTGTTGGAACTACTATTGGTATGAGTAAAATTAAAAAGAGACGTTTAAAAGAACTTACTATTTCCTGTTATCCTGATCTCCATGTGGGAGATTGCGTTCCTTTTTATTTTTGCCCAAGATCTGTCATGCTTTATATGTTTCATAAGGGGAATCATCCTGAAATTTCATATCATGGTGGTCAGACGCCAATAATACATCTTGAAGCTGATTTTCATAAGGTTGTAAGCTGGGCTGATCAGAATAAGAAAAGATGGTAAAGAATAAAGAAGTCATTGATAATGTGTATGCATGGAATGCAAGAAAACAGCAATTTACAACTCGTCAGATTAATTTAGCTTTGGATGTTTTAAGAAACAAGAATTGGATAAAGAACGCTAATTTCTTAGTATTTCAATATGAGTGCCTGGCTTATGGGTGCAGGATTTACAATGATTACAGTCCTGATGTCCCTCTATCGTTTTATGGAGTGTGGTTCCCAAGATCAGCTGGTCGACAACGGGACATACTGGCTTTTTTCGTGATAGATTATTTTTCTTATTTTTTGAATCAAGCCTACCCTTTCAATCTGTTTATCAGAGTGAAAGGGTAGTATAATATAAGGGAGAATAATCATGGGAGATGCCTTGGTGGACCAAAATCAGCTGGAACAGATTGGTACCTATGTTAAAAACAACTTGGGTCAATGGCTTCGGGATCAGAATATAATATCCTTTCCGGATCGAGGCCTTGATAAAGAACTGCTTGAACGAATGGTGACAATTGAGCAGCAGCTGAAGTATCAGAATGAAAAATTTGATATGATGCTGGAGCTTTCGGATAAGCGCTTTCAGGCTGTTGATAAACGCTTTGAAGATCAGCAAAAATATATGGATAAACGATTTGAGTCTGTTGATAAACGCTTCAATATGCTGACCTGGTTTATCGGTATCGGTTTTGTTCTGATAACAACTCTTATGTCAGTTTATAACTTTATTGGCTGAGCCCGGTCGCATGCCGAGTAAACGCAGTACAGGACCGGGACAGTTCTCGGCTGGATAGCTGATTCTCCTTCCTCCCTATAAAGACGCATCTCCTCTTCCCGCTGCCTATCAAAATCTTCGAAGTTAATCGGAATTGTTCATTTCAGGGCTCCTGCGGTCATTAGGGGTACCGCATTATAGATGGTTACCAGGGCGATGGAGGGGGCAGTCAGAGGCATAATTATGTCCTTGTAGGTAGATGATCCACTCATTGGCACCGTCAATCCTCCCTGAATCTTCCAGATCATAGGGGATGGTCTTCATAAATCCTGTCAGGATAAAGACTGTGGAGGGCATGCTCATGGCCGTAAATATAAGGATAAGGGAGAGCATAATCTGAAAATTGATAATCAGGATTCTTTGGGGCTTTCCCGCTTTCAGCGGGTAGGGCCTGGCTGCATGCCCGAGCAATGAGCGTAGCGAATGCCCAGGGCTTTGCGGGGGAATTCTGATTTGATTACATTCAATATGTCAACAAAAGAAAATTTTGCCTCTTTTAAAGATTCAAGTAGCAGCACGTTTGTTTTTGTAGAGTCTTTTGATAATTCTGAGTTTGATGTAAGAGTTGGCACGATTACCGATTCTAATCACTTCGCGACTAAACACGCGGATTCAGACAAAGATTTAAATTCAAAACTAAATAACATTTTTCTTAAAGTGTAGGTCAATAGTGCCAAAACTCCTCCCTTGCAAGCAGAGAAATATACAGCTCCCGGCAGGCCTCCTCATAAGGGATGCCCACAATTTGTGAAATAATCCGGCAGCCCCGGTCCACAAGCTGTCATGGTGGTATCCACCTGTATCATCCATTTCTGTTTGACCCGTCCCATCATGGCCATGGATCCCGTACTGATTCTCTTATGAACCCCGGAAAAGATGCTTGAAATTGAAGCAGAAGGAGCATCCGCTCTGTAAAAATAGATGAAAAAACATTATGATTAAAGGAAGAATATTTATGGGAGATGTCTTGGTGGATCAAAATCAGCTGGAACAGATTGGTAACTATGTCAAAAGTCACATCGGTCAGTGGCTCAAAGATCAGCATATCCTCACTTTTCCTGAGGGGGAGAGATCCTGTTCGGATAAAGAGCTTTTAGAGCGGATGATTACGGTGGAGCAGCAGCTGAAATTCCAGAATGAGAAACTGGAGATGATGATGGATCAGTCTGATAAGCGTTTTGATGCCGTAGATAAACGAATTGTCTGCCCTCCTTGTGCGATAAATCTCTCCCTTGCAAGCAGTGAAATATACAGCTCCCGGCAGGGTAGTGCCGATTCCGGTTCATCAATAAATAAGATGGAATCGGGACTGAGGTATCGATTACTGAGCAATGTATCGAAAACGCCGATTTTCCGGTTCCCTTGAATACCTGACGACATCCAATAGTGATAAGACTTCTTTTGCAGGAATAAATATTGAATTAGCTTCACGATTGGTAGGAGGAGCTTGGGAATTGTTTATTGTATTGCTTGTTTTTTCACCGAAAGAGTAATGGCCTTTGCCCAATACCACACTTGATAGAATCTTTTATTCATGATGGTGTATACTCATATCAAGTGGTTTAGTAAGATTCTTAACATGGGAACAGGTAGGTCTATGACAAAAGATGATATACGTTGGGTTCAGCGTTTTGACAGTTATAAAAAGGCTTTTGCAGAGTTAGGAGAGGCTGTTGCCCTGTCAGAAGAGAGGCCTCTGTCCAAACTGGAAGAGCAGGGTATGATTCAGGTTTTTGAGTTTACCCATGAACTGGCCTGGAAGTGTTTGAGCTTGATCGTAGAGCAGTATTTTATTGAGTTTGAAAAACTGTATGAGACGTTGTCGGGGTTTACGCAGGATGAAGATGAGTGAATCCGGTCTTCCGGAAAAGGCCGTCACGGCCATTCAAGGTGTTTTTCGCAGGCATGTGGAAGTGGAAGAGGTTCTGTTGTATGGTTCCCGGGCTAAGGGGTCTTTTAAGAATGGTTCCGATATTGATTTGACTATTAGCAGGGGGTGTGTTGATGCGGCTCTGCTTTTTCGTTTGGAAGATGAACTGGATGAGCTGATGCTTCCATATGAGATTGATTTGTCCCTGTTTTGCCATATTGAGAATGCGGGTCTTATCGAGCATATTGAGCGGGTCGGCAGGGTATTTTATAGGGGTGGATCGGGTGATTGATATTGATCAGAGATATCTGCCCTTCGC
>NBMC01000021.1 GCA_002084805.1 Spirochaetaceae bacterium 4572_59 | reverse complement strand
TTTACTATTTGTTGTTGTTTTGTATATAATGGTCACGGTGCTACAATTCTGGAGGCTAGAATGAATTTTCAATGGACTTTTTTGCTTGACCTGGGAATTATTTCCATGGGATTACTCTTGGGAACTCTGATCCGTGCCAGAGTACGCTTCTTTCAGAACTATCTAATTCCCAATTCATTAACAGCGGGTTTTATACTGCTGGTTTTCTACAATTGGATCGCTCCGAAATGGGGAATTACCACAATATCTCTTGAAAATATTGTTTTCCATTTTCTTAATATCTCTTTTATCGCCATGATTCTCCGTGTGGGGAGTAAGGTCCATTCCGATAAAAAGGCTGTTTTCTCTATGGCAACTACTCTGGTAGCCCAGTATAGTATTCAATGTTTTGTGGGAACGGGACTGACCCTGATTATGATTCATACCATTTTTCCGGATCTCTTTCCCGGTTTCGGTCTTTTTACAACTCTGGGTTTTTCTCTGGGACCTGGTCAGGCTTTTGCTATCGGTAAAGGCTGGGAAACCATGGGTTTTGAAGGCCTCAGCTCTGTGGGGCTGACATTCGGTGCCATCGGATTTCTACTGGCCTGTTTCGGTGGTATTTTTCTGATCAATTTTGGATTAAGAAAAAAATGGATCTATCCGGAACAGCTTTCAGGCATGCGTTCAAGTACGATTATGAAAGGGGTTGTTAAAAGGGGAGAAGAGCTACCGGTAGGCATGATTCATGATAAGACCTCCTCTGAGGCGATCGATCCCTTTACTTTTAACTCTGCCCTTGTTCTGGGGACATATCTGCTCTCCTATCTGTTGCTTCGCCTGATCAATTATCTGCTGGCCTTTGCGGGACCGATGGGATCTCAACTTGCGGTTAATCTCTGGGGCATCATGTTTATTTTCTGTGCTATTACGGCAATGCTGGTTAAACACTTTATGATCCTGCTCAAAGTAGAATACATAGTGGATGATCAGAGGCTGACCCGTATTACCGGTTTTGCTGTTGATTTTATGGTAGCCTCTGCGGTGGGAGCGATCTCTATCGCGGTTTTGAAGACTTACTGGATTCCCATACTCATTCTTGCAGTTATTGTAGGTTTTATTACTATTTTAACCCATATATGGCTCTCATCCCGTATCTTCGAGGATCATTCCTTCTACCGGGCCATTCTGGTGTATGGATGTGTTACAGGAACTTTGCCCACAGGATTGGCTCTTCTCCGGATTATTGATCCTGAGTTTGAAACCCCTGCATCAAAAGATTATATGTACGCTTCCGGACTGGTTTTTCTGTTTGTTATTCCTATCATCCTGACGGCTAATCTACCCGCTTACGGAGCTCTCAAGGGTTCTCTGCTAGAAACCTATGCGGTCATGGGGCTCTATGGATTTTACATTCTGCTTTGTCTTGCAGCTTACCTCTGGCTTTCCGGCAAGAATCGCTTTAACCGGCCTGCGGATATCTGGTTGCACCAAAAGGATCTGAAGTAGGGAATATGGGAATATGGGAATATGGGAATATGAATATGGGGACGGAGGTTTTTTCTCGATTAATTGAAGCAACAGTTATATTCCAGCTGTTATTATTTGTATGAGAAAGAATCGAATTATTCTGCAAGGTGCGACTTATCATGTTGTGGCTAAGACGAACAGAGGGGAATTTATACTTAACTCTGATGAAATGAAAGAGATGTTTTTAGGCATATTAAAATCAGCAAAAAGAAAGTTCAACTTTAAGCTAATTCATTTCTGTATAATGGGTAATCATGTTCATTTAATGCTGCAACCTGCACCTGGGACAAGCCTTTCAAAGCTTATGCAATGGATTCTCAGTGTCTTTGCCATCAGGTTTAATAAAATATACGGACTTATTGGTCATGTCTGGTATGACCGCTTTAAAAGCAAGATTATCCGCAGTTTCTACCAGTATATCAATACGTTTCAGTATATTTCTGACAATCCGGTAAAAGCCGGAGTTTGTAAGAATGCAGGAGATTACATCTATAGCGGCCTTTCTGAAATTAAAAAGAATCGCTACAGCTTGCTTGATGATCCGGATGACTGGCTGAAACTGATTCTCTAAGTGAAATAACAGAAGTGAAATTAAATATTGGAATACTCTTAAATCAATACCGGTTAAATTGTACAGGACGGGGTTGCTACTTATTAAATAATTACTGCAAAACGTTTTTTTAATAGGAAATGACTAAGAACTTATTGATTAATTTAAAATAATAGTTCCTCGGAGGAAATGAAAAACACCACGAGCCAATAAATCAATTTTTCACACAAAAGAGTAGAAATCTTTAGGCAGAGATGAATATTAATTCACTTATATCAGTCTCATATGTTTCAATAGTATGTCCTAGTACGTCAGTTTTTATTCTTATAAGGATGATTAAACCTCCGTCCCTCAAAAAAAAGGGTCCCCCCCTGAGTTTTCACTCAAAGGGAACCCTATCTAATCAATTCTTACAGCTATAATCAGCGGCCGGGATTGTAGAGATAATCGAAATATTCCATATCCGTGGTCAGGGTTTTTTCCAGACTTGGCAGAATATTTTTGTAGGATTCCATGGACTTCCAGAAGTTATAGAACTTAGGGTCCTGTCCGAATGCATCGGCATAAATTTTTGTGGCCAGAGCATCAGCTCTACCTTTTATTTCTTCCGATTCGGCATAGGCACTGGAGAGGATAGTCTTCTGTTCTCTCACCTGTTTACCCATCCATTCGGCTTTTTGACCTTCACCAAAGGAGCGATATGCCTGGGCAATCTGGTTTCTTTCGGTGATCATTCTGGCATAAACAGATAGAGTCAGGTCATCGGAGTAACGGATCTGACGGATGACAACATCAATCAGTTCGATACCGTACTGAGGAACGATGATCTGAGCTCTTTCAAGAACACCGTCGGAAACTTTTTCACGACCCATACTGATATTCGGGAAGGTGGAACCTGTTGTAAACGAGAAGTTTGGTCCACTCTCTGTTTCTTCTGATGCCAGCTGTGCCGCCTGATCTTTCTGGGAAGCCGTAATAATCTGATCACTGCTTCTGACTGATTCAGCCAGGGGATTCTGGGCAATTATGGTTCTTACTGCAGAGTCAATAACATCATCCAGCCGGGCGTAAGCCTGATTCATGCTTGTTACTGATTCGTAAAACTTTGCAGGGTCATTGATTTTCCAGCGTGCTGTTGTATCCACCCAGATAAACTGGTTTTCTGAAGTGGGGAGTCTCTGGGGATCTCCATCCCAGGAGAGGATTCGCCTAGAGTAACGGCTTATGTTATCCACGAAGGGCATACGGAATTTCAATCCCGCATCTGTTTCAGTTTTAACAATTTTTCCAAAGCGGGTTACTACTGCCTGTTCCCCTTCGGGAACGATGTAAAAGGGACCCAGGAACGCTATAAGCGCTATAAGAGCCAATATTATTATAAGTGGTCTGAATGCCTTATTCACTGTACACCTCCTGTCTGACTGCCTATTGATTTAAAGGGTAGGAAGTTTTCCAGATTTTTATCCAGAATATCAACAGTGGCGTTCTGACTGAACACGGTTTCTATCATTTCGTAGTAGAGACGGTCCCGGGTTATGGAAGGACTTTTCTTATATTCTTCCAGAACAGATACGAAACGGGAGGTGTCACCAACTGCACGGTTGACTCTTTCTGTTGCATAACCTTCGGCCATCTGGATAATCTGCTGTTTCTGACCGGTGGCTTTAGGAATCTCAGTATTGTAGGCTTCCTTACCCTCATTGATCAGACGGTTCATATCCTGAATCGCTTTGTTGACATCTTCAAAGGCATCCTGTACCTCACCTTCGGGAGGAACAATATTTTGAAGTTTTACAGTGGTTAATTGAATACCAAGACCATAATTGTCCAGGATTTTCTGAATCATTTGAATACTTTCATCTTCAATGTTGATTCTCTCTGAACCGATAACATTCAGAATCGCTCTGTCTCCCACAAGCTGATTAACAGCAGACTGTGAAATATCCCGGATGGTCTTTTCCGTATTATTAACATTAAAAAGCCAGGCATTGGGATCTACAATTTTGTACTGGATAATCCAGGAAACATCTACAATGTTCAGATCTCCTGTCAGCATAACTGACTCGTTGGAAAAATCCTTCTGTGAATAGATGGTCTGAATACCTGCACTGTCTGTACGGAACCCAAACTGCATTGTTTGAATGACTTTGGTCGGTACTTTGTAGACTCTTTCAATTCCCAAGGGAATTTTATACTGTAGTCCCGGTCCAGTGGTCCGGCTGTATTTTCCAAGGGTGAGAACAACAGCTTCTTCCGTCTGATCCACAACATAAACACCACTCATAACACTGAGTGCAATAACAATAATGATCACAGCCGTCCAAATAAACGATGGCTTCATATTCAGATTGATCTTTCCCTTTTCGGGAGAGACATCTCTTTCAGGCATAGCTCACCTCCATTAATTATTAATAGGTAGTATAAAAGAAATGCCTCAGTAAAGAAACCATTCTTTTTTCCTATCTGTTTAAAGTACAAAGCACACCCGGTCGGGTCAAGGATAATCCCCGATCTGAATGGTTTGTTCAGGTTTTTGTTGTTTTTTTTGGGGGGGCTGTTCCATTTATGACGAGGACAGTAACTCCCATTGGGCTCAATCGTTCGTCCATCTGGCAGAGTCATCGCTTAGCCGTCTGCTCTTTATGATCTTTTTTCTTACTGTTTTTCTGCTGCGATAAGAATGCCGGTGCTAATAGCTTGTACTACTATCTTTGTGTTGGCAAAGAACTGCACTTGTCGCAGGAGATGGTCTGTGATCCAGTCTTCCCATCAAGGTCATCGAACAATTCTCGAAAAACTGGCAACCGGGTTGTCTGAGTCTAAGGGCAAAACCGTATTCTGGTTTTTTAATAGTCTTTGAAAGGTGGATCTCCTTCCGGACGAAAATGGTATCACAAGAGCTGGAAGAAACGGCACTGGATAAGTAATTTCTATTCTCTGTATATGGTATATTCTTCTTTCTCGAGAATCTCTCTAAATCCTGTTTTATCGAGATTTAATCGTCTTATTTTAGGCATAAAACTATGCCAGGATTGGTTCCCCAGAGATTTGATTACGTCATCGTCAACTACGTTTTCTGTTGATAAAAAGATATATAAATTCCAAAAGGAGTTCTGATCATTAACTTTCCATACAATCTTGTCACTGGATTTAATAAAAGAGAATAGTTCTCCATCAGACGATTGGTATTCCAGATCGACCCTCTCTTCAATTTCTATTTCTGTAGTTTCTATCCTCTCAGGTTCAATGTTTTTTATTGCATTATTCTCTGTAAAAATAACTGTTTCCATTTCATCACTTGTCAGGGGGGCTTCCTCTTCTGTCATGACTGTTTTATCTGTCTCAGGCATTCTCAATGCGGGTTTTGCGGATAAAGGAATATTTCCATTTTCACCCGGATTTCTATTCTGAAAGAAAAATAATAGAGCAAATGCCCCTAATAAAACAAAGACAAGTGCAAGTCCAACTTTTTTATTCTTCAGGGCTGTTAAGGGGCTGAATTCCGACTTTTTAGATTTTATGGAATGAGAGGTTTTTTCCGGAGACTTCTCCTGTTCTTTATGCGGAATAACCCTCTCAATTTCAGGACTTTCAGGACTTTCAGGACTTTCAGGACTTTCAGGACTTTCAGGACTTTCAGGACTTTCAGCGTCATTTTCCGAATCTATGGAAGTTATTGTGTTGGGGTCACTCTTTACAGCTTCTTTTACAGGCAGAGGGCCGGTTTTTTCATCATACTCGGGTACTGTCTCTTCTTTATTGAACTGTTCCGCAAGCTTTAAGATCTCATCCAGACTCTTTGAAAAGGTTACCTTGAATGACGATGGATCTTCGACATTGACTCCGTTTTCAGCGCTATCGGTCTCATCAGCATCTATTTCATTTGAATATAAATCTTCTTTATTGGCAGTTGTCTCATTTTGATTTACTACTTGATCAGCATCTTTCAGGGGCGTTTCTATTGAATCGGATTTTGGAACTGATGCACCGGATATTTGATAATCCAGAACCTGGTTGTCCCTATTTCCATCATTCATATCTGTAAAGTCCTGCTTTGGAATATTATCTGAATCAGAGGAAAGAACCTCTAGTCCCGAATCGTCTGATACCCCAGCAGAGCCTGGCTCAGGCATAAAATTATGCTTTGTGGAACTCTGATTTTGATCAGGCTCCCCCATTTTCGGATTCGATACTTCAACAGTTGAACTTTCTGAAGACAAAGGAGCATTTGTGGGTTGAGTCCTTTTTTCAGTATACCCTTGGTCCTCAATAATGGTTTGCAGGCTTTCATCAGAGTCCAACTTAATCTCATCATTTATGTCAAGACTTGTAGAGAGAGCCGAAACAGCATCCTTCTCCACTTCTTTGATGACAGAGCTGAGTTTATAGATGTATTTCATTGTCTCTTTATAAAGTTCTTCCGGCAACTCAGTATCAATTCTTGAAAGAAGAAAGTAAACCATCGCTTTATTCTGATCGTTCAGACTTTTGTGAGATAATAGAACCGTAAAGTATAAAACAGCATCGGCAGCTGATATTTCCAGCTCCACTGAATCGATTTTAAAGGCCTCAATAATAGCCCGTTTGTAAGATAGATATACACGTCTAATCATATTGTTAGTCATTTCAGCGGGAAAAGGATGCTTATTGTCAAAAATGTGACTTATCAGAAAATGATAGTCGTTGTCATAAATCTTTTCAAAAAGATTTATATATAGCTTTTCCGCCAGATCAAAACTTGAATAATTGAGTTTATGGAGTAGGGCTATTGTTAAAATGTATTCATCCTTCGAAAATGAATCATTATCGCTGAGTTTTTTACTGATTCTATCTGATATTCTATTGGCTTGATCAGTATCAACCGAATCCACTAGTTCATGAATTTCATCATCTATACCCTGGTGCCATCCATGTAAAGTGGCCTGGGCTGTCAGTTTCTCAATGCGGTTAAATATCTCTTCTAATTTCATATTGGAATTATAATTTGATTTTGAATATATAACAATTAAATCTTTAATGTGAAAGATTTTTTATCTGATGTACTAATTGGAATTTAAATTCTTTACCTTTCTGAATTGGACCGGTGATATCAACTGTATGTTTTTAAATGCTTTAGAAAAATGAAATCGATTTGTGAATCCGGATTCTTCAGCAATCATCTCAATTGATTTATCGGAATACTGGAGAAGAATACAGGCTTTTTCAATCCTTAGTATTAACTGGTACTCATAGGGGGTCCGTCCCATCTTCTCCCTGAATAATCGAGCAAATCCATTGACGCTCATTGAGGCTTTTTCAGCAAGAAAGCTGTTTGACAGTGGTCTTTCGGGATTGTCTTTCATCAGCATTATGGCTTGATTCAGTCTCTCATCATTGCTTGTTTGCCGTATTAACATCTTAGACTGCGCATGTCTCAGAAGATTTAAAATCAGTTGCTGCGGAAGTTCTCTATTATGATTCCCCGGGGAATGAATAAGTGTTTCTATAATAGTTTTCGATTCCTTTTCATAAGGGAAGGATAGATATGATTTCAGAACGGAAAGAGGAGGCCCTGATAAACTGAAAGTTATTTCCATATGATCAACAGGACTTGTATTGCTGCATGAGTATTCAATCCCTGGAGGAACGATTATTAGGATTTCCTTAGGAAGGCTGACCCTTCTGTTCTCTATATTTCGTTTAAAAAACAGTTCACTGATTCCTTTGTTATTATGAATCAGCCGCCAGTAAGGGGCCGAAAGATCTCCATTCCTCCAGACTTCTTTATGCTTATTGAGGAATGTCAGTACCTGAATATCCTGTATATCGAACAAAAGGTTTGTTTTTGACATATGTTAATTCTTGTATTTGACATATTATTTAAATATAGCTTCATATCTCTTCATACGTTCATAAAGTGAAGATGGTTTTCTGATTTTCATAGAAAATAATTTAGTGATGAACAATAAATTATTGAAAAACATAAAAGAATACTTAAATTATCAATTATATGTCAAAAACAAACATTTCTTTAAATTCTTAAGAAAAGTTTCCTGAATTCCAGGAAAATCTATTTTTTCATTAGCAATGTTAGTTTTTGACATAAAGTTTATATAAACTGAGGATTGTAATCATTTTCAAATATTTTAATACTAAAAAAAACTTCTTCCCGAAGGAAGAAGTATATTTATGATTGATTAGCTGGACTATTCTGCGGCTTCCAGAGTTTTTCTCTCTCTCGGATTAAGCTCGGGGTCGAGGTTCTCTTCGGTTCTCAGTAGAACATTGGGGATCACATTCACAAGCCGTTTTGTTGAGTCAAAGAAGTTGTTTCTGATGTTGTGGGCATGTATGGCAAGATCTTCCATCTCTTCATCCACATGTTGCCCCTCAAGAGCACTGAATTTATCCAGAATATCCAGGATACTTCTGTTAAGCAGATCATCCTGTCCCTTTTCCTCAATCAGATGCTTACCAAGGCTGTTTATATCGGATATGGTCGGAGCATAGATTTTGTATCCGTCAAGGGGATTGGCGTAAGTTGCCTGAAACACACCAAGGATAATACCGAGGGTCTTGGAATATATTTCAGCCGGATGGTATTTTGCCAGGAAGCTGAAACAAGTGGCCACTATAAAATAGTTGGGCTGAATGGAACTCATAAACAGGAAGGGATCTCTTGTTCCCAGTAGCGCATCGATAACATGGTGATTCCTTACTCCCAGCACTTTCAGGAATATAGGATAGTTGCTACTGGTAATACCGATGCTGTTCAGATAGTTGGAATAGGTCATTGAAGCCTCTACGGCTTCCATTGTACGGCAACCCATGAAACCCTTAAGAAGATTGTACTCAATCGCAGCGATTTCCTGCTGCGTATAGTCAGATTTAACAAGTAGTACCTGAGGAATGATATCTTCCATTTTCTTTCTCTTGTCAAAGAAAAAGGTTCTGATACTGTTTGCCTGTCTGGCAGTCTGTTCAATGTTCTCATCCTTTGTAGTCCCGGCAAGAGAACCTATTCTGTCTAGAATATCCAGCATACAGCGGTTATTCGGATCATCCTGTCCCAGTTCTTTATTCAGATGTTTCCCCAGGTTGTTTACGTCCCCTATACTAGTTGTATATATTCTGTAACCGTCTTTGGGAGAGCTGTACGCTGCCTGTAAAACTCCGAGAATTATGGCCAGTGTCTTGGGATATATTCCTCCCGGATGCCATGCTGTCAGTAGTTTAAATGACTGAAGAATCAGATAGTTATTGGGATGCACCGAACTTAGAAGAAGGAATGGATCCTTGTTTCCAATAAGCGAATCGATTACCCAATGATTTTCCACTTCAAGCAGTCTTATGAACAGAGGGTAGTTGTCATTTGTCAGTCCTGATAGTCGCAGGAACCGGGCATAACTAATGGCAGATTCAACTCCTTCTACCGTTCTGCAGCCGATCATGCGCTCTATTATGTTGATTTCAACATCCATAATAGATTCTTTGCTCCAAGCATCTTCAATAGCTACTTCTTTTTGCTTATCCATTCACTTACTCCTTTTTATTATTGGTAAAATATAAGATCTTTAATAACTGTTTATGATTACATTATCATTAGCTTAGCTTGAAATTACAAATTTCAAAAGGAAAAAATATTATTTTTCAGAATTTTAAATAGCAAAATGAAAAAAAATAAACATTTCATGTTAACTCTCAGCTAAAAATAACATTTTACAGAATGTTTTCTTTAAAACCCTGCCCATAAGACCTGAATAATTATTGAATTAAATTTATGAAATAATAGAGGGGATTCGAAAATCTTCAGATTAATTACAATTACTCGAGAGCTATTATTTGAAACAAGCAATCACGGGTAATAAAGCATTGTATCACGACCAGCTCAAACCCTCTTTGTCTTGACAATATGGGGGGCTGAAACTATGATATTCTGAGGCTATAACGGTATGTGCAGATGCACGTCTCCGATCCTATAAATCATTTCAATATAAGAGGTTTTACCGTGAAAAAAAGACTCATTACTTCTGCATTACCCTATGTAAATAATGTCCCCCATCTGGGAAATCTCATACAGGTTCTTTCTGCCGATGTATTTGCCCGCTTCTGCCGGCAGTACGGTTACGAAACGCTTTATGTCTGCGGTACCGACGAATATGGTACGGCTACAGAAACAAAGGCTCTGGAAGAGGGGGTAAGCCCCCGGGAACTTTGCGATAAGTTTCATCTTATTCATAGGGATATCTATAAGTGGTTCAATATCAACTTTGACTACTTTGGAAGAACATCCACAGCCCAGCAGACTGAAATTGTGCAGCATCTCTTTAAGAAGGTGGATGAAGCCGGTCTTATCAATGAAAAAACCATCGAGCAGCTCTACTGCAACAGCTGTGACCGCTTTCTGGCGGACCGTTATGTGGAGGGAACTTGTCCCCACTGCGGCAGCGACAATGCCCGGGGAGACCAGTGTGAAGACTGTGGTAAGCTCCTCGAACCTACGGAACTGATAAATCCCCGCTGTGGAACCTGTGGTTCTACACCAGAACTTAAAAGTACACAACATCTTTATATCGACCTGCCAGCGGTGCTTCCCAAACTGGAAGCCTGGATGGAAAAAGCTTCTGTCGATGGATTCTGGGCAAAAAATGCCGTTCAAATGACTAAAAGCTGGATCCGTGATGGTTTGAAAGAAAGAGCCATTACCCGTGATCTGAAATGGGGTATCCCTGTTCCTAAGGAAGGATTTGAAGACAAGGTCTTTTATGTCTGGTTTGACGCCCCCATCGGATACATCTCCATCTCCGCCTGTCACACAGACAATTGGAAAGACTGGTGGCAGGATCCTGACAATACAGATCTGTTTCAGTTTATCGGAAAGGACAATATTCCCTTTCACACGGTTATTTTCCCATCAACCCTGCTGGGATCGGGAGAAGACTGGACCATGCTCCATCATATGTCCTCATCAGAATATCTGAACTATGAAAACACAAAGTTTTCCAAGAGTAAGGGAATTGGTGTCTTTGGCAATGATTGTCAGGATACGGGGATCCCCGCCGATGTCTGGAGATTTTATATTTTCTATAACAGACCAGAAAAATCAGACACCCAGTTTACATGGAACGATTTTCAGGAGAAGGTAAACTCAGAGCTGATCGGAAATCTGGGGAACCTGGTAAACCGTACTCTGACTTTTACCAAACGTTTTTTTGACGGCAGGATTCTTGAAGGAAAGGTGGACGAAGCATTCTGGATGGATGTTAAGGCAAAAGAAGAGGCTATTACCAAACGTCTGAACAGAGCGGAACTGCGGGATGCTTTTAAAGATATGCTGCAGCTCAGTTCTCTGGGTAATAAAGTATTTCAGGAGGGTGAGCCCTGGAGAACCCGTAAGGATGATCCCGAAGCGGCCGCTTCTCTATTGATGAATCTCCTTTATCTGGTACGGGATCTGGCAATTCTGGTACATCCCTATATGCCTGAAACTGCCGATCGTATTGCCTCCCAGTTGGGATTGAGCGATCTGAAATGGGAACACCTGGCACAGCTGGAGGGAATCGGAACCATCGGTAAGCCGGAAATTCTCTTTCAGAAACTGGAAGATGATTTTATTGAGGCACAGAAAACCCGTTTTGCAGGTAGCCAGAAAGAAAGAGCTGCTGCAGAAGAGGATTCTTCTACTGAATCAGAGTTCCGTAGCACCATCGATTTGCGAGTGGCTAAAATCATCAAGGCCGAACAGCATCCCGATGCAGAAAAACTCTATGTAATCTCTCTGGAAACAGGAGAAGAAGAACCACGTACCATATGTTCCGGTCTGGTCAACGACTATACTATTGATGAACTGAACGGTAAAAATATTATTCTGGCTTACAATCTTAAGCCTGCCAAACTCCGGGGAATTAAATCCAACGGAATGCTATTGGCTGCTGAAAACAAAAAGGATATGGAAGTCATCTTTCCTACAATGGGAGAACCCGGTGACCGAGTCCTTTTAAAAGGCGATAAAGCCGAAATGGATATTCCTTCTAAAAAAATCAAGGTTAATCGCTTTTTCGAGATTCCTATCATCGTTGATGCTCATGAATTGAAAGTAGGGGAGACCTCTCTGACCATCAAGGGTGAACTTATTAAAACCAGCCGTGTTGCCAGCGGTGAAGTAGGCTGACCCTTGGCTGAACGTGTTATAGCCGAGCGCTGCCCGCTCCCGGCACTTCAAGCTGATTCTCTTTACAATGGATTTCTTCAGACCCCCTTTTGGGCCCGCCAGAAAGAGGCCTTCGGCTGGAAGGCCGAAGCCGTTAAATGGCGACAGGGAGAGGAGAGGGGAACCCTGCTTGTTCTGATAAAAAAGCTTCCCCTTGGACTGGGCTTTGCCTATATTCCCGCTGCGCCCTCTCTGGAACTGGGGACGGAGGATCGTGAAGCTTTTCTGGATGCTCTCTCCCGGGAACTGCGGGGTATCCTGCCTCTGGGTTGTTTTTTTATCCGTTACGATATGCCTGATTTTTCTGTGGGAGAAGATACTCTTCCGGATTTCTCTGAACTTTTGAAAAAAGCCCCTATGGATATTCAGCCCCCGGACACGGTGGTCCTGAATCTGAAAGACGGTTATGAGGCTCTGCTGCCTAGAATGCATAAAAAGACCCGCTACAACATCCGCCTCTCTGAAAAGAAGGCTGTACGGGTCGAAGCTGCGGGTGTTGAAAAACTGACCGATTGGTATGAACTGAACCGGATTACCACACTAAGGGATAAAATTGCTCTGCGTCCTTATGGCTATTACGAACGGCTTTTCAAGGAGCTGAAAGCTGAACCTGAAGCCAGATTGACCCTCTATCTTGCCTATCATGAAGAGGATCTGCTGGCAGGAATTATCGTTCTGTTCAACAAAAAAGAAGCTATTTACCTTTACGGAGCTTCCTCCAATGTAAAGCGGAACTTTATGCCAGCCTATGCTCTACAGGCCAGGGCCATACAGGATGCAGTAGAAGCGGGATGTGAGGAGTATGATCTTTACGGCTGCCCTCCTTCTGCCGATCCGGATCATCCCATGGCGGGACTCTACCGTTTCAAAACAGGTTTTGGTGGGGAACTCCGTCACCGCAGCGGAGCCTGGGACTATTCCTACAGCAAGCTGTTCTACACCCTCTATACCCTGCTGGAAGCCGGGCGGAGATGGTATCACCAGAGCTGGAAGAAGCGGCATTAGGTCTATCCTTCTGTTCCAGTAGCTAAACTTGTTCTACCTTTAAGAAAAAATGATACAGACATGGCAAAAACCGAAGTATAATTGTTCAATAATACAGCATTTATCTGATTGATGAATTAAACAGGAGCGTTGTCATGTCTGTTAAAAAGAAAAACCCCGTACCATCTGATCTGGACATTGCCCAGTCTGCCAGTATTCGGCCTATTGAAGAGATAGCCCGAAAATTCGGTCTAAGGAAAGAGGATCTTATCTCTTATGGTGATACCAAAGCCAAGATCCGGCTGGATGTACTAAAAAAACTGGAAAAGCAGCCCAAAGCCAAATACATAGATGTTACTGCTATTACTCCCACGCCCCTGGGGGAGGGTAAAACGACCACCACCATTGGCTTAACTGAAGGACTGGCCTATAACGGTCATAAAGCCATTTGTGCCATTCGGCAGCCCTCAATGGGGCCTACCTTTGGAATCAAGGGTGGGGCAGCCGGGGGAGGATACAGTCAGGTTGTTCCCATGGAAGAGTTTAACCTGCATCTTACCGGTGACTTTCATGCGGTTGGGGCTGCCCATAATCTGGGGGCGGCGGCGGTAGATGCCAGAATCTATCATGAGGGACGCTGGAGCGATGCTTTTCTTGCCAGGCAGGGGCTGAATAGGATTAATCCTGACCCCTACAATGTTCTGTGGCGTCGTGTGGTGGATATGAATGACCGGGCTCTGCGGAATATTATGACCGGCCTTGGAGAACGGGGAGACGGTCCCATCCGACAGGCCGGTTTTGATATTACCGTCGCCAGTGAACTGATGGCTATACTTGCACTTTCAAGCGGCCTGAGGGATATGCGTGAAAGAATCGGTCGGATGATTATGGCCATGGATAAGAAGGGCAATCCTCTGACAGCAGAGGATTTCGGAGTGGCCGGTGCTATGGCTGTTCTTCTAAAAGATGCCCTTATGCCGAATCTTATGCAGACGATGGAAGAGCAGGGTGCTCTGGTTCATGCAGGACCCTTTGCAAATATTGCTCACGGAAACTCTTCGGTAATTGCTGACTTGATGGGAATACGGATGGGGGACTATCTAATTACTGAATCCGGTTTCGGTGCGGATGTGGGGATGGAAAAGTTCTTTCATATTAAATGTCGTACTTCGGGAATGCTGCCGGATGCCGTTGTCATGGTTGCTACGGTCCGTGCTCTGAAAATGCATGGCGGGGGCCCTGCTGTTAAACCGGGAAAGCCTCTGGATACTGTTTATCAAGTAAAAAATACAGAACTACTGAAAAAGGGCTGTGCTAATCTGGCGGCCCATATAGCTGTAGCCAGAAAGTTTGGAGTCCCTGTAGTGGTCGCCATAAATGTCTTCCCGACAGATGATCCGAAAGAGTGGGAAATTATACGTTCTGCCGCTCTGAAAGCCGGTGCCATTGATGCTGTGGTTTCCAGGCATTGGGAGAAGGGTGGGGAAGGAGCTTCCGATCTGGCAAAGGCTGCCGAAAAAGCGGCAGAAGAAGGATCTTCCTTCCGCTATCTGTATGATCTTGAGCTTCCCCTAGCAGAGAAAATCAGAACACTGGCCAGGGAAGTCTACGGTGCGGGAGATGTTGAGTTTTCAAGAGCGGCTGTGAAAAAAATGGATCAGTATGCTGATATGGGTTATGGAAATCTGCCTATCTGTATGGCAAAAACACAGTACTCCTTCTCTCATGATCCTCTTGTGAAAAATGTTCCCGATTCCGGATACATCTTTCCAGTGCAGGATATTCGTTTAAGTGCAGGAGCAGGTTTTGTTTATCCTCTGGCCGGAGATATTCGGACCATGCCCTCAGGAAGCCCTGCCGATTCTTTTCCGAATATGAGATAGCTGTTTGATGGATAAACCACATCCGCATAGGTTCGGCGGGCTTTTGTGCTGCAGTAAAAAAAATTACCCTTGCTGTTCTGTTTGTAGAAGTCTTCCAGACTGGAATAAACAAACAGAGCCAATTTATCCCAATAGTCCAATCCGGCCCGGCGGACGGCTTTTTCATCGATAGAGAAACCGAGTGGTTCGATTAGATGGAGTGCTGTTCCTGTTGCGGCGCATGTCCGTGCGATATTTCCTGTATTCTGTGGTATTTCTGGCTCATGAAGGACGATATTCAAGCCCATAATTTCTCCCTAAAACTGACTGAGTTTTTGTATATTAAGTATAGCCGGAATAGAACGGATGTTCTTGGCTATTTTCTTGAAATCTTCAGCATGGTTCATTTCTACTGTAAAAAGGCCTTCCATATCGCCACGATCCGTTTCGTTTATACTACCGGAGATAAGATGGCCCTGATATTTACGGATGGACCCCTCTATTTCTGAAAAGAGATCGGGAACATTCCGGGCCATAACACGAAATCGCTGTGTGGCTCTGTTGGAATAACTCTCCCAGGTAACATCGATTTTACGGATTTCAAATTCATTGATTCCCTTCAGGTTGGAACAGTCTGCCTTGTGAACGATGATACCTCTTCCTCTGGATATAAAACCGATGATGTCGTCTCCCGGTGTGGGATTACAGCACTGAGCCAGGCGAATCATTATGTTCCGTTCATTTTCGATACTGACCCCTACTTTTGTCGTATCAATCATCTTGTTCTGAACGGTTCTACTTTCAATCTTATCTTCAGGTTTTACCTGTTTTTTAGCTTCCAGCTCTTGAGAATGATGGCTCTTTTTTGCCACCACATGGCGGTCAATAATAAGATCGTTATCGTGCTTGTTCAGCCAGTTTCGTATCTTGGAACGGGCACGGGTTGTTTTTACAAAACGGAGCCAGTTCAGATGGGGATGCGCGTTGGGAGAGGTCTGAATGGATACGGTCTGAGTGTTGTTCAGAGGTCTATTCAGAGGAATGATGAAATCATCCACCTTGGCACTGAGACAGTGATCTCCTACATCTGTATGTATATGGTAGGCAAAATCAATAGCCGTAGACCCCTGAGGTAGTTCAAAGGTATCTCCGTTCGGAGTAAATACAAAAACAGTATCGGAAAGAACATCCTCTTTGAGGCTGCTCATAAAATCACCGCTCGTATAGGGCTCTGAGTTGATATCCTTCAATTTCTGCAGAAGATTCTGATTAAAGCGATCCAGTTCTGAACCATTTTTACCTTCCTTATAGGCCCAGTGAGCCGCTACTCCGAATTCGGCAGTGTCGTTCATGTCGAAAGTCCTGATCTGGATCTCAAGGGGCTTTCCTATACGGGTCATTACCGTTGTGTGGAGGCTCTTATACCCGTTTTCTTTGGGCATGGCAATGTAGTCTTTGAAACGGCCGGAAAGAGGTCTGAAAAGATGATGGACAAGCCCTAGTATGGCATAGCACTCTGACTGGTTTTGGCAGAGAATCCGGATTCCCAGAAAATCATAAATTTCATTGAGCTCTTTACCCTTTGTTTTCATCTTCTGATAGATGGAAAAAAAGTGCTTGGCCCTTGTCTTTATCTGAATGCTAATACCATCTTCAATGGCAGAGTCTATAATCTGTTTCTCGATGGCTTTAAGGAATTCCCCGCGCTGTCCCTTTTTTTCACTCAGGAATGTTTTGATTTCGTTATAAATATCTGGTTTCAGGAATTTCAGGGAAAGATCTTCCAGTTCGGCCTTGATCGAGTAGATACCAAGTTTTCCCGCCATGGGAGCATAGATATCAAGGCACTCCTTGGCAATCCGTTTCTGCTTGTCCTCACGCATATACTGCAGGGTATTCATATTATGCCGTTTGTCTGCAAGTTTGATCAGAATTACCCTGATATCCTTATCCATGGCCAGGATCATTTTTCGGATGGTTTCCCGTTCCTGAACGGACTTATTTTTCACATTTACAATATTGATTTTGGTTACACCATTAACCAGGTGTTCCACATCGCCACCGAAGCGGTCATATATCCCCTGCCGGGTGACAATGGTATCCTCAAGGACATCATGAAGGAGGGCTGCTGTAATGGCTGTGGCATCCAGCTGCAGGCCGATCAGAATATCTGCTACATTCAGGGGATGAATAATATAGGGTTCACCACTGGCTCTTTTCTGGCCGGCATGGAGCTCCTGGGCCCAGTGCGCTGCCTGAAGTATAACTTTTTTTTCTTCTTTAGAGTAATCCTTTAGTTTTTCAGAGAATCTCTGAATCAGTTTTTCAATCTGATCTTCTGTAATCAGTTTGTTTGTTTTCATTACGGTTTTATTCCGACTATCACTCTATCCCTATATGCCAGGTCCTGCAATATGCGTATTTCAGTGTATTCTGCTTTCTTCATCAGCTCTTTCATTTTTTCCATCTGTGAGGATGCGGCTTCAATCATCAGACATCCTCCCTGAGAGAGTAGGGGGAGGGCTTCGGGTATGATAATACGGATAAGATCCAGTCCGTCTGCTCCACCGTCCAGAGCGAGAGAGGGTTCTTTCCAGCCGTCTTTCATTCTGTCAACAGTTTCGTCCGTTGTCAGATAGGGGGGATTGGATACGATCATATCAAAGGGTCCTTTCAGCGTCTCTAAAAGGGATGTTCGTATAAACTCTGTTTGGGGGGGGCTTTGCAGGGTTTCTCTGTTTTTGTAAAAAACCTCTTCTGAGTGGACAGAGATATCCGATGCGGAGACCCTGAGCTTAGGTTCTTCCAAAGCAAGGGACAGGGCTATACAGCCGCTACCGGTGCAAAGGTCGTGAATCCTGTTATAGTGCCGGTTTTCAATAAGAGAGAGGGCTTCTTCCACCAGTATTTCCGTGTCCGGCCGGGGGCAGAGTATTCCTTCTCTCACCCAGAAATCCCTTCCGAAAAACTCTTTCTTTCCCGTTAGGTAGGCTACAGGATGACCCTCCCGGCGGAGTTTAATTATTTTTATAAATTCCTGATAGTGCTCATCGCAGAGATCATCTGGAAAGGATGCCAGGATCAGTTCACGTCTTTGACCGCATATATGGGAAAGTAGCACCGTTGCATCCAGCCAGGGAGATCCAGAATTTTCCAGCTGTACAGAGGCTTCCATAAGTGCTTCACGAATGGTCATAAAAGTCTCAACTTTCATGCTTCAGGGCTTCTTCCTGAGCGTTTATCTTTAGTGCTTCAATAACTTCTGTCATATTTCCCTGCATAATGGCATCCAGTTTGTAGAGGGTCAGGTTTATTCTGTGGTCGGTCAGACGGTTTTGAGGAAAATTATAGGTTCTGATCCTTTCGGAACGGTCGCCCGAACCAATCTGGTTTTTTCTGACTTCTGCCCGTTCTGTGTGTTTTTTCAACTCTACCGATTCCAGCAGACGGGAACGAAGAACTCTGAAAGCTTTGGCTTTATTTTTAATCTGAGACTTCTCATCCTGACAGGTTACGACCAGTCCGCTGGGAAGATGAGTAATTCTTACGGCAGAGTCGGTGGTGTTAACACTCTGTCCTCCGGGGCCGGAAGAACGGTATACATCTATTTTGAGGTCTTCATTTCTGATGTTTAGATCTGTTTCTTCCGCTTCGGGTAGTACCGCTACTGTAATGGCAGAGGTATGGATCCTTCCTCCCCATAATTTCAACCTTCCATCCTTTCGTATCGGCATAGCGGTTATACATGCGGTAGAGGTCTGAGGCAAAAAGGGCGGCTTCATCACCACCGGTTCCCGCTCTGATCTCCATAATAATATTTTTACCGTCCAGAGGATCTTTGGGAACCATAAGCAGATGGATCTTCTGTTCCATTGTCTCTACGGAATCCAGCAGTTCTGAAGCTTCTTCCCTGGCCATCTCTTTCATCTCCGGATCACTTTCGTTTTCCAGCATTTCTTTAGCATCAGCCAGCTTGGACAGTAATTGTTCATAGTTGTCCCGGGCCTCCATTATTGTAGCCAGATGAGTATATTCCTGCATAACAGATTTATATTGTTTTTGATCTTTCACCACATCAGGATCAGAAATCATTTTTGTTAATTCATTAAAACGGCCTTTCAGACCATCCAGTTTTTTAAGCATAAAAATTCTCCCCTACCATCTCCGGGGAGAAGGCGTGTAACAATCTTTTATATCAGAATTTACGGGAGTTCGCAAGTGATCGGATAGCTCTTCACTGAGGGGATGCCATAGCTCTTTTGTGTAACAATTCCTCAGGGAAAGGTTTTGCGTAATATTTCCAGTTGAGCAGTATTTGTTGAAGTATCGAGGTAGCTGACCCTAGATCCCGGATTATTTTTAATAATGCTGGATTCTCCTTCCCAGAGCAAGTTTAAAAAGGACCCGGTCAGGCAGGCTGTTATGCCGTAGGGAATCGGGGTTCCTGCCAGCCTGGCGGGGAGGGCTTTTGTAAATAGATCAGCCTGATCTGGAGTATAGGCTACTCCGTTAGCCTTTATGTCAATCCAGAGATCTCCCTCCCGGTAGAGGGTCTCCCACTTTTTGAGAAAGGTATCCCGGCATATGGTAAGGCGGATAAGATGGTCTTTTACGGTAAATCCGCCGGTATCCCTCAGGTCTCCCGCTGTTAAACCGAGAATATCCTCCTCGAATTCAGTTAAAAAGTGTTTATTCTGCCTGTATTCTATCTGACCATTCGGATTAAAAACTACAGCTTGGTTCATCAGTCCTTTTCTGTCAGGATCATAGTTGAAACGGGTTCCGCTGAGTATGTAAACTTCATTTTCCTTTGCCAGCTCTCCCCACAGTCTATTCAGATATTCTTCTGTTTCGGCAGACCCACTTATAAAAAGATCGCTCAGGCATGTAAGCTCTGGATGATTCAGGGCAATCTCCCTCCAAACCAGTTCAAAGGGTCTCTCGGTTTTCAGGTATTCATTCCAGGGGATAAGGGAGGCAAAGACTCCCAGGTATTCCGGAAATATCAGCAGATCCGCCTGTCCGTCTTTCATGGCAAGGGTTGCCGCATCCCTGATGGCGGCAGTATAAGCCTCTTTCGAGCGTATCATATCCTGAGTAATTTCGAACTGTACGATAACTGTTTCCAGTTCTTTTCCCTGTGTCAGTGAGAAGAGGGGAGCCTGTAGGGTGATGAGTATACAAAAGAGCAGGGGGTATAAAAAAGCTTTCCCCTTCCGGGAGGAAAGCTCTGTTTTTCTAACTATAAGCATTAACACATATTATGTTATCCGCTCTTATACCTCAAGCTCAGAAAAAATTAAAGTGAATATTCCAGCACCTCAATAATTTCATAGGGATCTCCAAAGGTCGGGCTCACCCATGACCAGGCTTTGGTCGTTTTTCTGTTTTTGGTAGTAATTTTATACCAAATCACCGTTTCCGCAAGAACGTCAGCATCTGTCAGATTGCCGAACAACATTTCATCAATTATGCTTTCATAATTATCGTCTGATATATCAGCAAGAGTATCCTGGCTGACAAAACGTTCGAAACTGATGGCCGTACGATAGGTTTTACCATCGGCATCCGTATTTTCGGTATAGTAGCGAACACCGAATACTTCCTTGTTATCCGTATACCAGGATCCTATCCACTCATTAACATGCTGATAGTAGTAGACCTTGCTGCTCCACCAATCATCCGTGATATCTGTATTTTCAGTGGGGCTCCTGTAGCATCAGTACTGTTAACATCCAGGATATAGTACTCCTCCTGGTAGTAGTCGAACAGGTATTTCCTTCTTGGGTAGTGGCTGGTAACCTTAATTTTATAAACATTCAGAAGATCACTTTTGTACGCATCAGGAGCAATGCTTGTATCCTCATCTTCCAAGGTTACCGTATAGTAGGACTTCATGCCTTTTTCAGGATAGTCGTTCACCCTGTTTTTATTAGTACTATTTGTCATTAATGTAGAAAACTTATAATCTGCAGAAGTGTCATTACTACCTATCAGATCATAAATATTTATACTGGCACGTCCGGATGCATCGTCAGCTACGCTTTCTTCATCTCCGGCCATCCAGTAGTAACCGGAGAGAATCAGATCTTTGCCGTCATCGTCATTATCATCGCTGAAAATGCTGCATCCTATGAAAGTTACTGATAATAATATAATTGATAAAAAGCTTAATACTTTACTATTTTTCATACTGTACCTCCGCAGGTAATTTTAGCCAACTTCTATTAAATACTTTAAATATACATCATTTAAAATGAAAACACAAAAAAGAACTATTTTATTCACTTTTATGGTTTTATTTCCGATTTTTCTCTTGAATATCCTTTAACCTGGCGTCAGTAATTGAGGTATAAATAATCCTGTCCAGAGATCTTAAAGAGATAAAAAGATAGAGGGTCATAAGAATCAGTCCTGCCAGGCATCCTGTGAGAGTGGAGACTCCCGGCAGTGAAAAAAAGGGGCATAACGGGCTGAGTAGGGCTCCTGCGGTATTGATACAGAAGAAGACAATCACCCCCTTAAAAGCATGCCAGTATTGCTCAATATAGAAAAGAAAATTCATTACAGTCAGAAACAGTCCTAAAACCATAATGTTGACAGAGCTAACCACCACCATTGGGTAATGGATGCGCATTTCTGGGCGGAACCAGGCCACACATATAAATATAAGGGTGACACATCCCTGTAGGGCCGCCTGTTCCTGCAGGATGAATCGTGTGGTTTTTCTCAGAATATACTGGTTGGTTTTAATATGTTTGAAGGGCTTCCGGCTCAGGCTGTCCAGAAACCTTTTCAGTGACAGGTAAAATTCCGTTTCTGAAAAAATCACGAAGAAAACAAGACCCGGAATCATCATCAGGTTTGTGAGGTATACAATAATATCGTAGCTCTCATAGAGCTTCATTCCTGTTCCGGAAATTACTTCACCCCGGTACACCCAGAAAATCATCTTATCAATCCAGAGAGCCCCGTAATAGAAAAAACCACTTATAAAAAGGGCTCTGTAGCGTCTGATATAATGGAAGAAATCCTTTGATATGAGAGTCTTTGTGTAACCCATCTGTTTAATCAGAAAAAAGAAAAGCAGAATCATTAAAAGTAGCTGTCCCATGGTATAGCCCAGTAGTAGATAGGAACTGTTAAACCAGCTTATGGCTGCTTTCATAAAGAAGAGTGATGATCCCATCCCTGTTAAATAGACAAGTAGCAGCTGATTGTATTTTTTTATGGCAGAGGCTGTGAGCATAAGCACCCAGATGTGGTTAATCACCACAAAGAGGAGGATAAAAGAGCCCTTGTGTATGTCGGATATTCCAGGATTATTCAAAAATGTCTTCTGCAGAAACCAGGCTGCGGGAATCAGTACAAGTGTAGATAATGATAAAAAACGGATTGTCAGTCCCATGGCCTTATTCATTTCATTCCGGAAGATATAATCCGAAAGGATCCTGGTAAAAATGTAGTGAAATCCGCCGCTGAATATCAGAGAAGAAGCGTAAATATATATGGTAGAGGCTACAAAGAGTCTTCTGAATTCCAGGGGAATGCCCAGAACTGGCTGCTGAAAAACCAGAATCGTCAGGATGGATATCAGCCAGGGACCGGCCACAATCATGATTCCCGAAAGGGATGCCTGGAAGAGTCCTCGGGCACTGCCCAGAGAGGCCACTTTTCTCAGTTCAAATCCTATGCCGGCCATATTACTGGCTCTCCCTTTCCATAAGTGATTTATAGAGTTCCCGGTACTTCCGGTGAAGATCTTTTATGTCGTAAAAGTTGAGAACCTTCTGAAAATTCTTCCTGCCCAGTTTTTCCATCTCTTCCGGATTGTTATACACCGTCAGTATGCCCTCGGCAATCTTCGTGCTGTTTTTGGAAGGGGAGAGAAAACGTTCATCATAGTTCAGCAGTTCCGGAACATTTCCCACCGCCGTGGATACAGCCGGAACGCCAGAGCAGTAGGCTTCCAGGATAACCAGAGGCTGTGCTTCCCGTACACTGGTCAGAACCAGTACATCGATAAAATTGTAGTAATCTCTTACATCCTGACGCCCTGTAAACTCAAATACATCCTGCAGTTTAAGGTTTTCAACCAGCAGGCGGCAGTCTTCGTAGTAATCAGGATCCTCGTCTGTGGGGCCTATACAGTAAAAACGGGACTCTGGAACCTTGTCGGCTACGATTTTACAGGCGGCAATAAAGGTTTTGATATCCTTGATGGGAACCACTCTTCCTACCAGACCTATATGAAATCCGGGACGGGGTTTTCTCTCCAGAGTAAACCTTTCCACATCTATTCCATTGGGAATCACCTCTGTTTTTTCATCTGCGGCTCCCAGCTCAAGCTGCTTTTGCCGGTTCTCCTCAAAGAGGGCAGTGATATGGTCTGCCTGGGAGTAGCAGATCCGGCTGATCTTATTGTAGATACTGGTCCACATATCCCTCTGATATCCCCGAACCAGTCTGGTTTTCCGTATCTCCATCTCCCTTTCCTTATGGTAGAGACCGTGTTCAGTCAGAAGAAAGGGTTTGTTATGTCTGTATTTTGCTGTCAGGGTGGCAAGTCCTGCAAATCCGGTTGAGACTGCATGGTAGATATCCGCTTCGGGCGGAGTGGCTCCAAAAATACTGAAAAGCAAATCGTGTGAGGATTTCCAGGCCCAGTAGTAGTCGGAGAAGGGGTAGAGGGGATTGTTTTTCAAATTACCCTTTACAATCATCCTCCATCCAATCCTGGATTTGACTGCCAGATGGTATAGAAAAGTCTTTTCCGGCATCATAGTAATCATCTTTTCCGGATCGGGATCTTTGTTCTCCGCCATGTCCCTGTGAAAGCGGGCAATTTCCTTCATCAGTCTGAGAGGGTGTTTCGGAGTTTTTAAAATCCTGCCCGATGGTTCGCCTATTACGATATCCACAGACTCAATAACATTGGGAGGCAGTTCATAACGGAGAGGCTGATCAGCCTTGGGAGATATGGTGTAGAGCTTAAAGTCTACTTCCGGGATATTTTTAATCAGATCATGTACCCAGGCAGAAACACCGCCTGTGATATAGGGGTAGGAACCTTCCAGTACAATACAAACAGTCAGGCGGGAATTACTCATTCTTACCCGACCAGAATCTTATGGTTTCCAATTCCATCTCTGTTAAATCTTTATCCTGTTTCAGCTCTTCTATCAGACTGGTCAATTTGGATATATTCCTTTTTTCAAAGGCAAGTTCCATCCGTATCAGTCTGCTTGCCTTAGTATCAGGCAGAAGCTGCTCAGCCTGATCATAGAGTTTTAGATGAATAAGAATGCGGATGAGGAGGTACCTGTCCTCATCTCTTGCCTCATCTCTGTTTTCCAGGTCTCCCAGCAACAGATAACCCTCTTTCAGATAGAAATTGCATAGGGTCTTCTCACCCTTATTCAATAGTGCAAGATGGTAGTATATTTTTGCTGCGGCGGACTGATTATCTCTGTCGGCAGTTGCGGCAATTTTTTCTTTCAGGGCCACAAGGCGGGAGTTGTATTCCTTCTCCATGGCATTCAGACTCTCCGCAGCAAACAGGGCTACTTCTTTGTCCTTATACTGAGAAATTTCAGTGAGAACTTCTCTTAAAAGAAGATTTGTCTGAAGGTCTCTGTCTGATCTGGAGAGCAACCACTCAATATCATCAAGATTATAGGGCTTCTTCATGATAGGGTTAAGTCCTGTAGACTTGTAGATAAAAGCCTCTATAGGAAGTATCCCTTCGATTGCCGCCTGAAGTGCAGCGCTGGGAGTCCGGGGTATATACAATGATTTTAAGTTTTCAATATAGCTGTAAGGGGAGTTTTTTTTCATATCTTCTGAATTTCCAGAAGATACTCAGCTCTTTTCAAAAGATCATCGGGATCCATCTTTTCACTGGTTCCACAAGAGGCATAACCCAGATTCACTTCCATCTTAAGGCTGTCTCCATGTATGTCCCACTGTCTACTGTTCAGGAATTCCAGGCTTTCCAAACAGAAGAGAGAACAACCGTCATAATCCAGGTAGGAGATGTACAGGGCCACTCGAGACTCTTCCCTGTAGTGGAACATTTCAGGTTTACTTTTAGTAAAACTGCTCAGTTCCTCCATTAACTGTGCCTGCAGAAGCTGGATTTCTTTTAA
Organism: Spirochaetaceae bacterium 4572_59; assembly: GCA_002084805.1. Lineage (GTDB taxonomy): Bacteria > Spirochaetota > Spirochaetia > DSM-2461 > DSM-2461 > Oceanispirochaeta. Next base: position 25,385 of record NBMC01000021.1, on the reverse strand, counting down.
TCCGTATTTATCTATAAGCTCCCGGAATTCCTGGAATTCCAGGATAACCAGACTGGAGGAGTTAATGGTTCCCGATTCATCGTATTTATACCTCTCAAGAACCCTATAGAGCTGTGTAAACTGGGGAAGACCCGTATATTCATTTTCCTCTTCTTCATTCAGGAGAGATTCAAAATCTAAAGCTCTCTTCAGAGCGGGCTGGGCCAGACTGATAATGATCTGAATCATGTTCTCGGTGTAACTACTGTATTTAATAAAAGGAAGAGATTCCAGGTTTATGACCCCCCAGATCTTATTATCAAGCACAACAGGACAGCAGATAATACTATTTTCGGTGTTTAGTGCAGCCAGAGAGTCATAATCCATGGCCATGCGGATGGAAAACAGCTGGTTGTTACGAAAAACCCAGCCTTCTATGGACTCTTTCAGTCCACGAGTATCCGTATTGTTTTCGCCTATCTCTTCCCCTTTCCGCATTTTCAGTTTAAGGGAACTGCTGAGATTATCATAGACCCATAGAGATATACGGCTTGTTTCTGAGAAGTGGATAATCGTATCCAGAAGACTGGAAATACTTATATTTGTATCCAGACAGTCAACTTCCAGAATCCGGTCATACAAAAGGTTCAGAGAGGACCTTTGTCTGGTGACTCTTTCTTCTAGTTCGCGGATGATATCATGCTGGGAGAGGGAAATCTCTTTCAGCTTGCTTTTTTCATCTGACATCTTTCTGTAACGGGTCAGGATCTTGTCTATCTGATAGAGCCGGAACTGGTTCAGGGAACCTCCCAGATAGGAGAGGACCACAGCCAGTGTTCCGTTTACAAGCAGGGCGTCCATAGGAGGCAGTTGTTCTTTTCCTAGATAGAACCGTCCTCCCATATAAACTGCCGTAGCACATAAAAAAGACAGAACTCCCGCCAGCCTGCCATGCCAGAATGCCAGAAACAGGGATGTAATCAGAATCATAGTATGCGGAGAGGGGAAAATATTATCTACTGTAAAAATAAGGGATACTCCGCCGATAATGAGTGAAATTATGATAGTTTCAGGAATTATATTGCGTTTTTTTAGTTGCATAATTAGATTTAGAGTATAATGTAAATCAATAATATTGTACATATATAATTTGGAGATTAGTAAATGAAGAGACAGACCTGCCGAATAAAATATCTTATTTTTGTCAGTATATTTTCCGTACTGGCTCTTTTGCCAATCTCTCTTTCTGCAGAAGAGGATACTCTGTCAGAAGTTCCCACAGTCAAACTGACTCCTATCTTTCCGGATTCCGAAGAGGGATTGATTTATATAGAAGGGGAAGATGCGGTTTCCACTAACTTTTCCACCACTGCCGTTTACAACTACGGGGCATCCAATTACAGGTCTCTTCAGCTGATTCAGCAGAATGCACCCTACGGTGGTCAGGCCTACTATGCGGAATATGCCTTTTATGTGGAAGAAAGCGGAGATTATTATTTCTGGTACGGAGGCACACCTCCCGGGCCTAAGGAGGATGTTTATCCTTCTTATGCCAGTCCTTTTCGCTATATTCTGGATGATCAGCTGCCTGTATCTGTCTACAGGGAGAATCTTGCGATTAATGAAGCCTATACTCCGGCTTATTACTGGATGGAAGTGGAAAAACTCAGCCTGACGGCGGGAATTCATAAGCTCAGGATAGAAGTAGCCGATAAAAGACGTTTTGATGGAAAGTACTACTTCTTTATGGATGCTTTTTTCTTTCTGAGGGAAGACCGGATGGAGGAGGAGCTTACGAATGTTCCCGACCTGTTTCCTGAGGACAGGCTGGATCGCAGTATGGATAACCCTTTTCAGTCCGTCTCCTACTATGAAAATATAATTGCCGAGAATCCGGCTAATAAAAATGCCTATATTATTCTTTCTATGATCTACTCTCTATTGGGGGATTATATCAATGCTATCAAAAATTTAAATTCTGCGGTCAACCTGGATCCTGAAGATCCCTATCCCCTGCTTCTGATGGCAAAGAACAGAATTTGGAACGCTGAGGTGACGGCGGGATTGTCCCTGTACAAGCAGCTTATGATTATTGCCCCGGATAATGTCGCCTACTGGGCGGAAGCCGGTAAGGTCGCGGCCTGGACGGGTAATTACAGGGATTCCATCGATTTTTTTACCCGGGGGCTTGAGATCTTCCCCGAGGATCTGAACCTGAAGGTGAATCTGGGGCTGACCTATCTCTGGATGTCCCGCAGGGATGATGCGGATAGGATCTTTATAGAAGCCGAAGAGAGCGTCCTGGGGGATCATCAGCGGGCCATGGAACTGGGGAGTATTCACTCTGTAAACGGATATCCTGCTAATGCTGTAAAAATATACAATAAGGAAATTGGCGACTCTCCGGAGTATCTTGAAACTTATCTCTCTCTGGAGCAGGCCTACAGGGATACGGGAGAAAATGAGAAGGCGGCAGATATTATCAGAGGAGTTTATGAGACCTTTGAGGAGAGTGAGGAGTTCTCCTCCTACATGACTGTCTATGAACAGAAAGTTAAGATGAAAGCGGATATCCTGGCGAGCTACCGGGCTGCTCTTGATGAAAATCCCGATAATATCAGTCTCCGTCAGGAACTGGCACAAACCTATTTCTGGAACGGCCTGCGGAATGAAGCGGTGGATGAATCCCGGCGTATCCTTGTTAACAAGATGTACCTGCTGATAAAGGACTTTGACAGCAAGGCGAACGCCCTCCTGATCCTCAATGATAAGATCTCCTACCTCAAGGCCCGCTATGAGGAGATTGCCAAGGCTTATAGTACAGCTTCCAGAGAGCTCTCTGCAGCACAGAGTTCCTACTCCAGAACGAAAGCCTCTCTTGAGAAGAAGCCGGAGAACAGCGAGTTGGCAGAAAAGTTTGATGATCTGTCCATTGTATATTCCGATGCCTATAACAGTGCCGTTCTCTGGAGAGACAGGCTGGCGGAACAGGAAATTGTTCTGCAGGATCTGAGCGAGCAGTGGGAAACTCTTTCCGTATCAGAGGAGGCCGAGGAAAAAATCTTCCGGCAGCTTATGGGTGATCTTGACTGGTCCTGGGACAGAGATTTTACCCGGATGGAACTACGGGAGGTTCAGCGGTCTGAACCATTTCTTGCCGGATATGTTCTGGGGCGCCTGGCTCTTTTTGATAATAAAAAAGAGGAAGCTATACGCTACTTGAACAAGGACCTCTTCGAGGATGATCCTTTTGCCCGCTACGGTCTTTATCAGGCATGGCTCTGGCAGGGAAACAGGGCGAAGCAAAAGAGCATGTGGGAATCTGAAGCGGATATTTTGACCCTCTATCGGCAGCACCTGTCTGATATGGAAGCCTCGGCTTGGGATGATGGGGCATCAGACAGCTACTTTATTCCGGCGGAGGATGATACGGAAATTCTGAGTAAAACCATCTCGGAACGTTCAAAGGTTTTTCATGATGATATTGAAGGTATGGAAAATATGGCGGATGAAATTGAATCGGCTCTTGACCGTAAGCTGAACCGGCAGATTTATGCTCTGGAGCAGGAGAGTTATTTGCTCCGTTATGAGCTGGGTAACTACTATCTGGATATGAATGAAAACCTGAGAGCTTCACGGCAGTTTGACCGGGTTTTGGCTATGGATCCCTGGAATATCAGTGCCAACTACAAACTTGGTATTGTCAGTCAGCGTTATGGTAACTGGTCCCGGGCCATGGATCAGTATAAGAAGGTGTATTTTCAGAATCCCCTGTATGAAAATGCGGCGCATTATTATAATCAGCTGGCCAGGGAGAATGCGGATACGGTTCATGTTACGGCTCAGAATATTACGGATCCCGCGGTTATATCCTATACAGGGCGCGGAGAGTATCAGAGCAGTATCAATAATCGTCTGGCTTGGGGAGCCTTTTATAATCTTGATATTAACAGACAGTATAGAAGCTATGGAACTGAAGAACCCTCCAGCTATAAACTGCATACGGCTGCCTTTAAGCTTCCCCTTTCTTTTCCCGCCTGGAATCTGCTGTTAACTCCCTTTGCGGGAGGGCAGAGTAGTAATGCCTTTTTCAGTGGCGACTATACCTTTAATCCGGATGAGGCTGTTCAGATCAGTGAAAATAATACAGCTACCACTGTTGAACCCTATGGTGGGCTGGGGGTCGGCTGGACCTGTAATTTTCTAAATACCTATCTGGAATACCGTTATGAACTGGAAGAAGACTCGCTCTATGCCGGACGGAGCCTGACAAAGCGGCATGCCTTTGATCTTACGGCCAACAGCTACTTTCCCATTGAAGATAACTACCTTTTCGGTCCTGTAACGACCAGGACATTCGGATCCTTTAATCTGCAAAAGACAGAGGGAGAATCTGATACAAATCAGGTCTATCAGATTCTGCAGGAAGTGACGGCAGGGTATGTGGTCTCTCAAAAACCTTATATTAAGCTGACTGCTACAGGTCTCTTTAACTTTGAAAACAGCAGGGATAGCAATCCCAGCTATTATGCGCCCGACGAGATTATGGAGGCCAGGGGAGGTTTGAAAGTTGCCTGGAGCACTCATAATCCCGAGTATACCGAAAGTCTGGAGGTCAGCCTCTTCGGCAGTGCAGGGGGCTACTGGTCCGGAACAATGAATTATCCTGCAGTGAAAACGGAAGGTTTGTTCTCTGTCTTTTATGTGAAGGATGCCATGATGCTGTATCTGACAATGGGCGGGGCAGGATCCTATAAGGATGGTTTGAGCAGTGATCCTTTTTACTGGGAGCTATCGGGCACACTGGGTTGTAAGATCAATGTGGCCTCACTACTGATTCCCTAGTTAATTCTGAATAGACTCCTGCACTCCTGAAAGAGGGGATCCTCTTTCAGGTCAATCATAAACTGCTCCTGAAAATAATTCAGTTTCTTCAGTTCCAGACCGCTGTAAAGCAGAAAGGGGTGAAGATATTTCTGAACTTCCGGTGAAAATTCTATTTCGTGGAGTACGCTTGTCAATATATCTGCAATGCTGATCAGGACGATCAGCTCTTTGTGAGTGGACTGTATATTGGCATTGCCATGTTCTCCCGCTACATCAGCATAGATGCTGGGGAAATTCCAGTTCTCCATAATTTTTCTTCCCACACTCAGATGATCCGCTCCAAACAAGGAAATCTCCATTTTACAGGTTGTCGCCTCATCCTGATTGATATATTCCATTATGGAATCATACCCTCCCGCTTGAGATTCATAGAGGGCCAGCTGACCGATATCATGAAGTAGTCCTGCCAGAAAGGCTTCTTCTTTTAAACGTTGCTGGCCGGTAATCTCTGACAGTTTTTTTGCAATAAAAGCTGTAATAAGAGAGTGCTGCCAAAAGTATTTGTAAAAGGGGGTTAGGGCGGATTTTTGAAACATATTGGATGCCGTAATCAGTATAACCAGACTCTTGATCGCTTTAAATCCCATAAGGGATATGGCCGTCTGCAGACGTGTAATCTGCTGCTGTCGGGCATAGAGGGCCGAGTTGGCTACCTTGAGAATCTTGGCGGTCAGTCCGGGATCCAGGCTGATCAGATCTTCCAGTTCTGAGAAAGAAACCTCAGCCAGGTCTTCTGCAAAGCTAAGAATCTTAGTAGAAACATCCGGCATAATCGGAATATTCTTCAAAAATTTGTCATAATTTGTCATTACTTTTATAATCGTTCCAATATTAAATTTTATTAGTGTTATTATTATAGAATATTTATATTAAAAACAAGTTATTCCGATATAGTCTTTGAAGGAGTGCATTATGAGGGATGTTAAATGGGGTGTACTGAGCACAGCCGAAATCGGAATGAAAAAGGTGATACCGGGAATACAGGGCTCTAATGGAAATACCGTATATGCCATAGCCTCTAGAAATGCTAAGAGAGCCGCTGATGCTGCCGCACAGGCGGGGATTCCCGTTTCATACGGAAGTTATGAAGAACTTCTGAATGATCCTGATATCGAAGTTGTTTATATACCTCTTCCCAATCATATGCATGTTCAGTGGAGCATAAAGGCTATGGAAGCGGGAAAGCATGTTCTTTGTGAAAAACCCCTCGCTTTGAAAACAGAAGATATTGATAAACTGGCAGGGGTAAGTAAAAAAACGGGGAAATTTTTGGCTGAGGGGTTTATGGTGCGATACCATCCACAATGGAAAACCGCCAAAAAGGTTATTCAAAATGGGACAGTTGGTGAGGTGAGAGCCATACAGGGTGTATTCAGCTACTTTAATGCAGATGAGGGAAACATTCGAAATATTCCCGAGTATGGAGGCGGTGGAATTTGGGATATCGGCTGTTATCCCGTTATGACTTCCCGCTATATTTTCGGAGAAGAACCTTTTCGTGTCTGTGCTCTTTTGGAACGGGATCCCAAACTGCGGATTGACCGGCTTGGTTCCGTTATTATGGAATTCCCGTCAGGGCAGGCATCATTTTTATGTTCCACCCAGCTTGTTCCCTGTCAGCGTATGACAATTCTTGGTACAAAGGGGAGGCTGGAACTTGAGATTCCCTTTAATGCCCCTCCTGACAGGAAATCACAGATATATCTCTCCCGGGGGGAGGTTTATCAGGAAAATTTTCAGCTTCTGGATTTTGATGTTTGCGATCAGTATGGTTTACAGGCTGAATCTTTTGCCAGAACCATTAGAGGGGAGGATGTGCAGGTCGTCTCTCTGGAGGATTCAAGGAAAAATCTGAAGGTTCTGGAAGCCATTTTCCATTCCGCAGAAACGGGAAAATGGGAGAATGTAGACTAAAATCTCTCTGCATTGATTACTTGTTGAATTGAAAATAGAGTGATTTCGCTATATGTTTGATATGTAAGTGGATAATTAAAAAATGATAAGCATCAGAGGAGTTCGCTTAATGGGAGATGTCTTTTTTTATGACAGTCGTAATGCAAGAAAGATTTGATAAAATTCTTCAGATTGACCAGGACTTGAACCGGATTCAGGACCTGGATATCTTATTGGAAAGGACCCTCTATTATGCCAGGGAGGCTGTTTCGGCAGATGCCGGGTCTATCTATATTAAAGATGGGGATGAACTGGAAATCCGTCATTCTCAAAATGATACCCTTCAAAAAAAGTTGCCACCTGGGAAAAAACTCATTTATTCCATCTTTCGTGTTTCTATTAATGAAAAGTCCATATCAGGCTTTGTGGCAAGTCAGGGAACTCATCTGAATATTCCTGATATGTATAATATACCGGAAAATCGTCCCTACCGTTTCAATACTCATTTTGATAATATTTCCGGATATAAAACTGTTTCATCCCTGACCTTTCCTCTCAAAACAAATCAGGGGGAGCTTCTGGGTGTCATGCAGTTGCTGAATGCCAAAGGAAGGCATGGTAAAATAGTTCCTTTTATTAAAAAGGATGAACCCTTTGTTATGCATTTTGCCAGTTCTGTAACAGTGGCACTTCAGCGGGCCAGAATGACCCGTACCCTTCTGCTTCGTATGATTCAGATGGCAGAACTTCGGGATCCAAAGGAAACGGGAGCTCATGTCAACAGGGTCGGTTCTATCTCCTGTGAAATATATGAAGCCTGGGCCATTAAACATCATCTACCCAAAGATCAGATTGAAAAGGAAAAGGATATTCTCAGGATGGCCGGAATGCTTCATGATGTGGGTAAGGTCGGGATCTCTGATGTAATCCTGAAAAAACCGGGACGTTTTACCAATGAAGAGTTTATCATAATGCAGTCTCATACCTATATCGGTGCCCGTCTTTTTGATAATCCCGAATCTGACTTGGATATCATCGCCAGGGATATAGCCCTTCGTCATCATGAAAACTGGGATGGTTCCGGTTACCCCGGGAAGGTCAGTTGGCAGAACGATAATATGATGGAAGACAAGTGCTCTGATCCTATGGAAAAACCGGAAGGTCTGAAGGGGGAGGAAATTCCTTTTTTTGCCAGAATTGTGGCGATTGCGGATGTTTTCGATGCTCTCTCATCCAAAAGGGTCTATAAGGATGCCTGGACCAGTGAAGATGTTCTGGACGAGGTACGAAAGTGTCGTGGAAGTAAATTTGATCCCGAATTAGTGGATATCTTTTTCGAAATCATACCTATCCTACGTCATCTCCAGGAAAAATACCCGGATAATGAATAATCTTCTCCATTTATGAATCCCCGGATAATACTGGCTCCCCTGGAGGGGATGACAGATTCAGTTTTCAGAAATTGTTACTATGAACATTTTGACGGGCTTGATGCAGCACTCGCGCCCTTCCTTCCCATTCCGGACAAGGTCGTTCGTGTCCCCCGGAAGGTATTGCGAGATGTGGCTCCTCCCGGCAGTTCTAAAGTTCCCGAAATTCCACAGCTTCTCGTCTCTACCCCTGAATCCTTTCTTATAGCAGGAAGGGCTCTGGAAGATGCCTCTTATGAGGATGTGAACTGGAACCTGGGATGTCCCTCTAAAGGGGTTGTTAACAAGGGAAAGGGGGCAGGGATGCTTCCGCGAACAGAGGATATTCTGAAACTGCTTGATTATGTTCTGCCTTGTTTGTCTCTTAAGGTTTCTCTGAAAATCCGTCTCGGAATGTATAGAGCAGAAGAATCCTTCGATCTGGTTTCACGGCTGAAAGGATATCCCCTGAAAGAGCTGATTTGCCATCCCCGTCTCGGTTCTGCTATGTATAGAGGGTCTCCTGATCTGGAAGGATTTGCAACCATCGCGGAGATAACAGATATCCCTCTTATCTATAATGGAGATATTCTTTGTCAGGATGATTTTGTTAAATTGAAAGAACGATTTCCTTCTGTTTCTGGCTGGATGATCGGTAGAGGTCTTATTCAGAATCCTTTTCTCCCTGATTTAATCAAGGGAAAGGGAATATCCTCTGTTGTTCAGAAGGAACGATTCCGTATTTTTCTGGAAAGTTTATACATTTCCTATAAAAAGACTATTCCCATAGAAGGCCATAGAATAGGGCGGATCAAGAGTTTTCTTTTTTTTGTGATTAAGGGTTTGGAAGATAAAGAAATTCTGGTTAAAAAAATAAGATCAATTCATACAGAAGAGGAATTCTTCCGCTTTATGACACATTTATTTCAATAAACAGCTTTAAGACCCTTATTAAAAAGATTGCCACAGACTGTAAACATGGCATGGCGGGATTTCATAATCAGAATATTACTTTCTTCAGCAAGTCTGATCATATTGGGAGTAATCTCTTTATCTCTTACAAAGAGGATACAGGAAATATCAGCCATTTCTGCTGTACGAATAGCCTGAATATTAGTCAAACCAGTAATAAGAATAGCGTCATCCACTTCTACGGTTAATACATCACTCATCAGATCTGAGCTGAAGGCACAAATTATGTCTCTGTCGTCAAGGGAACCGCTGATAAGCTCAGCTTCGCTGACTTTCAGAATCTCTTCTAATTTCATTATCACTCCTGATATACTTTAAATAATATAAATAAATTTTAACTTAATCAATCATTAAGGAGAGATAGTTTCTGTTCACAAAAAGTGAGAGCTGAAAAAATGTTGATTTATTTGATGCAAAAACAGAATAAATGGCATAAAAAACATGGATAAAAAGGAAGCAGATGTATTTTTATTCATCTTCTTGCATATTACCGGAACTTAATGTACTATTTTACATCTATTCTATCATATACTAAAATAACCGGGACTTCAATATCATCCGTTATTAACCATTGAATATAAAACATCAATTTGGAGGAACTTAAGAATGAAAAAAGCATTCAGTATTGTTGCTATGGCTCTAATTTTCACGGTGCTCTTTCTGGGCTGTGAAAAAAAAGATGAGGGTGCCGGAGCGGCAAAACGAACATTTGTAACGATTGGAACAGGGGGCGTTACTGGTGTGTATTACCCTACAGGTGGTGCTATCAGTAAAATGGTCAACCAGAAATTTGATTCCTATGGCATAAAAGCAACTGTAGAATCTACAGCTGGATCTGTTTTCAATGTGAACGCAATCCTGGCAGGAGATCTTGAATTCGGTATCGTACAGTCAGATAGGCAGTATCAGGCTTTCAAGGGCATGGCAGACTGGAAAGACGTCGGTGCTCAGGATAAACTGAGAGCTGTCTTCTCTATTCATCCCGAATCTGTAACCATGCTGGCAGCTGATGATTCCGGTATTCAGAACTTTGAAGATATCAAAGGTAAAATCATCAATATCGGTGCACCCGGTTCCGGTCAGAGAGGAAATGCCATTGATATAATGGAAGTATACGGAATCGATTGGGAAAAAGATATAAAAGCAGAAGGTCTGAAACCTGCTGAAGCTGCAAAAATGTTGCAGGATGGTCGGATTGATGCCTATTTTTATACAGTGGGACATCCTAACGGATCTTTCAAAGAAGCTACTTCCGGTTCCAGAAAAGCCCATTTCGTAGCCATTACTGAAACTGACAGTCTTCTGAAATTGTTTCCTTTTTACGCAGCTTCTTTTATTCCTGTTAAAGAGTATCCCAATGCAAGCAATGACGGTGATGTTCAGACTTTTGGTGTCAAAGCAACTCTGTGTACATCATCAGATGTCCCCGACGATGTTGTTTACGCTATTACCAAAGAAGTCTTCGAAAACCTGGATGATTTCAAGAAACTCCACCCCGCCTTTGCCGTTCTGACTGCAGAAAGCATGCTGGATGGTCTTTCTGCTCCTATTCATGACGGAGCAATGAAATACTTCAAAGAAGCCGGCCTGAAATAAGCTGCTGTTTTAAAAAAAGCTTGAATAAAATCTGTTTCCTCCGGGGGACAGGTTTTATCCATATGGTCTTAGAACTAAAGGAATCTTTCTCTCATGATAAAAGAATTAGAAATTGAACAAAGTGATGCGGATCTTGAAAAAGCCCAGCAGATCGTAGATGAAGCGGAAGGGGGTACCAGGAATATAAAATCAGGCTGGTCTATGTGGCTGATTCCTTCTATTGCCGTATCCTGGTCCATATTTCAGTTACTCATTTCATCTTTTATACTGCTTGAAAGTACAATTGTACGCGCCATTCACCTGGCATTTGCCATCTGTCTGGTTTTTCTGAGTCATCCGCTTTTTAAAAAGCAGAAAAAAAACCGTTTTTTGAATTATTTTGCTAACAACGATCGCTATAGTGCTGTCGATATCATTATAACCATTGCCGCCACAGTGCTGGCCCTGTATATCGCCATAGATTATGTGGGTATCAGCGGACGTCAGGGGAAACCCATATTCCGCGATATTCTTTTCGGTGTGATGCTGGTTGGTCTACTCCTGGAGGCTGCCAGACGCTCATTGGGGCCTGCGCTGCCTATCGTCGCCATAGTTTTTATTCTCTATAGTTTTTTCGGTCCCTATATGCCTTCTGTTCTGGCTTTCAAGGGTGTTTCTCTGAAACGCTTTATTGGTCAGATTACCCTTTCTACCGAAGGGGTTTTCGGTGTTCCACTGGATGTTTCCGCTACCATAGTGTTTCTCTTCGTGCTTTTCGGTGCCATGCTGGATAAGGCCGGTGCAGGAAAGTACTTTGTAGACCTGGCATTCAGTCTGCTGGGAGGCTTTAAAGGTGGACCGGCAAAAGCGGCTGTTCTGGCCAGCGGTCTGACCGGTATGGTTTCAGGATCCAGTATTGCCAATACGGTAACGACTGGTACATTTACCATTCCCCTGATGAAGAGCGTGGGATATCCGGCTCACAAAGCTGCTGCCGTCGAGGTTGCCTGTAGTACCAATGGTCAGCTCATGCCTCCCATTATGGGAGCAGCTGCCTTTATTATTGCCGAGTACTGTAATCTGGAATATGTAGAGGTAATCCGGGCTGCTTTTATTCCTGCGGTAGTTTCCTATATTGCGCTAATGTATATTACTCACCTGGAAGCATCTAAGCTGGGCCTGAAAGGGATTCCCCGGGCTGATCTTCCTAAGTTCTGGCCAACCTTTGTTGCGGGAATGCACTTTCTGATTCCTCTTGTTTTTCTGATTGTAGAGCTGGTTGTATTCCGTCACTCTCCCGCACTGGCTGCATTCAGGGCTATTACGGCTCTGACTGTTCTGATTTTTCTTCAGAACCTCTATAAGGCTCATAAGAAGAATCAGTCTTATGGAAAGGCTCTCAGGCATGCCCTGTATCAGATTGTGACTTCTCTTGAGGCAGGTGGAAAGAATATGATGGGAATCGGTGTGGCCGTTGCTTCTGCCGGTATCATAGTTGGTGTGGTAACCCTTGGTTTAGGAGGAATCATTACTGAAGTTATTGAAGTCCTGTCCGGTGGAAACTTTCTCCTGATTCTAATTATTACAGCAATTGCCAGTCTGATTCTGGGAATGGGACTTCCTACTACGGCCAATTATATCGTTATGGCCTCTCTAACTGCTCCGGTTATTCTGACACTGGGAGAGCGAAACGGCATCATCATTCCACTTATAGCAGCACATCTTTTTGTCTTTTTCTTCGGAATACTGGCAGATGATACCCCGCCTGTCGGTTTGGCCGCATTCGCGGCTGCTGCAATTGCCAAATCCGATCCGATCAAGACCGGAATTCAGGGATTTACCTATGATATCAGAACGGCCATACTGCCTTTTATGTTTATTTTCAATACAGATCTGCTGCTTATCGGTGTAGACAGTGTCTTCTATGCTATCTGGATCTTTATAGCTGCACTTTTTGCCATGTTTGCTTTTGCAGCCCTGACTCAGGGATTCTTTGCAGGAAAAAATAAATGGTACGACGCTGTACTGCTGGCTCTTGTTACATTGACCTTATTGAGAGCGGATCTTTTTAACTCCTGGCTGCATATGCCCAATCTTCCCTCATACTTTGTCAACATAGCTGGTATGAGCCTGATGGTTTTTGTTTATCTGAATCAAAGGATGAGAATAAAAAGAGTCGGTGCATGATATTCATATTCAAGCCGGGCTTGTGAATCTCCGGCTTGTGTTTTACAATTCAACTGATGTCCGCAAAGCATAAAGAACGATTCAGTATATACTATAGAAACGGATACGCAGTTCTCAGAGTCTTCCCTCCCTCCCGGCCGGAGGATAGAGTTTTTGCCGAGGAAGTAGTTAACAGAATGAAGCTTCTGCAAATTCCCATGGTCCGGATGAAATTCATCGAAGATATAATTGAAAGAGCCGACGGGAGCCATGAAAAGTTGGTGGAATGGCCGACCGGTGCTCATCTCAGCCCTCAACTCAATCTGCGTGTCAGTGAAGATTTTATGCAGGCTGAAGTAAAAATCGATCCTCCCCGGATCGGCGGCGGAACTGTTACAAGAGAGCAGTTTGAGCATCTTCTGGAAGATAATACGATCAGCGCCGGAATCGACTGGAACACAATCACAAACTGTATTGATCATGAATCCTATGATAGATGGATTACCGTTGCTTCGGGTGTTCTTCCTGTTCACGGACGGGGAGGACGGGTAAAATACCTGTTCAATACAGACCGAGGAAAGCCTTTTAAAGAACTTCCTTATGGACGTATCGATCTGAAAGAACTGAACTTTATTCAGTTTAGAGAGAAAGGGGAACAGCTTGCTGAGCGTGAAGACCCTGTACTGCCAAAGGATGGTTTCGATATAAAGGGGAAACCTGTTGTTGCTCGTCCTATGGACCAGGAAGAAGCCATGCTTGCAGGTGAGTTGACAGAGCTGAGAGACCGGGGCATTTTTGCCCTTGAGGATGGGAATGTCCGTCTGGATAAGGGCATGGTTATGATCGAACCGATTGTTACCGTCCAGAATGTGGATTATGAAACGGGCAATCTGGAGTTTGAAGGATCCATCATAATCAAAGGAACTATTGCCGATGGATTTTCTGTAAAAGCCAGCGGAGATGTTCAGATTGCCAAGAGTGTTGGTCGTGTTTTGGTCGAAGCAGGGCGTAATGTTATCCTGGAAGCAGGTATCAATGGCGATAAGGAAGGAAAAGTTATTGCCGGATGTGATATCTATGCCAGATTTGTAGAGAGTGCCTTTCTGGTGGCAAAAGGGAGTTTGATCGTAACAGCTGCTATCCTTCATACAACCATGAAAGTCTCTGGTAATCTTCTTCTTGAAGGCGGTCGCAGTGAAATTCTCGGCGGACTGGGAATCATCAGAGGATGGGTGAAGTGCCGGGTTATAGGCAGTTTATATGAAACTAAAACAAATCTGATAGTTGGTGTGGAACCCTCGGAACTGGAAGAGTTCCTGGACCTTTTGAAAGAGTTGGAAGAACTGAGGGATCAGCAGGATGATCTGGATAAAAGGATCCGTTACATCAATAAAAAAGTTCTTCAGCCCGCCGCAGCGCCTGAACTGACTCTACAGAAAACAATTATGGAAAGAGAAGAAAACGTCATCACTCTGCGTATAGAGGAATACTCCCGTAAAATTCAGAAAATACGGAAAACCCTTCTGCCCTCTCTGGACAGTTTTGTACTGGTGGAGGATATGATCTATCCGGGAGCAAAAATAAGTTTCGGACTTCTTGAATTTGCTGTAGACAGGCGCGGCGTCCGGAAAACACTGCTCCAGTACAGGGAAGGCCGGATCAAAGAGAGCGGGTACAATCCTGCTGAGCCGCCCGAAGATATTCATTTTTTCAGGTAGCGGATCTTCTGAAAGACTTTTTCCATATGTGCTGCTTCTTTTCGGCTCAGACCGGCCCGGGAGAGGATATCCCTGAAATACTGCTTTGTTCCGAAGCGGTCGGTTTTATCGTAATAACCGATCTGTTTCAGGGTTGTGTCGATGGTCTCGCTAAGGTTTTCAATTACATCCATCTCTACAGGAATGTAGCGGCTGATTTTCTCTGCGCTTCTGAGGTAGAATACATAGGCTAGGACCTGAACGGCATGAGAAAGGTTCAAGGATGGATTTTTCGCTTCTGTGGGGATATGGCAGGCGGCTGTGCAGGCTGCCAGTTCTCTGTCACTCAATCCACTCTGCTCGTTTCCAAACACAAGGGCGATTGTCCCCTCTTTGTATTCGGCGGCTTTATCGGCCAGTTCTTCCGGGAGATAAGAGAAGGTTTTTCTCCGGCTTCCCCTGCGTCGGGTAATCCCTGCAGCCAAAACAGTATGGCTGAGCGCTTCGGGAAGTGATTCATACCGTTCTGCTCTGTCAAAAATATCTATGGCATGTATGGCCATCTTCCCAACATGATCCAGATTCAGTTCTGAAATGTCACCTACAATGGCCAGACGGCTCAGGCCCATATTCTCCATACAGCGGCAGACTGAACCTACATTCAGGCCTCCTTCTGGACGGCATAGAATAATTTTTACTCTATTAAGAAAAGCATTACTCATAGGATTATCATTAATAACAGATAAACGAAGATTTGAAAATATTAAAAAATTAAGTGAAAGCAATTTTCATTTAAAAAATGAGGGTTCTGCATCTACTTCCAAATTAGGTAAATAGATATGGAATACAGTACCATCTCCCTTTTCACTGTAAACAGTAAGCGCTCCATGATGATTTTGAATAATTCCATAAACAGAAGAAAGACCTATTCCGCTTCCTTTCCCATTTTCCTTAGTTGTAAAGAAAGGTTCAAAAATTTTATCCAGATAAATGTTTTCTGTTGAAAAGATAAGTTCCCCGCCATCTATCATTGCATGTGATGCATTGATCCCGAGGTTCATCAGACTGTTTTGCAAGGCGGAACGATCTCCCTCAATGATACTGTCGCATCTGTATGGACACGAATGCATGTTTTTTTATCAATAGTTTTTGATAGTATTTCTACGGTATCAGCAATGACTTTATGAATGTTTATTGTAGAAGATTCAATTACTTTGATTCTGCCTAAAGCAAGAAGTCTTTGTGTAAGATCAGACGCTCTGTTTGAGGCCTCAATAATCATATCAACATATTCTAGACTTTTTTCGTCAAGATTCCTTTTGGGAAGGCAGAGCAATTGAGCTGCTCCCATTATTCCGCCAAGCATATTATTAAAATCATGGGCTATGCCTCCTGCAAGCTGGCCCAAGGCATTCATTTTACTGCTTTGATTTATTCTCTGTTGTAAAATAAATTTTTCTTTTTCAATTTTTTCATAATCAAGTTGCAGTAATATGAGATACAAGATCAGTGTTGTTAGGATTGCGCTTAGTATTGATTCAATCAATACAGCACTTAAAAAACTCCAGTATGTGGAAACTACTTCTATAATTTCGATTTTTCCTAATAAAAACTCAGATAACACAAACAAAGTCGAAAATATAAATATGTATAAAAAAAGAACAAACAAAAACCAGATAGCACTTATAATCTGATTTCTTTTAATTTTTTTTTAAAAAAAGAAAGCATAAACCATGCTAATGGAACTGCCGATAAATGCATAATCCCTGTTGTAATCAGAGAATCATACGGACCTCCCAAAGTTGCCAGCAGAGCTACACCAATACTGTATACCCAGTTCGATAGAAATAAAACGCTGAGTAAGGCAAAAACTTCTCTTGCATCGCTTACCGCGCCATCTACACCTGGAATTAAGAATTTTTCAAACATATTTCTGAGTCCATATGAAAAGTATTGCTAATCTGCATTTACACATATCCTATCACGGATTAGAAACATAGTACAAATAGTCTTTACTAATAGCTGTGCCGACTCTCTATGTCTTTATTATTTTTTCCAGAAAGAGATCCAGTAGTGTGGGATCAAATATTTTTCCCCGTTGTTCTGTCAGAAATTTTAGTGTTTCGTCAATGGTAAAACCCTTCCGGTAGGGACGGTTTTCTGTGATGGCATCAAATACATCTGCAATGGTAACGATTCTTGCGGGCAGGGGAATCTCCTCCCCCTTCAGACCGTCGGGGTATCCCGAGCCGTCCCATCTTTCATGGTGGGAGCGGGTTATCTGTCTCACCACATCAAAATCCGGAATATCCCGCAGTATCTCATAACCCTTGGCTGGATGGCTTTTAATTATAGTAAACTCTTTGTCCGTAAGACGACCCGGTTTATCCAGGATAGCTTCCGGGACTCCCATTTTACCGATATCGTGTAGGAGACCTCCCATATGGATGGCATCTTTAAGCTTTTCATCCAGGTTCATTTCAACAGCAAGAATGTCCGCCACTTCTGCCACGCGGTCGCTGTGACCGGCAGTCCAGCGAGACTTGGCATCGACACTTCTGGTCAGGGACTGAAGTAGCGCCTTATAGAGAATATCCTTCTGCTTCATATCATGGAGGCTCTTCAAAGCCACTCCGGCCTGGTCTGAGAGCATCCTCAGGGTCTCTCTGTCCTGATCGGAGAGAGAATCAACTGTAATAATTAAGATGCCCACAAATAGTTCATCCTGAAAGAGCGGGATACTGAATATTTTATTTTTAAGCTTAATTATGGTGCATGTAATCCGGCCAGATAGAAAATCCTGCTTGTTTATTTCCAGGAGTTCTTCTGCATTGACTCTTATTTTTTCTGGAAGATCCTTATCCCATAAAATCCGATTTTTAGACTCCTTCACTTTGGGAGCTGCGGCCAGAATATGATAGCCACCTTCAATTCTTTCCAGAACCACGACTTCTGTATTTCCAAACTGCTGCGATATATATCCTGATACCTTGTACATGAGTTCTTTCCGGGATACCGAGGAGAGTACAGCCCTGTCAATTCTGTTCATGGTCTGCATGGATGCTATCCGGTGGCGGATATTGTCTGCCATGGTTTCTATGGATTGTGCCAGAACCCCGAGGTCATCCAATCTGTTACAGGCAGAATGTTTTTTATATTCGACTTCAAGATTCCCCGATGCCAGCTGTATGGCCATATCGGTCATAATATTTATGGGTTTCGAGAGTCTGGAGGCAAAAAATGATCCGATCACTGTGGACAGTATGAGAATCATAATCGAATAGACCAGGAGCTGATCCCTGTCCTCTTTCAGGACTCTGATAATACCACCCTGTCGAATCATAAGCTCTATGACATAATCATAGCTGTCATTGATCCCTGTTATATCAATAAGGATCTTTCTTGTTTTTTCCTGCCCGAAAAAATGAGCCTTATCTATTTTTAGACCGGTTTCCAGGGTTTTATTGAGATCATTCTGCAGGTGGAGATCAAAGGCGAAGGATTCCCGGGTATAAGAGTAGGATGAGCTTAGAATGGTCCACTCATCATTGCTCCTGTTTTTCATGAAAATATGATACTGGAAATCTTTATTCTCCTGTTCTGGAAGGAAGCCACGGACTTTTTTCATAAACATATCTCCCACATCGGGAGATTGAATAAAGGAGTAATACAGCCAGTCTTTTTCCATGGGACTGTCTTTTAAAAATTTCTCAACACCTTCCTGAAACTCATTAAGAATTTTTATTCCTCCCAAGATTGTACTGGAAAGAAAAGAGACGTAACTGATGATGATTCCAAAAACTACAAAAAGCATAGTCTGTTTCAGATGGAGGAGCTTGGATCTCCAGCGGAATTTCATAACTTAAAAATAATGTATGAGAGAGAAGATGGCAAGGTGATCATGCATATTATCCTTTAGAATTTTTTGCCTGAATAATTACAAAACTTTACAAAAAAGTCATACCCGATAAAATGACAAAGCTGTTATTCTGATATCTATGAATCAATATCATTATGAATACAAAAGTGGCCTTGGTATCGATGCGGGGGGGACCTATACGGATGCCGTACTCTATGATTTTACGGATTCCTGCGTAAGGGCAAAGGCAAAGGCTCTTACTACAAAATGGCGCTACTCTAAAGGCATTATGGAGGCTGTTGCCAAGATGCCCGCTGCACGCCTGGCTACAGTGGATCTGGTGTGCCTGTCTACAACTCTGGTGACCAATGCAATTGTAGAATCTAATACCTACCCTGTGGGACTTTTTATTATGCCTCCCGGGAAAATGGAAGAGGCTGAAATTCATAATAGACCAACAGAAATTATCAAAGGACGAATGACTATTGAGGGTGTTCCGGTAGAACCTGTTGACCCGGAGGAGATCCGTATTAAAGCGGAAGCCATGGTTAGCCGTTATGGAGTGCGGGCCTTTGCCGTTTCCGGATACGGAGGATCTGTTAATCCGTCACTTGAGCTGGAAGTCAAAAATATTATCAGAGAGTGTACGGGTCTTAATGTCTGTTGTGGTCATGAGCTGTCAGGAACCCTGAACTTTATTATCAGAGCCAGAACTGCCGTTTTAAATGCCGGTACCATTCCCATTATGGAAGAGTTTCTGAAAGAGATGGAAACAGTGCTGGCTGAAGTGGGAATAAAGGCTCCGCTTCTCGTGGTAAGGGGGGACGGATCCATTATGACCGGAGATTATGCCAGAGATTTTCCGGTTCAGACGGCTCTTTCAGGTCCTGCTGCCAGTATGGCAGGGGCCCGTCATCTGACAGGCCTGAAGAATGCTATTGTCGCTGATGTGGGTGGTACCACCACTGATATCGGATTTCTGGAGGATTATTCTGTTTCTATTTGTGATGAGGGCGCCGATATTGCCAGATGGAAAACCCATGTCAGGGCCGTGGATATGCATACCATCGGTCTCGGGGGAGACAGTGAAATCAGTTTTAAAAGGCGCGAGTGGGCTATCGGTCCCCGCAGGATTACTCCATTCTGCTGCTTGAGCAGTCAGTATGCCCTTGACGAGTCACTGGATGCCTATGAAAAGAACAGTAGTTTTTCTGAGGAGTCTCTGACTCCTCTGCAATGGTTATTTGTGACGGGAAAAGTTCCGGATTTTGAACTGACTTACCGGGAAGACGCTGTTATGAATCTTCTGAAGGAAAGGCCTATGATGATAGGAGAAATTGCTGATCTTCTGACGGGGGGCGTCTGGAAAATCCTGAAGTTTGACAGATTGGAAAAATCTTATTGTCTGCAACGATCCGGTTTGACTCCCACAGATCTGTTTCATCTGAAAGGACAGATCTGTTTATGGAAGTCTGACAGTTTGAATCGTTACTTTTCTCTGATTGCCCGCTATGCCGCGATGGGATCAGAGACTCTTCTGGATAAATTGAGTTACAAAGTTTCCAGAACGGTGGAAGAGGCTCTTCTTAAACGGGTTTTTTCGGGACTGAGCAGTGGAGATATCAATCCTCTTATGCAAAAGGGAAACCGCTGGATGGCTGTGCATACAAAAATAGATGTTCCGCTTATAGGATTGGGTGCTCCGGCTGCTTTAATGTTAAATGAGGCTGTGTCGCGGCTGGGTGGACAGATTATTATCCCCAGAGATGCTGCTGTGGCAAATGCGCTGGGGGCTGTGACAAGCCAGGTTTCCGTCTCTTCAAGGGCATCCATTATTCCAACAATACAGGGACTTTTCCGTATTCAGGGGCTGAAACACACTCTGGATGATTTTGAGACTCTTGAACGGGCGGAACAATCCTGCCTCAGTATCCTGAAAAAACATATCAGGGCGAAGGCCCAGCGAGCGGGAACAAGCAGTAAGAAGGTGATAATTCAAGAAGAGCACAAAACGGCAGAAGCTGCCGGGGGAGATATAATTTTTCTTGAGAAACTATATTTCGCTACCCTGAAGGGACTTCCGGATCTTGTGTAGCAGAATCTTTTCTATACAGGATGAGTCATTTGAGTATGAACTGTTAATTTTTAAAGGTTTTAAAGAATTATGTATTTATTATTCCCGGTTAATACGCAATAATTAAAATTGTATGAATGATAATGAACAGAAGTTTCAGATGGATGACATATCACAAGCTGTATCAATTTTAATTGCCGAGGATAATGAGCAGGTCCGTAAACTGACGGAGATTGTTCTGGTTCAGAACGGTTATAAAGTGATTACGGCAGAAAACGGTTTGGAGGCTCTGGATCTCCTGATATCAGGAAATTACCAGCTGCAGCTCCTTCTGACAGATTTGAATATGCCTGAGCTGAATGGTATGGAACTTTACAGCAGAGTAAAAGAGTTCGGTCAGAAAGTAAGAGTAATTTATATGTCCGGATATTCGGAAGATATTCTGGGCAGTGAAGAAGCTGCCGACCCCTTTGTCTTTTTTTTACAAAAGCCATTTACGATTAATACTCTCCTCTCTACCGTCCGGAATGCTCTGAGTAGCTGACAGTACTTCATCTTCTTTACTGATGTTCTTGACCAAATGATAAAATCTGATTGAAAATGATTATTATTACATAATAGAGATCGAGGTGCTAAATGGCTGAATGTGAGTTTATTGAACTATGTCCCTTTTTTAATGATCAGTTGGGAGATAGGCCAGATGAAGTTGATAAAATGAAAGAACAGTATTGTAAAACCAACAATTTGAATTGTGCCAGGTATATGATTGCCAATGCCGCAGGTGACGAGAATATTCCTCAGGATCTTTTCCCTCATGAAAAAACGAGGGCTTATGCAATTATTGCAGAAAAAGGCTGATCCCTTACAGAGGTTTTATATAAAAGGGGAGCACTTTGAAGACTCCCTTTTCTGTTTTTATGTATTATTCCGGAATATCACCCACTCCGTTTAGAACGTGATGGGGTCTGTAGGCAAACTTTTCTATTTCTTCTCGGGATGTTACACCGCTTAAAACCAGAACTGTTTCAATTTCCGATTCGATTCCGGCTATGATATCCGTATCCATACGGTCCCCTACAATGGCGGTTTCTTCCCTTTTACAGCTGATCCTTTTCAGGGCACTTCGCATCATAAGTGGGTTTGGTTTTCCCACAAAGTAGGCCTTGCATCCTGTAGATAGCTCAATGGGGCTGATGAGAGCTCCGGTTGAGGGTGCAATTCCTTTTTCGACAGGTCCTGTCAGATCAGGGTTGGTTCCGATCAGTTTGGCGCCATTTATGACAAGATTAACCGCATGGATCAGGTTTTCCATATTATAGGATCTTGAATCACCAACAATCACATAGTCCGGGTTTATATCATTCATGGAGAATCCCGCATCGTAGAGGGCATTGGTTAATCCGGCTTCACCAATAACATAGGCACTGCCGCCGGGACACTGGTTTTTCAGAAAATCTGCGGTGGCCAGGGCGCTGGTATAGAAGTTCTCTTCTGAGACTTCTACCCCAAGGCGTGATAGTTTCTGCTGCAGTTCCCTCGGGGATCGTTCACTGGAATTAGTCAGAAAAAGGAATTTTTTATCCTCTTTCCTCAGCCAGTTTATAAATTCCGGAACACCCGGCAACAGTCTATTTCCATGATAGATAACACCGTCCATATCACAGATAAAGGCCTTTTTATTCTGTAGCTTATCCATTCTTATCCTTTCAAATTGTGAGATAGTATTCAGTATAGCAATTATGGAAGAAAATTGCTGAGTTCTTCGAAGAGGGATTCCACATTCAGTGAAAAATTCGCTTCGGGAAAACCATCCTCATCAAGACGGGTTTCACCAATTCTGTTATTCATGTCATCATAGCTGTATCCCCAGCTCCAGAGTTTGCTATCCGATGCATTATAGCTTTCAAGAGTGCTGATCAGATCATTGCTGCCGTAGGCAAGTAGAAAGGAACCGGTTTTTTCGTTAAGCGCATCACGGACGATAATGCTAATCTCTTTTTTCATATTGTCGTAGGTAAAGATATATTTCCCGATATACACATCATTCCCATCATAGTGCTCGATGATGCTGATATTCTTGGCATATTCATCAAATGGTGTAGACGTTGGCCTATAAACATACACAAATTTCTGTAGCAGAGTATCTTCATTCAGGATACTGATGCTTTTTGGAATACCGGACTCATAGCTGAATTCATAGTTAAGAGGGATATAGAGACTCATCCCGGAGGTCTTCAGCTCTGTCAGATAGCCATTGCTGTTATAGCTGAATTCCTGGTCCAGCACGGTATCTTTCTTATAGCTGGTGGTTTTTCTGATCAGTTTATTATCATCATCATAGTCTAAGGTAATTTTGATGGGATAGCCCTTCAGATAGTCATCGGCCACACGGATAATGGTAACAGGCAGATAGTCACTATTTAGACTTGCCTTTGTATAACCAAAATCGTCAAAAATCCAGAGACTCATCCAGCTGTAGTCCCGGGTGGTATCGCTTAAGCTCAGGGCCGGGACTGAAGGAGGTTCCGGAGCCTCCGGTGCCGTGAGGCCTTCACTGTTTCTACTCTCACTATTCACTCCGCCATAGCTTGGGAACGATGTCCGGGAGTAGAAGGATTGAAAGCTACTGCCAGAACTGCTTTCTCCATAGCCCGTTTTTTTAATGACACGACCGCTGCTGTCATATTCACATTCTATATAAGCCTTTCTGATCGAATCCGGGCCGTAGAGGGAGCTTAATCTGATCTTTTTATCACTGTTATAGGCATACTTATAGGCGTATGTCAGGGATTTTGAACCATCATAAGTGATGGATGTTTCTGTATTATTATCGCTGTTATAGGTCCATGATTCTATTTTCTGAAGGGTATTATTTTCATCATATTCAAACTGATTCGCCGCTTTTTCAGAGTCAAAGACCGTTATGGAGTAGTAGGAGAGCTTATGGTTGCCGTCAAAATAGGCTTCATTCACTAGATTCCCGTTGTCATCCCAGTCATACACATAGGAGTGGAGAACTGTTCCGGAAGGGAGACAGTGTTTCATAAAAATACACTGGCCCTCACTGTCAAAATCATAGTATTCCATCCAGAGGAGAGAATCTTCTCCGTTATAATAGTATTTGATATCATTATCAGAATCATATTCGGAATGTCCGCCGGCTTCAGAGTTTTCATCACTGTCATCGTCCAGGAAGTCGAAAGAACATCCTTGAAGAAGCATAAGGAGAATAAACGGAATATATATTAGTTTTAAATGGTTCATATCATCACCTTTATTAATGGGCTTTGTTGTTTTAATATAGCCCATTAAGTCATATAAATCAAAAAGGAGTCCAGTGATTAACCTCAAATATTATCCGGCAGGGATCAGCTTCTTTTTATTTATCTCATTAGGCAGCCTGGCTGCCGAAATCTCAATTACGGCGACTATGCCCACGCTGGGCCCGGGGATGGCCCGGCTGGAAGCTCTTCTGTCAGAGAGCCTCGGCCCATCTCTTGCAGAAGTTGAGAATACTTTCAATGATCTGCTGGATAAACCCGAACTGACAGGAGCCTTCAGCACTGCGTCGGCACTGAACGGAACTCTTCCTTTGCAGGGCTCTCTTGTAAGAGCATCGGAATACTCCTTTGCCTTTGGCAGTTATGGAACCCTCTATTCGAATACCTTTGATGCGGACAGCCTGAATGATCAGTTTTCAGATATGGAAGAGGATGATGATTTTACATTCGGTGTAAACTTGCTTCTTGTAAATACAAGTTTTACCCTTCCTCTGGATCAGTTGATTTCCCACACAACAGGCTATCTTTCTCTGGCCTATGCTGATCTGAGTTCCGAGGACTATTATCTTAAGAATTTTTTTGTCCAGGCCGCTCTGGGGTATCCTGTTCTGAAAGAGATCCGCCGAAGAAAACTGCTGGTTTGGACTCCTCTTTACGGACAGTGTGGTCTCTCCTTCGCTTATAGCAAAATTGGGGCTCTGGTGGATGCGGGAACTATTACGGATAATTTTGAGCTGGATCCTGACGGCAGCGGTCCTCTTCTTCCTCAAAATGTCTCTGTTCAGATAGAACCATCAGGGGATGTGGGCCTTGAAACTCATATGGGAACCCTCTCATTCTCTCTGTCTTCGGCTATCAGCTTACTGGAAACATTCCATTATTATGTGGGTGCCGGGATTTCCTTTTCTCTGGGAAGAACAGATATTTCTGTAGAGAGTTTCGAGAATATTACTGTACTGGGATACCTTTCCAATTTAATTGAAAAGGATGGCTCTGTAAGGGTCTCAGGGAATGTAGATGGCTCTAGACCCGAGGCAGTCCTGACATATTTCTATACGGGCATACAGTTGGATGTGAGTTCTATTTTTCTGAATATACCCTTTTCCTTCAGTCCCGGTTCAGCTGTTAGTACAGGATTGTCTGTGGGAATCTCTTTATGAACAGAAGCAGGAAAGGTTTAATAACAACAGGGGGAATCTTACTTCTTTTATTATTTTCTTTAGGGGCTGAGGAGCTTTATCCCGGAAAAATTATCACGGTTTATCCTGAATTTTCCAGTGGTTTGATTCACTCTCCCCGCACTCGGGCAAAGGGTGCTGAACTGCAGGGGGGAATCCTTTTTTCCGGGATATCCGATCAGTATACTGTTGGAATAAATGGTGGATTTCACTATCTGAAAGACAGGGATCAGGAGCTTATCTCCTTTCCCTCTTTATCACTGAGAGGAGGGTATATCGTTTCTCTGTTTCACTTATTTCAGCTGAATCCCTATGGGGAATTTTCTCTATTATGGCCTATAGAGGACGGGTCTGTTTCTCTGGTTCCTTCTGCGGGCGGGGGTGTTTTCCTGAATTTTCATCTGTATAAGGCTAA
>NBMC01000051.1 GCA_002084805.1 Spirochaetaceae bacterium 4572_59 | reverse complement strand
GAGAGCGAGATCTCTCTGGATGATTTGCTTGGTCAGTCCGGCTTCAATGAAAGTCCCAAAGAGACAGAAGATCTGGACAGCATGGAAGATCTGGACAGCATGGATGATCTGGACAGCATGGATGATCTGGACAGCATGGATGATCTGGACAGCATGGATGATCTGGACAGCATGGAAGATCTGGACAGCATGGATGATCTGGACAGCATGGAAGATCTGGACAGCATGGATGATCTGGACAGCATGGATGATCTGGACAGCATGGATGATCTGGACGATTTGGGCGATTTGGGCGATCTGGAAGAACTCTCTGAACCCGAAGATCTTGAAGGATTTGATGATCTGGAACTTCCTGATATGGAATCTCTGTCCGATGATACGGAAGATATAGAAGAACTGGGCGATCTGAGCGCAGATTTTGATGAAATCGCTGAACCGGAAGAAATTGATCTTAGTGAATTGGATAGCCCTGTTGAAGAATTTGAGCTTGGCGATGAAATAGACCTGACCTCTCCCGAAGAGGATATTCCGGAATTGGGAGGGATAGAGGAGCTTTCTCTGGATGATGAAGGCGGAAACGGCGAAATGCAGTTTTCTCTGGATGATTTTGGAGATGAGTTTAATTTTCAGGAAGGCATAAGCTTTGATGATGATATGGATGCCTCTCTGGATAGCCTGGATACCCTTGGTGATACCTTCCTTATGGAGGATCAGGACGATCTGGAAAATGCAGAAGAAGAGATTTTTGAAATTTCCGAAGAGAATATGGTCTCTCTTCAGGATACTCTCCGAATTCTGCCTCTTAATCTTAAACTGGCTATACAGGATGCTCTTGCCCAGGCGGAGCTGACCGGTGAACGTTATCAAAAGATGGTAGAACTCCTGATAAAAGGTAGTTCCCCCCGTCAAATTTCTGCTGAATTCTATAATATTACAGGTAAAAAAATTGAACTCCCTCGTGGCTATCAGAAACAGAGCGGACGGGAATTTGAGATAAAGAAAATAGGCTTTTTCTATCAGTTCAAGGAAAAGGGATGGCCCTTTGTTCGTTTGACTTTCATGATCTTGATTGCTCTTGGATTTACGGTTTTTGTGACTTTTCAGTTTATCTATAGACCTCTTCAGGCAATGGTTTTTTATAATCAGGGATTGGATAAAATTGAAGAATATGATTTTGATGAAGCAGAAAATCTGTTCCATAAAGCCTACTTTGGCTGGCCTCTGGGAAATTTCATAGAGATTGAAGGATGGCCGCTTAAAAAGCGTTTTATCGAATATGCAGAGGCATACAGTGCTCAACGGGACTATACCCATGCCAGTAAGATGTATGAAGGATTGATAGGAGAGTTCCGGGATTATCTGGATGGCTATCTGAAATATGGAAAATTCCTGACGGATGTCACCGGTGATTATGAAAAATCTGCGGAAATACTTTCACTGGGTTTGGATCAATCTCTCCATCATTATAAATTGATGCTAGCTCTGGGTGATAACTATATGCGCTGGTCTGAAGAGGATCCTGCCAAACTAGAAGAAGCCCGGTATCAGTATGCTAGTGTACTCGCCCGCTATAGAAACAGGGATGAGGTGGTTTTGAGGATGTTGCGGTATTTCTTAGCCCGTAAAGATGATCATAATATACGGATGCTGGGGAATATTTTTAATAAAAAGTCTACCATAAAGGCCGATTCCTATTTTTCATCGGAAACCCTGTCCCTGCTTGGCGGGTATTTTATTGATACTAACAATGTTTCGGAAGCTAAGGATTTTCTTTTCAAGGCCGAAAAAATTAATGAAACAGTCCCTGAAGTTCACTATCAGCTCTCTCGTTATTTTAATAAAACCTACAACCTGGGACAAGAAAAATCTGCTTTACAGAAAGCACTGTACTTTATCGACCAGAAGGCTATTCTCTCAACGAATCAGGTTTTTATGAAAATAGGTATTTACAGGCGCAGGGGCGAGTTACATTTTCTTGAAGCTTCTTTCGATCTGGCTGAAAACGAATACAGTGCGGGAATCCGGCTGCTGGAAGACAGTCAGGAGAGGGGATTGATTGGAACAAGTTCTGATGTGGGAGGACTCTATGCGGATATGGGAGACCTCCATTATGATATACTTAATGATCTGAACAGTGCTTTGGAATACTATCTCAATGCTGAAAAGAACCAGTACTCTAATGGTGATATCTCCTATAAAAAGGGTTATATCTACTATGATCAGCAGGAGTTTGATCAGGCCGTTCTCGAATTTGAAAAGTCTCTGGAGCGGATGGAAGAGAAGAGAAGTTCCCGTTATGCACTGGCCAATACCATGGTGAAGCGACGAAACCTTTTTGGTGCCAGAAATCTGTATAGAGAACTTCTACGCGAGCTGAAACTGGAAGAGAGTAATCTTCCTTATCTTATTCCTGAGGATATTATTGAACACCGTTCTCTGATGAATTACTTTATTCTTGTCTATAACAATCTTGCTTATGTGGAGTACCAGCTTTCGCTGAGGAGCCGGGATCCGGGCAGGCAGAGTCAGGCATTGGTATACCTTGCCAAAGCGGCGGATTATGCAGATCGCCTTGACAGGGATCCTGAGACCGGGATCAGATCACGCCCGGAAGACAGTCAGGAAACCACAACCTCAAACGGATGTACAGCTCCTGGACGAGATTCCCCGGACGGCGGATAAACTGTTGACTCGATTCTGATGATATACTAACTTTTCTCTCTGTTAAAAAAAGAGCTGATTCACACTTATAAAAATAAGAAAATTATTTTACAGGAACCATCCAGCCGTAGCGGTCTTCGACTACGCCGTACTGAATACCCTTTAGCTCTTTCAGCAGATCCATGGTTAACTTCTGAGGTTCTCCCGAGCCGAATACCTGCTTATTACCATGGTGGGTCAGAGAGCAAATAGGGGTGATTCCGGCAGCCGTACCGGCAACAAAACATTCCGCCGCATCGGTCATGACTTCTTCAATTGCCAGTTTTCTCTCTTCTACCTTTATTCCTCTGTCTTTGGCCAGCTGAATAATACTTTTTCGGGTTATTCCGGGGAGTATGGTGTCTCCCAATTCGGGAGTAACAAGAGTCCCGTTTTTCATCAGACAGAAGAAGTTGCAGGAAGAACCCTCTTCAACATATTTTTGTGTGACATCCAGGAAAATGGCTTCCATAAATCCGGCATCACCGGCTTTCTTTTTTGCCAGTGCCGAGATAACGTAGTTGGCATCGCATTTTATCCAACCGGTTCCATTGGGGGTTGCCCGGATCATATCACTTATTACGGCATCATAATTATCTGCCGAGAAGTATGCGGAGACCGGCGTTGAAACGACAACTACCCAGGGGTTCTTTGACAGGCCGACTCCAATCCCAGGTTCAGACCAGCTGAAGGGTCTGATATAGATAGCAGCGGCACTGAGAAAGTTGTCTTTTTCCCATGCCGTATCATATTTTATAGAGAATCCCAGATCCGCATTTTTTGCGGGTACGCCGAGGATGGCATCTACCAGGAATTTTTCATCCACTCCGGGCATATACAAACCTTCCATGGATCGGGCCATTCGTTTGGCATTTTCATCAGGTCGGAACACTTTCAGACCGCCGTCTTTTTGGGGATAGGCTTTGGCACCTTCAAATACGCCCATACCATACTGACTGGTATAATTCACAAGAGGAAGATCCGGAAAGGAGTTCCTTCTATTCATGAGTGCCGTGTGTTCCTCTTCGCTCAGTTTACTTTCCTCTTCTGGGCTGAGGTGTTCCTGTTCTATAAAGTTTCCGGTCCATGATGTTTCATATTTTCCTATATAAACCCATGGGAAGATAGATAGCGTAAAAGCCATAATCGTCTCCTCTGTACAATTTACTATGATTTAACATATTATAATGGATATTGTTATTAGTCGAGCATCTGATGTAATTTTAGCCTCTTCTGTTGGCTGCTATTTCCGCACATTCAGAATGCATAAAAAGGAAGGATCTTATGGTTGATCATGTAATTATTATGGCTGGGGGGGCCGGGAAACGCTTATGGCCTGCTTCACACGGCAGTCGTCCGAAACAGTTTATGACCGTACAGGGAGAAGAGTCTCTTTTCTGTTCTACTGTGAACAGGGCTGCTTCGCTGAATATTTCTGGTAAAATTGTTGTTGTTACTCATAAAGATCATATAGAGGCAGCCCTTGAGGATGCCGCTGTCCTGCCGGAGCAGATCAGAAAAAAACTTGTTCTTCTTGCCGAACCGGAAGCACGTAATACAGCACCGGCTCTTGCCTATGCTGCTTCCTGGCTAAAAAAGGATAAGGAAAACAATAAGGCCTCTGTCCTTGTTTTGGCAGCTGATCATCTGATTCAGGATATTGCCTCCTTCGGGAAAGACGTAGAGTCCGCTTCCTGTCTGGCTGCCCGGGGATTTCTGGTGGTGTATGGTATTCAGCCTGATTTTCCTTCAACAGGATACGGGTATATAGAAGCCGGCGCGGAAGAAGCTTCCGGTTATAAAGTTGTCTCTTTTAAGGAAAAGCCTGACCTGAAAAAGGCGGAAGAGTTCCTGAGTGCAGGGAATTATTTCTGGAACTCCGGTATGTTCACCTACAAGCTGGATGTCTTTACAAAAGAACTCTTGGCGAGCGAAGCGGATATGATCATGCCTTTTCATGAATCCTACAGTTCTCCCGAAGCTCGTATCGAAAACCGAATAATGGTAGTTGAACCGGATGCTGCTTTGACCACTTTATACGCCTCCCTTCCAAAGGATTCTATCGACTATGCTCTGATGGAAAAAAGTTCCCTTATTGCCATGGTGCAAGCCGGTTTCGACTGGAACGATGTGGGAAGCTGGGATGTTATAGCTGACTTGGCTCCTGAACCTGCACAGCCGGTTTTTGAAACAGGAGGATCGGGAAACTTTGTTTATGGAGACATTCCTGTTGCCTTTTGTGGTGTGGATGATCTGATTGTTGTTATGGAAAAGGGAAAACTTCTTATCTGTAAGAAAGGCGAATCCCAACTGGTAAAAGAGGCTGCAGAATTTTTTCAGAAGAGCTAGCTTCTTCTTCGCTTAGTCAGCAGAACCACCGATCTCATTTCTTCGGGAGTCCGGGCCTTGGTCCACTGATCATGGAACTCCGGATCCTGGAGGATTTGGGCAATAGACATAAGAGCCTTCAGGTGGAAGTTTCTTTCATCTTTTGTTCCGATCAGACAGAAAGCCGTATAAACGACATCTCCGGCTTCATTCCATATAATCCCGTACTTGTTTCTTACCAGGACGATGTCAAAGCTGTGCTGACCTTCTATGATGATATGCGGGATGGCGTGAGGGACGGCGACTCCAGGATAAATCAGAGTGGAAGCCTCTTCCTCCCTGAGCTGCAGCTTTTTCTCTACTTTTCCCACATCTATGTTCCAGCGTTTTCCGATTAGCATGGCCACTTCGTGGAAAAATTCCTGACGGCTAACGGTATGGTCCATATCCATAATAGGGGAACGGCCAATGATGGCATCGAATCTATCCTCTTTGATCTGATCTCTTTCCCGGAGTATGCTTATAAGCTCTGCTTCCAGTTTGGCCTCATCTTCTACAATATCTTTATTGGTCAGATTTTCCATCATATGGATAAAGGCTGATTTCTGTGAGTCCTGGGAACGGACATAGATAAAATACCAGATAACTGACAAAAGGAAGAAAGCCCCTGACAGCAACAGGGGCAGTTTTCCCATCTGTGTGATCAGTATTATATAGATAATAATCCCGGCAAGTTGCATATAGGGGTAGAACGGTGACTTGAATGAGGGACGGTAGGATACAATTTTACTCTGCCGCATAAGAATAAGGGCAAGATTTACCATGGCAAACATGATTAGCTTCATGGTGGAGGCTACTTTTACAAGGTCTTCAATATCTAGAAAGATAATACAGCTAACCATAAAAGCGGAGGTCAGAATAATGGAAAGAACAGGTGTCTGATACTTTTTACTGACCTTAGCGATAAAGGGGGGCAGTAGATTATCCCTTGCCATGGCCATGGGACTGCGTGATGCTGCCATCAGGCCGGCATTGGCAGTTGTAATAAATGCCATCATTGCGGCCAGAGAAAGAATTACATAGCCCGGTTTGCCCAGAAAGGTCTCTGCTGCGGTGGAGAGAGGTGTCAGTGTGGCCCGCATACTGTCTGATTGCAGGATTCCTATGGTTACAAAAATGGACAGTATATAAAGAATCGAGACAATAAAGTAGGCGGAGAACATTCCTATGGGGATCGCTCTCTTCGGATTTATAATTTCTTCCGCCATGGAGGCAATTTTTGTCAGCCCTCCGTAGGAGATAAAGATCATCCCTGTTACCAGAATTATTTTATGCAGACCTCCTGTGACAAATGGCTGAAAATGGCTAACATTAACATGGGGAAGCCCCAAAGCAATAAACATTCCCAGTATGGCCAGTAGACACATAACAATAATAAACTGAATTCTGCCGCTCTCTTTTACACTCATCAGGTTCAGAACTGTAAAAACAAGGGTGAATCCGACGGCTATTATCTTTACAATATTCGGAGAATAAACGGGAACAAGAGGTTGCAGAAATACACCGATTCCCACCAGGGCGAAGGCACTTTTAAGAGAGAGGGAGAACCAGGAGGCAAAGCCTATAAAGGTCCCTAAGAGACCACCCATACTGCGGTTTATATAGAAATAATCTCCTCCAGCCTTTGGCATGGCAGTGGCCAGTTCTGTTTTTGAATATATGGAGGGAATGATAAAAATGGATGCCAGTAGGTAGGCTATGAGAATGGACGGGCCTACTTTTAGAAACACCACGGCAGGCAGTACAAAGAGACCGGAACTGATCATGGCCCCTGAGGCAATGGCAAAAACTTCTTTGGTATTCAAAGTCCTATGTAATCCGTGTTCAGCTGAACTCATATAATGTAACTCCTTTGGAAGCGGATTCATCTTTATTATAGACTATCCTGAGGATTTACTGGAAATTATTGCTGATTCCGGAATTCTGTAGGAGTGTTTCCTGTGTATTTCTTGAAAATCCGGGAGAAGTAGTGCTGACTGTTATAACCGACCTTATAGGATATTTCTTTTATACTCAGTTGTCCTTCTTCGATCAGACGGATAGCTTCGTTCATCCTGTAACGGGTGAGAATATCTGGAAAGCTGTGGCCTGTTGATTTCTTTATTACCTTGCTTATATGGAAAGTTGAAAGCTTCAGATACTCCGCCAGGTCGTCCATTCCGATATTTTGATGATAATTTTCCCGTATAAAATCTATGGCTTTCTGTACAATAACATTTTGTCTTGATTCGCCAGCCCGGAAAACAATAGTTTTCATTTTATTCAAGTAGCTCAGAAAGTAATTTTTCTGCAGATCTCTGTTTCCCTGTGAATTGAGAAAATCCTCAAAAGAGATAAAAATCTCTTCAATAAATAGGTAGGGGAGGCGATCGGATAGTTTCTGTCGGATCAGAATCAGGATCTGAAAAAGGTTCTGTTCCCTGTCACTTGACAGGTCTTCTCTGGAAAAGAAGAGTTCTGAAAAGAGGTGATTTGTCAGATCTGTGAAATCTTTATCCTGTTCGAGTATTTTTTCCAGCAGCAGGTCAGCATAGGAGTTTATTGAAATTCTGGGATCGGAGCGTTTCTTTTCTTCGTGTATACAGAACCTATTATTACTTTGAACCGCCTCATTCAGTGCATTCTGCGCTTCCATATAAGAGATATTCAATTTCTCAATACGCTTAACAGGTCGTCCCACACCAATGGTACAGGGACATGAGAGATTTTTCTGCAGATACTTACTGATTTCTTCTGTCAATTCCCTGTGGCTCTGCATTTCCGGTCTCTTTAGTAGGACTACGACAATTAATCCATGAACGAGATCTGCCAGAAAACTGATTTCCATGGTATTCAGCCTGGATCGCAGCCTGTTTAGAATGACAGGACTGTCCCCTCCACACTCCGTAATAAATATGAAAGGATTTTCCGGGTTCATATCCAGGGAGGAGAATCTGGCGGACAGTCCATTTATATCCGCTCCGCTTGCTATGAGCTGAACCAGATCTCCTTCCAGAATAGGTTGTAAATCAGTTAATTGTTCTTTTAAATGTCGTTTTGTATCTTCCGAATTGGACTCTAAATGGATTTTATTCATAACCTTTTCCAGTGTCCGCCGGATGGTAGGGATATCTGCAGGCTTGATCAGAAAATCTTCTACTCCCAGACGGATGGCTTGTTGAGCATATTCGAACTGATTGTAGGAGGTAATTATAATGAATTTTGCCTGAACATTTCTATCTCTCATTCTCCTAATGGTTTCCAGTCCGTCGATACCAGGCATGTTGATATCCATAAGGATTATATCAGGATTATATTTCCCAACAATCTCAAGGGCTTCAAATCCATTTTCAGCCATGCGGATTTCTTTAATCTCGGAGAAGTGCTTTTTTCCCAGAAGTGCCACCGCTTCCCTTTCCAGAGGTTCGTCTTCTACTATCATGAGTTTATACATATCAATCCCTACCTTGTATCTCCGAGGGTAGTTGAAGAATAATGCGAGAGCCTTCTCCTTTTTTGCTTTCAATCCGGAACTGAAAATTATCCTGAAAATAAAGCTGCAGCCGTTTTCTAACATTGCTGATTCCAATGCTATCGGATGGTACATCATCTCTGTTATTCAGTTCTACCAGTTTTTTTTCGTCTATGCCTCTTCCATTATCTTCAATGACAATTAGAATACTCAAATCCCTTAATTCGATGGTAAGGCTGATAAATGCATCCTTTATTTTATCTTTTACACCATGAATAAAACTGTTTTCCAGTAGGGGCTGGAGTATCATTCCGGGTAGATTCAACTCCGGGATTTCTTGTGGCAGGTCCAGGCTGAGGCTGATCCTTTTTCCTATGCGACGCTGCTGTATATCGAAGTAGTGTCTTACACATTTTACTTCCTGTTCCAGTGTGGATGTTCTTGTACTCATATCCAGACTGTAACGAAGAAGTTCTGCAGAGCTTACCATTAGATCACTTGTCAGCTCAGCGCCCTCGAGGTAGGCCTGT
The DNA here is from genome assembly GCA_002084805.1 of Spirochaetaceae bacterium 4572_59. Taxonomy (GTDB): domain Bacteria; phylum Spirochaetota; class Spirochaetia; order DSM-2461; family DSM-2461; genus Oceanispirochaeta. Next base: position 6,439 of record NBMC01000051.1, on the reverse strand, counting down.
TTTGAGAGCATACTGAGGGTGTTAAAGAGAAAGTGGGGGTTCATCTGTCCCTGAAGGGCGTTAAATCGTGTTTCCGCCAGGAGTTTTGTCATCTTCAGGTTTTTTACTTCCTCTTCAATCAGTTGTCGTTCAATCTGCGATTTTTCCCGGATCATCTCTATATGATTTTGAATTTTTTCAGCCATCTCTTCAAAGGCATTGAGAAGAATCCGGATTTCTGTGCTATCGCTGTCCACATTATGAATCTGGTATGTTCCACCCTTTATCCTATTAATATTGCTAATCAGTTTATCAATGGGCCGAGTAATCCCTCTGACGGATGAAATAGAAAATAAGAGGGTGAACAGGAACAGAAATAGGAAGAGAAATAACGTCAGAAACATCTGGAGTTTCAAAGACTTCAGCATCATGTCTTTTTCTCTGTTCATTTCGGATGTAATCAGTTTCGCATAGGATGGATAGGTTTCATCTATCAGAAATCTCAGGCGGACGAAGGAATCATACTCTTTCTGTGCATCATAATCGGGGTATAATTTCAGCAGATGCTGCATCTTTTCGTAATAGGTTTCCAGCATATTGCCTAGAAGACCGAAACGAAATGGCAGTTCCCCGGTTCCCATAGTTTTCAGTTCTCTGATCGTAAGCTTGGCTTGCAGGTAATATTCCTGTGATGCTTTCCATTCTGCACTGTTTTCCGTATAGATATAGTCTTTTAAGCGGACATTCATCATTTCGACCTGATCATAGTAACTGGATACCTTGTCGTAGAGGGTGAATGTCCTTTTATATTTCTGCCAAAAACTGTAACTCTGCAAATTGCTGAAGATAACAACTATAAACAGCAGAACAAAACTTAGGGAAATAAAGCGTATAAATCGGGTCTTAATGCTTCTGCTTGTTTTAACGGCCATAAAAACTATTATAGTACAGCAGGTGAATAAGTCCGGACAGTTTCAACGAAAGCTTCAATATTCTCCTGGGGAACACCAGTAGGAAGGGCACAACCCGCTCCTATGACCAGTCTCTGCCCTCCAAAAATATCCAGAACCTCCAGAGTTTCCTTTCGCATTCTCTCGGGCTTACCAAAGTAGAAGGTTCCAGAAGGATCGATGGGGCCGAACATGACCGCTTTATCTTTGAGAATCTCAGCAGCTCTGGGGATGTCTGTTTTATAATCCACTTCTATAGCGGGAAATCCAACAGAGGCGATATCCTCCATGATCATATCCAAGTTGCCACATATATGGCAGATACTCGTGATGGATTCTGCTTTTAGGGTCGCAGCCATCTTTTTATGCCAGGGGAGGGCAAACTCTCTGTACATAGAGGGACCAATCAGGTCAGGGCCGCATGAACTGTCGCCAAAGCTCGTAATATCAGCTCCTGCTTCTATTATCATCCGGTGAAAGGCCAGGTGGACTTCCATGGCCCGGTCGATAAGAAGTTTTGTTTTATCGATTGTTGTTTCATCCATAAGGCTCATCATGAAATCGCTGATTCCTACGGCCAGCATGGCCAGGGAGAAAGGACCCTGATCTGCATTACCCCTTATCAGCAAATCACCTTTAACCTCTTTGCTTATCCTATAGATACCATCCAATTTGATTTTAATCCGCTCATCTCTTTTCAGACAGTCAGGATCCATTGCCTCCAGGCAGGCATCCAGTCCTCCCGAGAGTCCATGGGTGACTCGTGCCGGTTCATCTTCTGGAAGATCTACATCCACACCGATTGCACCGGCTTCCATACAGGTATCGATGTCAATCAATACTCCATCCAAACCGTACTTCCGGGCAAAATCCACATGAGCACGGCAGATCTTCTCCGGATCACGCCGGTATTCTCCCTGTGTATATCCCTTTTCATCGGCTGCGGCCATGAAACTGTGCAGCATCATAGGGACAGGAACAACGGTCTCCCCCTCTAGGGTTTTCATTATTCTCTCATATCCGGTCATTTTTTCTCCTATCATGTTCCGGGATGCTTTTTTACAGCAACCCGGATAACTATTTTACAGGTCTTTTTTTACTTTAAGCTGTGCACCATAGCTGTCAATATTCTTCTGGTTGATCATTATAGTTCCAGCATCATTCTTGATTTCTGAAGGAGTTTTCCCTTCAAGAATATTCTGGTAGAGCCAGTAGGTTGCCTGGTAGCCATAGTTGAAAAAGGAGGTAGCTACCGTACCGTCCAGACCACCGCTGCGGATTAGATCGAGGGTCTCATCAATATCATCAACACCATAAATCAGGATTTCATCTTTGTTTCCCATGTCCCGAGCAACAGACGCACAGGCCGGCCCGGCTTCTGCAGCCAGATTGATGGCAACATTAATCTCGGGATAAGCTTTTAGCGTGTTTTCCCATTCGGTTGTGGATTTCATTCTGTCTGACTTGGATTCAGAGATATTTACCAGGTTAAAATCACCGTTATATTTGCTGAACGTACTTTTAATCGCTTCAATCTGATCCACTGCTATCTGATAGTTCAAAGCAGCCACCTGGATGGATACATTCAGATCGGCATTATTGCCATAATTTGCTACAACATCATTGTAAATTTCTTTGGCTTGGATTTCCACATCCTTACCGAAGTAAGCCAGCTGTCCCTGTACATCGATAGGGGAGTCCACTACCAGAACCGGGATACCTGCATCGATGGCTGCCTGAACAGGAGCTGCGGGAACAAGACCCTGAGTGATAATAGCATCCACTTTCTGTGCTATGGCAGTTTCAATCAGCTTGGCCATCTCTTCGGGAGATACTCCCTGAGGACCGACCCAGTCACCTCGGATTCCCAGTTCGGAAACAGCCAGCTCGAATCCGTCTTTGGCAATGAGCCATACAGGATGAGCTAGAAGGGGTGAAACATAGACAAAGTGGAGCTGACTGTCATCAGCCGCGGAATCCTGCTGACCTGCGGCACACAGACCGGACAGAGTCATTGACAGGAGCAAAAGAACCATTAACAGTTTTTTCATAGTAAAAACCTCTCTTTATTTTTAGCATTCCTTTCGAAAATCCGGAAGGGTTATGCCAGTTTATGTATTTGATGATGCCCGTAGAATGGCCATTTCTGACGCATCCTCTTTTGACAGTTCCGTTTGAACCACTCCATGTCCCAGGACGACAAAACGGTCGCAGATAGCCAGGAGTTCCGAAATTTCCGAGGAGATAACAATGATGGACACCCCTTCTTTTGCCAGGTTATTGATGATTTTATATATTTCCGATTTGGAGCCCACATCAATTCCCCGGGTAGGTTCATCCAGCATTAGAATTTTAAGATCTGTTAGAAGCCATTTTGATAAGATTACCTTCTGCTGATTTCCGCCGGAGAGGCTGGAGATCAGTGTTTCCAGTCCTGGTGCCTTAATACTCAGCTTTTCAAAGAAGTAACGGGCTTTCTCGGACTCTTTCTTCCGGTCAATCAGGAATAATTTTTTGATTTTTTCCAGAATAGTAAGGGTCATGTTATGACTGATACTCATGGTTCCGATAAAGCCGTTCTTTTTTCTGTCTTCCGTAAGCAGGCCGACTCCATTCCGCATGGCATCCCTGGTGCTGTTGATATTGACTTCTTTCCCTTCGATAATTATTTTTCCGTTTGTTCTGGGGATGCTTCCAAATATGGCATTGATTGTTTCTGAACGGCCTGATCCTACCAGACCGCAGAGCCCAAGAATCTCTCCCCGGTGCAGATTAAAACTCACATCTTCAATGATGTCTTTTCCATATGCTGATGTATGAGGAACTTTCAGTTCCTCAATTCGCAGAACTTCCTCTCCGATGGTTTTTTCTATGGAGGGATACATGACATTGAGCTTGCGGCCTATCATATCTTCAATGATCCTCTCGCTGTCATAGCCCTCCTGTTTCAGATACTGACTGATATAGTAACCGTCCCTCAGTATTACGATCCGGTCACAAAGCTTGTAAACTTCATCCAGTTTATGGGAGATATAGATACAAGCCATTCCCTGTTCCTTCAGGTGATTTATGATCTCCATCAGCATGTCCGTCTCCGAAGATGTCAGTACGGAAGTGGGTTCATCCAGAATCAGAATTGAAGGATTTCTAACCAGAGCCCGGGCGATGCAGATAAGCTGCTGCATGGAAGGACTCAGGTTGCGGACCGTCGCCGCCATATCTAATGTAAGATTCAAACGCTCCAGGGCTTCAACGGCTATTACTTCCGCCTTCTGCCAGTCTATAAGACCCACTTTATTCAGAGGAAGCCGTCCCAGACAGATATTTTCTGTAACCGACAGGTCCAGTTCCAGATTCAGTTCCTGGTAGATCATGGCAATTCCCATATTCTCCGAATCAATGGGTGATTCAAATAGAACCTCTTCACCGTGAAGGAAAATGGAGCCTTCTGTTTCTGATCCTGGATAAAGACCTGACAGGATTTTCATCAGGGTTGATTTTCCAGCACCATTTTCTCCCATTATTGCCAGGATTTCCTGATTGAAGAGCTCCATGGATACCTCTTTTAACGCAGTAGTCCCCTGGAAACGTTTGGTCATTTTTTTAACGGTCAGTACGCTGTTTTCAGCTCTCATAAGTAAGCTTCTTCTGTGCTTTTTCTGTTTGAGTATTTCCTCTTATAGAGTGTTTGAGCATCAAGTCCCTTTTGTACTGGTCCAGCATAACCGCCAGGATGAGGATCGTTCCGACTACCAGCTGCTGCCAGTAAACGGATATGTGCATCAGAGTCAGGGAATTTGTTAATATTTCCATAAACAAACCACCAAGAACGGCTCCCAGTATTGTTCCTGTCCCTCCCAGAACGGAAGTTCCACCGATGATGGAACCACAGATAACCGTCAGTTCGTATCCAGTACCGGCAGCGGCTTCTCCCGAACCAAGTCTGGCTGCCATGAAGACACCCGCCAGTCCTGCTAGTGAGGATGTTATGACATATACATTGAACTTGGTCTTACGGGTATTGATTCCGGAGATAAGGGCGGCTTCTTCATTCCCGCCTAATGCATATACCGAGCGGCCGAATGGAGTATGGCCCAGAATTATATGAAAGATAACGGCAATGGACAGGGCAACAACTACAACTGTAGGGATAATTCCGAAGAGTTTTACCTGTTCCATGGCTGTAAAAGACTTTGGCAGAGGGTAAACCGGAACTCCTTTCGTTATGACTGAAACCAGACCACGGGCGGCATACTGCATTCCCAGGGTTACGATAAGAGGTGGAATCCGAAGTCCTACAATGATCAAACCATTAATGCAACCAATGGCACTTCCCACCGCGACACCTGATAGCAGAGCCAGGGGAATGGGCAGTCCCGCCTGAGCAACCATGCCGGAGACAACACCTCCCAGTGCCAGAACAGAACCAACTGAAAGATCAAGTCCTGCTGTGATCAGTACGAGGGTCATTCCCGTAATGCTTATCAGGGCAAATCCTGATGAGCGGAAAATATTAAAGATGTTTCCGCTGGAAATAAATGTACTGTTGACCGATGAAACAAATATGATATAGACGGCCAGAGCCAGAATGATACTGCTCTCCTGTCTGTGCATAAATTTGTTGATTATATTGGCAGAGAACAACTTTGCCCCGCTTTTCTTTTTCAATATTTTCCCTCCTGAACTTTTGTCATAGGAAAATTGTAGCTGTGAATTCAGCAAAGAGGGGACGCTGTTTTTTCTAAAAAATTGTGATTGTTTGTACTCTTTTGGGATTTTCTAGTGTTTTCTCTAAGGGATTAACTACAATCCCCGCTCTTTCTGTAGTTTTTTAAACCACTCCTCATCTTTATAAAGCTCTTCCTGGCAGTCTTCACATAAACTATGAGAAAACTCAGCTGCAGTATGATTGTGGATAAATTCTTCAATATCGATCCATTTATCGTCTTTATCTCTGATTTTTTTGCAACGGGCACAGATTTTCAACAGCCCTTTTAGCTGCCTATACTCTTCAATAAAATCGATAAGTTTCTTATTCCCTTCCTCTAAAATCTGGTTTATATAAAAGTTCTTCAGATCGTTTTCTATGATTTCCTTAAAATTTCTCATAATTTTAACAAAGAGCTCACTGTAATGATTCTCCTTGTTATCCAGTACACAAATCGTTCCAAATGGTGTTCCGTCGTGATTCAGTATGGGTAATCCCAGATAGGAGATCATATTCAGTTTTACATCTGGATTGTTTTTCCACTGGGGATCTGTTAGGGAATTGGGAACATGAAGCTCTCTGTTCGTTTTGATAACAGTCTCGCAATAGAGTCCGGAGTTGGCAAACTTCTGCTTATCTCCCAATTTGTAAGGGTTCCCGTTTGTCTGGCTTGAAATAAATACTGAGGAGCAAATTTTAAAATAGTAATTTCAGTGCAAAAGACTGCATAAATATACACGTTTTCAGTTGAGATCCTTGGGAATACCAGAAATTGCATAGATGCTCAAACCAATTCGGGGTA
>NBMC01000086.1 GCA_002084805.1 Spirochaetaceae bacterium 4572_59 | reverse complement strand
GTATCCTTTCTTTTTACACTGGAGGGAAGAACCTTTTTCAGAATATCCTCACTCGCTAAACCTGAAATTTTCAGATAAATTGTCAGCATAATTATATTTGCCGTAGCCAGAATCCCGCTCTCTCTTGCCATTTCTGACGCAGGAATATAGATGGTGCGGACATCCTTCCGCCTGACCTTATGAGTAATGAGAGAAGAATTGACCAGAATCAGCCCTTCAGGAGAGACTGTTTCTTCGAAAGAGACCAAAGAAGGCGTATTCAGAGCTATCAATACATTGGGATTATCCACTACAGGAGAGCCGATGATATCTGTGGAGACAATTACACTGGCATTGGCTTTCCCCCCTCTCATCTCGGGTCCATAAGAAGGAAGCCAGGTGGCATTCAATCCTTCCGCTATGGCGATATTGGCCAGCAGGGTTCCGGCGGAAAGAACACCCTGCCCTCCGAATCCGGCAATCTTCACCCTTTGCTCGTGTCTGGTTTCTTCGCTTCTGATATTTGAAGAAGAAGCGCCCTTCAACAACAACTCTACAAGTTGCCTATCATCCATCTCTGGAAGAGAATCGTCGGGAAGAACAGCTTGGTCACTGTTATCTCTGAAATTTCTGACCGGATAGTTAGGTTCCAATACGTCCTGCATCCATTTTCGGGCCTGAATAGGGTCCATTTTCCAGTTTATGGGACAGGGAGATAAAACTTCTACAAAGGAGAATCCTTTTTTATCGATCTGATTCTGAATAGCCCGTCGGAAAACCTTTCTGGCTTTCAGAACCTTCCCCGGTGTAGACAGAGAAACGCGCTCAATATAAACGGGAGTTTTCAGAGCGGCCATGACTTCTGCCATTCCGATAGGATGCCCATCCCGGCCGCCGGAGCGGCCCAGGGGAGTGGTCAGAGTCTTCTGACCTTCCAGAGTGGTAGGTGCCATCTGCCCACCGGTCATTCCATAAATGGCATTGTTTATGAAAAAGACCGTCATATTCTCACCGCGGTTGGCTGCATGAATTATCTCAGCCGTACCGATAGCGGCAAGGTCTCCATCCCCCTGGTAGGAGATCAGAATAGCATCCCTGTGGGTCCGGCGGATTCCTGTACCCACTGCCGGGGCCCGGCCATGGGCACACTGTATGCTTCCGGTATCCATATAGTAATAGGCAAAAACAGAACAACCCACAGGAGACAGAAATATGGTCCTATCCTGTATTCCCATATCCACAAGCAGCTCGGCTATCAGTTTATGAGCCGTTCCATGACCGCATCCGGGACAGTAGTGGGTTACCTTCTGTCCGGCTCCCTTCCTCTCAAATACATTATAAAAGCCTTTCGGTTTTTCGTGTACAATCACAGGGAACCTCCTTCCAGGTCTTTCTCTGTTCTTTCTACGATCTCCTGAACAGAGGGAATCACTCCGCCTAACCAGAGATATCTCAGGACCGGCACTTTTGCGGCAACGATTCTGTCAATATCATCAGACATCTGCCCGTTTGACAGTTCTGCAGAAATCACCATCTGGCTTTTTCCGGCAAGTTCTGCCAGACGTTTTTCAGGAAATGGAAACAGGGTCTTCGGCCGCAACATCCCGGCTTTTATCCCTTTTTCCCGAAGTACTTTTACAGCGGAGAGACAGATTCTTGCTGTAATACCGTACGCCGTAAAAAGAACATCCGCATCCTCACAGTAAAGCTCCTCCCAGAGGCAGATTTCCTCAGAAATTTTCTGATACTTTTTTTGAAGCTTCCAATTATGATCACTCTGCAGAACAGGATCCATTAGAATTGATGTGATAAGATTCTTCCGGCTCTCCTTATCTCCATAAAGGGCCCAGTCTTTCCGCGTCCCGTGAAGAACTTTACCAGGGAGCTGTACGGGTTCCATCATCTGGCCTATATAGGCATCCGCCAGAACCATAACGCATATCCGGTACTTATCTGCCAGATCAAATGCCCGATAGGTTAAATCACACATCTCCTGAGCTGAGTTGGGAGCCAAAACGATATTCCGGTAGTTCCCATGCCCACCCCCTTTGACTGTGATATTGTAGTCACTCTGTTCTGGCCAGATATTCCCCAGACCGGGACCTGCCCTCTGAACATCCACAACAACACAGGGCAATTCCGCACCGGCAATATAGGATAGTCCCTCAGCCATCAGTGACATCCCGGGACCAGAGGATGCGGTCATAACCCTGGCTCCCGCTCCGGCCGCACCGTAAAGCATATTGATAACCGGCCTGCAGAAAATGCCTGCCTGAACTTGTAAAATAGAGAGCCGCAGCATGGGCAATCTCACTGGCAGGTGTAATAGGATATCCGAAAAAGTGAGTGGCACCGCCCATAAGTGCCCCGTGAATAACAGCTTCATTACCTTTCATAAGACGTTTTATTTTTCTGGTATCAGACATCAGGCAGCTCCCCCTTATACACGGTGATGGCTCCCGGTTCGGGACAGACATAAAAACAGATCCCGCATGCCGTACATCCCTCAGCTTTAGAAACGGCATACTGATATCCCAGCTTATTTATTTCAGAACCAATGGAGAGGCAGTGATTGGGACAGGCATTAACACAGACTCTGCAACCCTTACACTCATCAGGAGATATAACTGAACGGTTCATTCCAGACCTCCAAAAAGATCTTCTGTTCCGGCACCGAAAAAATTGATTCCACTTATAGATTCTGTTAGTTCATGGGGAATAGCACTCACATCAAGGATATGGGCAGGACAGCCGAGCCTTGCACAAACGATAACCTTTCCCGTACTGCTGGGTAACTGCAATGCCATTCCTGTATGAGAATCACACCCTTCCCTATGACAGGAATACTCCTCCATCAGAGAGCAGTGACAGTAAGGGCAAAACCCCTCCAGCATAGTCCCTTCTCCGCATTCCGGCAGGAAACTGAATAGTTTGACATGACTGCCCCAGAAGGCATCGATAAATGCCAGCCCCTTCTGTCCGTTTATCATCAGTTCCAGTTTTATGGACGGCTCACCATGAATATGAACACTATCAACCAGTAGATTATGTCCACGGGGGCAGAAAATGGATTCCACCAGTAAAAATTCCTGATCATTCTTGTGAACAAGCCTCAAACCTCTAGGAATTACAGTTCTAAACTCATCGGGGATCTTATTCGAAATCAATTCCATTACTGCCTCCTCAAGCAAAGACATAAAATTATCTGGTTATTTTTGGTATATCACATATTATTTTCATTACAAATTTTAATGGTTATGATCCAACACCGTCAAACAGAATAAAAAAAATCTCATCTCAATAGACCGTATATTACTTTTTGGATCCAGTTTCCTTTATTTGTGATGAATTAAACGTAATTTTGAACAAATGAAGAAGATGTAAGGAGCCTGTGTGCAGAATGTAGAGTGTCTGTAGAGATCAGCATCAGAGGGGGCTTGAAAGATTGACCGAAAATAAATTCAGTTTTATATTCATATGCGTAATGTGGATCAAATGATCAGAAGAATAAAATAGTTGTAAGAATTTGTTATTAGAAAAAGTATATTTAAAAATTAATGAAAAAAACAACCCGTTGGTTTAACCCACGGGTTTATTTTTTTATAATATGCCATAACAGCTGTGCGTGGGGCCGTCTCACGAATATGAAACAGCCCCATGATGTATCAATTTATAATCAGGTCTATTTTACAATGTAACGAAAGAAACGTTTCTTTCCGGCTTTAAGAACAATTTCTTTCTCTCCGCCTTCATCCACAATGGCTTCGACACTGATAACAGCATCTACATCTGAATTTTTCTCACCATTGATGGCCGCACCATTCTGGCTAACCAGACGGCGTGCTTCACTCTTGGAAGAGCAGAGACCGGCCTTAACAAAAAGATCCATAATATTGATACCTTTTTCCAGCTCGGAAACGCTCATATCGCCTGAAGGCATACCGGACTTATCCTGTGTTCCACCAGCTTTGAAAGCAGCTCTTGCTCCTTCCATAACCTTATTGGCTTCAGCCTCACCGTGAATGATTTTGGTAAGCTCGTAAGCCAGGACTTCCTTGGCCTTGTTGATCTCCTGATCCTTTAAGGCACCCAGTCTCCTGCACTCATCTGTGGGCAGGAAGGTATAGAGCAGGAGAAATTTTTCCACATCTGCATCGGCTACATTTCTCCAGTACTGGAAAAACTCATAGATACTGGTCAATTCGGGATCCAGGAAGATGGCGCCCTTCTCGGTTTTACCCATCTTCTTACCGTCAGAACGGGTTACCAGAGGAAAGGTGAGACCCATAGCCTCGGCTTCACTTCCTTCCATACGGCGGATAAGCTCCATACCGGCTACAATATTACCCCACTGATCGTCACCGCCGATCTGGAGTATACAATTCTCCCGTCTGTACAGCTCCAGAAAGTCGTATGACTGGAGCAACTGATAGTTAAACTCAATAAAAGAAAGTCCCTTCTCCATACGCTTTTTATATGCTTCAAATGTCAGCATCCGGTTAACCGAAAAGTGCCGTCCGATCTCTCTCAAAAAATCAATATAGTTAAGATCCGCCAGCCAGTCAGCGTTATCCACCAGTTTGGCCTTGTCTCCGTCAAAATCAATAAAATTAGCAATCTGTTTTTTCAGATTTTCAGCATTGGCTTTAATCTGATCGATTGTCAGCATCTTCCGCATATCGCTCTTGCCCGAAGGATCACCGATACGTGCTGTGCCACCGCCGACAAGGATAGTAGGCAGGTGTCCCGCCTGCTGCAGGTGATGCATTGCAAAAAGAGGTACCATATGTCCTACATGCATTGAAGGTCCTGTTGGATCTACGCCTACATAAATACGTATGGGCCCTTCATCAAGTTTTTTATTCAGTAAATCTTCATCTGTACACTGTTTGAAAAATCCCCGTTCTTTCAGGGTGGCCAATGCCGCGTTCATAGTTGTATGCCTCCACATAAATATAGTTAGAGGATTGTAACTGATTGAATTTGTTTTTACAAGAACAGAGAGCTGGTTTACCAGGCTCGGGGAGGGGTGCCACTGTAAAGCAGAATCCTAAGCTAATTAGCTATTGGGTGATTATTTATTTATTAAATAAAAGCCTTTAATACTTATATTTATGATCATTACTCTATATATTGTCTATTCCCTTAGATTGGAAATACAAATTATGGTGGTTAAATGTTCGATTTATTTGATAAGAACAAGAAAAGTATAAAAGATGATGTCCTTTCCGGCCTGACAGTAGCACTGGCTCTGATTCCCGAAGCGATTGCCTTCGCCTTTGTAGCAGGAGTATCACCCATAGTCGGCTTGCATGCCGCCTTTATGATGGGACTATCAACAGCAATTTTTGGCGGAAAGCCTGGAATGATAAGTGGAGCAACGGGAGCCATTGCCGTTGTACTGGCAGCTCTGGTGAAAAATCACGGACAGGAGTACCTGTTTGCAGCAGTACTGTTAATGGGAGTCATGCAGGTTCTGGCTGGAATCTTTAAGCTGGGGAAATTCTCCAGAATGATTCCCCATCCTGTTATGCTGGGATTTGTAAACGGACTGGCCATAGTTATCTTTCTGGCACAGCTGGAACAGTTCAAAATAGACGCTGTATGGCTCAGTGGCTCCTCCCTTTATATTATGCTGGGTTTTGTGGCTGCAACCATGGCAATCATAGTATTCCTACCCAAACTGACAAAAGCTGTCCCCGCCACTCTTGTGGCCATCATACTGGTAACAGTCGCCTCTGTTTATCTGGGAAGACAGGGAGTACCTCTACGTACAGTATCGGATTTCGCCAAAGGAGATATCACTGGAGGCCTGCCCTCATTCCATCTCCCTAAAGTCCCTATAAAGTTGGAAACTCTCTTTATTATATTTCCTTATGCTGCTACAGCAGCCATGGTAGGTCTAATTGAATCACTTTTAACCCTGACTCTGATTGATGAGATAACCGGTACGAGAGGACGGAGTAATAAAGAAAGTATCGGTCAGGGTATTGCCAACATTCTAAACGGTATTTTTGGAGGAATGGGAGGCTGTGCCATGATCGGTCAATCCATGATCAACATCAAATCCGGGGGACGGACCAGAATCTCGGGAGCAGTAGCAGCCATTTCACTGATGATGCTTGTAATGTTCGGGTCCACTTTAATCAATATTATCCCCCTTGCCGCATTGGTAGGAGTCATGTTTATGGTTGTCATCGGAACCTTTGAGTGGGAAACTCTCAAATTCGGGAAACAGGTTCCTGGAAAAGACCTCCTGATTATTGTGACTGTTACGGTAATAACTGTCTGGCATGATCTGGCCATGGCTGTAACTGTTGGAATTATCCTGTCAGCTCTGGAGTTTGCCTGGGAAAAGGGAAAAGGGATTGCTGTTCAGTCAAAACTGGATGAAAATGGAGCCAGGATCTATTCTGTTAACGGCCCTCTGTTTTTTGGATCCGTATCCAACTTTAAAGATAACTTTGACTATCAGGATGATCCTGAAATGGTTGTCATTGACTTCCTGGGATCCAGAGTTATGGATCACTCTGCCATTGAAGCCATCAACTCCGTAACGGAAAAATACCGTACACTAGGGAAAAAACTGCATTTAAGACACTTGAGTCCCGACTGCCGGCAACTTCTTGTGAATGCGGAAAAACTGATTGAAGTGAATTTCTGCGAGGATCCGGCTTATCACATTGCCGATAATAAACTGGCATAAAAT
>NBMC01000050.1 GCA_002084805.1 Spirochaetaceae bacterium 4572_59 | reverse complement strand
AAGAAGGTTCTGCGGATATCGACCTCAGCACCAAAGGCGACGGTCCCCAGCTGATCCGCCCCCGGCTTACTGCGGGAATCGGTCTGAATATGGGTCCTGTCAAATTGGATATTCCCCTTATGTACTACTTTGACAGTGAAGGCAACAGCGCCATGATAGGAGTCAATGCAGGAATTGTCTGGTAGAATTTTTGTAAATAATGAGAGTGCCATAATAGACAGATAGTCTGTTATGGCACTTTTTTTTATTCCCATCCGGAATAGTTTTAACAATTCGCTCATATAGTCCCCAGAAATGCGGTCAAATCACGGCAGGTCCCTTGTAATACTAATTGCACACCATATATCATATAAAAGGAAAAAAGAAACATGAATAATCCTGAGAACTGTATTCTTACAGAACGCCAAAGGCAGATTTATTCTTTCTAGATATAAAATTGGAGTAATTGAATTATGGCAAAAGATAATTTCGAAGAAAACGAAGAGAGTTTTGCAGACCTTTTCGAAAATAGTATTTCCGGAATGGAGTCCCTGGAACCGGGACAACTGATTGAAACTGAGATTGTGACGATTTCCGGCAACACCATTTTTCTGCAACTGAGCGGCAAAAGTGAAGGTGTCCTTGATATCGAAGAGCTGACGGATAAAGACGGAAATGTAACGATCAAGGAAGGGGAAACCATAAAGGTATATTTCCTCAATTCCAAAAACGGAGAAATGCATTTTACCACCAGAATCAGTGGTGAAAAAGCCGGAAAGGCCATATTAGAAAGTGCTTTTGAAAACAGCATCCCCGTTGAAGGTGTTGTAGAAAAAGAAATCAAAGGCGGTTTTGAAGTTAAGATCGGAGAGACCAGAGCCTTCTGTCCCTACTCCCAAATTGGTCAGAAACGGGTTGAGGATGCCTCTATCTATGTGGGACAGCATCTAACGTTTAAGATTCTGGAACACAGCAGTAATGGGCGGAACATCCTTGTTTCAAACAGAGCCATTTTGCAGGAAGAGCACAAGGAACAGGTGGAAGTCCTGAAGAAAACCCTTAAAAAAGATATGATAATTAAAGGTACAGTTAAATCTCTCAGAGATTTTGGTGCCTTTGTTGATCTCGATGGATTACAGGCCCTGCTCCCTATTTCCGAAATAAGCAGAAGCCGTGTGGAAGATATTAAAAAAGTACTGACCATAGGTCAGGAAGTTGAAGCGAAAATCCTTAACCTTGACTGGGAAAGTGAACGTATTTCACTGAGCATGAAAGCCCTGGAAGCCGATCCCTGGGACAGCGCTACCACAAAGTATTCCGAAGGTTCAAAACATAGTGGAATTGTAGCCCGTGTTACTGATTTCGGGGCCTTTGTTTCTTTGGAACCTGGTTTGGACGGACTCATTCATATATCAGAACTGAAAGGAGACTCCAGAGATGATAATCCCCAGGATGTTCTGAAAAAGGGAGAATCCATTGAAGTTCAGATTAACAGCATTGATCCTGAAAGACAAAGAATCTCACTGAGACCTGCTTCAAAAGCACAAGAATATGAAGCCATGAAGAAATATATGGATTCTGACGCGAAAGATTCCGATACGGAAACCTATAATCCCTTTGCGATTCTTCTGAAAGACAAAGTGGATAAATCCAAAAAGAATTTTTTTACCCTGAAAGCAGTTTTCAGAGGCTTAGTTTCATAACATCCAGAAATCTTTCCAGCGTGGCATTGGCAATCAGTTCCTCGGGAAAGTTATATTCCTTCAGAATGGCCTCGCTGAAGTCTGTTTCTCCCACACGGGAGCTGTAATGAGCGTCGCTGGCTACGGTGATCATAACGCCCTGCTTATGGCACTCCTCGATAATAGTCTTGTAATTTTCACGGGCCCCCACGCGGAATCCCCGTGAACTCAAACTGGTATTGTTGATTTCAACAAGAGTTCCTGTTTCTCCCGCCGCTCTTACAACGGCTGAAATATCATAGGGATAACGGCTGTCATCAGGATGTCCCAGAATCTTCACAAAGGGATTTTTGCAAACATTCAGCAGAGCTTGAGTATGCTCTTCTTTTGTCCCGGGAGGACAGGTGGGAATATGGAAAGAGGCAATAACCACTTCCAGCTGCTGGAGCACATCATTATCAAGATCAATATCCCCTTTAAAGTTAATAATATTTGCTTCAGCTCCATGAAAAACCAATGAACCGTGAATTTCTCTGGGAAGAACCCGCAAATTGTAGAAATGAAAAAGATGGGCTCCCCCGGGCATTCCGGGACTGTGATCTGTTAAAACAAATCCTACCAGGCCTTTTTTATGGGCAGCCTGAGCCATTTCTTCCAGGCTCGAATAAGCATGCCCTGAGGCAAGAGAGTGTGTATGTGTATCGATAGCTATCATGGGAATAGTGTTCCTGTTTTGATCCGTTTGTGCAAGGAGTCAGGCGAAGATATACATGAAAAACATGACTTATTCTTCGTTCAGCCCGTACTCTTTAATCTTGTTTATTATGGTCCTGCGGGAAACACCCAGCTCTTCGGCCACACGACTCCGGTTCCCTTCCCAGCGCTGCAGGGCACTTGTAATGGAATCCCTCTCCAGTTCCCTCAGGGTTCTGCCCCCTTCAGGGGCAGACGGGGAGGCTCCGGTCTTCCCGGAACCGTTTATGACCCTCAGCTCCAGGTCCTTAGCCTCCAGGATTTCACCGTCCGCAAAGATCATAGCGCTCTCCAGCAGATTTTCGAGTTCGCGGATATTTCCCGGAAAGGAGTATGAACCCAACTTATCCCAGGCTTCTCTGTCCAGGGTTTTAATACTCAGGTTCATCTTTCTGTTCAGTTTTTCCAGAAGGAATCCTGTCAGCCGGGGAAGATCCTCTATTCTGTCCCGCAGAGGGGGAATTTCAAGGCGTGCCACATTCAGACGGTAGTACAAATCCTCCCGGAATTGACCCTGAGCCACCACCTCTTCCAGATGCCTGTTCGTGGCGGTAATAATACGAGAATCTATTATATGATCGTCCAGTCCCCCCAGGCGGCGAAAGCTCCGATCCTGCAGTACCCGCAGCAGCTTCACCTGTATGGGCAGAGACATTTCTCCTATCTCATCCAGAAAGAGGGTTCCCCCGGAAGCTGTTTCAAGTAGCCCCTTTTTCATTTTGTCCGCTCCGGTAAAAGCCCCTTTTTCGTAACCGAAAAGTTCACTCTCCAGCAGATTCTCAGGAACACCCCCGATATTCAAAGCTACAAAGGGAGCCTTAGAGTCATCGGACCAGTCATGGATCAGCCGGGCGGTGACTTCCTTTCCCACACCGCTCTCTCCGGTAATCAGCACATTAGAACGTGTCCGGGCGATACGTTCCATTCGTTGATAGAGCTTCTCGGACTCCCGTCCGGAACCCAGAAAATACTGATTATTCAGCCCCTGCATTCCACTTTCAAACTGATCCTCAACACTGTGCAGAGACTCTGCCAGTTTCAGTTTTTCAATCAGAAGATTCGGATCGAAGGGTTTGGTGATATAGTCATCCGCACCGGTTTTAAGAGCCTTCACCGCATCTTCCACCTGCCCGAAAGCAGAGATCATTACAACGGGAAGATCCCTGTTCTCACTTTTCAGCCAGGCAAGCAGTTCCAATCCGTCCATTCCGGGCATTTTCAGATCGAAAACCCCCATATCATAGTTATTCTCTTCCAGCATTCTCTGCGCAGAAAGACCATTTTCAGCACTGCTGACCTGATATCCTTCCATCTCCAAAAGCATTTTCAGGCTTTCACGGATATTCTTCTCGTCGTCCACAACAAGTATATGCATCATCACTCCTTTATGAGAGGGAAGCTTATCTTCACAGTGCTTCCATTATCCGGGGAAGAATCAATATTTATAGAGCCTTCAGCAGCATGTGTAAATGTCTGAATAATGGAGAGACCTACACCGGAACCTTTTGATTTAGTAGTAAAAAAGGGATCGTAGATCCGTTTTAACTGATCCTCAGGAATCCCTTCTCCCTTATCTGAAACGACAAGAACTCCCCGAAGAGCATACCTTTCCAGAGAAATGGAAATATCCTGAAGATCCGAACCGCTTTCAACAGCATTGTTCAATAGATTTTCAAGAATGGAATGCAGCCGTTCAGGATCAATCAGCAGAGGCATGTCCGAAAGGTTCTCCGGAATTTCCAGATTGAAATTTTCTGATCTTCTATTCAGAACTCTGAGAACTTCCTCTTTCATATCGCAGCGGCAGGGATTCCCTTCGGGATGTCTCAGAAAATCTCCCACCCTTTCTGTCATGGTGGCCAGACGTATAACCTCATCATTGATAACTTTCAGAGACTGATCATGCAGACCGCATCCTGAACGCGCTATGATAGCACTCTGCAGGCGAATGCTGCTGAGAGGGTTTTTAACCTCATGTGTTAAGGTCCTGGCGGCGGTGCCCAAAAGGACAAGCCTCTCCTGGGATTCAATTTGATTATGATACTTCATATTACGCCGATAGAGGCTCCCTATATACAGCACAATTACCAGAATCAGAAGCACCACTATGCCCATCAGAATCCAGCGGCGGAAAATAAAACCCTGAATCGGGGTATCCGTAATTTCCAGGTAGATGAAACGAACCATCGTTCTCTTAACCTCTTCCGGTTTTTTTCTGGCATTATCATACATTGCTTCATGGGCAGCTTTTATTACCTCGTCATTGCTGAAGAGGGGTTGAAAAGGATTAAGAAGATCCCGAACCACCACAATTGAATTCCGTTCTCTGTTGAAAAAAGGCTTCTTTACCTTCTTGAAGGAGAGCCTTGAGGGAGCATTTCCAGACTGATAAAGAGACTCCCTATAAAAGTTATAGAAGCCCAAGCTACTTATTTCCTGACGAAACTTGGAGCTATCAAGAGCATCCTTCTGATACATCTGATAGGCCTGGTTCATAAGTTTTTCATTCTCGAGAAGAAAGTTCATAAGGGTCCGCTGCATCTCGACCATAATTAAAAGGGTACTTAAAGCCGAGAGAACCAGAAATATCAGCGTCAGAATCAGATAGAGAAAGCGTTTTTCATTCATTACGCTTTAGTATATCCTGAAAAAGATGAGAACTTCAAACCGGGGGAACAATCTGAGAAAGCATTTGTATATGACACAGTGATAATTTAATGTTCTTTTTTGATTTATCAGGTATAATTATAGAAAATTATTAAGGGGGAAATATCCATTCTAATATTTAAGGTTGCAGAAACGTGAGAAAACCATTGGTAATGGCCGTAGGTCAGGATACGAATCAACTCAGTAGAATTAAAACTTTCCTGAAGCAGAAAAATTATAAAGTACAAACAGCTGAGAACAGTAAAGATGCCCTCAAGAGTCTGAGTAATAATAAGACAAGTATTGTGATCAGCGATGAAAACATCCTCGATAACAGGGGTTTGGACTTTATGAGAATAATAAAGCACAGATATCCCCAGACCGTCCGCTGTCTTATATGTAATGAGACTGATTCCCCCTCTATTCGTACCGCCCTGAAGAATAAGGAAATTTGTACCTGTCTTAATAAGCCATGGGAAGAAAAGGATCTGTTAAACAAAATTCAGGATTGCGTAGAGCGTTTGCAGACATGTGAGGCGAACAGAGAGTCAATGAAATACATCCTTTCAGCCTATCAGAAAACCGATTGTACCCGGAATGAAGACCTGATTCTCTCGTCGGCTCTACTGAATGTTCTTCCCCAGGCCGCTATCGTTCTGGATAAGGATTTTCATGTTATCATCAGCAATGATATTTTCAATTTGAAAATTGCGGCGGAACTTCACAACGAAGATCTTCCGAATGAGCTAAGAGAGATTTTGCATAATAGAATGCAGAAAAACTGGTCTGATTTCAGATTTCACTACGACATGAATAAGTCACAATACGACATCAGAGTACGTCCCCTGCGGAATACTGACAGTAAGAGAGCCATCATATTCTTTGATTCCCTCGATAGGTCCCTTAAACCTGTTAACAATTCAGCATAAGAAACTTTATTAGCTCTCCATTATATTCAAAAAGAACAGTCCGCCCTTTAAAACGGGGTAATAACTCATAAGAGCTTTCATCAGAAGGGATGTATCACTCTGCTCCAGAACAAGCTGCGTTAGCCGGTAGTAATAATAGGGTGATTCACGATACTCTTCCGCTTTCCCCGCTTCTTTAAAAAAAAGTGTCAATTTTTTTACCATCTGAAGAATTTCAACACTGCTTATAGACTTTTTCAAATCAGAAATATCTTTTTCTACCCTATTCAGTCTGCTCTTTGACTGTTTGAGAACCTCTTCAATGGAATAGCGGTAAACTCTCTCCAGAGAAAAAACAGAGGCTGTACAGTCGGCTAAACTGTAAAGAAGATCCCGGTTCTTCTGCATGGCATCGGGTAGATTTTTTCTTATAATACTGGCAGGATCATTCTGTATGGAACCTTCTCTCCGGGAAGGCATAAATGCTTCCAGATATACCTGAACCGTTTCATCATCAAGTTTGCGGTTTAGAACTTTCTCCATTCTGTGATTCACTTCCAGAAAATACTGATATCCCTTTAAAACATCAAAGGCCTTCAGGGTATCCAGATAGCCCAGTTCCTTGAATTGATCCAGAAATCCCCGGTTAAAGTCAAAGACCCCCCCCATATTAATGGAGTTTTTTATATAGATGGTATTGGCCCCCTGAATTTCAGGACGCTTGTTGATTCCCATACCGGAAATATCCACCACAATAATGTTCTTATACCCTCTAGCCCGAGCCATATCATAGGGCATATTATCAGATATTCCCCCATCGATAAATTTTTTACCCTTGATAAGGGTCTGTTCAAGCCCGGGAAAGGCGGAACTGGCCATCAGATAGTCCAGGACTGTCCCCGGTTCCATTTCATCAATAAAAGTCTTTTCCGCATGAAGGTCGCTGAGATTAAAAGTAACAACTCCCAGATCATTTCCGGAACGGCGGATGGCATCCTCATTCAAATTGGAGTAGAGCACATTTCTCAGAGGGCTGACATCTATGCCCTTTTTCTGTATGACACTGTGGTAAAAATTACGAAAAGCGGGAAACTGACCTTTCCCGATCTTCAGCTCACCGTTCTCGATCAGCTCTTCGGGAACCTTCATGATAAAATCAATCCCGATCCGCTTACCGATATCCTCCAGCTCTTTATCTTTCCCCTGAGCCAGAAAACCCGCCATAATGGCCCCTATGGAGTTTCCGATAAAGGCATTGACGGGAATTCCCAGCTCTTTCAGGGCCTTCCAGGCCCCGATATGGTAGACCCCTTTGGCTCCCCCACCACTGAGGACGAGGCAGAAAGGTGAAACTTTTTTTAGATGAAACATACTCAGTAAGAATCCAGTCTGCTTTTCTGGCCGCTCAACAGCTCAGACAATTCACTGGAAAGACTTGAGTCCTCTTCTATATTGGTCCAAACATATTTCACAACGCCGCCTGGTACGGATTCAACAATCCACCAATCGGAACGGATATTCATGGGATTTTCAGGATCAGAACTGTCTTTGTATTCGGAAACCATATGTTCAGCCGTAAATTCCCCGGCACCCACAGTTATTTTCTCACTTCCCATGCTGTACTGGGAATATTCCAGACTATCGTAAATTGCCATATCCTCTTCATCCATCTCTGAATTATCTTTCGCTTCTTCAGCACGGGCCTCATC
This sequence comes from Spirochaetaceae bacterium 4572_59, assembly GCA_002084805.1. Classification (GTDB taxonomy): domain Bacteria; phylum Spirochaetota; class Spirochaetia; order DSM-2461; family DSM-2461; genus Oceanispirochaeta. The sequence continues at coordinate 16,354 of NBMC01000050.1, read as the reverse complement.
CATTTCTGATTCTTCATACTGCTCAGGAATGATTTCAACGATTTCACCAGATTCGTCATCCCGGAAACGGATAGCAAGAAAGTCTGATTCACTGCTCAAAAGGTATTCATACTCGGCATCGTTTTCTTCATCAAAGACGCTAATACGCCACCAGCCGGAACCATCGCCCATATCCTTCAGAAAAACACGTTCATATTCACTGTTGTTCGTTGTATTCTCTTTATCTTCAGAAATATACTGCCATCTGCATCCTTCCCCTTCGGGAAATCCTGATTCATAGTTATAAGCGCCATAAAAACCATAACTGGCATAAAGGGCATAAAACTCCATAGCCTCCATCTGAAGAGCCATATCATCCATGCCTATAGCAGAGGCGATCTTATCTCCTGCTATAGCAGAAAGGGAAAAATTACCCCCGGCAGGCATGGAAAAACACCCGCTTAATAACAGTGCACCCAATAGAACAGGGATAGTTTTAATCCATATTTTTCTCATAATATTCTCCTTTATTATCAGCATACTGTTTACTATACAACCTATCTCTAATAATCTCAAATAATCGGGACCATTCCCAATATAATTTGGAGATTTTCCGGAGTCCGCTTATACCTCAGGCAGTCATAACACACAGACCTCTGATTCTTTGAAAATCAGGCCTGATTTTCAAAGAATCGTGTATTCCGAGATGCTATCAGCCGCAAGCCCTCCAGAATCAGCCAGGGTTCTATCAGGGTAAAACGGTCTGTAAGGGGCGCAATCACCCCGGAACGTCCTCCCGTTCCGATAACAGAGACTTGACCGCCCAGTTCCTCTTTCATCCGGTCAATCAGAGCTTCCACCAGCCCTGTATAACCGAAAATCACACCGGACTGTATGGACTTGTTCGTGTTCGTTCCAATCGTTGTTTTAGGGGGTTCCAGCCATACCTGAGGCAGCTGTGCCGTATGCTCGGAAAGAGCTTCCGCCGCTGCCTGCAAACCCGGGGCGATGGAAACTCCCAGGATCTCTCCGGGTTCCCGAATGGCCGTAAAGGTCAGGGCTGTTCCAAAATCCACAACAATACAGCTTCCTCCGATCCGATTATAAGCCGCCACAGAGTTACATACGATATCGGTTCCCAGTTCGGCCGGGTTTTCTATCAGAATTTTTAATCCTGTTTTCACACCGGGACCGACAATCAAAGCCTCAAATGAAAAAAGTTTCTGAATCATATCCCTGATTTTAGGGGTCAATCCCGGCACAACACTACTGATAACAGATTGCTTTATCTCAGTGTTGTGAATATCTTCCTGCCGTAGCAGGTCACGCAGTAGAACGCCATATTCATCGGGCATTTTGGTTGGATCCGTACAGATCCGCCAGTGGTTTATCCAAGACTCTCCATTATGGATACCCAAAACAATATTCGTATTTCCAATATCAACAGCTAACAGCATCAGTCTTCATCCAGTTCATCAAGTTTTGACTTCTTTTTCAATCCTATAGATTTCCAGGTCACAATGACAGAAATGGAAATCATAGCTGCTGCTCCAGCTTCAGGAAGCCCGTTGGCAATCATAATTGTCCCTATCAGCTCCCAGGGCAACGCTTTTGCAACTCCCAGCGCTCCCAGAACAAGAGCTGTATTAGTCAGGCTCCCTACAAGAGGAGCACTAACCACCGCCAAGGGTAGCCATCTATCACGAAAAGCTCTATAGATCAGCCAGGTGGTCAGTCCGATAAGGATTCTCGGCAGTACGGAAACCAGGGGATTCGTGAAAAAGAGATCCACAGGACCAGTGGGAGAAACCGCGGCCTGAAGAAGGCTGAACAAACCGAAAATCAGTCCGATGATCATACCCACAACAGGTCCTTCCAGAATGGCTCCGATAATAACAGGGACATGCATAATAGTCAGGGAAGCTCCGGAGAACCAAGGGATAAACCCCAAATGGGTGGCCCCGAGAACAACCGAGATGGCTGACATAACTCCTGTAATAACAATTTTACGCGTTCGGTTTGTATTAGACATAAGCGCCTCCTTAAATAATTCAGTTTCTTATAAAATCCTGCTTAGAAACAAAACAGAAAATATAACGATAATCAAAAAAAGTACCATCCAATCTGCGAACTTCCAATGAAACTCATCCAGTCTGGTCCGGCGCGCTCCCGCCTCATAACAGCGGGATTCCATGGCTTCCACCAGGATTTCAGACCGCTCAAGAGCCGCAATAAACAGCGGAATGATCAAGGGAATATACAAACGGATTTTTTTTAGCAGTCCCATATTCCAGGTTCCAAAAGAGGCCCCCCGGGAAGCCTGTGCTTTTGTAATATGCTCCGCCTCCCGTGCCAGGATCGGAATAAAACGAAAGGTAATGGTCACAACCAGAGACATATCATGGGCCAGAGCCTGTTTCCTGCCAAAGGGTTTCAGCAGAGCTTCCGTGCCATGGCTGATCTCTGTGACAGGAGTGACAGAGGTAAAAATGGATAAGAGGAGAACCAGACAGAAAAAACGGGCGAACAGGCGGGCTGTAAAGAAAAGATCCTCCCTGTATATTTTGAATATCCATACAGAAAAAAGGGGATCCCCCTCTAGCTGCCGGCTTATAAAAAAGATCTGTATCACTCCTATTAGGAGAAGAAAAGGCAGAATTGGCCTTATTCCCTTCATAAGATAGCGTATTTTCAAATTGCCCATCCATCCTATAAGACAGAAAAACAGAAACAACAGGAGAAGCTGTGGAAAAAGAGGCGAGAAAAGAACAGCACTACCCAACAAAATCACAGACAACATCTTCAAGGCCGGGACCAGACGATGAACCGGAGTATCAAGGGGTTCATACTGTCCCAGGCTAAGATTGGACGAAAAATCAAATTGACTCATACTGCCCTCCCTAGAAGCAAACGGCTCTTCAATTGATCTTTTCCTAAAGGAAAGGACTCTCTCCACTGCGAATTCCCTTCCTGCCATAAACGCAGAACCAGAGGATATTCCAGACCGTATTGCTCTGGGTCCATCTCTCTGAAAAACTGTTCAGGCATGCCGTCAAAAACTTTCCGCCCTTCCCACATGACAAGCAAACGGGGATCAAAACGCAGAGCCTGTTCCACATCGTGGGTGGACAGAATCAGTTGAATCCCCTCATCCCTCAGGGAAAGCAGAAGTCTTTCCAGATTGGCGGCGGAACGGGGATCCAGCCCGGCGCTGGGTTCATCCAGCAGCAGGATTTCAGGCTTCATTGCCAGAATTCCTGCCAGGGCGACCTTTCGTTTTTGACCACCGCTGAGCGCTCTTATTGATCTATCACGAAACTTACTATAGGACAGCTCCATCAGATCAAGGGCGTCTTTCACCCGACGGCTGAGGGCCTGTCCCTGCAAGCCGGCCTGACGGGGACCGAAAGCCACATCATCCCCCACGAGGGAAGCAAACAGCTGTTTTTCCGGCTGTTGCATCACAAGTCCCATTCGACTGCGGAGCCTGGCAAGATCACATTTTTTATCAAGAGGATTTTCCCCTAACAGAGAAATACGGCCGGAAGAAGGAAGCAGAAGTAAGTTCAGCATCTGCAGAAAGGTGGACTTTCCCGATCCCGTGCTTCCCATGAGAACCACAGTTTCATCCCTATAGAAGTCAAAATCCAGATCGATCAGCCCCGTAACAGGATGTCTGGATTGCGCTTTGTACTGATAGTTTACATGATGCAGAGAAAGCAGGGGGGGGCCGGCAGGGGGGGCCGTCTCCCCCACAGCTATAGGAGGGTCCTGTCTCAATCCGGCAAATATTGGTTTCAAGTCGGAAGAGAGCTGCTTTTCATCCAGGGTTTTTCTTAACTCCGGGAAGAGTCCCTTCAGCTCTCCCGAAAGTTTCTGTATATCCGGCAGATCAAGAGCCCAGTCGGACAGAGAGGATTCTCTCACCAGAAAGTCCTCCGTCCCGCCTTCAAATACCAGTTTTCCCGCCTGAAGGATCAGAATTTTATCCGCTTTGGCAATATTCGTCATAAAATGAGAGACCTGAATAATCGTATATCCCTGTCCGTGCAGCTGATCCAGAAGAATATCCATATCTTTACGAGCCAGAGGGTTGAGCATGGACGCCGCTTCGTCCAGAATCAGACAGCCCGAACCGAGAGCCAGAACTCCCGCCAGAGCCAGCCGCTGCTGCTGCCCCGCAGACAGATCATGGCTAGCCCTGCGTCTGAGAGCATACATTCCGGACCTTTTCAGGGCCTTTTCTACCCGTTGCCGTATCTCAGAACTGGAAAGAGCAAGATTTTCCGGCCCGAAAGCCGTGTCTTCTCTGACAACCGTCGCCACAATCTGAGAGGAGGGATTCTGAAAAAGGAGCCCTGCTCCGGAACGGATAGCCCGGAGATTCTCCCGCAGAGAGCTATCCAAACCGGCGGTTTGAACCGAACCCTCATCCGGGCGGAGCAGTCCCGTCATTAATCGGGTAAGAGTGCTCTTCCCGGAACCATTGCTTCCGAAAATCAGCACACGGCTGCCCTCTTTCAGGGAAAAAGAGATTTTATTTACAGCAGCTTCATCTCTGCCGGGATAGGAATAGCTCACAGATGAGAATTCCATAATAGTATTTTTTTGTTTCATTGTTTTACCTCAACGTCCCGGTCCTTATAGGATCCAGGCGCACTGGTTTTTATATAATAAACTCTCATTTCAGAAAAATCAAGTATCTATATATAGCAACATATTGTCGTAAGAAGTACAAAGCAGTACAATTAACCATTAAAATGGACCGGATGGTTCCGGCAGGGAGAACTGATGGACTTAACAGAAAAAACATTACTGATACTGGATGGCGCCTGCGGGACAAGCATTCAGAATATGGATCTTCCTGCAGAAGTATGGAGTGATTATGAGGGCTGCAATGAATACCTCAACCTCAGCTGTCCGGAGAGAATCACGGCCATGCACCGGAAATTCCTGGAAGCAGGGGCGGATATTATCGAAACCAACAGCTTCGGAGCAACAAGTATTGTCCTGAAGGAATACGGCCTGGAAGACAGGGCAAAGGAGATCAATACGGCTGCCGTTAACGCTGCCAGAAAGGCAGTGGCAGATTACGGCCACGGCTGGGTGGCAGGGTCCTGCGGTCCCGGGACCAAACTCCCCTCATTGGGCCATATAAGCGTAGAAGAACTGGCCGAAGCCTATGAAGAACAGTTCAGGGCTCTCCTTGAGGCGGGTGTGGATCTGCTGATACTGGAAACAGCCCAGGATATTCTTCAGATAAAAACAATTATGATTACAGCTTTTGAAGTGATGGAAGAAATGAAAATCGAAGTTCCTGTTATCATCTCCATAACCATTGAAAAAACAGGAACCATGCTTGCAGGTACGGATATTGCCGCAGCGGCAGCTATTATCGAACCTTTTCCGGTCTTTGCCTTCGGCCTGAACTGTGCGACCGGTCCTGAGGATATGCAGTCGACCATTCACTGGCTGAGCCATAACTGGAAGGGCAGAATATCCTGTCTTCCCAATCAGGGAATGCCCGAAATTATTGAGGGGAAAACCACCTATCCCATGACTCCCGAACACTATGCGGCAGAGATGAAGAACTTTGTAGAAAAATGGGGCGTTTCTCTGGCAGGGGGATGCTGCGGCACAACTCCTGCCCATATTGCCGCTTTAAAAAAAGAACTGGAAGCTGTTATTCCTGCAGCGAGGGAGCTAAATAAATGAATCCTGCAGTAGCAAGTCTCTATGAATCGGTAGAACTGATTCAGCCCATAAAACCTCTTATCATCGGAGAGAGATGCAACGCCACAGGGTCAAAGAAGTTCAGGGAACACCTCCTGGCAGATGACTTTGAAAGCTGTCTGAGTATAGCCCGGGCCCAGGAAAAAGCGGGAGCCCATGTACTTGATCTCTGCTGTGCCTATACAGGACGGGATGAGATGGCCGATATGTCCACACTGATTTCCATGTTCGCAAGCTCTCTGAAAACACCCCTTATGATTGACTCAACCACTCCGGAAGTCATAGAACGGGGACTTCAGCTCTACCCCGGGCGCAGTATTGTCAACTCTGTAAACCTGGAAGACGGCGGAAAGAATCTATACCGCATACTGAAACTGGTTAAAAAATACGGAGCCGCCGTGGTAGCCCTCACCATTGATGAGGACGGCATGGCTATGACAACGGAGAAGAAACTGGAAGTGGCCAGACGGATCCACACCATTGCGGTGAATGAGATAGGTCTGCGCCCGCAGGACATTCTCTTTGATGCCCTGACTTTTACGGTAGGTGCGGGAGATGAAAGCCTGAGAGATGCAGCAGTGCAGACAATGAATGCCATCACCTTGATAAAAAAAGAACTTCCCGGCTGTTTGACAACTCTGGGACTGAGTAATATATCCTTCGGCCTCTCCATAGCCTCCCGGCGGATTCTCAATGCGATATTCCTGCATGAAGCCCTGGGCGCCGGACTGGACTCCTGTATCATCGATGCAGGAAAAATTATTCCACTGGCATCCATCAATGAAGAGGACAGGGAGATCTGTATGGACCTCCTCTACAACCGGGTAAAAAATCAGGAAAAGACCCCACTTCTTCTGTTTATTGATCATTTTTCTGATGTAAAGCTTAAAGACAGCGACCAGGAAAGCCAAAAATGGCAGCCCCTGGAAACCCAGCTATTCTACAAGATTCTCACAGGAAACAAGGATGATCTTGAAGACCTCATGGATATGGTTCTGGAACGATATACTCCCATCAACATTATCAATGACATCCTTATTCCCGCCATGCGTCATGTGGGTGAGCTTTTCGGCAAGGGAGAGATTCTTCTGCCCTTTGTCCTGCAGTCAGCCGAAACCATGAAAGCCTCTGTCCGCTACCTGGAACCTCTTATGGAGAGATCATCCGATGACAACAGGATTAAGATTCTTCTGGCAACCGTTCAGGGGGATGTCCACGATATCGGAAAAAATCTGGTAGAGATTATTCTCAGCAACAATGGACAATATGAAGAGGCAGGATTAAAAACCCCGGTCTTTCTGGGAGGAGCGGCTCTGACAAGAAAATTTGTCGCCCAGAGCTGCGTTCCCGGCTACACTCCTCCGGTTGTTTATAACTCGGATGCCTTCGATGCCCTGAAAAGGGTAAGAGAATTTGAAGATGGCTCTCTGGAAACCACAAAATGGGAGAGAACGTGCGAAGATAAAACTGTTCTTTCCGGTCAAAAATTGGAGATCAGCCGTGATAACAGCGTCCCCACAGCACCCTTTACGGGAGATAGGATTGTCAGTGATATAGATATTGAAGAAGTCCTGTCTCTGATCAACAAACAGGCCCTGTTCAGAGGCCGCTGGGGATACCGCAGAGGCAAAATGACGGTTCAGGAATACGAAAAGCTAATTAAAACAGAAGTGGAGCCTCTCTATCAGAATTTTTGTCGGCAGTTTAAAGAAGAGAAGCTGATTAGTCCTGCGGCAGCCTATGGCTACTTTCCCTGTGAAAGCCGGGGGGACCATCTTGTGATGACCCATAATGGACGGGAGTATGATTACTCCTTTCCCCGCCAGGGAGAAGCTCCCTTTATCTGCCTTTCTGACTACTATAAGAGTGCAGAAGAAGGCGGAGATATAGCCGGACTCTTTGTCGTGACCATCGGAGAAGAAGTAAGCAGAAAGACAGCGGAGCTCTATAAAGCCGATGCCTACCATGATTACCTGATGCTCCATGCGTTCTCTGTTGAATTCACAGATGCTCTGGCAGAATACTGGCACCGGAGAATGCGCAGGGAACTTGGTATTGCAGTCAGTGAAGCAAACGATATTCACACATATGCCGTCCAGAACTACCGGGGATCCCGCTACGGTTTCGGTTATCCATCCTGTCCGGATATCAGCGCCCATGAGCTGGTATTTGCCATGTTAAAACCCGAAAGGATAGGCATCACCCTGACAGAAAACTACGAAATGGTTCCCGAACAGAGTACATCTGCTTTGGTGGCTCACCATCCCCAGGCAAAATATTTTGCCGTATAAGGAACTGAAAAAATGAAATACATCTGCATAAACTGCGCATATACCTATGATCCCACAAAGGAGATTTATAGATGAAATCCATTCTGGAAAAAATAAAAGAGCAGCCCCTGGTTTTTGACGGAGCCATGGGAACCATGCTCTACAGCAAGGGCGTTTTTATCAACCGCTGCTATGATGAGCTGAACCTGACCTCTCCCGATCTGGTAGGAGAGATCCATCAGGAGTACAGAAATGCCGGCGCGGATGTACTGGAAACAAACTCCTTTGGAGCCAATAGAATAAAACTTAGCGAACACGGTCTGGGTGAAAAAGTCAGGGAGATAAATGTGGCCGCAGCCAAACTGGCCAGGCAGTATGCGGGAGATAAGCTCTATGTGGCCGGATCCATGGGTCCCTGTCTGAAATCGGGTCAGATCCTGACAGATGACAGAAAAGAGGAACTGGCCGGAGTCTATCGGGAACAGGCGGAAGCCCTGAAAGAGGGCGGAGTGGACATGATACTCCTGGAAACCTTCAGCCATGGGAGTGAACTCCTGCTGGCGGCTCAGGCCGTATCAATAACAGGACTGCCCGTATGCGCCTCATTTACCCTGACAGAAGAGGGTTACACTCCTGCCGGAGAAAGCCTTGAAACCGTAATAAGCAAACTGAATGAAAGCGAAAATGTTCAGATGATCGGTTTGAACTGCGGTACCGGTCCCTCCCACCTCTATGAATGGGTAGTAAAAGGGATCGCCTATACAAAGAAACCACTGATAGTCATGCCCAATGCAGGTTTTCCCAAGGAACTGGACGGCCGGATGATCTACCTGTCCAATCCGGAATACTTCACAAAATATACCAGGAAATTTATGGAGCTGGGGGTAAGAGCCATCGGTGGTTGCTGCGGAACCACTCCGGATCATATTAAGATAGCATCCCGGGCAGTGAAGGCCCTCTCTGTTGTAAAAAAACACATTAAAATCAAAGCAATCATACAGGAAGATGAGAATTTCCAGCCTGTTCCCCAGGAAGAAAAATCCCGATTGGCCTGTCTTCTGAAACAAGGTATTAAAGTTACATCTGTAGAGATAACACCTCCCAGGAGTACGGATCTGACCGCCTTTATCAATAAGGCAAGAATTTGTGCCTATCACGGCGTGGATGCCATCAATATTCCTGACGGTCCCCGGGCCAGTGCCCGTGTATCTCCCATGATTGCCGCCTCTGTCATACAGAAGGAAGCCGGAATCGAGGCGGTTCTGCACTATACCTGCCGGGACCGTAACCTGCTGGGAATGCAGTCGGATATACTGGGCAGTGTGGCCGCCGGACTGAAGAACTTTCTGGTGATAACGGGTGATCCGCCCAAATCGGGAGACTATCCTGAAGTCACCGGCGTCTTCGATGTGGATTCAATCGGCCTGACCCGGGTGGTACACAATATGAATTACGGACACGATTTCGGCGGGAATCCCATCAAACCTCCTACATCAATATTTACAGGTGTAGGTGCAAATCCCTGTGCTGTATCTCCTGAGCTGGAACTGGACCGCTACCGGAGAAAAATAGAAGCGGGAGCCGAGTATTCCATAACCCAGCCTGTATTTGATCCCATGGCTCTGTTGAATTTTATGGAAAAGGCTTCCGCCTTCAAAGAGATTCCCGTCATAGCAGGAGTATGGCCACTAGTCAGCTTTAAGAATGCCGAGTTTATGCGGAATGAGGTTCCCGGAGTGGAAGTTCCCGACTCTGTTATGGAGAGGATGAGCCGTTGCCAGACCAGGGAAGAGGGAATCAGTGAGGGAATAAGAATTGCCACAGAAATATGTGAGACCATCGAAAAGCACGTACAGGGATTTCAGGTCAGCGCTCCCTTCGGGAAGGTGGAACTAGCGCTGAAAGTATTGGGAAAGACCGTATGATTGAAAAGCGGATGGTACAATCTCAGATAGATGAGCAAACACAGAAGTATATGGAGAGGACCATTACTCTGAATCCTTTCCTGATGCAGGAACTAGGGATAATCAGAAACAAATGCATGATCCAGACAGATGATTACAAACTGTCTTGTGTTCCCTATATTTTATCCCTTAGGAACTGCAAGGTTCTGTTGATTCTCAGTCCCAGGGAACAAACGATTATTACCGGTGGTGTAAGCAACCTCATGCTGCACCTCGAATTTCAGCTCCCGGATTATAAGAATGCCGTTCCTATGTTTATCAGAATACAGCTGAGAGATTTCAAGCAGCTGAACACAAACAGTAATCAATGCCTGCTGACAGCAGACTTTCTGAATATTCCCGTTGAGTACAAGGGTATTCTGGTCAGGCATTTCCGTTCCTATGAACTACTTGAGAAAATGTATAATTCAGCAGTAGACAATGCAAAGACCTTCAATCACAAAGATATCACCCGTATCAATTTGAAAAAACATATTAGTCTCCGTATGGATAAGGGCGAAAAAATAACAGCCCGGATTATAGATACATCCCTTATTAGAATGACCGTATTTGTGGATGTTGAGGAAGAGGCTTTAAAAAATCTTCCAGAATCATTCCTGGTTGAAGTAAAGCAGAGTGAAATTCCCTTTTTCCTGAATGCCTCACTGGGAGACTATACTCCCTCTACCGAAGTGGAAGGCTATTATATTGTCAGACTGAACCTTTCCTTTTCAAGCGCTCTGGCCACCTGTCTTTACCCCCTGTACCCCAAGACGGAGAATCCTGATTCAACCCTTTAAAACTGAATCGATCCATGATATCTTTTTCTAATGAAATTCACAAAAATACCCACAGAAACGAAAGTAATTCCCAGCGCACAACCCCTGTTCCACCAGGGGGGAGAGGAGGCTGTTCTCCTTATACACGGACATAGAGGGTACCCCGCTGAGTTCTTCTATTTCTACGGACAGCTGATTGAAGCCGGTTTTACCATATCCCTTCCCCGTCTTCCCGGCCATGGTACCAATCGTTTTGATTTTCATGAATCCGGTCATCGTGACTGGCTGCGATCTGTTACAGATGAATATCTGAATTTGAAAGGCCGCTATAAGAAGGTCTATATTGCCGGACTCAGTATGGGTGCAGTCTTAACCCTTCTTCTGGCCGAACAGTTTCAGCCGGACAAGATTGCCCTTTTGGCACCGGCTCTGACCATACGAAAAAAACTGTTTTATATGGCACCCTATCTGAAATATTTCATAAAATACTTTAAAAGCGAATGGACTCCTGAAGACGAACAGAAAGAAGACAGAAAAAAACTGGGTAGAGAGTACTGGGCCTCCTATGATACAGCTAAGATGCATGACCTTTTGATCCTCCAGAAAATGGCTGTAAAAAAACTTGGGGATGTCTCCTGTCCTGCCTTGACTATTGTCTCCTTAGGAGATAAAACGGTACCATCTGAGGTTGCCGATATAATAGAAAAAAATATCAGCAGTAAAGAGTTAAAAAGGGTTGTCCTGAAAGAGAGTCCCCATGTTATTGTCGACGGTTGTGACAAAGAGCAAGTGGCGGAAGAAGTGATTGCCTGGTTTAAAGGAAAGTAATAAATAATCATGAAATATTATGTACTGACCCTGGGTTGTCAGATGAATATATCAGACTCTGAGCGCTTGAAAACGGTGTTCGATCACATGGGATTTGTTCAAACGGAACTTGAAGAAGAAGCGGATATACTGGGAGTGGTTGCCTGTTCTGTCAGACAAAAAGCCATAGATAAGGTTCATAGCAGAATTCATCTCTGGAATAAGTGGAAAAAAGACAGAAATATTATTACTTTTGCAACAGGCTGTCTTCTTCCGGCAGATAAAAAAAAGTTTCTAAAATCCTTTGATCTGGTATTTGAAACCAATGATATTGCGGGTCTTCCCGAAATGATCAGTCAGTATGGAATAGTCACTCCCGCGGGATTGAATCATCATCATGAGCAAAAGGAGTTCTGGGATATAGACCCCTCCTACAACTCTCCCTATGAGGCCTTTATTCCCATACAGAACGGTTGTGATAAATTCTGTACCTATTGTGCCGTTCCCTATACACGCGGCAGAGAAGTTTCACGTCCTTCTGACGAGATCTTGAATGAACTGGACCGTCTGCTCGACCGTGGATACAAATCCATTACCCTACTGGGACAGAATGTAAACTCCTACGGACTGGATAAGACGGGGAACGAACTGAGTTTTGCTCAGCTCCTGGAAAAGGTTGGGGAAAAGGGCGATCAGTCAGAAAAACCTTTCTGGGTCTACTTTACCTCTCCCCATCCCCGGGATATGACCCGGGATGTTCTGGAAGTAATGTCCCGCTACAAATGCCTGGCTAAACAGGTTCACCTGCCCCTGCAGTCAGGAGACAATGAGATACTGAAGAAGATGAACCGGAAGTACAGCCTGGAGGATTACCGTAAGATTATCCTCGATATCCGGGAACTCATGCCCGAAGCCACTATCTTTACCGATATAATTGTGGGTTTCACCTCTGAATCGGACGAACAGTTTGAAAATTCCCGCCGGGCTTTGGCAGAATTCCATTACAATATGGCCTTTATTGCGGCCTACTCTCCCCGCCCCGGTGCAGCCAGTGCCCTCTGGGATGACGATATCAGCCAGGAGATAAAAAAAGAAAGGCTTCATATTCTGTCTGATGTTTTTATCAAGAGCGCCGGAGAATTTAACGAAAAACTCGTCGGACGTAAAATCCCTGTACTGATCACCGGCCGATCCCGGGACGGTAAAAAGTACTCCGGTCTGACCGAAGGAAAGATCAATATTCAGTTCCCCGGTGAAGGTGAGGACAGGATCGGACAATTCCACCAGGTGAAGGTCTGCGAATCTACAGGGCTGTCTCTTACGGGAGAACTGGTTTTGTAGTCTTTTTGCTGTTAAGTCTGCCTTTTATGATTATTCGGCCGGGCCCCTGATTGTCCCGGTTCCGGAAAGTTCGGTTTTAATTGCCATGGCCAGAGTTTCAAGCGTCACAGGTTTTAATAAAAACTGCCCTGCTCCCAACGCCTTTGTTTTTTCCACATCCTCAGTCTGTACATATCCGCTCATGATAATCGCTTTTTGATGAGGATTATCCTTTATGATTCTCTTATACGTTTCATAACCGCTGATTCCCGGATGCATAATCATATCAAGCAACAGAATATCTGCCTTTTCATGTTTAAGATATTCCACAGCCTCTTTCCCACTGCCTACGCAGACTGCCGTATAATTCAATTTTTCAAGGATCCCACTGGAGATTTCCTGCTGACTTTCCAGATCATCGATAACCAATACTGTTTCCCCCTGTCCTTTCAGCTCTACAAGAGAAGGAAGTTTTTGATCCGATAGAATATCATCCCTTGATACGGGAAAATAAACTTCAAAAGTTGTTCCTTTATTATCTGATATCACATCAATATAGGCCTTATGATCCTGAATAACATTCCATATTATAGCCAGTCCGAGTCCTGTTCCACTCCGTCCCATAGTTTTTTTCGTATAAAAAGGTTCAAATATTTTTTCTATATCTTCCGGCCTTATTCCCGGTCCATTATCTGAAACACTGAGTATAACATACTCTCCTGTACTGATAACTTCATACCCTTTAAATGACTTTTCCAGATATCTGTTTATCGTTTTAATTTTTACCTCACCACTATCTCCGGCAGCTTCAACCGCATTTGAAACAAGGTTCATTATGACCTTACTCATATGCACCTCGGAACAGGAAATATTAAGCAGTTCCACTTCAAGATCTGTGCTGATTGTCAGCTGGCCATATAAATCTCTCAATCGACTTAATTCCGGAGAATGCATATACTGTTTTATGATCTCATTCAGATTCAATACTCTTTTATCACTTGCAACCCCTCTCGCTATGGTCAGAAGATCCTGCACTATTTTAGTCGCTTTGATACCGGATTTTTTAATTGTTATTAAAGGTTTTTCAAGGGGACTGTCCTTGGGCAGGTCTGACAGCAGTAAATCAGGATAGCTGACTATTCCCGATAAAACATTATTTAAATCGTGGGCAACCCCCCCTGCCAGCATTCCCAGAGACTCCATTTTTTTCAGATTCTCCACCTTCAATTCACTGTCTCTCAGTGAAGATTCTGTTCGTTCTCTCTCTTTCAGCATACGATTAACCAGATCAGAAATTTTTCTGAATTCCATAAAGTGGAATTTATCCGATTTTATTCTAATTCTATCCCTGCTGGCCTTTTCAAGTGAGGAGGAAAACTCTTTAATGGATTTCCCTATCTGAGAAGAGAGATAGGATGCTATGAGCAGAATACAGAATAGGAGAATCAGAAAAATAAAAAAGCTGTTAACCATTTTTTTTCTGATATTATTTACTAAAACGGCCTTATTCTCGGCAATAAGCTGTTCAATGCCATCCATATACACTCCGGTTCCGATAACCCATTCCCAGTCTGGAACAGCGTATACAAAGGATAACTTTGGAAAAGGATTTTCATCTGACAACTTTGGCCAGGAATAAGAAACAAATCCACCTTCCGGTTTTTTTGCAGCTGCAATTTGCATTTGAATTACTTTTCTACCACTCGAATCTGTAAGGTCCCAGATACTGTTATTCTCTTTGCTTACCCTACCATTGGAGAAAAGCGAATTACCTGAAAAGGTACTTCCGAAAAAGTAGCCCTCCATTCCATATCTGAAACCGGCTATTCGATCAATTGTTTCTTTCTGTAATAATTTTTCTGCATCATCCAGATATTCTCCTGTCCCCAGATACCAGTCCAGAGGCTGAAAATACTTAACAAAGGATTTTTTTGGATACAGAAGATCACCCTTTTCTTCCGGTTTCCTCCAATAGTGAGTGACAAATCCTTCTCCGGAACTCTTTACCATCTCTATTTCATCCTGAATAACCAGATTACCATTTAAATCTTTCAGATCAATAACATTAGTTTCTTCGTATTCCGGATTAGTCGGATAAAGTTTTTCAATGCCCTTCATTGTTACTGCAAAAAAATATCCCTTCCCGTCATTAAAGCGTATGGGTCTCAATGCGTCTTTTATCATTTTTTCTATTTCATTGGGAAAGTGGGTATTTTTGTTTTCCAGATATATATTGAAGGCGATGTCATAAGCCATATTTCCGCGAAGTTCCAGTTCCTCTTCAAGGTAGCTTTCGGCTTCATTTTTCATGTAGTCGATATACTTAATGACTTCAGAAACACTTGATTTCAGCATTTCTTTTTGTGATATCAGATATTCATCCCTAAGTTCAGAGGAGTTTTTTCTGAAATCAACATAATCTGCAATTATCGAAACAGAACCCCACAATATTATGGAAAATGCTGCTATGCCGACCATATATACTAAAAATGCAAATTGAATGCTTGAATATCCAGTTTTCAATATAGACATCCCATAATCTAGAATTTCAGATAATCACAAGAGGATTTATCCGAAGAAAACGACTCCGATACAGAGATCAAGCAATAAGTGTCGGACGTCATTAATCCGCTATACATATCCTATATAAACTATAGAATATCCAGGCCAGATTGGCAAAAAACATTCATTCCATTTGGTCTTAAGCTATTCCCCATTCTCACGAAATTCTATAAATTTTCAAAATCTTCATCTATGACTGATCCGTTAGACAGCTTTCTTCAATCTGAAAGAAGGTCATTAGTTCTCTAAGCCGATTTGATTGACCGGATAACTCTTCTGCTGTAACTGCCAGTTCCTCTGAGCTGGAAGCGTTCCGCTGACTTATCGAATCCAGCTCCATAACAGCCTTGTTTATCTGATAAGAGCCGCTACTCTGCTCCGAACTGGCGGAACTGATTTCTTTCACCAGTTCTGCTGTTTTCTCTATGTTTGGAACAAGCTGCTCAAGCATTTCACCGGCCTCGTTTGCGGTCGCCCCTGTACGGGAGGACAGCTCGCTGATTTCACTAGCTACAGACTGACTTCGTTCCGCCAGTTTTCTCACTTCCGAAGCGACAACCGCAAATCCTTTGCCGTATTCTCCTGCCCTTGCCGCTTCAATTGCAGCATTTAAGGCAAGGAGGTTTGTTTGCCTGGCAATTTCCTCAACAAGCGCGATCTTTGATGCAATCTCTTTCATGGCATTTACGGCATTTGTTACGACATCTGCACTCTTCCTGGTATATTCAGAAGATTTAACTGCTATCTTATCAGTTGTTTCGGCATTGTTGGCATTCTGCTGAATATTGGCATTCATTTGCTCCATTGAAGAGGAGACTTCTTCTATGGATAAAGCCTGCTCTGATGCCCCCTCGCTCAGAATCTGGGAAGAAGAACTCAACTGCTCACTTCCCGATCTTACATTCTTCGCGACTTTATTCACATCGGCAACAATAGATCTTATTTTCTCGGACATATTTCC
>NBMC01000049.1 GCA_002084805.1 Spirochaetaceae bacterium 4572_59 | reverse complement strand
GCAATGATGGCTGTATACACTCTGCTTGGACTCGAAAAAAATCCACCCGAAATATTTCCAAGTCAATACGATATCCGTACAGTCATGGCCGCTGCTAAAGCAATGTATAGTGGAAGACCTCTTCCCGCAGAAAACATAATTAGAAAATTACTAAGCAATACTCATTTAGAAGGTTTAATCTAAATTAGAATTCTGAAGAAATCGGGGAGTCATATCAGTTTGGCTCCTCATTCTTGCGGAATTTTAACAATGCCCTATGAATATCTCCAGTAATTATCTTTTGAAGCTTATTTATTATTATATTGGGATCTTCAATCATATTATTTTTTATCCATTCAATTATTGTACCGACAAAAGCAATCTTATAAAAATTAGCAATGTAGATTTTATCTTTTTCATTGACATCGATATCACTTGCCAGTTCATTTACCACTTCATAAATAATAGTAAATGATTCGTTATATAGATGATTTTCCAGTATATCTCTTTCTACTGAATTGAAGGTGTTCAGCACCATCGGTTTGTTGTTCTGCAAATATATGAATATTTCCAGAAATCCTTTTCCCCATGTGTGTAATTTTTTTCATTGTATATACAGAAAGATCCAATCACATATTATAATGATTCCAAAATCCTGTAAACATCATAACTCAATACTGACGTATTGAGTGTTCCCTACAAGAGAAAAGCCCCCGAAGGGGCAAAACAAAGGAACAATATCTTCGTGCAGCGTTCAACTTCGAAACAATAGAAACGGTGGATTTACAAATTCCATTCGTAATTCCCTGAACCGAGTTTTACCGCTTTTTCTTTTTTCCCTCCTATTTCAGGGAAGTGGAGAACTGCCTGGGTATTCGGTGGTACTGTTACTTTCATGTGAAGGTTCTCTCCCGATTTTTCCCATTTCAGGTAGATCTCCCCGTATGGGCTTTCGTAGCTCGTTTCGGCATGAGTGATTCCCTCGCCGGGCTGTGGTTTGAATACGATATTTTTGTAGCCTCCAGTCTTGCTGTCGCTTTGAATTCCCCCCACTGTTTCATATAACCAGTGGCCGACTGCCCCATAGGCGTAGTGATTGAAGGAGTTCATATCGGCGCTCCACAGAGAGCCGTCCGGCTTTAGACCGTCCCAGTGTTCCCATATGGTGGTTGCTCCTTTTGTAACGGGGTAGAGCCACGATGGATAGTCGGTTTGCAGAAGTAGTTTATAGGCTACATC
The DNA here is from genome assembly GCA_002084805.1 of Spirochaetaceae bacterium 4572_59. GTDB lineage: Bacteria > Spirochaetota > Spirochaetia > DSM-2461 > DSM-2461 > Oceanispirochaeta. The sequence goes on along the minus strand of NBMC01000049.1, from coordinate 28,514 downwards.
GTTACGCCCATTGTTGCTGAGCACACGGCAGAGGTAGGGAGTTCCGAGGAATCCCGTACTCAGGTGGTTGTCTCTCTCCTCTATGAGCCTTGCAAGGGAATCGACAATATTTTTCCTATTAGATTCTTCCAACAGTGAGAACATAAGAGTGAGAACATGGGCTGTTTGGGTTTGAGCTTTCAGCTCCCCTTTGTCGGAGTAAAAAGTATCTATGAATTTCTCTTTAATCCTCTTGTGGAGATCATCGTATTTCGCCTTATCATCCGGTCGATCAAGAAGGGCGGCTGTCTTTGCCATAATCTCCACAGAATTGGCATAAAAGGCTGTGGCTGTCAGGTCGTTTGGGGTGGCTCCGAAATAGCTTCCCTCTGCGGCGTCAAGTGCGAGCCAGTCTCCGAAGTGAAATCCGCTGTTCCATATTAATCCCCCTTCGGCCTCTCTTTCCATATAAGCAATCCAGCCGGCCATAGAGCTATACTGTTCTTCCAGTATCTTTTTGTCGCCATAAGCTCTGTATAACTCCCAGGGACAGATGATGGCGGCATCTCCCCATCCTGTGGCTGAATGAGAGCTTTCGAGCAATCCCTTGCCCGCCATATAGTCGAGTACATTGGGGATGACGTGTGGAACCCCGCCATTCTCCAACTGGTCGCTTTTCAGATCACGTAGCCATTTTCTGAAAAATGGAGCCGTCTGTTTTAAATACGAGGCAGTGCTGATAAAGGCCTGAGCATCTCCCGTCCATCCCAGGCGCTCATCTCTTTGAGGGCAGTCCGTAGGGACATCGAGGAAGTTTCCCTTCATCCCCCATTTTATGTTGTGATGGAGCTGGTTAACAAGTTCGTTTGAACATTTAAATGATCCCAGATCTTTCATCTCTGAATGGAGTACTACAGCGTGAAATTTGCCACTGTCTATCTCTCCGGGATGCTCTTCTACCAGAACGTAGCGGAATCCTTGAAAGGTAAAATGGGGCTCATAGCTCTCTTCGCCATCCCCCTTCAGAATATATTCTATTTCCTGTCTGGCTGATCGGAGGTTCTCTATGTATAATTCTCCTTCAGAGTCGAGGATTTCACCGTGTTTTAGAACTACTTTATCTCCCGCTTTTCCTCTAACAGAGAAGCGGACGCGGCCGGTCAGATTCTGACCGAAATCGAGAATGGTTTTTCCTGTTGGTGTTTTGATCTTTTCTATGACAGGGAGAACTTCCTGCTCTGTGACAAGAGGCCCGTCCTGTGCCTGAATAATTGAAGTATCCTGTTCAATAATATCGACCGGCTCATCGGCTGATGAATTTTCCAGCCGGGCGTCGTAAATCTCTCCGTGATAGATCTCAGAATAGAGAACAGGAGATAAAGAAGAACTCCAGCTCTCATCACTGTTGATCCATTTCTCTGTATTGTCTTCAAAGGTCAGGAGCATTTGCAGGCTCAGGGCATTGCGGCTGCCGTAGGTGTTGCGCTGCCCCTCCCAGGAGGCGATATCTCCCTTGTACCATCCGCAACCCAGTCCCGCAGAAATTTTGTTTTCGCCTTTGGCGAGAAGATCGGTCACATCGTAGGTCTGATAGAGGAGGCGTTTCTTGTAATCGGTCCATCCCGGTGCCAATGTATTTTTCCCGACCATCTTTCCATTGAGATTCAGTTCATAGACACCAAGAGATGTGGCGTAGATCCGGGCAGAACTTACCTTTTTCTCCAGGATAAAATCTTTCTTCAGAAGCCAGCCGGGTGATTTCTCTCCCTCTCTCTCGCTACGGGGGGATATAAAAGGAGCCATCCATTTTTCCCACGAGAGCAATCCCGTTTCAAACCAGTCCGGTTCACTCCATGGACTCTCTTCTCCCCGGTTATCGCGGACTTTCACCCGGTAGTTATAGCGTGTAGACGGGGTCAATTCTGTTCCATTGTAGGGAACATGAACTGATTGATCGCTTTCAACCCAGTCGCTCTTCACTCCATTTATCTCAATAGAGTAGGCTTCCTGAGTTATATTTTTACCATCGGCACCGATAATCCAGCCAAACATAACTGTCCTGTCATCGCTTCCCAATAGTTTATTTTCATAATTACAGCTTATTTTTAAAACATTGAGCATTATTAAATTCTCCTTTTCCTGTCAGATTACTTCCAGATAATCCCGGTCGGGCAGTTCCGGGAATTCTTGATGAGGTTCTCTCTGATACCAGTAGGCTACCGATGAAATATCATCCTGCAGAGGAAGGTATCTTGCCTCACTTCGCCATCCAATCGCCTGCATGGTCACCTTTAGGTCCGTTTCAAATCTAATAGGGTCCATAATATGAAATCGGTAGAGACCATGGCGATCACCCGTGCTTCCATCAGTCTCTACTCCTAAGGGATATCCCATAAAAGGGGCGGAATAGGTTCCCTGAAAGCACCAGGCTCCTCCGAAATAATCTTCAGTTCCAGTTCCGCAGATTGAGGGGAATTCCTTATCGCCATCGAGAAAAACTTTTATTTCACCCTCTCCCCACCAGCCGGTATTATTCTGTTGCCAGGCCATATAGGTTCCCACATAATGACCTTTCCCTTTTACCTTATCGATTATGGTGTAATCTTCCTTGTAGCTTAGGGGATTGATTCGACGGAATTGTGCGTGGAAATAGGCCTCATCATCGGGAATCTTCGTCTCGGTATAATTTATTGTATAAAAGAATCCTTCAATGTCTGCGGGGCTGCGGTTTTCTATTGTGATTTTGGCATGCCTTCTAAAAGGCATGGGGAAGTAGCAGTTTAAACCTCCGCTTGGATTAACATTTATGGGGAGACTGAGCACATTGCTTCTTGTATTAAATCCGTTACAGAAAAAATCACCGATCGGCGATTCTACGCTGGGAGTTTCTTCTTCATCCCAGTATATTCGTAAAATCAGATCGCGAAATTTATTGTTATCTACAGTAATCCATATATGCTGTATGGAGCCTGGTCCTTTAACATCCATAATGGTTGTTGTCGATTCTTTTTCAAGTTGAATACAGGGCCTGTTTTTCCATTTCTGCCCGAGATCCCGTGCGGCTCTTTCTTTTCTCCATTTCTGTCCGATTTGTACTACTTCATTTTGAGGAGTATCAGAGAAGGGCGCCATTCCCCCCTTTCCCTTTTCTCCATAGACATTTTCTGCCGATATAGATCTGGTTTTGGCATCCGAGAGTTTGGAAATATTTCCCATTCCCATGTTTAATCCGTTAAAACTCATTTTTTTATCCTTTACAGAGAAATCAGATCAATTTTCAGTGCTTTCATGGAATCATTTTCTACAAAGTCCCATTTCACACCGGCCGGAGCTTTTACTCTCACACTGAGCTTGGGGCCTTTTCTTTCCCACATAACTTCGATTCTTCCTTTGGCAGACTGGGTCGAACCGGAAGCCCAATTCAAATCACCGATTTGGGGACTGATAGTAAAGGCTTCTCCTCCCGCTGCGCTCTGTCGTATTCCAAGAATGATCCTGTTGAGGAAGTAGGCCGGAGCCGATGACCAGGCATGTGCGTGGCTTCTTGTCGGGAACAATGCCCCTTCTGGAGCCCAGTCGGTTCCAGGAAAAGTTTCCCAAACCGTTGTAGCTCCCGATTCGAGCATGGGGAGATAATTTTTATGAATAGATTCCAGTATCTCTTTGTCAGCACCTATCTTTTCCAGTGCCTCATAGAGGTAGAGGATGGCAAAGGGGGATCCTACGGTCGTCATTTCTTTCAGAGGTTTTATCGTGTTGGCTTTTATCTGAGCCCTGTTCTTATCATTACTAATATTATAAAGAAGGGAAAGGAAACTAGTGTGCTGGCAGGTCTGAGGGCTGATTGTTCCATCATCACGAATACTGTCTGGGTATGATTTTTTATCATAATCCCATAGCTTGTTTATGGCAGCAATCAGTTTTATTTTTAGTGATTCAAGCCACTCGAGGTTTTCTCTGTCGCCTATCAACTCGCCACATTTGTGTGCCGCTTCTATCGCTCCCACAAAGAATTGGCTGTTGTAGAGTACTTTTCTCTGGTCCTGGTCGATTCCGGCCCAGTCGAAGAGGTTCCACATAGCGGCGCTGAAGAGATTATCCTTGTCGATATATCCTTCGGCCCCTTTGAGATTTTTAATTATCTGATGATACCGCTCTTTCACAAATCCGCTGTCGCCGGTATACCAGTAATGGTCCCAGATGGAGATCACCCAGAGGAAACTCCATATGGGTATGATCGAATCCCATGCTGAGGGAACTTGACAGCCAACTATGGGGTATCGCTCGAGAGATTGACCCGCCAGGTCTATGCTGTTTCGCGCTATGTCGACGCTCCCAAAGATGGGGTAGGCGAAGAGTGCTTCGTTACGGGCGTCTCCCACCCAGAGTGTCTGCTCGTAAAGAGGGCAGTCTGTAAATGTGTCTTCCATACAGAGTTTAAGAGTCCGGGCGGATATATCCCAAATACTGGTCAGACTGTTGTCGCTACAACGGAAACTTCCCTGGTAATCGACGGGATAAGTCGATTCGATAAGTCCCATATGGCGAATTTTGAGTGGTCTGTTCTGGTTTCTGATGGAGAGAAAAATAAATCGTCCACTTCTCCTTTTATAAGAAGTGAACTGGTTCAGCCCCTCTCTTGTGATATAGGTCATGCCGTTCAGGTTTGTTGTCACCATATTGCTGTGCTGGATCTCTCCGGTTTTGGCTATGTTCTCTATACCACTGATCTGCAGTTCCAGTCCTTCTTCACAGATTATATCAAAGTTGAAGTATCCTATTCTCTGTTCTCCCAGATCGTAGGAGAGTTCTATATCACCCTGGTCTGATGGATTGATTGTAGTCCAGAGGCTGTTATTGTGGATCAGGGCTCCAGGCTTATTGACATATTCATTGCCGTCAGCTAGAACTTCTCTTTCAGAAAACTTCCAGAAATGATCCTCCAGGAGAATCTTTTCAGAGTCCATTTTCCGGACATAGGGACCAAGTTTTTCACTAAAACTCTCCTCATCTCTGACCTTGGCAAAAACCTCTGCGATAAAATTGCTGTAGCCTGAGCTTTTGTCGGCCAGGTCAGGGTGTTCCTCCATGGTCCAGCTCCAGTTTATATCATTCTGGAGGAAGGAATACTGATGGAGAGGGATGAAAGACCATTGTTCGTCGAGAATGTAGTCCACGGGACAGCTGATCCTCAAAGAGCGCTCTTTTTCGTGGTTGATCTGCAGGTGTTTGCTACCTGGCATTTCTTTAATGAAAGTTAGAAGGAGGTTTTTCCCCGGTTTGAGTATATGATGATTATTATCGGCAATCTTTCCGTTAACGCTGATGGTCAGTGACCGCGACCAGACTTCGATTTCTGTTTCTTTTTCTACATTGATGAAATTGGCAAATCCACAGGCTGCTCCTGTAAAGGAATTGGTTTCTATCGCGCCGGGAAACATAAGACGAACGGCGGGGAAACAGTAGTTTTCTCCTTTGTGGCTTACCACTTTAGCGTCCATAAAGCTTTTGAAGGGGACAGCTTCCCGAGTCAGCAGTTTGACCTCTCTTTTATGTAATCCTTTCCACGGTCCTTTGTGGGCATCAAAGAGTTCAATTGCGTTCAGAAACTCATTATTCCCTTCCATGTTGGCATTGTAGAGCTCATAGGGGCTCTGCTGAACGCTCAGTTTGGGCGTATTGGCAACAAGGCCTTTCAGGTCACAGACCTTCCAGCTTGCATCTGTTCCGATAATTTTAACCTGACCATCGGTTCCGGTTATTTCAAGTTGGGCCAGAAGTCCCGCCTGCTGACAGACCCTATGGAAATCACCGACACCGAAATAACGGGCTGTTATCTCGATACTGTTCTCCCCTTTTACCAGATAGGAGCTTATATCTATCAGATCGTACTGATAGTGCTCGGGCCATCCTCTAGCCGGACCGTCATTGACCCATTGACCGTTTATCTTTAGGCGGTAGTAACTGTCGGCGCTGACGGCGACTTGTGCCTCTATGATAGAAGCAAGAGAAAAGCATTTTCTTGCGATTATGGCGTCGTTGTAAGTATTATAATTTTGTCTTTTATTCCAGATCCATTTTGCATTGAGCTTCATTTTTATTAACCTTTTATGGCACCTGCTGCCATCCCCGATATGATTTTTTTGTTAAAAATAATAAAGAGAATCAGGGGCGGTATGGTGATAATAAAGACATCGGCGAAGAGCAGATGCCACGAACTGTAATATTTACTTGTGAAATTGTATAAAGTCAGCTGAATTGTGGCGTTCTTCGCTCCCGGGAAGAAGTAGAGAGGCTGGACAAAGTCGTTAAATATATTCACTGCTGAAAGAACGGTAATTGTTGCGGTTGTGGGCTTGAGGAGAGGGAAAATAATCTGAAAAAACAGACGCAGTGGTCCGGCGCCGTCAACCATGGCCGCTTCATCAATCTGCCGCGGGATAGTTGCCATAAATCCTTTGTAAAGCAGTGTCGCAAAGGACATGGAAATAGCTGTTTCAATCATAACCATGCTGAACATTGTTTTGAAAATACCCAATTTAAGAAGAAGCCATATGGTGGGAACGATTGCCGGGGGGATAATCAAACCGGTTAGTATCAGAAAGCTGATAAAAGGAGAAGCCTTTCCAGACCGTCGTTGAGCCACATAACCGGCCATGGAACAGACCAGAATCAGCACTACAATGGAAAAAAATGTTAAGAGAATGCTGTTCTTGAAAGCTGTGACAACAATTCCTTTATCGGCAAGTATAACTTCCCTGATATTATCAAAAAGCAAAAACTTTTCCGGAAATGATATATTCATGAGTGAAGCTTCCTGAGAATTTTTTGAAGCCATATTGAAAATGAAATAGAAGGGAATACCGAAGATAATCGCAGTTAAAATTACTCCTGTAATTTCTATTGTTAGACGTCGTGCTTTGGATGTCATAGGTCGACCTCCCGGGAGTTCAGAAAACGATAAACAGGAAAGGCAATTGCCGAGACCACCAGAAAGAGAATTACATTCCCTGCAGTGGAGAGCCCGTAGAATCCGCTACCGTACTGTTTGTATATAATTGAAGAGAGAAGGTCTGTAGTAAATCCGGGGCCTCCTTTTGTCATACTCCAAACCAGGTCAAAGAGTCGCAATCCTCCGATAAGAGCCAGTATAATTACGGAGTTCATTGCCGGACGTACCAGGGGAAGAGTTATATGTTTGAATTTATCAAATGAATTCCCTCCATCTATAGAGAGTGCTTCATAGTACTGCTCCGGTATGGCAGAAATACCGGCGATAAAGATTACAGTGGCCACACCGACACCCTTCCACACATCCACTCCGATTACAGAGAGTAGCGCCAGATGAACATTACCAAGCCAGTCGGGCCCGGTAATTCCAATGGTCGCTAGAAATTGGTTAATAACACCTCGAGAGGGGTGCATAAGGCTGTTGAATGTGATCCCTATTGCAATGGTACTGACAAGGTTTGGAAAGAAAATGATTGCTCGCAGGAAGTCTCTTGTCCGTATGGCCGAGGTTAAATATATTCCCAGAGCAAGGCCGAAAACAACCTTAAAAGCAGTGGTTAGAAAGGCATAGATAAATGTATTTTTAAATCCGATGCTGAGAGAGTCCTCGGAGAAGAACATTTTGAAGTTGTCTAAACCGATGAACGTCCAGTCTGTCAGGGTCCAGCGGGTTAAACTGAAGAAAAAAGATGACAGGGCTGGAAAAAGAAAAAATATGAAGAAGATTACACCCGCAGGAAGTAGAAAAAGATAATTGTAATGCCTTCTTGTTGTATTAGTCATAGTTATATACCTTCTGTTACAATAAGAGAGCAGCCTGGTAAATACAGGCTGCTCTCTTTTACGTTTATTAAAAAGATCCTTTGATTACCAACCGGGAAGATTCAGCTGTTTTGCTTGTTTCTCTGTATCGCGGTCGTACTTTTCTGCAGCTTTAAGAGGTTCGGTCATTCCGGAACCAACTTCAACACAGATAGCTGGTGAGTTAGGGGCTTTTACCGGAGTGAGGAACTCGAGAGCCGGAGCTGTTCGGTCTTCATCGAAATACTTGATGATATCTTTTACAGCGGGAAGAATATTATCGGGGAACTCTACACCTTTGACAACAAAGGGACCCTTGGGGGGGAAAGCACTCATCCATACATCGATTCCTTCAGGTGAGACAAAGAACTCAGCCCACTCTTTTGCGGCCTTTACGTTTTCTCCATTCTTGTTGAGATACACTGAGTTTGGAATCCACACTGTTGTACCGTTAAGCCCGGGTTTGTTATCGGGTTGAGCAAAGAATCCGATATCATTAATCTGATCAGGATAGTTAACAGAAAGACCATCCAATACCCATGAACCCATGTCGTAGTGAACACCTTCACCGGAGGCAAGTCTTGCTTGGGCTTCATCGTAGGTGGTTGCAAGAAAATCGCTATTCATGAAGCCTTTTTCGACGATCTCTTTATATTTCTTAAATGCTTCCAGAGCAGCAGGGGTTGTGGCGTATTTTGCTTCGTTCTTTGTAAACTTTTCGGCAAAATCAGGAACCTGCTGCTGGACATAGTAGTAGTCGGCCAGAAGAATCAATTGGGCGGTCCAGTCGTCTTTAAAAGAACCTATAAAAGCAGTCTTTCCGGCATCTTTAATTACCTGACAGTTGTCCATAAAGGCATCCCATGTCATAGGTATTTCGAGGCCAAGCTCTTTATATACTCTCTTGTTGTAAAAAATCCCTCCAACCATGGCAGCATCAACGGGAACTCCAAAGATTTTATTGTTAACGGTTACTGTCTGTTTGTAACTGTCTGCAATTCTTTCCATGTATGACTCAGCTGACAGATCAACAAAGTTTCTCTCGGGATTCAAAGATCTCAACAGGGATCCTGAGTTAAAATAAAGTAAATCTGTCATTTCTCCGGTCGCAAGACGGGTTTTTATAACATTTTCACCTTCGATACTACCGGGTTGAAATTCTAACTCGGTTACAATACCGGTTTTTTCTTCAAAGGCTTTGGCGATGGCTTCGAAACCGTCTATCTGAGATGTTTTGTCAATAAGTAGAGTGAGAACAACAGGTTTATCACTCATTCCGGCGCTTGCACCATCGCTTTCCTGCTGCCCTGCAGCGAACAGTGATACGGGAATGAGAAGTGTTACTGCCAATAATAACAGCATAGACATTTTCTTTTTCATTAATACCTCTTTTCAGTTTTGTTAAGAATATGATAAGAGGGGAAAAAACAACCGTATATGGAGAAATCTGTAATCTTTTATGGAATTTTAAGTATTTTCTTGCATTTGATTCTCCATATAGGAGCGGGGGGACATCTTTTTAACGGCTTTAAACACTTTGCTGAAGTACAGAGGATCATTATACCCTACCATGGGAGCAATTTCCTTCAGGGGCATCCTGTGGCTGTTACCCATTATGGCAATACTCTTATTTATTCTCGTCTCTGTCAGATATTCGGTGTAGGTTCTGTTTGAATATTTTCTGAACAGTTTACTCAGTGAACTCTGGGATATCCCGAAGATAGAGCATATTAAACAGAGCGAGAGATCTTCCGCTATGTGAGAATCTAAGTATCTGTCGATAGAATGAAAAAAATCAATTGAATCTATCTTTCCCCGAACTTCAGGGAGACTGTTGTGGAATTCTTTGATCATCGTGATATAGGCTGTTCCTATCTCACTGTGTGATCGTCCCGTCTTTAATATTGTGGCCAGTTTTTCGGTCAATTCTATGTTTTTCCTGTCCATTTCGGGATATTTCCGGAGAATGATATGGCTGATCCGGGTCAATTCAATTTCCATATTGATTAGGGGCAGCTTTTCTTTTTCCCACAGTGAAAACAGTTCTTCTAATTCTTTGAGAGTATTTTCAAACATTTCTCTGTTGATCAGGGTCTCTATCTGAATCAGTAAGCTGCTGTTAACATGGCTTTCCCTATTTCTATATTGAGGATTGACCGCCTCTGCATCGAGACTCTGGTCGGAACCGGGTATGGTGTTTTCACCAATCAGTTTATAGAGCTTGGAAACAACAGGAAGAAAATTTTTAATGTTACACTCAGTTTTTATGGCGTTGGTGGAGTAACCGTCTCCTTTGAATTGCCGGGAAATGTTATTAATAAGTTCTTTAAAATGTATAGTGGTCACAATACATCCGTCGGAAACAATGATCAGTTCGTTTTCATCTCTTCCTCTTAAGAGCCAGGTATATAATCTGTCTTCCTCATCGAGGAGAGGAAGAGAATAGTTCAGGAATTCTAATGACGGATTAATGTGGGCTGGAAAACCGTTTTTTCTAATAACCGATATATGAAGCTTTCGAGGCATTATCTGTTCAGCATGATTCCCTGTTCCGGTCTCTTCTGATAAAAGTAAATCGTTAAGCATCTGTCTGATATTCTTGTGACGTCTTTCTCCCAGTTCCTGATTGATTTTATCCATAAGTTCTGTAAAATCGGATATTTTAACAGGTTTCAGGAGATAGTCGCTAACTCCTGATTGCAGTGCTTTTTGAGCGTATTGGAAATCCTGGTAACCACTGACAATAACTGACTGAATTTCGGGATAGTGTTTTTTTACTTCCCCTATCAGTTCAATTCCATCCATTATGGGCATTCTTATATCGCTGATCAGCAAATCAGGCTTCAGTTCTCCGACCATCTGCAGAGCATCTTTTCCGTTGTCAGCTTCTCCGATTATGGAGAATCCGCTGCATTTCTGGCTAATCAGAGTTCTCAAATAGCTCAATGCCGATGGTTCGTCATCGGCGAGAAACACAGTGTACATTACGATATCTCTCCACTCAGAATAATGATTGCGCCAGATTTATCGTTGCGGTTGGACACGTTTATGGAGATTTTTCCATTAAAATAGAGAGAAAGACGTCCGAAGGTGTTGACCAGACCAAGACCTCCGGGCTTCATCCCTTCCATATAGCGCTCCTGTGGTGTTTTACTTTCGATTCTGTCTATTCGCCCTTTCAGTTCATTTAGAATCTTAGCCGAGAATCCATCACCATTGTCCAGAATCTCCAGATACCATAATCTATGGGAAATCCATCCTTTTATAGAGATTATCATTTGTCGGTTGTTTTTATTGAATCCGTGATTGATACAATTTTCCACCAGGGGTTGCAGGGTGATTTTCGGGACTGTGATATCCATCAATTCCTCTTCCAGTTCTATGGAAAACTGAAGTTTATCTTCATACCTTTTTTTTAACAAACTGAGATAGTTGTAGATGTGGTCGATCTCCTCTCTTATAGTTGCATTTCGGCTTATGGTCGAAGTGGAGTAGCGAAGCATGTCGGCGATGCCGTTGCTTACTTCACAAATCTCTTCATTATTGCTTTCCAGTCCCATCCGGGAGATCACATTGAGAATATTAAAAAGGAAATGCGGATTAACCTGAGCTTGGAGCGCATCGAAACGGGCCTGCTGCTGGAGGGCAGAAGTTTTAATCTCTTTCTGAATGGAACTGTTGAGTCTGCTTTTTAATTGAAGGAAGGAGTTTCCCAGTTTTTCAAATTCACTGTCGCTGTTGCTGATTTTTACATACTCGTTCAGAGTTTCCAGTTCTGTCTGTTCTATCAGGCTGGTCAGCTCTCTCACTGGCTTGGTCAGCTTTACCGAAGCTATGTAGATAAAAGAGATGGATATTACAATAATAACAATGCTGATTAATAGAAGATTTCGAACTGAATTGTAAAAATTGTTCAGAATAAATCTCCTGTCCTTGTGAGCTGTCAGTATCAATCCTGAGTATTTTGAGGTGTGGACTGATTCTATGTAGTTTTCAAAAGTCTTGCTGCCTCCGAATAGTTCCCCCCCCTCTTCTGTAAATACTGAGAGTTCAATAAACTCCTCATCTGTTACGTAGAGAATCCTTTCAATATCCGAATACAATTTTTGTACTTCAATAAATCCGAGAACCTCGTTAATGCCGGGAATCGCTCTTGAAACGGAAAAGACCCGATCTTTTTTACCACTGGACCAGGGATCATCATATGGGGGGATTATAATTAGCTTTCCGAATTTTTCTCTACCTTTTTCGAGCCAATCTAAAGTATTAATGATGGCTGTAACTTCAGTAAGTTTCGGCTGAAAGTCTATGCGGCTACTGAAAAAATGTCCTTGTTCATTATATAACACTATTTTGTGGAAATTAGTAATAAGCGTGTATTGGTAGAGCATATTTTCCAGTTCTTTTCCGGCAAGCCTTACTTCTTCTTTCTCTGCATTATTGCTCAAATCATTATAGGTAAGGGTCGCCATTATTGTGAAAAAGTTCATCTGCGACAGAAGATCTTTAGAGGCAAAGTTATATTGTAGCTAAAATAGAGGCTGCTCACGATAATTACCAGAATCAATATAAATAGAGAATAGGTGAACAGAACCCGTTTTTGTAAGTTCATAGTTGCTCATAATAGTATAACAAAAAAATGGTGACAAGAAATCTTTTCTGATCTAGAGTAATGAAATATCGAAAAAATATGGAGGATAGAGTGGATATTTGGAAGGAAATTTTTGAAAAGGTCCGAAAAACACCTTTTATCGATACTCATGAACATCTTTCAGAGGAATCGGACCGGTTGAGTATCAGTCCCGAAAAGGACAGTTGGATAAGTATGATGGGCCCCTATTTCAGTGATGATCTGATCTCGGCGGGACTGGATGAGCAGGGAAGGGCGAAACTCCTCGATACAGAATTGTCACTTCATGAGAGATGGGCTGTAGTGGAGCCTCTGTGGGGAGCAGTCCGGAATACTGCATATGCTAAAGCTCTTGAGTTCTCGGTAAAGGAACTTTATGGCATTGATGAGATCTCCTTTTCCACTATTGATCAGATTCAGGAGAAATATCTCGAATTCAGAAAAGAGGGATTTTACAAAGAGGCTTTTTCTTCCCGTTATGCCCATATCGAGTCCTGCCAAGTGAACAGCTTGGATGGAGCTCCTTTTCGAGAGAGTGAGCAACCTGAATTATTGATGCAGGATCTCTCTATTGTTCCCATGTTTGCCAGGGAAGAGGTCGTTCTTGGGCTGTCAATTGAGAAATTCAGTGAACCGGCAAATATTTCAGTCCAATCGATTGATGATTGGTATAAGGTTATCGACTGGTACTTTGTTCAGTACGGGGAAAAAGCGGTCGCGGTCAAGTCGCAGAACGCCTACAACAGAGATCTTGATTATGATCCTGTAGCGAAAGAGAGTGCCGCCCCCCTTTTTCTCAAGCGAATAAAGAAAGAGGAGATGAGTGAAGAGGAGATGAAAGCTCTGGAAAATCATCTCTTCGGTTATACAGTAGGGAAAGCCACTGAGTACAATCTTCCGGTTAAGCTGCATACTGGCTATTTTGCCGGTTTTAACGGCATGCCCATGGCCAGAGTCGCCCGGAATCCCGGTGATATGAGTAATTTGTGTATGAATTTTCCTAATACCCGTTTTGTTTTTATGCATATGACTTATCCTTATGAGAGTGAGTTATTGGCTCTGACAAAGCACCATCGAGGAGCTGTAGCCGATATGTGCTGGGCGTGGATTATTGATCCGGTAGCAGCGCAAAATTTTTTGAAACGCTATCTTGTAACTGCGCCCTTGAACAAGATTCTCACCTTTGGGGGAGATCACTCCTATGTAGAATGTACAATCGGTCATGCTGCCATCGCCAGGCGGGGAATAGCTAGGGCTTTAACCGAGCTGGTTCAGGAGGAGTGGTTTACCCTTGAAGAGGCCTTAGCTGTGGTTGAACCAATTATGTGTGGGAATGCGAAGGAAATCTTTCATATTGACTGACTTTGAAAAGAGAAAGCGCGATTACCTCAAGGGGCTGATTTACACGAAAGAACAGCTCGGGAGATTCATCGTCGGACCGTTTTGAAAAGCACTATGTGGTTGGTTGATAAAATAATTGAATTCGGAGAGAAAAAAAGGAAATTATGTAATGATTAGCAAAGCGGAACAATTGAAAAATCTTCAAAGGTCTCAGATCCTCGTTGCCATGTGGGGGTGGTCTCCCGAAGAAATGGCCCCTATGGCGGTCAGGTTCGGATACGATGTTGTCAATCAGCCTCAGGGCAATGACTTGGAAGCTCATAAACGGGATATCTCTGTCTGGGAAACCTACGGGTTGAAAATGCTGGTCCGTCCCTGGCTCGATATTCCCGATCCCTTTGATGAGGTGCAGGTGAAGAAGGGGCTTGATCTACTGAAAGAGGTGATTCTCTTTCATGAGGAGAACAATCCCGGTGCTATAGGTTATGTTATACAGTGGGGACTCTTTGGGGAGGGGGGATTCCCCTGGGATTATAGTTTTTCAGATAAGGCGGTTCAGGCTTTTAACAAATATATGGGGACAGAGGGGCAAGAGCTTCCCGCTCCTCCGGAGAAGGGAGTCCCCGGATCGATGGGATGGATCAACTGGTTGAAGTTCCGTGCTGAAACACTAAGGGATTTCAGAGAAATGTTTGTATCTCATGCCATGAAATCCACCGATAGGCTGGTGGGAACCTGGAGTGAAGTGTATCCCTCAGACAACTACGTTCTAAATATGGGCGAAGCTCCGGGAGCTGATTTCCTCTTTTATGATCTCTCCTTTGGTGATGTGACCTGCAACCAGAGGATTGCCTTTGGCGAGAGTCACGGAGAGATGGAGACTTTTCCCGATTTTGAATCGTGGAAAAGACATGAACTACCCCTTATGGCGAAAGCAGCAGGTGAGGGGGTTATCCCCATGTCCTTTCAGTTTCCCATGCGCTGCGGGGATGAGGTGGATAATATTGTCGGAAAGAAGCAGTACTGCACCGAGAATATTGAAGATGAGTATAGCTTAAAAATCGGTCCCTATATCCGGGAACTCATCGATGCAGTTGACGGAGAAGTGGAAGAACCGGAGGTGGGACTGGTCTATCACTCTTTTCAGGCTGCGGCCCTTCCTGCCGGGGATTCTCCCTCTACTCTCAGGAACATCATGGATGGTAACAGAACTGTAGATGGACTCTATACCTTTTCTTCTAAGCAGATTGAAACTTCTCTTCACCAGATGGGGATTCACATGGAGGTTATTCCTTATGAATGGCTTGAAGAGCGGGATTTGACAAAATACAAGTTGCTTATCATCCCCGATCCTCTCTTTCTAAACGAAAAAATGAGGAAGAATCTCAAGCACTGTCAGAGAGTCCTTTACAGTGGTGAATACATGCTCGCTCATCGTGACGATTCAAAGACTAAAGGTAATTATCAGAACGGATTTTCTGCTCTTACGACTGCTGGTGAGGGGGATATTGAATTCTTTCGTCATCAGGGAGGAAGGCTTGACATTCATAGCCACCCTCTAACAAAGGATCTCGAAACACTAAACCATTTTTCTTATCCCGCTGACCAGATGTTCCGTTACAGAACGCAGCCTGACGGAAGCGAAGTTCTAATCAATCTGAATGGAATTCCTATAATTTTCACTAATGGAAACGGCGTTTTTATCACCAGTAGAGCTTTTCATAACAGCTGGGTGAGTAGTAGTGGTGATCTGGAAAATTTTATGTTTACTTTCCTGAAAAACCTTTTACTCGATCAGGCTGTTCAGGTCCCAGTTCAATCACCTCCGCAGATACGAGGGAATCTCGATTCGGCTTACGGCAGTTATGGAGTCAGCGGTGTTATCGGATGGAATAAAACCGGTGAAGAGGTCAAATTAACTATGAAATGGGGAAGCAGGATTAAACTACCTCCCTATGGGTGGATAAAGGTTAAGTGAATCTTTTATGAATTATAAGTTTTTTTCTGATATCCTCTCTTATGTCCTTGATGATGATCTCCTGAGTTAGTTTTTCACCATCATTTCATCTGAAGATTGAGAACTCCTCCAGTATGGTTGTCGTCAATAGGAAAACCATACTGGAGGAGTTCCGTGATAAAAGAGATGGCGGAACCGTAGAGTTGACCGGTGACGTATCAGGAGTGTTTTTCTTGATGAATAGTAAAATGGCGTTAACTAGAGAAAATAATGAAATAGTACTGAATAATCCATAAAACTGAATTGGATATTCCATATACTCCTTAGAAAAAGGGCGCTAGCATATTTTTAGTACCAATTCAAAGGAGTATGTTTTAATGAAAAAATTGTTATTTTCTGTCTTTTTTACTCTTCTGTTATCGGCGCTTGTTTTTGCCGGTGGACAGCAGGAAGAAGGTTCTAAGGAAGCTGTAAAGAAGAAAATTATTATTGATGGTGGAGGGGGAATTGTCCAGTTCAATTCAACCAAGAGTATGGAGAAAACTGATGCCAATCCTTACCCCTACAATGAACTTGAAACCCTCTGCACAGAGTGGGAGGCAATTCATCCGGAATACGAAGTAGAGATCCTCGATCAGAGTTACGGCGGAGGGTCTGATAAAATCATCCCTCTTCTGGCTGGTCGTAAAGCTCCCGATCTTCTTTTTACTTTGACAATTAATGCGGCAGATCTTGGAGGAAAGGGATGGTTCCTTCCTCTGGATGAGTATTATGACAAGCCCAATCCCTATATCGAAGGAAATAAAAAGTGGAAAGATATCTTTGTCCCATCATGGTTCGATGCGATGTCATTCCCCGATGGACATATCTACAGCGTTCCGCTGGATCACATTCCTATAGGGATTATCTACAACAAGGATATCTTTGAAAAGGCAGGAATCTCGTCTCTTCCTGAATCGTTCGGTGAACTTATGGAAACTCAGAAAAAGATTTCCGATGCTGGTTTTATCCCATACTTTCCCCTTTATGTCTGGTATGATATTTTTCTGGAAGGATCCCTTTTTGCCGATCTACTTCCCCAAATTGATGTGTTGAGGCCCGATGGATGGTCCGATGCTGAAGAAATTGTCAGAGCTTATAAAAAAGGTATCTGGGAAGTTGATGGTGTGCGAAACAGAGAGTATTTCAGAATGCTCAAAGAAAAAACAAAATACTATCCCGAAGGATGGCAGTCCTTTGATGCTTTCGGTAATTTTCTCCAGGGTAAAGTAGCCATGATGGAAGGAGTTGGTATTCATCTTCGAATGACTAGAGATGACCAACAGAGAGAATTTAACTTCGGTTATATGCCTTATCCTCTTGTGACTAAAGAAGATTCCCCGTTCGGCGGGAAGGGAATTGTTCGCGGATCTGCCGGTTATAGCTCAACATGGTTTTTGACAAATTCAGCAAAAGAGAAGGGCACTGTTGATGGAGCCATTGATCTGATGATGTTCCTCACAGAACCTTCAAACAATGCGAGACTTGTGAACACGCTTGAAGCCATGATGCCCGCTTCTCTCGATGCCGAGGTTTCACCTCTCTTTGAACCTCTAGTAGATAAAGCTGTTGAAGACATGAACAATGATTTTTGCGACTGGCATGTTTTTAACTCATGGGGTTATCTGGGTAGTGAGTATTACGAGTTCTTCCTGCAACTGGTTCAGAAATATGAACTCAGTCAGATCACTATAGATGAGGCTCTTGCTCAGCTGGCTGAGCAGACAGAGTACACTGTTGAAGAGATGATACAGAAAAATAACTGGGACACTTCAGCCTGGTAATAGAATTTTGAAATGGTTTCCCGCAGGTTTTTATATAAATCATTAGCTGCGGGAGAGTCTTTTATTGTATAAATAATAAAATGGAAATTACTATGTTGAAAAACTACAAGAGATATGGCCAGTATTACCTATTGCTTCTGCCGGCATTTATTCTGCTTATTATCTTTAGCTATTATCCTTCGTTTTCGGGACTTATTTATGCTTTTACAAACTGGGATGCCGCTACAGCTAGTTGGGTTGGTTTGGATAATTTCAAAAAAATTCTGAATGACCGCATTTTAAAGGAATCTGTGAGCAATATGCTGATTCTAATCGGGGCGGGACTGGTTATCGGTAATGTTCCCCAGATTTTTCTCGCTGAATTGCTGTTCAATCTCAAAAACAGAAGATTAAGTGAGCGTTACCGGTTCCTCTTCACCCTTACAAGTCTGGTTCCTATGGTCGTTATTATGCTTATATGGACACAACTGGTATTGAATCCATCACCGGAAGGACTGATGAATAGCATACTTCTAAAGCTGGGAGGAGATGCAAAAGGGTGGTTTGGTGACCCCCAAATGGCACTGTTCAGCATGATCCTTGTGGGATTTCCCTGGGTGGGAGGAATTAACTTCCTCATCTATCTCGCCGGTCTGCAGGGAATTCCCGAATCGGTCCTCGATGCGTCGAAAATTGATGGATGTGGAACAATGAGGAGAATCCTTTTTATTGATTTCCCTCTTATCAGGAGTCAGCTGAAGTTCTTTATCATTATGGGTATAATCATGGGGATTCAGGGATTCGGTTTTCAGCTTCTAATTACAGATGGTGGTCCGGGAACTTCAACCATGGTTCCGGGAATGTGGATGTATAAAAATGCCTTTAAGTATGTAAAATTCGGTTATGCCTCATCTATAGGCCTGGTCATGTTCGTCTCAATTTTGATTGTCACGCTACTCAACCTTAAATTCATAAAATCGACAGAAGAGGAGGTCGGGTAAATGGTCCGGAAAATAAGAATTTCACAGATTTTGCTTCATATAGTTATACTGTTTCTACTTTTTTTGACATTTTTTCCAATTTTCGAGATGCTCAATAAGAGCTTTAAGACAACCATACAGGATATTCATAATCCTTGGTGGATTTCTTTTCCCCTTAACTTTGAAAACTATAAACTGGCTTGGTCCTATGTGGGACCTTATATCATGAACACGGTAATTATTGCGGGAAGTATCTCGGCAGGGATTCTAATTGTTGCCTCTCTGGCAGCTTATGTCTTTGCACGTTTTAAGTTTCCAGGTAGAGAGTTTCTCTTTATCCTTATCCTGGTTCTTCTGATGATACCAGGAATTCTCTCTCTGATCCCCTCTTTTGTCCTTGTTCGGGATCTTAACCTTCTCGACCGGAGGCTGGGAGTTATACTACCAGGAATTGCCACGGGATTGCCCTTTGCTATATTCCTCTTGAGAACTTTTTTTGCAGGGTTACCAGGGGAACTCTTTGAAGCGGGTCAGATTGACGGAATAAGCCCGATTCAGGCTTTCGTTAACATTGCACTTCCTCTTTCCACCCCCATCCTGTCGGCTTTGCTTATTATGAATATTCTCAATTCATGGAATGAGATTATTTGGGCTAGAATTGTTTTGACCTCTGAAAGTATGAGGACCATCTCCGTAGGGCTTGTTCCTTTTACAGAGACCTATTTTGCTCAGACTCGTAGTTCCGGTCCGGCACTGGCAGGATATGTGATATCCAGTTTACCACTGGTAATAGTTTTCTTTTTTGTATCAAAACAGTTTATCCGCGGGATGACAAGTGGAGCTTTTAAAATGTAAGTCGGGTTCAGCCTACTATAGGTTTTAAGTGGGGAATATGAATATTGTATAGCCGAGATTTCCGGTAATAAGTATAGTAAGCACCGACTGTTCTATCTCGTCACTCATATCTGATCTTCTACTAGCGGAAGATTCTTTTCAGGATTTTCCGGTATTGGAATTTTTCTTATTATTTCATCTGGTATTAAATAATCTTCTTCGACAGGACAACTGTTCGGTCAGTTTGATACGAAGTTGAATATAGTCTTTGCCGTACTTTCTTTAGCAACTATTATTTAGAAAGAGCAGAACTATTGACTTAAGTTAGTCGGTAGACTAATATCTTATACTTAGACAGTATAGATAAGAGGTGTGCTCAATGGAGACAAACCTGCGTGCAGGTCTGGACATAGGATCTACGACAGTAAAACTGGTTATATTAAATCATAAAAATGAGATCATCTACAGCCGCTATTCCCGCCATATGGCAAATGTTAAGAACAGTGTAGCTGATTTGCTCGAAGAAGCCTATGAGATGTTTCCTCATAGTAATCTGACTATCAGCGCAGCCGGCTCAGCTGGGATATCTATCGCACAATGGCTTGGAATCCCCTTTATTCAAGAGGTTATTGCCGGTACAAAGGCCATCGAAACCTTTATCCCTGAAACGGATGTAGCCATAGAACTCGGTGGAGAAGATGCCAAGGTTTCCTACTTTTCCGGAGTGGTAGACCAGAGGATGAACGGTACATGTGCCGGAGGAACCGGAGCGTTTATCGATCAGATGGCGGTGCTTCTGCAGACAGATGCCTCCGGTTTGAATGAGATGGCCCGTTCTGCAACTACTATTTATCCTATTGCCGCCCGCTGCGGTGTCTTTGCTAAAACAGATATACAGCCTCTTCTCAACGAGGGGGGGGCAAAAGAAGATATTGCCGCGTCCATTTTTCAGGCAGTTGTCAATCAGACCATCGGCGGTCTGGCTCAGGGAAAACCGATCAGAGGCAATATTGCCTTTTTGGGTGGTCCTCTTTCGTTCCTGTCCGAGTTGAGAAAGAGATTTATTGTTACACTGGATCTGAAGGAAGAGAATATTATCTTCCCTGAAAATTCTCAGTTTTTTGTTGCCCTAGGAACAGCCCTGGAATCGGAGAAATCCGAGGCTGTATCCTTTCAATCCATCCATGAAAAAATTCCAGGTTTTCTGGGGGCAAATGTGGTGGAGGTTAAGAGGCTTTCCCCTCTTTTTAACAGTAGCGAAGAATTGAAATTATTCAGAGAACGTCATGAAAGGGCAAAAGTTGTAAGACGTGAGCTGGCGGGGTTTTCCGGGAAATGTTATCTCGGGATAGATGCTGGTTCGACCACAACAAAAGCTGCTCTTATAGACGGAGAGGGCGCTCTTCTTTATTCCTCCTATGGAAGTAATGAAGGGAGTCCTCTCAAATCAACCATAAAAATCATTAAAGATCTATATTCTCTTCTTCCTCCTGAGGCAGAGATTGCCAAAACAACTGTTACCGGTTATGGAGAGAAACTCATTCAGGCTGCTTTAAAGCTGGATATCGGTGAGATCGAAACGGTTGCCCACTTCAAGGCTGCTAGTTTCTTCCTTCCCTCTGTAGATTTTATCCTTGATATCGGCGGGCAGGACATGAAGTGTCTCAGAATTAAGGAGGGTGTTATTGATGAAATTCTCCTGAATGAAGCCTGTTCTTCGGGATGCGGATCATTTATAGAAACCTTTGCTATTTCTATGGGACTTCCTGTCAGGGATTTTGCCATGGAAGCCCTTGCTGCCACTCAGCCGGTAGACCTAGGATCCCGCTGTACTGTTTTTATGAATTCTCGTGTAAAACAGGCTCAGAAAGAGGGCGTCTCTGTGGGAGATATCTCCGCAGGACTTTCTTATTCTGTTATCAAGAATGCCATTACCAAGGTTATCAAGATCAAGAATCCTGAAGATTTGGGAGAGAATATTATAGTTCAAGGTGGTACTTTCTATAATGAAGCCGTTTTGAGAGGGTTTGAGATGATTTCCGGCAGGGAAGCGGTCAGACCAGATATCAGCGGGATTATGGGTGCCTTCGGAGCTGCTATTATTTCCAAAGAGAGAAGTGATGTGAACTCTGTTTCTTCCATGCTCAGTATGGATGAAATTGAGTCCTTCCAGGTGGAGAACAGTATTAAACGTTGTGGGCTTTGTGGAAATAATTGTCTCTTAACCCTTAGTAACTTCTCCGATGGAAGGATTTTTACTTCAGGAAACCGCTGTGAGCGAGGAGCAGGAGCCGAGAAAAGCAAGAAAGAGAAACTACCCAACCTTTATGAATATAAGTACAAGAAAATATTTGCCTATAAACCGTTGAAAAAAGAAGAGGCCGTGGCAACGGTGGGAATCCCACGGGCCCTGAATATGTACGAAAATTATCCCTTCTGGTTTACTTTTTTAAACAGCCTCGCTTACAGGGTCGTTCTTTCCAAACCTTCCAGTAAAGCTCTCTTCGACTCGGGGCTGGAAACTATTCCGGCAGAATCAGTCTGCTTTCCTGCAAAGTTGGTACATGGTCATATGGCGGATCTGATAAAGAAAGATGTGGATTTTATCTTTTATCCCTCTATTCCCTATGAGAGGAAGGAAGATTCCGAAGCCGGCAACCATTATAACTGTCCTATTGTGGCCACCTATCCTGAGGTTATCAGAACCAACGTGGAAGAGTTCTCTTCTGGGAGTACCGAGATACTGACTCCTTTCCTGAGTCTTGATAATACGGAAAAATTGGGCAAACGACTCTATGAAATATTTGGAGAGAGGGGATTTTCCCGCCGGAAGATTTCCGAAGCCCTCAATTTGGCTGTAGAGGAAAGAGACCGTGTTAAGAGTGATATTCAGAAAAAAGGAGAGGAAACCCTTGAGCTTATCAGAAGCAAAGGTATAAAGAGTGTTGTCCTTGCAGGGAGACCCTATCATGTAGATCCGGAAATCAATCATGGCATCCCTCAGCTCATCAATGAGATGGGTATGGCGGTTCTCTCCGAAGATTCTGTTGCCCATTTGGGTGAAATTGTTCGTCCTATGAGGACCTTTGATCAGTGGGTTTATCACTCCCGTCTGTATGCGGCCGCCCATTATGTTGTTAAGAATCCTCTTCTGGAAATGGTCCAGTTGAACTCATTCAGTTGTGGTATAGATGCGGTTACAACAGATCAGGTTCAGGAAATACTCCAGGGATCCGGGAAGATATTTACGGTTTTAAAAATCGATGAGGGAAATCAGTTGGGTGCTGCCCGTATCAGACTCCGGTCTCTCAAGGCTGTTATGGATGAGCGCAGTAAGAATGCTGGCGTATTCAAGGGTAGCTACAAAGTTGCGGAAAGAGTTCCTTACACAAAAGAGATGCAGAAGAAAAAGTACACAATTCTCGCTCCGCAGATGTCTCCCTTTCACTTCCAGTTTATAGAACAGGCGTTTAATCTCTGTGATTACAATATGGTTATTCTGCCATCGCTTGATAAGGCCGCTGTGGACTACGGGCTGAAGTATGTGCATAACGATGCCTGTTACCCCACGATTATCACGGTTGGTCAGGTTCTCGAGGCATTGGATAGTGGTCGGTACGATACGGAAAGAGTGGCGATTATAATGAGTCAGACTGGAGGTGGCTGCCGGGCAACCAACTATGTGGCTTTCTTTAGAAAAGCCCTGGCTGATGCCGGCTTATCACATATTCCTGTTATATCTCTCAATGCTCTTGGTATGGAGAAAAATCCCGGTTTTTCTTTTTCCTATAAATTGATCAACACCGCCCTTCAGGGGCTTGTCTATGGTGATGTCCTTATGAGGGGCCTCCTTAAAACCCGACCTTATGAAGTGTTTGAAGGAAGTGCCAACAAGCTCTATGAAAAATGGGTAAAAATCTGTCATGAATCTCTTGTGAATGCTAATAGAAAAACCTTTAACCGTACTATAAAAGGTATCATTGAAGACTTTGATAACCTCGAACTTCATGATACAAAGAAGCCGAAAGTCGGTCTTGTGGGAGAAATCCTTGTAAAATATCATCCCACAGCCAATAACCAGGCCATTGCCGTCGTTGAAAGTGAGGGGGGGGAAGCCGTTGTTCCTGATTTCATCGATTTCTTCCTCTATACAGCATATAACTCTGAATTCAGTTATAAATTTCTTTCCGGGAGCCGTAAATCGAGAAGAAATAGTCGTTTCGTTATCTCCTTTATTGAATCCTACAGGAAAGGAATGAAAAAATATTTTAAGAATAGTAAGCGTTTTGAACCACCCCTACCCATTAAGGAGTTGGCTGAAAAGGCTGAATCTACTGTGTCTCTGGGTGCTCAGATGGGAGAAGGTTGGTTCTTGACTGCTGAGATGATCGAACTCATTGACAGCGGTACTGATAATATAATCTGTATGCAGCCTTTTGCCTGTCTTCCCAACCAGATAACCGGAAAGGGTATGATTAAGGCTCTGAAGGAACGCTATCCTTTGTCCAACATTGTAGCCATTGATTTTGATCCGGGAGCTAGTGAGGTTAACCAGCTGAACAGGATTAAACTGATGCTTTCTGTGGCCTTCAAGAAGATTGAAGAGGAAAGCCTAGCTGCAGAAACAATTGAGACGGCAGCAGAATCAAAAACAGAACAAGTCCTGGCCTGATGGCCGTTTGCTAAAAATAAAGGCTGCCGCTTGTCGGCTTAGGATAAAAAATTGGGTACAAAGGAAAAACTGCTGGATTCTGCAGAGAAATGTCTTCTGGTGAAGGGGAGCCATGCGGCCAGTGTAAAGACCATCGCTGCTA
Organism: Spirochaetaceae bacterium 4572_59; assembly: GCA_002084805.1. GTDB lineage: Bacteria > Spirochaetota > Spirochaetia > DSM-2461 > DSM-2461 > Oceanispirochaeta. The sequence goes on along the minus strand of NBMC01000049.1, from coordinate 4,365 downwards.
TGGCCGGAGTGAATCACGGTCTGGTCCATCACTACTTCGGTTCTAAGGAAGGACTCTTTATTGAGTTGTTGAAAAAACATTTCGATACTATCAAACCTTCTCCCTGTCTCTCTATGGAAAGGGAGGAGGATTTAATCTGCTATTTAACAGAGACAATAATTCTAAACTCGAGAATGATGATTGAACTCAGCGCTCTTTCCTTTCGTATGCCCGACTTAAGGAAGGCCTTGGTGTCTAAATCAATTGAAATGAGGAAGAGTCTGGAGTCTATTCTACAAATAGATAAAGAAACATCGGTCCTATTGCTGAGTGCTGTCTCTGGTCTTGGTTTTCATGCGACTCTTGATAACGAAATCGGGATTGAAAAATATATTCGATTGATTGTAAGGTCTCTTTACGAGAATAGAGCTTCACTTTCTAACTAAGACTTGTCCGACCTGATTCTTACTCTATTGTCTGTTTGTTTAAAAATAACATATGTTAAAATTTCCACCCAATAACCGGAAGAGCCAAAAAATTCTACTCCATCTATAAAACTTTTTGAATCAGTTTTAAAGCTCGGTATGGTATTCAATTTTCAGGAGTTAAAAATGAAAAAAATAAATGATTATAAAATAGGGACACGACTTGTTTTCTTATTATCCCTTGTTCTCTTAGTGGTGCTTGGCAGCCTTATTGTTTTTATCAATAAAAAAATTACGACCCTGGCTGAGCATGATGCACGGCAAATATCCGAATCAATTGTAAAACAGTATATGAACAGCACATCAGCCTATACGGATCAAGCCATTATTACAGCGAAAAATTTGGCAAATACCATTGAAGCTCTCATAATCAGTGATGAGAAGCAAGGTCTCAGAGATGATGCTAATAATATTCTGATATCAACCATGGAAAAGAATCCTTACATACAGGGGGTTTACTTTCTGTTTGAGCCTGATCAATTTGACGGAATGGATCAGGAGTACCAGAATACTCTCGGATATGATGAAACTGGTCGCTTTGTTTCTTTTATGTTAAGGAAATCCAGTGGCGATGTCCTTGTTCGTCCGTCAGTAACCCTTGATAGTTCTGTTTATTATACAAGTACCAAGAATTCTAATCTTCCCTTTGTTACAGATCCCGTCATATATGAAACAGACGGTGAAATGATCGCTACGGTTTCTTTTATCTATCCGGTAAGAAATCCCAGTGGCAAGTTTATCGGAATTGCCGGTTGTGATCTGACAATTAATAGACTGAATGATTTTATTGGAGATGTTAAACCCTATGAAAATGCAGGATTTCTGACTCTTTTTGCTGATAACGGATATATTATGGCCGGTGGTTCAGCTGAGCTCATTGGACAAAATCTATTTGAACTGGAGGGGGTAAATGAACCCTTTTTAAGTGGTGTCAGGAGTAATAAACCCTTTTTCCTCAGTCAGTATGATACATTTATGGAAGAAGATTTTCTTATTTATGGAGATAGTTTTACCATAAGAGACACAGATTCTGTCATTACTATGACTGCCAATATTCCCAGCTCCGTAATTTATGAAGAATCTATAGGTATTGTGAGAATCATCTTTATTATGAGTGCCGCTACTCTTCTGTTTATTGTATTAATTGTCGTCTTTTTTGTCAGACAATTAAGTGGTCAGTTAAAAGAGGGTGTTCTCTTTGCCGAAGAGATTGCCCGGGGAAATCTTACAGCGACAATTGATATTCAACAAGAAGATGAAGTCGGTCAGTTGGCATTGGCGCTCAGATCAATGGTTCTAAAACTTCAGGTAATCGTTCAGGAAGTTAAAACTGCTTCTAATAATGTAGGGAGTGGTAGCCAACAGATCAGTACAACCGCACAGCAGATGAGTCAGGGTGCCAGTGAACAGGCTGCCAGTACTGAAGAGCTTTCTTCGTCAATCGAAGAGATGGCTAGTAATATCAACCAGAACTCCGAGAATGCGGATAAAACGGAAGGAATTGCCGCAAAATCTGCCAATGATGCAGAAGCCGGCGGGCAGGCGGTCAGAAAAACAATTGCCGCCATGAAACAGATCGTAGAGAAAATTAATATTATCGAAGAAATCGCCAGGAGTACGAATCTTCTTGCGCTCAATGCTGCAATTGAAGCAGCAAGAGCAGGAGAGGCCGGTAAAGGCTTTTCTGTGGTTGCGAATGAGGTACGCAAACTGGCAGAACGCAGCCAAGAGGCGGCTTCAGAGATTTCGGAACTATCAAAGGACAGTATGGGTGTTGCTGAGAATGCGGGTAGTCTGTTAGGACAGATTGTACCGGATATCAAGTATACAGCAGAACTTGTTCAAGGAATTTCTGCTGCCAGTGCTGAGCAGAATAGCGGTTCTCAGCAGATCAGTACTGCCATTATGCAACTGGATCAGGTTGTGCAGCAGAACGCCTTATCCTCTGAAGAGCTGGCGTCTATGTCGGAGGAGTTATCTTCCCAGTCTACACAGCTGATTGATATTATGAGTTTTTTTACACTTAAACAAAGTGATCGAAAAAAAATTGAGAGGCCAGTTTCCCAACGGGAAGATAGGTCTGCAGTTTCAGCGGTGAATAATAGGGCCAGGCTTCTTGCAACAGAGCGGTCGACAGTTCATAGTTCTGAAGAGGAATTTGAAGAGTTTTAACAAGGGAAAATAATATTCAGTTAAAATAAACGGAGAGGGAGGGATTCGAACCCTCGGTACTGCAGGCAGTACACCTGATTTCGAATCAGGACCGTTCGACCACTCCGGCACCTCTCCATTTCTTGTTATTTTACTAATTTAATTGTGTTATTGTAAACCTTTTATCGATAAAAAATCCAGCATGGGTAGCTTCTCTGCCCCAAATTGAATCGCCCATGCTATAAAATGGAAAGATGAATATCTGGGCAGTCTTGTGCTTTCTGATGAGCTGTGTCCTGATGCTGCAGACGCTGTAATAACTCTCTTGAAAGAGGGCCTCGAACAGGTTATCATGCTTGGAGTTCCCTTCGTAAGAAGGGATTTCCCCCGTTATTACGTTAAGTTATGAATCCATTTTTTAGACAGAATCCTTTTTACTCCCAGGATACATTTGATGAGTTCCTCCGTCATAGACACTGCAAAGACTATGACTGGAGACCATTGGAGGACCAGGCCGCAGACTGCCACAAGAGGAATTGCAAGCAACCAGAGGGGGATCAATTCTATGGTCATACTGTAGTGAGTATCTCCACCGCTTCTGAGCAGGCCTACAATAAGATGCATATTGGTTGACTTTAAAAAGAGAACCACTGCGAGAATCCTCATAAACTGCGTAATCAGATGGCTCACTTCTTGTGAAACATTGAAAAGGGAAGGAATCAGCGGAGCTGCAAGGAATACCGGGATGGACAGGATTATTGATAAAACGGGAACAGCCAGCAGTATTGTATTGGCACAGCGTTCCGCCTCTCTCTGCTTTCCTTCTCCGATCATATTTCCCAGGATGATAGCCGTTGCATTGGCACTCCCAATAAACATGAAAAAGAGAAGGCGGGAGAAGGTATCTGTAATATTGAAGGCTGCCAGAATTGAGGTTCCCATGCGGGCATAAATCAGAGTGAACATGGTAATGCCCATGGACCATCCTATCTCATGAAGGATCACCGGAGAGACCCTCCAGGTATACTGTTTCAGAAAGCTGAAGTTCTGGTTGGTCAGTTGTCTGAAATTGGCAGCCATCGGGTATTTCCTTATATATGTAATAGCTATGAGAAGCAGCATTTCCACAATTCTTGCCCCCGTAGTCGCCAGAGCTGCGCCGTTGATCCCCAGTTCCGGGAGCCCGAATTTTCCGAAAATCAGAGCATAGTTGAAAAGGGCATTCAGGCTCAGGGCGAAGACGGACAGATAGAGAGGCAGCCGGACAATCCCTATGCTTCTCATAACGCCCTGAAAGATAAAAGTCCCTGCCGTGAAGAGGTAGCTTACGGATGTTATTCTGAGGTAGGGGATAGCCGCCCTGATTACAGCCTGATCTGATGTAAAGAGTCCCAGTAGTTGTGCCGGAAACTGCAGGGCTCCCAATTCCCCAGAACTGGGCTGTAAATACAGCCGTACCACTACTGACTCCAAAGAGGAAGAGCATGAGAAGGAAAAAAATCTGATTGGAAAGAGCGACTGCGGCAATGGCGGTTACTCCCAGCTGTCCTATCATCAGGGTATCTACCATATTGAGAGATGTGGCTACCAGATTCTGCATGGCAATGGGCAGTCCAAGGTACATCAGTTTTTTGAAAAAATCCCGATCTTCTTTTATCCTGCCGGGGAGGGTTGCTATCTTATTTGTGATTCGAGTCATTGAGAGCAATCATACTTCCGGTTTTCTTTTTAATCTATGGAAACTCTGAGG
>NBMC01000048.1 GCA_002084805.1 Spirochaetaceae bacterium 4572_59 | reverse complement strand
CAGGGGGCAGTAGCCGCCGATTGCCAGAGCTTCATCCTCTTCGGGTTTGCTCTGGTAGTGATCGAAGTAGGTGTGGGACTGGGGTGTCATCACCACATCGTGATTCATCCCGGCCGCCTCTATTCCGCCTCATCACCTGCCCCCAGTTCGGCCATCCTCTCCTGTATCCTCAGACTGTTCTCCCACTGGTATCTGGGGACCTCGTCCCCTCCTATATGGATAAATCTGCCGGGGAAAAGATCCATTACTTCCGATAGGATATCCTTCATAGAGCGGATCGTCTCCTCTTCCACATTCAGGATATCCTGACTGATTCCCCAGAGGGGCCGGACCTCTGTTGTGTTATAGCCGCAGCCCCAGGAGGGATACGCTGCTACTGCCGCCTGCATATGGCCGGGCATATCGATTTCAGGGATTATTTCAATGCCTCTCTGCGCCGCAAAGCGGACCAGTTTCCGGATTTCATCCTGTGTATAGAAATCTTTGTACTCATGCTGTTTATAGCGCCTGGGTGTACTTTGATAATGACCGATGACCGTATGATGACGGATCGAAGCGATCTCTGTCAGCAGTGGGTATTTTTTTATCTCTATCCGCCATCACTGGTCATCTGTCAGATGCAGGTGAAGGCGATTAAAGCGGTAGAGGGCCAGTTGATCTATAAAAGCTTTTACATCCTCCACAGGGAAGAAGTGGCGGGATACATCCAGGTGCATACCTCTCCAGCGGAAGCGGGGCGTATCTTCTATGCGGCAGCAGGGAACCACACCGTCTTCAGCAGTATACAGAAGTTGTCTGAAGGACTGCACAGCTCTTGCCAGTCCTTCAGAGGTTTTTCCTATCAGTTTAATTTGACTGGGCGATATATGGATTTGATAGCTTTCATTGCAGAATCCGGCTTCATCATAGTGTGAATTCTCTTCCACCCGGAGAACGATCTGTCTGTCCGGCTTCTCTGTTCCCCCCTTTGGAGCCTCCGGAAATCCGCACTCTTTCAGATATCCCTCCAGCAGTGATTTCTGCGGGGCTGCATTTTCATCTGCCTTAAGGCAGAAAAGCTCCTTCAAAGAGAAATCTCCCGGGTTTCTTTTATATTTTTTGACCTGCGGTATTATCCCCGTCTTGTTCATATCGGTCTCCTTCGTAAAATTAATTTCAGCAAAGTCTTAAATGCGGACAGCTTTAAGTCCAGGGAGCTACCGGCAGTCCGGCCGGGATTAAAGGGGATCCGGAACCCTGATCTTTTCATCCCTGTGAGGACCGGTTCGGTCTCTTCCCAAATGCCGCTCTGTGAACATTGTCAGTATCAGCATGAAAAAAAGAATAGGTATTAGCATAAATGATGTTTTAAGCCCGTATAAATCACCCATACGGCCCATGATCCAGCTGGTCAGGGCAAAACCCGGTATCCCCATGGCGGAGAGAAGGATGAACAGCATGGTGGATTCTCCCCGTATCCGGTCTGCCGCATAGGACTGGATACTAGGCCAGTAACAGGCACAGGCCAGCCCCGCAAAAAAGAGAAGTACAAAAAGAGAGCTCAGTGAAGAAATCCAGAAAAATCCGAAGCTGATTATCAGACCTGCCAGTGCGGAGAAAAGGATTTGCAGATGCAGCCACTGCTGTTTCACCAGCCCTCCCGCCATTCTGCCGATAATCATGCCGCAGGCAAAAATAGCCGTTCCTATGGCACCCGCCCTGGGAGCTGTATGATAGTAGATCTGAATATAACTGGCACTCCAGAAGGTATAGGCCGACTCCACACCACCGCCGCAGACCATGGCCATTCCAAAAATCCAGAAATGACGGTCCCGCAGGATCTCTCTTGTATGGTGCAGCGGATTTCCCTCTGGTTCAGGAGGAATCCTGCCATCTTTATGGGCCTTAATGCTACTGAGGAAGAAAAACAGAACCACCAGCAGGCTGAAAAAGGCCAAACCTGCGAAAATATTCCGCCAGGAAACATTCCAGGTTAAAAGTTCTCCCACAAATAGAACGGTTGTCAGTACTCCTACCGAGAAGAAGGCATTTATCACATTGAGGTAACGGCCGGAATCCCGGGGATGAAGATCCTGTATCAGAGGATTAACCAGGGCCTCAATCAGTCCTCCTCCGAGGCCTACCAAAACCATAGCCAGTAGAATAAAAAGATAGCTGGGTGCCAGTCCGTAACAGAGCAGTCCCAGGGTCAGGATGACTCCTCCTGTATGCAGGACAGCTGTCTTTCCCCAGCGTGAAGCGGCAAAACCGCTGAACAGTAGGATTATCATTAAAAGGATGGCACGGGTAGCCTCTATACTACCTCCTTCGGTCAGGTTCAGATTCAGTTCTCTGGAAAGGACCAGCAGACAGATGGGAGTGGCAACTGCACTGGCGGCATAACTCATCAGATAGGCTGATGAGGCAATATCCATGGATATCAGTTTTATTTTATTCATGACAGCATATTAGGGGATAGACCGGAGTAGATCAAGTTTTTTTCATCAAAGGCTGGTGCATATGCTGGGTGACCTTTGCAGGGAGGATGAGTATATGAAAATGGATTGGAAATTCCGCCAAAAGAATCTATACTGGGTACCATGAAGAAAATCAGCCTGATTAACAAAAAAATTCTTATAAGCGGTGCCTCCCGGGGGATCGGAAAAGCTTGTGCCCTGGCTCTTTCTGAAGAGGGTGGCATCCTCTATCTGGTGGGTCGTTCTCTTTCCTCTCTCAATAAGGTTAAAGATGAGATTGAGAAGAAAGGCGGCCGGGCCGTCTGTCTCAGCGCCGATCTGAGTGAAGCTGATGGAGCTGAAAAACTATTAGCCTCTTTTAAAGAGCAGTCTCTAGATCTGGATGTTCTGATTAATAATGCCGGAATAGCCCTGTCTGCCCCTATAGAAAAAACCTCACAGGAGGAATGGGATAGAATTATGCGGGTCAATGCCCGATCTCCCTATTTTCTCTGCCAGGGAGCTCTGCCCCTGATGGAGTCCTCACAGCTTAAAACGATTATCAATATTGCATCGGTTGTGGCCACTCAGGGTTATCCCCTGCAGTCAGCCTATACGGCTTCCAAACACGCTCTGATCGGATTCAGCAAGTCTCTTGCCCGTGAGCTTCAGGAAAGGGGATACCGCATCCATGTTTTATCACCGGGAGGAGTGGCCACGGATATGGTTACGGGGGTCAGGCCTGATATCAATACAGATGAGCTGATCGCTCCGGAAGAGCTGGCCGAATGGATCCGCTTTCTGTTGACAGTGAAGGGCAATGGTATGGTAGATCATATTTCCATTAGACGAGAGTCCAAGCTTCCCTGGTAAATAAGTCGCTTTAGTGAAAAAAAAGAATTGACCCTTTGCTATTGGTAGACCTATTGTTTACTCATGAGGATAATAATAGAAGAACTTGGGGGTTCACGGATTATCCGTCTACCCGAGGATGTTCTGAAAAATTGTAAAGCTGGTGATCAAATCCAGATCAAGGCTCTGAACTGCGCCCTGTTGATTAAAGCGGATCAGGACAGTATCCGATCTGATTGGACAGCTCAAATGCAGAATAAAGGGCGGAAACGTCTGGAAAATCTTTTGATAGAAGAATCCTCCATCTTCGATATGGATGACTGGGAATGGTAGTCAATCAATTTGATATCTGTCTGGTTAATCTGGACAGGGTTGTTTCAATGGAAATTTCTCAAACCCGTTTCTGTCTTATCCTTTCCCCCCGGGAAATGATTGATTCCCTGTCCACCATACTGATTGCTCCCATGTCAACCAGTGTTCAGAATGGTCCCAGTAGGCTGGAAGTGAGCGTGGAAGGCAAGAAGGGTTACATTGTTCTGGACCAGATCAGAACTATACAGAACAGACGTATTATCCGAAGACTGGGACATATAAATGATGAATCCATCAATCAGCTAATAAGCATCCTGGCCGAAATATTTATTTTGTAATCCCCGGGGCAGATAGATCTGAACACCAGCTGGATTGGCAATCAGACTGTCAGGACAGACTGTTTGTATATCTCTTTCAGTTCTGGAAAAGGTTCCAGGGCCCGTGGTAGCAGTCCGTTAGCCCAGGCTAGAAAAAGACCGTAATTCAATACGGGAACCCCCGTCTTTCTGAATATCTCCAATCTGATATTCATCGCTTTTTGTGTCATCATACAGGCCGCACAGTGAATAATCAGATCCCACTCCTTCGGATTTTCCGGTATTTTACGGCTATGACCGAACTCTACTTTGGAACCTACCAGCTGCCTGAAAAGCCTGGGAATTTTTACCGTCCCGATATCATCGGCCTGTCTGTGGTGAGAGCAGGATTCCATTACCAGCACCCTACCGTTTTCCGGAAAATCTCTCAGGGCTTTCAAGCTTTCAATAAAAAGGGCGGGATCTCCCTTTTTCCGGGCAAAAAGTATAGAAAAGGAGGTGAGAGGCTGATCTTCAGGAAGATCGGCAGACACCTTATGGAACGCCTGGCTGTCTGTAATAACCAGAGAGGGTTTTATCCCCAGATTATTGTAGAGTGAGTATAGTTCCTTCTCTTTTACAAGCAGAGCGGCACAGTCTTTGTCCAGAAGATCTCTGATGGTTTCCACCTGGGGTAGAATCAGTCTGCCTGCGGGAGCCGCAAGGTCGATGGGGGTAACCAGCATAACAAGATCATTCTCTTTCACCAGTCCCTCAACAGGAGTCAGTTCCTTACTGATCTCCCTTTCCAGTTTTTCCATCTTGCTGATCAAAGCCAGAGAGCTCTTATCCCGGGTATTATCCAGAATAATCCTGTTCTGTTCTGCAAAAAAAACTTCTTTTTCCGGATGGAGAGGACGGTCGCCGAATGTGAGTACAGCAATCCAGGGCAGTTTTTTTTCAGAAAGCCATTTAAGAAGTTCTTTTTCATCAGCAGAGGGTTTTATATTTCCCGGAGAAACAAAAAGAATAACATCTGCTGTTTCCAGGCGTTCTCTGGTTTTAAGGATTCTTTGTTCTCCCAGCTTGCTCGTGTCATCCAGTCCGGCAGTATCTGTTATGGCGCACATCCCCAGTTTACCAAGCTCAATCTTACGCGTAACAGGATCGGTGGTTGTTCCGGGAGTGTCCGAAGCAATGGCAATATCCTTTTGAAACAGTTTGTTCATCAGAGAGGATTTTCCGGCATTCCGGACTCCTGCCAGGACGATGCGGGTCATTTCCGCCAGGGGGGTGGTAGTCATTGAGGGGCTCCTTTATCAAAACTTGTCAGCTTGAAAGAGTAGAATCTGTCTTTCAGGCTTCTGTATCCTAGTATCTCCAGGGCCTTTACTGTTTCCCGTCCATATAGAATCATTTTCTCATCCTTGCAATCCGGGGGGCATCTCCTTTGTCAAAACTGAGCACCCGGTCCAGGGGGGCTAGCCGTGAGGAAAGACAGCCTATGCACTGAATTCCGCTTTCATCCAAGCAGATTTTACCGGGGTAGAGGAGGTAATCCTTTTTGAAGTCCGTCTGTGTTATGTTCGGCATCAATACATTCGCTCCGGCATCTATCATTTTTTCCCGGCCGTCGGGCTGCAGAGTTCCCGCTGCTGTTGTTGCAGGGATATGGGATTCGGGAAGAGCCAGTCTCAGAAGGGCTACTCCCCGTATGGAATCTTCTATGGGCTGCTGCTCTACATTTTTCAGAGGAGTTTCAGGATGGGGGATAAACGGTCCGATTCCAACCATATCCAGCTCAAGTTTTTGACATAGCAGGATATTTTCAAGCCGGGTTTTCTCCGTTTCTCCGGGCAGTCCCAGCATAAAGCCGCTGCCAGTTTGAAATCCTGCTGCCCGGATATCTTCCAGGGCTTGCAGTCTGTCTTTCAGGGTTTTTCCGTCTCTCAGATAGGCATGCAGTTCAGGGTCAGAGGTTTCAAAGCGGAGCAGATAACGGCTTGCACCGGCTTGAGCCATAGCCCTGTATTCCTCTCTGCTGCGCATTCCACAGCTGAGGGTTACGGCCGCCTCTCCCCTGGTCTGTATTTTAATCGCTTCAATAAGTCCGCAAACTCTTTCTATAGGATAGGAGGGATCTTCCCCTCCCTGAATGACAAAGCTACGAAGGCCTCTGTCGAAACCTGCCTGTACCGCTTCTAGAAGCATTGCTTCCTCTATCCGGTAGCGGTGAACATTCGGGTTATCCCGGCGGATACCGCAGTAGAGGCAGTTGCTGACACAGTAGTTGGTATACTCCAAAAGACCCCGGAGCAGAACGTCTTTTCCATGGACTTCCGTACAGACATTTTTACCCATGGCAGACAATTCTTCGCTGGGGGCATTGTAAAAGAGTTCGGTTAATTCTTCCGCTGTCAGTGGGGAAGGGCCGTGATTTGTTTTAATTATTTTTTCTGTCATTGTTTCCTCTCCATTAGAATAAAATTCCTGTTGGTCAGTTTTCAGGGCTGATTTTCCTGTTGTTAAATCTCCTCGAAAACCGGATAGACCGCCTTCCTCAGATTAAGCTCAGTATTTTACAGAGAGGGATGGTGTGTCAATGATTGATCTGTTTATTTCGATAAAAAAATAACGAAAAAAGTAAGTTCTGTTATACTATTCCAAAATTATCCATAAGACGCTGGATTTTAGGTTCCAGTACATCCATTACAATGAATTTCCCTTCTCTTAGAATTTCCCGGCCTTCCATGTAGATCAGAACCATGGGTATTGAATAGATTGTCAGTTGCCCTGCAATCATGGGATCATCATCAAGGCTGCTGTGATAGCCTGAAATTCGGGAATGTTCCCTGAGGAATTCCTCAATTTTCGGTTTGATCACCGAACAGACAGCGCAGTCGGGGTGGGTAAAATAAAAAAGAGTCATGCCATCTTTTTTATCAATGACTTTCTGAATCTCGGAGAAGCTTTTTAGTTTTTCTTTAAATGCCATTTGATAAATATAGTAAATATTTAATGTATAGGAAAGAAAAAAGAGGATGTTAAAAAAACTCCCTTCTGATAGAGCTTCGAAGGGAGTCATAAACTGATTATTTCTTCACATTGCTGTAGGCACTCTGACCGAAAAAGTTACCAAATATGGTTCTCAGTTTCTGATCCACCGTGGCATAGGAGTAGTACTTGAGAGCCAGATCATAGTTCTTTTCGCAAATCCTCTTGACTTCGTCTGGATGATCCAACAGAAATTCCACCTCTTTTATGGTATCGTTGGTGATAAAATCATCAATTTCAACAACCTCAAAACCCTTTGGTTTGATATCTGTGGAGTAGATGGAGTAGTTGTTGACCATAATGGGTTTACGGAACCAGAGGGTTTCCAGAAAGGCATTTCCAAAGCCCTCGATAAGGGAGGGATAGGTCACAAAATCCGCATGGGGATAGAGATCCTGCAGGGTATAGACCTTTCGTCCGTCAGGAAGAATTCTTCGTTTATCCTTAATCAGTTCGTCCACAAAGATAGCATTGACCTTAAGCATTTCGGCATATTCCCTGATCCGCTGCTCATATTCAAATCCTTCATCTCCCGAAGCATGGGAAATAACAAAAACGGCTTTCCGGTTTTTCAGACGGGAAACCATTTCTATGGCATGTTCAATTCCCTTTCTCTGTACAACCCTTGTAGGCTGCAGGATCAGCAGTTCGTCATCACTGATACCAAGATCTTGGCGTATATTCCTGTTGTAATCATCAATTCCGGGAGGATCATTCTCAAAATCCATAACATTGGGAATAAGGGTCGAGGAGATACCCGTTCTGAGGGCCAGCTGGTTCTGACCCGATGAGTTGATAACAACATGCTGAACACTGGCAAGATGGGGGGGGTAGCAGGAATTGATATAGTCCCAGACACAGTTGGTCAGAAATCTCTTCCTTTCCCAGAAAAAGTCGTGGTGATGGGCAATGGTCGGCATATTTGTTTCTGCAATAAACTCCGTAATGGCCATGGCCAGCGGGATATTGAGAGGGATGGTTACGGCATTCTGAGGAACAAGAACGTCAATCCCGAATTTTTCTGTAAATTCATAGAGAGCTTTCTTGTATATATCCCGCCAGTGATGCAGTTTCTTCGTCAGTTCGGGGGGTCTTATTTCCTGACAGAAACACTGCTGGTAGAGATCTCTGGCTTCCTTATGCTGAAAATGCATGGATTTGACTTCCATACACCGTTCCGGCGGACGGTCCAGTTCTCCTGCCAGGTAGAAACACTGATGACCGATTTTTTCCAGAACTTCCGCCCATTTGGCAATTTCAAGACTGACACCGTCGGTTCCGGCAATTCGAAAAGAAATAAAACCGATCTTCTTCATGTTGAGCTCCTCATATATGATATTAAAAGTTTAAAGCTGCTTTCTGTTGTTTGCCAACTATTTTTTTCGGAAGTCTATCCCTCCGGGAGGGTCGAGAATTTCGGCCCAGATAATAGCCTTCTGCAGGGATGGGAGGGGTTCAATTTTTTCCAGGGCAGCTGTATTTGCTACGGTCCTGCGGATCTGCCTCCAATTTTGCTTTTGTTCAGAGAGGAGAAATCCTTCCTCAAAAAAGGAGGTCCTTTTCTTTAGAATCCCATAACAATCATCAGACTACGGAGAAACACAAGGAACAGTACCAACCGGGGCGGATAAATTTCTTTTCATCCGGTACTCCTTGATTAAATACTAATTCAAAGTATCAGCTAGTGCAAAAGAGGTTTTTTAAAACAGCTCTATACTGCCGTCCTGAATCATTGTGCTGAAATCAAACTCATCAACTAGTTCGGGATTCCAGTTCAGGTTGAATATAAACTTCTGAATTATTTTTGTTCCTCTGTTGAGGGATAGTTTATCCTGCAGATGGTATTCAAAGCATAACTGGGGAATGTCTCCTCCAAAGGAGATATATTTCTGTTTGTGATTGATAATGATGGGAACCTGAATATCCGGTCCTGATTCATCAAAAAAACCATCTTTAATAAAGACAGTTTTAAACCCTCCCCACATCAGATTGGTCAGTTCGCTTATGAGAGGAGGAATCTCCACTTCGGCATCTTCAGATAAATGAGGGTTTTTACCGGTCTGAATCAGTATCTGATGAAGCTCTTCTATATCTGCTTGAACCATCATATATCCCTTACACCAGCTCGTGTTTACCGGGATAAGAGACATTATCTCACCATAAATGATCTTATCACGGATAACCGTGGGAGCAGGAGCGTAAATGTTCATACCATTTATCATGGATTTGATCCCATTTACCGAAAACTCCCTGATTTGACGAATCATCTCAGAGGGATAGTCCCTGATGAATATATGAGACTTCAGCATAGCCGATAATTTTTCTTTTTCAGTAATATGGAATGTTCCATCAAAGAGCTGTGTTTTTTCTGCTGGTATATCTGCTTCTTCCTCTATGTTTTCCAGTCGAAGGAAGAGAGGCAGTTCCGGCCGTTCATGTTTCAGTCTCTCCGCTAGGAGAATGTAATCATTCCTGTTATTGAGGAATAGGGCACCCAGGTGAATATTTTTATTCAGAATCACATCCACAACTTCGGGATCCGCGATTGAGCGCATTCCGCTTATGTTATTTTCATCAAAAATATGTTTCAGTTTGGGTAGTATGGAAATATCCGTATCAAAAGTAAGGACTTTACTTTTTAAATCTACTTTTTCATTCATGGTGACTTCTCCTGGAAATGATAAATATTAACATGATTGTAATACATTTTCAGGAAAAGGGGGCTTTTTAATAGGAATTGTAGAGAAACCTGATCTGGAAATTCTCTGCCGAGAGATTCAGAGGGTTCTTCCTGTTGGCCAGCTGCCCAGAGAGCTGCCGTCATTAGGCAGATCATTGTCAGAGATAAAATTTTTTCATTTAATAAAGCCTCCTAGAATTTTCCATCTTCTGAACGGGGAAGACATGCTATATCTGCAGCCAACTCTCCCGAATATTTCGAAACTTTAACTAAGTGATTATATCTTTTCTGATCAATCAATTTCCTCACTCAGGGCCGCCTCTTCGTGAGGCATGGTTCTGTGATAGGGGCGAAAGTAGGTTTTGGGGGAGTAGTCATTGAGATCAGAAACTTTTGTCATATAGATACAGGCGTATTTCTCCACCTGCTCCGCATAGCGGCTCTCATCATATCCCGCCCGGAGAATTTCTCCCCAATAGGGATTAAAGAAGGTCTTGTATTTACCAAGTAGTCCGGAAATGTGGACATTCAATTCATCCATCTTGTCAAAAAGTGTATTGATGGCAGACCGGGGTATGTTTTCACCTTCGAAGCGGCGGGCGTCGAGCCGGTTGATCTCCTTTTCAAGGCTCTGTTTTTCATTCATCAGGGCATTAATCTGTTTTTGAACCGGACGGACCTGGATCAGGCCCTGTATCTCCGCTTCCAGATCGTTCAGGACCAGGGCTGTCCGCCAGTTGCAGGTTTTCTTGATAGAAACAACATCCCCATAGATATGGTCGCCGAGATAGAGTATCTCACTGCCCGAGTAGGCCAGATCCTGCTGCAGCTTTCCGAACCATCCTCCCTGGTAGAGCCCCTTGTCAACTTTACCCTTATGGTTGCTCATAAGACCTGTTTCCGGATTAATTTTCAGAAAACGGCCGATCCTTTCGAAAAAGCGGGGTTTGTCTGCAAAGGTGATTACAAGTTCAAACAGATCCTTCCAGGATTTATGTTTTTTCAAATAGGGATTGAGGCTGTAGTCCAGAAGCTGACGGGTATACTCATAGTCGGAATTGGTGATGATCATCAGCTTTTTACCGTAGTCTTTATAGCGTTCCAGCATTCCTGCCACCTGAGGATCCCTGATGACAAAGCGCTCAAAGTTCTCTCTGATACAGGATTTGATACTGTCATCCTGATGGAGGATATCGATGGCATGTTTCACATCGTCCGCCATTATATGGAATGGAGGGAGATCGCATCCTTCACTTTTCAGTTGTACCAGCTGTGAGTAAAGAACTCCGTTGGAGATGGCAAAGGAGGTGTCCAGACTTTGAAAGTCCGGATCTCTCAGGTCTATGGCCATCTCCTGATAGATCTGTCTCTGTTTATGGAAATCCAGGGTAGTCAGTCCGTGATAGGCGATCTTCACCTTTCCGTGGCGGGCATGATAACGGACCAGGGTGTAGTCCATATCAAAACCGATAAGCTTGATGTTTTTCATATTAAGTACGCGGTTGATAAATACTGGCATTTTTCGGTCCTAATGTTTGGCTGTTTTATTCACAAGGTAATCGTATACAGCATCCTGGGATTGTATGATATCACTGTCTTCGGGACGGTCCTGATACTCGTTTTTTAACTCCGAATCCAGGATTCTGGCTTTCTGATTATCTCTCCACTGTATGTCGAAGATACTTTTCAGTTCCTGTTTGATACTCTTTCTGTATATGGGGCAGCTAACCTCTATTCTCCGGTCAATATTACGGGTCAGCCAATCAGCTGAAGTAATATAACAGAGATTATCCCCGCCATTCTGGAAGATAAAGAAACGGGCATGTTCCAGATACTGACCCACAATACTGATAGCCCGGATGTTTTCACTGAATCCTTCTATTCCAGGTACCAGGGAGAAACGGCTCCGGGCAATAATCCTGATTCTTACCCCTGCCTGAGAGGCTTCATACAGTTTCGTGATAATCCCCTCATCACTCAGGTTGTTGAGTTTTAAGCGGAGGCTGGCCTTTTCACCTTTTTTGGCAAACTCTATTTCATTATCTATTAAATCATAAATTTTTTTTCTTAAATTATAGGGAGATACCACCAGGTGATTACTCTTTCTGTGACGGTAGTTATTTTCAAAAAAATCGAAGAGGGAATTCACCTCATCACAAAGCTCCTGATTGGCTGTTACAAGAAAACAGTCCGTATAGAGACGAGAGGTATCTTCATTGAGATTCCCCGTACCAATTCCACCATAGAGGCGGTTTTTCCCCTTTTCTCTTCGGTTGATAAGGAGCAGTTTGGAATGTACCTTCAAGCCCTCCACTCCGAATATAACCTTAATGCCGTTTTCCTTTAAAACATTTGCCCAGTAGACATTATTTTTTTCATCAAAACGAGCCTGCAGTTCCAGAATAACCAGCACTTCCTTACGGTTTTTTTTGGCATTGATCAGAGCATTGACCACAGAGGAGAATTTTGCCACCCGGTAAAGGGTTACCTTGATGCTTTCCACATGGGGATCGATAGAGGCCTCCCTTAGAAGGTCTATGACAGTATCGAAACTGTGGTAGGGAAAGTAGAGAAGGGTATCCTTGGACCTGACTGCCGAAAATATATTTTTATTATCCGGAAAGTGTCGGTGTTCAATGGGGATATGTTTAAGGCAGCATGGAAGGCCCACCAGTTTGGGAAAACGTATAAAATCACTGAAATTGTGGTAGCGTCCGCCCGCTGTGATCGTTTCGTATTTTTTAAAGCGCAGCTTTTTTTTAAACAGCTCCAGAAAATCCGCCGGCATTGTGCTGTCAAAGAGAAACCAGATGGGGGCGCCCTCTTTTCTTTTTTGAATGCCCTGGTTTATCTTGTTCAGATAGCTCACATTCAGATCATCATCATCAATATCCAGTTCGGCATCTCTGACAACCTTGAAATTCCAGGCTTTAATATTTTCATACTTTTTACCGTGGAAAACTGATTCCAGACCAATCCTGACAATCTCATCAATGAGTATGACGTTCTTTTTTTTCCCTGCCTCGGGAAGTTTAATAAAACGGGGAATCACCTTGGTGGGGATTTCAACGATGCTGTACTTTTTTCTCAATTCCCCTTTTACATGATGCTGCAACTCTACTGCCAGGTAGAGGGTTTTATCTTTCAAATCGGGCAGTCTGTAGCGGAGGTCCACCATAATGGGAAAGATCTTATGACGGACCTCTTCTTCAAAGTAGTTTTTTGCAAACGCCCTCTGTTCTTCTGACAGGTGATGGTCATACAGTAAGAAAATATTCTCTTTGGCCATTTCAGCATAGAGATTTTCTATGGTCCGATTCAGACGTATTCTCTGTTTATTTACGACATCCTGTATATTATTAAGAGCCTGTAGCGGCGGTTCTTTCAGGGCGAATTCCCCGTCCTTTCCCATCTGGCAGAGGCGTCGCATCATGGCAACCCGCACTCTGAAAAACTCATCCAGGTTGGATGAGTAGATTCCCATAAATTTGAAGCGCTCACCCAGAGGATTTCGTGGATCTTCCGCTTCTTGCAGAACCCGCTCATTAAAGGATAGCCAGCTTATCTCTTTATTGGTAAAGGGGTAGTCTCTTGTTTTCAGTTTTTTCAGTCTGTTCATCAATTATTCCTGCTGTATTCTAATCAGTTCCCGGTAGTTTGTCACCGAAACAGGTATCCACCGAGCGGGCCTCATCGATAAGAGGGTGATCAGGTGGTACCATTTTTGTTTTTCCTGCCACATCATGGAGAGGAACTTCTGTCAGATTGTATCCCTCAAAAGCCACCATTTTTCCGAAATCACCTGCGGCCGCCAGCTCTGCAGCATGGGCTCCTAGGCGGGTGGCAATCACTCTGTCTGCGGGAGAAGGAGCGCCTCCCCGCTGAATATATCCGAGTATGGTTTCTCTTGTTTCGAAACCGGTCATACTCTGAATCATTTTTGCAATAGCGGCTCCGGCAGACTCTCTCTTTTTTTTACTGCCGGCTGCGGAGGCAATCTTAATCCCTTCGGCCACAACAACAATGGAGTAGGGCTTTCCCGCATCTGAGCGGCGGGTCAGATACTCTTTCAGTACTTCCGCATCCCAGTCTATTTCGGGTAGCAGAATCACATCTCCACCACCGGCTACACCCGAATAGAGGGCCAACCAGCCGGTATGATGTCCCATTACCTCCACAACCATTATCCTTTTGTGGGAGTTTGCCGTGGTATGCATCCTGTCTATGGCTTCTGTTGCAATATTAACCGCCGAATCAAAACCGAAAGTTCTGTCGGTTCCCCATACATCATTATCAATAGTTTTGGGGATACCAATGACATTCAGGCCCATATCCTGCAACTTTCCGGCTGTTTTCATGGTGCCGTTTCCGCCGATACAGACCAGCCCGTTCAGTCCTATCTTTTTATAGTTTTTGCAGATCCTTTCAGGTTTGCTCAGTACAAACTCTTCATAGTCCTGGTGTTTGAAGGGTTTCTCCCGGGAGGTTCCCAGGATGGTTCCGCCCAGGGTCAGTATTCCCGAAAGGGATTTCTCATCCAGTTCCCTATACTCTTTATTGATAAGTCCCAGGTACCCCGATGAAAAGCCGTATATTTTCATGCCGTATTTGAGCAGAGCTGTTTTCCCCACACCCCTGATAGCCGCATTCAATCCAGGGCAGTCTCCTCCGGCTGTCAGTATCCCGATTTTCATTTTTTTTTTCGACATGATATCCCCCATTGTATACCGGAAATATAAAATTACCGTGAGCTTCTGTACCAATTATAGATGAAATCGTGGAAATCTGTCAGGAAACAGTTGTTGTATTATTTCAGTTCAGAGAAAAACAGAGTTCCCTATGGTTTTCATACTCCTCAAATGCATAGAACACAAGCTTATCCAGAAGATCAGAATAACAGAGTCCTCCCGCTTCGCACATAAGGGCGAACATGCTGATGCTTGTAAATCCCGGGATGGTGTTGATCTCATTCAGATATACATTTTCATTGCTCTTATCCAGGAAAAAATCCACCCGGGCCATACCGCGACATTCCAGGGCTTTATAGGCCTTTTCTGCAATGTCACGGACATTTTTTGCCTTTTCGGCGGATAGCTTTGCCGGTATGATCAGTGCTGCTCCATCGGGATCAATATACTTTGCCTCATAATCATAAAAGTCATGAGAGGGACTCAGCTCTCCCGGAGGAAATGAGAGGGGATCGGTATTTCCGATGACTGAACACTCCACCTCCCGTGCATCCACGCCGGGTTCAATGAGAATCTTATTATCGAAGCGGAGAGCCTCTTCTGCAGCACTCTGAAACTGCTCTTCCCTGTCTACTCTTGAAACTCCGACAGATGAGCCTGACTGGGAGGGTTTTACAAAAATGGGAAGCCCGAAAGACTGCACCATCTCCTGCCGCAGGGTATCCCAGGAAAAATCTGGATGTTCTGTTTCCTGTTTTCTGAGGGTTTTAAAAGGGACAACCGGTAGATTGTGGTGTTCCCATATAATTTTGGCAACATCCTTATCCATTCCCAGATAGCTGCCGCCTACGGTGGCACCAAGATAAGGAAGGTCTGCAATTTCCAGCAGCCCCTGTATGGTTCCGTCTTCTCCAAAGGTACCATGAAGCACGGGGAATACCACCTCTGCCGGTATTTTTTCTTCTAAACAGTACAATCCCTGACCGGGCAGAACCGAAACAGCCTGTGTCGGATCTTCTTTAATAATCAGGGTTTCTCCGATTTCTCCGGGGAATTCCTGGCGGAACCAGATACCCGATTTGCTGATGCCGATCAAATATATATGATAGAGATCTTTTTTCAAATGTTTAAGGACTGAAGCGGCTGAGCGGAGTGATACTTCGTGTTCTCCTGAGCGGCCACCGTAGAGTAGTGCTATGAAAGTTTTATTCATCTGCCTAAAATAGCATTTTTTTCTGCCCTTCTCAAGAGAAGCGGATCATGTTATCCTGCAATGCGGACTTAACCCTCCGTAGCTTAATATAATTGGAAAAGCCAAGAGGGCTTTTTCGGAGGATTTAATGTATCTTCTAACTTTTAATCCCCTTTTCTTATCTGCTTTTATGGGGATGGTGGTGGCTCAGCTTGCCAAGTTTCTATTGATCCTGGCACTTGAGAGACGTCTGGCTTGGGATCGTATTTCCGAAACAGGAGGAATGCCTTCTTCTCATTCGGCTGCTGTTGCTGCCTTAACAACAGCCATAGGATTGACTTATGGAGTGGAGAGTGCCTATTTTGCTATTTCTTTTGTATTTGGTTCTGTCGTCATTTATGATGCTACTGGAGTCCGGCGGGCCGCAGGACAGCATGCGGAAGTTCTAAACAGTCTTATTTCAGAAATGTCTCATCTTTTTGAAGAAGGAGACAGCCCCAAAGCTCTGAAAACTCTGTTGGGACATACTTATCCTCAGGTGTTTGTAGGGACTCTGCTGGGTATTTTTATCGGTTTCGTCTGTACCGGAAATCTTTAAGATCTGTAATTTAACTCTTAATAAAAAAAAGTTAACTATGTTTTAAAAAGGCTGTTCTGTGTTAAGCAGACCAGCCTTCTTTTTATTAAAACAGTTTATATCCCATTTCGCTCAGAAGTTCTTTCAGTACAGTACTTTCATCCCAGGGATGAGGTCCGTCATCATGGATGATGGAAGATTCATGGCCCTTGCCGAGGGTCATGACCATATCACCTTCTTTTGCCATGGCCAGGGCCTGTTTCATTCCTTCCCTCCGGTCGGGAATCAGAAACAGATCCTTATCTACGGTTTTGGATGTAATTCCTTCGGCAATCTCTCTGATAATCTCTATAGGATCTTCTCCACGGGGATCTTCATTACAGAGGAAAATAACATCGGCATTCTCATCGGCAATTTCACCCTGTTCGCTTCTTTTCTCTACATCTCTCTCTCCGGCAGAACCGAAAAGAATAATCAGGCGGCCCTTTGTATTGTTTTTGATCATTGGTAGAAGTTTTTTATAGGAACCGGGAGTATGGGCATAATCCACCATGACTTGAAAGGGCATATTTCCGTCAACAGGATTCATTCGGCCTTTGACTCCAATCAGTTTATTAAGATTCTCAGCCAGGTCCAGAACATCTTCTTCCAGAAGTTCTGACACGGTCAGTATGGCTGCCATGGCATTCTCAACATTGAACAATCCCGGTATATTCAGTTTGACTCTCTTGTTTCCATTGGGAACATGGAGGGAAAAACTGATGGTTTGATTATCTATTTTATAATCACTGGCCCAGAGGTCTGTTTCTTCATTTTTCAGACTATAGAGAAAAACCGGCTTTTCGCCGATGGCATCCATATAGATTTCGCTCCACTGGGAGTCATCATTGATGACTCCAATGGCTTCTTCATTGGCAGAGTTGGCTATCATCTTAAATAAATTTGCCTTATCAAGACGGTACTGCTCGATGGAGCCGTGAAATTCAAGGTGTTCATGAGTTACATTGGTCAGAACGGCTCCATCAAACTCAACATCAGCCAGTCGTGAATTCTTTTCGGATAGGCCGTGGGAGGTTGCTTCCAGAACGGCATATTCTTTGCCGTTATCAGCCATTTCCCTCAGGATTTTCTGAATCACCGTTGCTTCGGGTGTGGACTGTCTATAGGGATTCGTAACAATCTGATCTCCCGATTTATAGTTGACCGTTGACAGAAACCCTGCTTTTTTACCTTCCATTTCCAGCAGCTGGTGAATGAATGATACGGTCGTACTTTTGCCGTCGGTTCCGGTAACACCGATAATCTTCATCCTGGATGAAGGGTAATTGTAAAAAGTGGCAGCCAGAGGAGACATGGCCTGACGGCAGTTCTTGACCCTGATATAACTTATTCCTTCTGTGTAGAAGTCCAGTTTACGAGAGTGAACGATTGTTCTCGCACCCTGTCTTATGGCCTGGGTAATGAACTCATGACCGTCTGTATGTACCCCTTCCAGTGCAAAAAAGAGAGAATCTTTGCCTACATTTCTGGAATCATATTCCAGGGAACTGACAGTCTGCTTCATATCTCCTTTTGTTTCGAGAGGTTTAATATCTTTTATTATTTGCTGAATTGTTTTCATTCTAATATGTTACCAGTCCATTACAGGTATATCAAGTAAATTCATAAGGAGGATAAGAGGGATAATGCCGCACGGAGTCCGTCGGAGGCCGAACTTACAATCCCTCCGGCATATCCTGATGCTTCTCCGCAGATAAAAAGATTCTTCCAATCAGTGGCTAAAGAGCTTTCTCTGTTTCTGAGTACCTGAATGGGAGCGGAAGTTTTACTTTCAAGGCCTATGAGTTGACCCGATTCAAAACCGGGCATCCGCCGGCAGATATCTTTAAGACCAGAACGGAGCGAGTCTACAATTGCTGCGGGCATAAGTTTTGTAAGATCTGATGGGATGAGCCCTCTCTCATAGGAGCTTGGATAGAGAGATGACTCGGCTTTCCCCTTTAGAAAATCCCCTATGGTCATGGCCGGGGCCTGATAATCCGGCGCGGTAGTAAAAAAATCTTTTTCCAGGGCTTCCAGCCAGTTCAGGCTGTCCTCTGCTGTATTGCTGCGCCCCGTCAACTCATCAAGAGACAGTCCCGCCACCAGAGCGGCATTGGCAAACTCGCCATCCCTCTGATAATAGCTCATACCATTTACAATATTCAGATCTTTATAGGCTGCGGCAGGAACAATTTTCCCTCCCGGACACATACAGAAGGTATAGACCGGCAGATCACCCTCTTGTGAGGTCAGTCTATATTCGGCTGCCTTGATTCCCGGTAGTGAGGGCTGGCCCCACTGTATCCGATTTATCTGTTCCTGTGAGTGTTCCATCCGAAATCCCAGGGCAAAGTTTTTTGGCCTGAATAATATGCCTTTGTTCAGAAGCATCCGGTAGGTATCATAAGAGGAATGTCCTGTTGCCAGAAAAGCATAGTCACATTCAAGACTTTCATGGTCGGTCAGTACGGCTCGGACACGCCTGTCTTTTATCTCTAGGCCGGTCAGGCTTGTTTGAAAACGGATATCTCCGCCCGCCTCTATAAAACTCTGTCTCATGTTCCGGGCGATAATCTTCAGATTATCGCTACCAATATGGGGATGGGTCAGATAGAGTATCTCTTCCGGGGCACCATGACGGACAAACTCATCCAGAATATACTGCTTTTCTCTTTTGATATGTTTGCTGCGGGAGGTCAGCTTTCCATCGGAGAATGTTCCGGCTCCGCCCTCACCGAAGCTGTAGTTACTGTCGGGGGTAAAAAGACCTTTCTCTTCCAAGTTTATGATATCTTTTTCTCGCTGATCCACAGCTTTTCCCCTTTCAAGCAGGCATACCTGTATGCCTGACTGCTGAAGAAAGAGTGCCGCAAATATTCCGGCGGGGCCCGTTCCGGCAATAACAACCTTGCGGGAGCTCCTGATTCTGCGGGGGGACAGAAGGGGGGCCTGAGGCAGCAGCTCCGGAGAGCCGATCTGTAGTCTGATCTGCCAGTGGATTCTGTCTTTTCGTCTTGAATCCAGACTTTTTCGAATAATCTTGTATGAAAAGTGTTTAAGTCTGAGTTTTTGCTCAGCCGCCCTGTTCAGATCCTGCTCACTGTATGTGCAGGGGAGTCTCAGTTCTATTTCTTTCTGTCCCATATGAGCCTAATAATAAGAGGATGGAAGGATCAGGACAATAGCGTCTCCTTCCCCGGGCACTGCTGCCGAATCTGCCTGCCATAATGACTTTTTTTTGAGATAATAGTAAAGCCCTGCTTGACAGAATGGGATTCCTTGATTATGTATTTTAAAATCGAATACGAAACTTATGTGTTTTTTGTATCAAATTTCCCTTATATTTAAAGTTATTGCTATCCTGGAGGCATTTGTGGCAGCTAAAAAGAAATTATTAATAGTGGAAAGTCCGGCCAAGGCTAAAACCATCAAAAAAATTCTGGGCAAGGATTTTACGGTTAAAGCATCAGTCGGCCACATCCGGGATCTCAGTAGCAAAGGCCGGGGCAAAAAGGCTCTGGGGATTGATACGGAAAACGGATATAAGCCCGACTATGTTATTATTAAAGGTAAAGAAAAAACTGTTAAGGAACTGCAGGATGCGGCAGCCAAGGCTGATGAAGTCTATCTGGCTCCTGACCCCGACCGGGAGGGAGAAGCCATTGCCTGGCATCTGAAAGAACTGATTGGTCTTTCCGATGAGGAAGCTCATCGTGTTACCTACTCCTCTATTACAAAAAAGGCCGTTCAGCAGGCTCTGGAAAATCCCCGGAAAATAGATATGAACAGGGTAAACGCCCAGCAGGGACGCCGTATTCTGGATCGCCTTGTAGGTTTCAGCCTCTCCCCCTTTCTCTGGAAAAAAGTTGCCAAGAATCTGAGTGCCGGACGAGTGCAGTCCGTAGCGGTGAGAATTGTTGTGGAACGGGAAAGAGAGATAAAAGCTTTTGATCCGGAAGAGTTCTGGAGAATCAAGGCTCAGGTTTCGCCTGAGAATAAGAAAAAAGATCAATTTGATGCACAGTTGGTCCGCTGGAAGGGTAAAAAATTTGAACTGGGGAATCCCGTAGCCCAGACAGAGAGCTCTGCCAGAGAGCTAGCTGAGCATATTCAGAATAATCCTCTGAAAGTCCAGAAAATCGAGACCCGTGAAGCCAGGGGGAAAACGAGTCCTCCTTTTATTACATCTACTCTGCAGCAGGCGGCCAGTACGGCTTTGAGTTTTGGAACGAGTAAAACCATGAGTGTTGCTCAGAAGCTGTACGAGGGTATGGAGATCGATGGAGAAACCCAGGGGCTTATTACATACATGAGAACAGACTCCACTAGAATTGCTCCCGAGGCGCTGGAAGAAGTCAGAAAATATATTGCTGAAAATTTTGATCCGGAGTATCTGCCTGAGAAACCTCAAATGTACAGCAGCAGCAAGAATGCTCAGGATGCCCATGAAGCCATCCGGCCCTCTTCGGTAGAATTGACACCCGAAAAGGTTCAGCCCTTTTTGACAAGAGAGCAGTATCGTCTGTACGAACTGATCTGGCGGCGATTTGTGGCATCTCAGATGCCTCCCGCACGTTACGATGTTACAACGGTGACGATTGCTTCAGGTGATGGAGAACTGGAGGCTAAAGGACGAATTACCCGTTTTAAAGGTTATACCATTCTGGTTCCCGAAGGAAAAAATCCTAAGAAAGAAGCCGGTAAGTATCAAAATCTGCCGGATGTGAAAAAAGAGGATCTTCTGGATCTGCTGGATTTGGATGTTAGTCAGAATTTCACCAAGCCACCCGCCCGTTTTTCCGAGGCCTCACTTGTTAAGGCTTTGGAAAAAGAGGGGATTGGACGTCCTTCCACCTATGCTCCCATTATTAAGACCATCAGAGACAGGGGTTATGTACGTCTTGAAAGCCGTTACTTTCATGCCTCCGAACTGGGAATGGCTGTCGTGGATATTCTTGTTGATAACTTTGACAATATTATGGATCTGAAGTTTACCGCAGGAATGGAGAGTGATCTCGACCTTGTGGAAAGTGGAGAAACAGACTGGATAAAACTTGTTGATGATTTTTACAGACCCTTTGAAGAGCGCTTGGAGAAAGCCGGCAAGGAAGCGGAAGCTCTGAAAGGCCGTCCTTGGGATGGAGAAGAAAAATGCCCTCTTTGTGGTAGCAATCTGCTGGTCCGCTACTCTGTAAACGGAGCATTTCTTGGTTGTGAAAAATATCCGGAATGTAAGGGCCTTATTCCCATGCCAGGTGAAAAGGGTGCAGATGAACAGCCGGAAGTGGCTGTGGACTGTCCCTCCTGCAAAAGTCCTATGATAATGAAAACCTCCCGCTACGGGAAAAAATTCTTGGCCTGTACCAAATATCCTGAGTGTAAAACCACTATGTCTGTGGACAAGGAAGGAAATCCGGTCGCACTGCCCAAGGTAGAGAGGGACTGTGATGAATGCGGTAAACCTATGGAAGTAAAAATGGGACGCAGTGGTCCCTTTCTGGCCTGTACGGGATATCCGGATTGTAAGAATACAATGCCTCTGGATAAGAATGGTAAACCTGTTGTTCTTCCGAAGGTTGAGGGTGAAGTTTGTGAAAAATGCGGTAAACCCATGGTTGTAAAAATGGGGCGCCGTGGTCCCTTCCTTGCCTGTACGGGATTTCCGAAATGCCGTAACGCCAAGCCTCTTCCCGGAGAGGAAGACAAAAAGGAAAAGAAGGAAGTAAAAGAGGATGCAGAAGCTAAGGAATAATCTTTCATTTTATTTCTTCCTGCCGATTTCTCTTTACTAAATCTTAATCAATTCTTATTTTTTAAATATCAATTCTGCCGCAGCCAAAAGGGCGCGGCAGATTTTGGTTCTTTTGATAGAACATGAGGTGAAAAAATGGAAAATAATCCTAAAGATAAAAAAACGGACAGTACTGGCCAGGATAACAATGATGACTGGAGAAAAAGGTTCAAAGATGAGCTGAAACCTGAAAAGATGGAACAGCGCGTTAAAAAATTTAAAAACGGTAAGTACCGCTTCTCATTCTGGTATTTCGTTCTTGTTATTGTGGTACTCACTATATTGAATTTCCTCTTTTTGAGAACTCCTGATGAAGTGATTGAGTTCAGTGTCTTTAAAGAGAAGGTAGAACTTGGTGAAATCAAACGGGTTAAAATGACTAACTCTTTCTATTACGGAATGAATTATACTTCTAATGAATATGCCACACAGATGGTTAACTCGATCACAGATCGTTTGACCGGGACTGACCCTTCTGTGGTCGGTGGGTTGGTTTATAAAACAGTTCCCATCAATGATCCAACCTTTGTCCCTCTTATGGAGAGTCGCGGAATCGAGTATTACGCAGAGCAGGAAAAGCGGAATTACTTCCTTGAAATCCTTGTCAGCTGGGTTGTCCCCCTTCTGTTTCTCTTTTTCATCTGGCGGGTGATCTTTAAGAAAATGGGTAATATGGGTGGTTCCAATGTGATGAGCTTTGGACAGAATAACTCCAAAATTGTGGCGGAAGAGGATCTGAACACCCGATTTAAGGATGTGGCAGGTTGTGAAGAATCCAAAGATGAACTTATAGAAGTGGTGGACTTTTTAAAGACACCCGATAAGTATACTGCCATTGGTGGTAAAATCCCCAAGGGTGTTCTTTTAGTAGGCCCTCCCGGTACAGGTAAAACCCTGATGGCCAGAGCCGTTGCGGGTGAAGCGGAAGTTACTTTCTTCCGGATGAGTGGTGCAGACTTTGTTGAAATGTTTGTTGGTGTAGGTGCCGCTCGAGTGCGTGACCTGTTTAAACAGGCCAGAGAAAAAGCACCCTGTATTATTTTTATCGATGAGCTGGATGCTATCGGAAAAAGTCGCGCCGGTGCTATGTCTACAAACGATGAACGGGAACAGACTTTGAACCAGTTGCTGGTTGAAATGGATGGTTTTGATTCAACCTCAGGTGTTATTATTCTTGCGGCTACCAACCGTCCTGAAGTCCTTGATCCTGCTCTGCTGAGACCGGGACGTTTTGACAGACAGGTATTGGTGGATAAACCGGACCTTCTGGGACGGGAAGCCATTATGAAAATCCATTCGGCTAATGTGAAGCTGGATGAAAATGTTGATCTGAAAGAGATTGCCAAGGCTACTCCCGGTTTTGTAGGGGCGGATCTGGCAAATATCATAAATGAAGCAGCCCTCCTGGCCGTCAGAGGCGGTCGAGCGGCCGTATCGACACATGATCTTGAAGAGGCTATTGAAAAGACCATAGCAGGTCTTGAAAAGAAGAACCGTCTGATCAATCCCCGGGAAAGAGAAATTGTCGCCTATCATGAAACAGGTCATGCCCTGGTGGCAGCCTTTACTCCCGATGCGGATCCTGTTCAGAAAATTTCCATTGTTCCCCGTGGAATGGGAGCTCTGGGTTATACCCTGCAGACTCCCACGGAAGACCGTTTCCTTATGACTCAGGAAGAGCTTATCGGCAGGATCGATATTCTTTTGGGAGGACGTGCGGCAGAACAGATTATTTTTGACAAACTATCAACCGGTGCTTCAAACGATATTATGAAATCTACAGATATTGCCCGGAATATGATTACCGAATACGGTATGAGTGAACGTTTCCGGAATGTTACCCTGACCAAGCGGAACAATGGCTACCTGGAAGGTGCTGGATCTCAAAAAGAGTATTCCGAGTCTACCCAGCAGTATATTGATGAGGAAATTTCCCGGCTCATGGAAGAGCGTTATGCCATTGTTCTGGAACTTCTGACCAAGCATATAGATTTGTTGGAAAGCATTACCGATCATCTTCTGGATGTAGAGGTTGTTTCCTCTGAAGAATTTATGGCCCTGATTGCTAAAGACGAAAAGGGTACAGCTCAACTGGAAGAGAGGAAAGAGCAGGATATGAAGGTTTCAGAGCGTGCCCAGGTTAAGGGACGTAAAAGAAATGACGGAACATAAAACGGAGTCCCCTTTCACAAGAGAAGTACCCCTGACTATGGATGAAACGGAAAAAAAAGACGATAAATAGCAGATAAATTAAGATATATCAGCCCGGAACCAAGGTTCCGGGCTTTTTTTGTTTGCCCAGCGAAGCTGGCAAACCCAGTCTCTTGAAAGAAAGAGATCTCGCCCTGATCAGGGGGAAGATAATCCGAATTGCAAGGGCGTTGCTGG
>NBMC01000004.1 GCA_002084805.1 Spirochaetaceae bacterium 4572_59 | reverse complement strand
AAAAGCGAGAGGGTATAGTACGCTAAAATACTACAAAATAATGGCCTACCTTGTAACGGCTGATCTTGATTTCACTAAAATCAACAAATGCTATCTACCCACTTAAAACTTACAGGAGCCTTCTTATATTTATGATAAATGGACTTGAGTTGAAGGATCCCGGTGGATAAAAATATGCGGAAGATTAAAGATGTGTTTGAAGTTTGTCCCAATTTCACTGAAAAACTTTTTCTCAAATTCTATAAAATCCGTGGGATAGGTCTCAAAAAAAGATGCTTCTCATTTAAAGGGCAGATTTATATTTCAAATTGAGAATTGCTGCCTGGGTATGGTTATTCCTCAGAAGAAGAAACTGAAGAAGCTTGAAGATCGAATCAGATTGATCACTCGACGTAATCGTGGTGTGAGGATCGGTACAGTTATCAGAGAGCTGAACAGTGTATTCCGGGGATGGATTGGATACTTTGCAAGAGGTTCCATGAAGAAATATCTTGGCCAATTAAAGGAGTGGACGAGAAGGCGCATCCGTCAATATTTATGGAAACAATGGAAAAATGGAAAGAATCGTAAACATCGCCTGAGACAATTAGGTGTTAGTAATTCTTCTCTGAAGAGCTGGAAGCTCGGGAGTAACTCCTACTGGAAAATGTCAAGATCCATGAACTATCTTATTAGTAATGAGGTTCTTCATAATCATTTTGGACTACTCGATGTTGCAGATTTCTATAAGAGGCTTCATGCGAAACGTATGGAGTCTGACCGGGTGGTTCTTGATTGGAGATACCACAGTCTATTTAGTTGAACCGCCGTATACCGGTCGGTACGTACGGTGGTGTGAGAGGTTGGGACCTTGCGGTCCCCGCCTACTCGATTATAAAGATGCGGGAGTCTAAGAAAATCAGTTTTCCAGATTCATGATTTTTTCAACGCGTCTGGCGTGACGTCCGCCTTCATACTCACTTTCCATAAAGACTTTTACCATCTCTACAACGGAATCGCCGTATACAATTCTTCCCCCGAAGGAGATAAAGTTTGCATCGTTATGAACTTTTGACATTTCTGCGGCAAACAGGTTCTGGGGAAGGGCACAGCGGATGCCGTCCATCTTATTGGCAGCCATGGAAATACCGATACCGGTTCCGCACATGACGATTCCAAATTCATAACCACCTTTCAGGTATTCTTTGGAGGCTTTTTCCGCCTGATCAGGATAATCAGCTGCTTCTTCAGCTGCGACACCAAGATCACATACCTCATAGCCGGCTCCTTTCAGGAAGGTTTTCACTTCTTCTTTCAGTTCAACAGCACCATGGTCGTTGGCCATTACTACTTTTTTAGACATTTCGATCCTCCTTTTAAATTTGTTTCATTTTATAGTAAATGCAATTAAGACAAAAGTACCTCATCATTTTAAAATCCTTCATTACGTATTTCCTGAAATATTCTGCCAATAGTATTAAAGAGGGTAGTTTTGCCCGATCCGTTTGAACCGACAATGGTAATAAAATCACCCTGCATGATTCCGGTTGGGAGTTCCTTCTCCAAAAATCATATTGATGTTTTTTAGTCTGATCATTTCTTCTTTCCTCCCATAGTGTCATTGCCAGCACATCAGAGATGATGGTTCTGGCTTTAATAAGGGGCAGGTTGGCTCTGTTTCCCATAATTCCGTATATCAGCCCTTCAACAAAAATACCTTCAATCATAAAAAGATCCTTTTTTACTTGCTTAGCAGTTCGTCATTTTCAATAATGACTTACGATTTTGCTAATCCCGATTTTTAATGGTTCTGCTGCTTTGGTATCAGCAGTATCACTCTTGCTGCACCCGGCCAATAAGCTAAAATCTATAGTTGTCATAGCGGCAACTTTTAAAATTCCAGATTTCATTTTATTCTCCTGGGTGTTTTTATTGATAGAAACATTATAGCTATTATTTACCTATTAGATGTTTCTATCAACAGAAATAGTTAATTTTTTTTTGAACCCTTCTTCGTCTTTGTTTTTCTTAGAATTATTAGTATATTAAAACCAGCAACAGGATATTCCATACTTGATAAAGTTCCTGATGCAAATGAGGAGTTTCTATTTATGAATAACAATGCTTTTATGAGTGTTAAGTCACAGGCTGCAGCTCAGGATCGAACCATATTGAAAAATGTATATCTCTGGATGACCGCGGGTCTTTTTCTAACGGCTATGGTGGCCAGATCTTTTGTCGGAACCGCACTATTTTATCAGTTAATGAGAAATCCCATGCTTATGTTCGGTCTGATTATTGGAGAACTGGTCCTGGTTTTCCGTCTGTCCTCACGTATTATGAAGATGTCCGTACAGTCCGCTGTGATCAGTTTTTGTGTTTACGCCGCTCTTAATGGTATAAATCTATCCAGTATCTTTCTAATGTATGGTCTGGGAACAGTTTATAATGCCTTTTTTGCGACAGCTACCATGTTTGGAGCTATCAGTCTTTATGCTGTGACTACCAAACGTGATCTTTCCGGCATGAGTCATTATCTGATGATGGGGCTGATTGGTCTGATTGCCGCCTCTCTTGTAAACTTTTTCTTGAGAAGTTCTGGACTGGATTATCTGATCTCTTATGCTGGTGTTATTCTTTTTACCGCTTTAACTGCATACGATACACAGATGATTAAAAATATGAGTCGTAATATGAGCAGCCGGTCTAATGAAAATGATTTTATCAAACTGTCTATTATGGGGGCATTGAAGCTGTACCTTGATTTCATCAATATGTTTCTTTTTATCCTGCGGATTATGGGAAGACGGAACTAATCTGTAACAATGAAAAACAGAAATATTAACGATCTGCTGGATTATCTGGACAGATCTCCCTCACCCTATCATGCTGTTGCAGAGTCAGCTGTGCGATTGAAAAAGAATGGTTGGCAGGAACTATCAGAGCAGGATTCCTGGGATCTTCAGGCAGACACAGGATATTATGTTATTCGTAACGGTAGCAGTCTTCTAGCATTTAATACGGGTAAACTTATGCCCTCTTTCACGGGTTTTAGAATTATTACGGCTCATACGGACAGTCCCGCCTTCCGCCTGAAAAGCGGAAAGTTGAAAGAATCGCAGGGGGTTTATAAAACTGGTATCGAGGTTTTGGGTGGTCCCATCCTTTCTACATGGCTGGACCGGGACCTTTCTCTGGCAGGGCGTGTTGTTGTCAAAACAGAAAAAGGAATCGAGTCCAGACTTTACCGGAAAGATGATGCTTCTGTAATGATTCCCAATCCGGCTATCCACCTCAACCGGGAGCTAAACCAGGGCTTTGAATATAACCCTCAGTCTCAGCTCTCTCTTCTCATCACGGCCTCTGGCGGTGACAAGCTTCAATCGGTCCATCAGCTGATTGCCAAAGAGGTGAATCTGGAAGAAGATGCCATCCTTGATGCGGACATTATTGCCTATGATACACAAAAAGCGTCTCTGACTGGCTGGAATAAAGAGTACTTCAGTTCGGGTCGGATTGATAACCTGGCCACCTGCCATGCAGCCCTTGAAGCGGCCGTCTCTGTCTCCGGGCAGGATGCTGTAACACTGACCGCCCTCTTTGATAATGAAGAGATCGGAAGCAGAACACCCCATGGTGCCGATTCGGCTTTTCTGGAACATGTGATGGAAAGGATTGTGCTGGCTTCAGGGGGGATCCGTGAGGACTATCTGCGCAGCTGCCCGGCCTCTTTTATGATCAGTGCAGACGGGGCTCATGCGGTTCATCCAAATTTTGCTAAACTTCATGATGAGGCCTATGCCCCTGTCTTGAATGGGGGTCCTGTTTTAAAGGTGAATGCCAACTGGAACTACTCAACCACGGGCGAAACGGCGGCGCAGTTCCGCCTTTTGTGTAGGGGTGCAGGGGTCAACTGTCAAAGCTATCTGAACCGCTCTGATCTGCGAGGCGGAAAATCACTTGGACCCATTGCGGCGTCCCGTATGGGAATCCCCTCTGTTGATGTGGGCAATCCCATGTGGAGTATGCACAGTATCAGAGAGACTGCGGGAGTGTCTGATCATCAGGATATGATCTCGGTTCTGCAGTGTCATTTGAGGCAGTCCGGTAAATAATGAAAAGATTACACCCGATTATACTTACTCTTCTGTTCAGTTTCTCTCTCTGGGGAGGAGACGCCCTTTCCGGGATCATCTCCGCCCAGTCCGCAGTCCTGATGGATTATGAAACAGGTCGTATTCTATATGAAAAAGATGGGAATGTTCCTATTCCTCCCGCTTCCATGGCCAAGGTTATGACTCTCTATCTGACATATGATGCCATACGGGAGGGCCGTCTTGAAAAGGAAAGAATCATCACGATAGATGAAGTAGGTTCTTCCTTTTCCCGTCCGCCCCGGTCCTCTCTTATGCTGCTGGAAGAGGGGCAGGAGGTCTCTGTTCTGGGATTGATGGAAGGTCTGGCAATTGCCTCAGGCAATGATGCCGCCTACGCTCTGGCCGATCTGATCGGTCCGGGAGTCGATGCTTTTGTAGATAAGATGAACAGGAAAGCCGAGGAACTTGGTTTAAGGGAAACTTGCTTTGTAGATCCTGACGGTTGGAGTGAGTACAATCTTGTTACAGCCGAAGAGTATGCCCTTCTGGCCAGGCACTATATTCAGGATTACCCTGAAGCCCTGGTAGAACTGCACTCTGTTCCTTATCTGGTTTATCCCTTGCCGGACAATATGCCTGAGGACAGGTCTTTTCGTATTAAGGTTCCCAGAAAGAAGAACAATACAAATAAACTACTTGGCTCTTATGAAGGGATTGACGGTCTTAAAACCGGTTATATCGATGAATCAGGGTTTAACTTTTCTGCAACTGCCCGGAGGCAGGATACCCGTTTGATCTCAGTTATAATGGGGATCAGACGGGAATCCTATTTTCAGGGTCTTCTGCGGCGGGCGGAAGAATCCGCCTCTCTACTGGACTACGGATTTGACAACTATAAATCCGAGGAGTTGGCTGAACCTGTTCTGCCGGAACTGAGGGTCTGGATGGGCAGCGAAACAGATCTGGTCCCGATTGTTCCCGAAGGGGCAGCCGCCCTGCTGCGGGAGGGGGAACTCTGTTCAGTGTACTCCATGGTCAGCCTTGAGCAGCAGATTACGGCTCCCGTGCTTTCCGATGATATAATAGGGTCGATCCGTTACTATATTGGTTCGGTTCTGCTGGATGAGGTTCCCGTACACGCCGGAAGAAATATTCCCGAAGGGAACTTCTTTCAGAAACTGCGCGACAGGGTCCTTCAGAAATGGATGGAATGGCAGGAGTAGGGCAAGAGCTTTGGGGCTGATTTCTCTATAAGGGGGATCAGCCCTGATCCAGAGCCGCCAATTCTTCCCACCTGGCATATTTTAATTCCACCAGGTTCTTTTTATCATTGTAGAATTTAACCGTATCTTTGTTATTGCTACCGTCGAATCCTGAACTGAATCTCTTTTCCAGTTCTTCAATTTCACCTTCCATTTCAAGAATCTCATCTTCTATCGATTCCAGTTCCCGTTTCTCCTTGAAATTGAGTTTCCGGGGGGATTCTGTTTTAACCTTTTGCCTTGTTTCACTTTTTTTTTGTTTCTGCTGTTGTTTTTTCTGGGTTTTTTCGTCCAGGTCGGCAGCCTTATAATCGGAGTAGTTTCCCGCATAGCCGCTGATATTGCCCTTTCCGTCAAAGACAAACTGGAAATCCGTTACCCTGTCCAGAAAATAGCGGTCATGGGATACCAGTATCACACAGCCGGGGAACTCCTGCAGATACTCCTCTAGCATAGTCAATGTCTGAAGGTCCAGATCATTGGTCGGTTCGTCAAAGAGAAGAAAGTTGGGGTTGGTCAGCAGTATCCTGATCAGATAAAGTCTGCGCCTCTCCCCTCCGGAAATATCTTTGATAGGGGTATAGTAGAGAGCTTTGGGAAAGAGAAATCGGTCCAGCAGTTGTGAGGGGGTCAGCCGGGAGCCGTCGCTCAGGGTTATGGTTTCGGCATACTCTGTCAAATAGTCTATGACTTTCTGCTCACCATCGAGGATCGTTCCTGTTTGGTCGAAGTAGCCGAAGTGGGTGTTGAGTCCCTTGTCGATAATTCCGTCATCAGGCTGTAACCTTTCACTGATCAGATTCAGGAATGTTGTCTTACCCGATCCGTTAGGTCCGATCAGTCCAATTCTTTCACCCCGGCGGAACTGGTAGGAGAAGGGATTTATAATCGTATGTCTATCATAGGCAAAGCCGATATTTTTCAGCTGAAGAATCTTTTTTCCAAGGCGTCTGTAGGATGAGGAGAACTCAGCACTGCTGATCTGTTCGTTTTCACGTTGATCCATCAGATTGTAGAAGTTTTCCGTTCTTTTTTTATCCTTACCGGCACGGGCGCGAGGGCCTCGCTGAATCCATTTAAGTTCATTCCTCAGAATTGTCTGAATACGGGATTGTTTGCGCTCTTCGATATTCTGCCGGACCGCCTTCTGTTCCAGGTAGCGGCTGTAGTTACCCTTATACTGATAAATGCTCTGATCATCTATTTCTACAATTCTCTCGCAAATTCCTTCTAGAAAATAACGGTCATGGGTCACCAGAATAAAGGCTTTATCCTGTTTGGACAGATATTCCTGCAGCCATTCAATGGTGGGGATATCCAGGTGGTTGGTTGGTTCATCAAGAATCAGCAGATTAAAGTCCTGGCTGAGGGCCCTGACAAGAGCCGCCTTTTTAACCATTCCACCTGAGAGGCTATTCATTTCTGCATGAAAATTGCTAAGTTTCAGTTCCATCAGAAAAGATTTGATCCGGCCTTCCAGAGCCCAGGCATCCAGCTTCTCCATTTGATCGGTCAGATCATGAAACTTTTCCATAAGCTCTTCACTGGAGTCTCCATGGGCCATTTTTTCAGTTAGCGATTCGTACTCTCTGACCAGTTCCATCTGCGGGGTGGCGTCACGGAAAATAAAATCCAGAATAGTTTCCCCCTCTTTAAAGTGGGGATGCTGGTCTACCTGGCTCAAGTAAAGAGAATTATTTCGGGAGACCGTACCGTCATCCGGTTGTTCCTGACCCGTTAAGACCTTCAAAAGACTGGATTTTCCGGAACCGTTTGTTCCTATCAGGGCTATTCTATCGCCTGTATCTATTCCGAAGGAGGCATCTTCAATAAGAATCCGTCCGCCCTTGGATATGCTAAGCTTATCAATTGATATTAAATTCATGGATCGATCCTATCATAGGACGCCCTGTATTTCTAGCGGACGATCTGGACAAATCGGGCTGTTCCAAGTAGAGTAGAGACAAAATTCCAATTCAAGAAAGGTACACAATATGAATCAGGATCAGGTTAAAGAAAAACTGCTTCAGATTGATTCGGAAGTTATTGATTTTTCACTTGTTTTTTCCGGAAAAAACAGTAAAAAAGTAGATGGCCTCTATCATCCTGAAAAGCAGGAAATAATTATACATAATAAAAATTTCACAGACGATAATGCGCTTATTTATACAGCCATTCATGAGTTCGCTCATCACATTCAGTTTACCCAGCATGAGGGTCAGGTTACCTCCCGTGCTCATACGGTACTCTTCTGGGACATCTTTCACAGACTTCTGAAAAAAGCTGAGAAAATTGGTATCTATATCAATGTCTTTGAAGAAGATAACCGGTTCAAAGAACTGACCAGCGAAATTAAAGGGAAATTCATGTCCGTGAATGGACAGGTTATGAAAGACTTTGGAAAGCTCCTCATTCAGGCTCTGGATCTCTGTCAGCAGAATCACGCTATTTTTGAAGATTACGTTGATCGAGCACTTGGTATGAATCGGAACTCAGCTAAATCTATCATGAAAGTTTATGCCATGGATGTGGACCCTGAAATCGGTTATGAAAACATGAAAATTGTTGCCGGTGTGAAAGAACCGGCCAAACGGAAAGAGATGGAAAATGCCTTCAAGGAAGGACAAAGTCAGGATATGGTAAAACAAACTATCCGTAAGGAAAAACCTGCACCGGTAATGACCATAAAACGTCTGGAATCTCAGAAAACCCGTCTGGAAAAGAGTATTCAGTCCATGACCTTAAAACTGGCGGATCTGGAAATGCAGATTGAAGAAGAAAAATCCAAAGAGGAAGAGTAAGTATGAATATTGAGGATAAATTCAGAGAGGATGCACCGGTACTTATTGGTATCACCGGAGGTTCTGGATCAGGAAAAACTACTATTGTACGGAAAATTTCAGAGAGTATTTCGGATTTTGTTTTTATTCCTCAAGATAACTACTATCGATCTGCAGAGTTTATTACAAATCAGAATATTACAGATTTTAACTTTGACCATCCCAATGCCTTTGATAAAGAATTGATTTATAAGCAACTTCACGATCTTAAAATGGGTAAAACCATTCAGATGCCTCAGTATGATTTTGTACATCATAAACGGATGGAAGACACTATTGAGGTTAAAGCCAGAAAAGTTATTATTTTTGAAGGAATTATGGTCTTTTCAG
Organism: Spirochaetaceae bacterium 4572_59; assembly: GCA_002084805.1. Classification (GTDB taxonomy): domain Bacteria; phylum Spirochaetota; class Spirochaetia; order DSM-2461; family DSM-2461; genus Oceanispirochaeta. The sequence continues at coordinate 84,406 of NBMC01000004.1, read as the reverse complement.
AGAAGGCTATCCGTGAAATTATGGATTTGAAAATCTATGTGGATACACCTGATGATATCCGTTTTATCCGCCGTCTTCAGCGGGATGTAAACGAGCGGGGAAGAACTCAGGAATCTGTAATCAAGCAGTATCTGGATGTGGTCCGCCCCGGTCATTTTGAGTTTATCGAACCCATGAAACGCTTTGCGGACCTCATTATTCCCGAAGGCGGTATGAATATTAATGCCCTGCAGGTATTATCCACCTTTGTGAAAGATATTGTTTCTAAAAAAAATCCGGATTTGGAAAATTAAGAAGATCAAAAAATTTCTGACAAAATTTTATTCTGGAGAGTCTGTGAACTATTTTTTTCAGAGCAGAAAGAGTCTATTCATTTCTTTATACTCTATTCTATTTGCTTTTTTCCTTATATTTATCATGGCTGGAAGCAACAAAATAAAGGATTCTTTGAATGATATGGCATCAGGTTCTATCATTTCTAAACCATACAATGAAATTCAAACCATTCTGCCGGAATATTTCAACTACCTCTTTAATACGGCATTCTGGATAGAAGCCGGTGATTTTCCCGAAAACTTTGAAGATGTTGATCTGGATCTTCTTGATATGGATTCGCTGAACTCAATGTCAGGGGTTTGCGCTATTAACTATCAGAAAGGAAACAGCAGGACTACATTTCTTCTCCAGGATGGATCTGTAGGAATACAGAAATCCGGGACAGCGGAACTAAATCCGGGGCTTATTCCACTTATTAAGGATAACATTAGCAACAGGGACGACAGTCTCCGGGAAAAGTTATTTATATCTTCTCTTCATAATCTGACATCTACAGATGAAAATGGATTCTCCATTACCCTCGTAATTTCTGATTCTCCCCGGATAGCAGTTTCCATTGATATCTCCCTTTCACGTTTTATTCGATTTTATAAAGACAGTTTTACAGAGAATGCAATCCTGTTTTCCACTTTCAACAGCAGTGATTATATAACAATTCCCCTTGATAAAGCATTAATAGACGAGCACTCGGAGAGTCTCGATTTATATTATGATCAATTGATTCTTTCTGTACTGGATCAGGTCGAGTTTGATACTCCGGGCAGACCGCATATGGTTGAGTATGATGGAAAAAGATGGTTTGTATTACTGTATAAACTGGAGGATTATGGAACGACCTTCGGGTTTATTCTACCAGAATCCGAACTGTTTTTCAGTCAGTTTGATAAACTCTATTTAATAATAGCTGTTCCGTTTTTTATGCTTTTTATTGTCCTTATCACGCTTTTTTTTATCAGTCGTTACCTGGAACAAAGTCGAATGTCAGAAGAAGAGAACCTTGTTTATCTTATAGAGAAGGGTGAGAGTAAGTCTCTGGAGTTCAAATCATCCCTTCGTTGGGATTATAGAGAAAACTGTTTAAGCAAAAAACTGGAAGAAGTCATACTGAAATCCATTGCCGCCTTTGCCAATAGTAAGGGAGGTGTCCTTCTGATTGGTGTGGATGATGATGGGGTAGCCCTGGGGCTGGCACCGGATTATGCAAGTTTAAAACATCCTGACCGGGATGGCTTTGAACTACATCTGAGAAATCTTGCCTCATCTATGTATGGTACTTTTGTTAGTAGAAATATGGATGTGGAATTTATTTCTGTACTGGGGAAAGACATCTGTAAAGTCTCTCTTAATCCTGCTTCAACTCCTCTTTTTACATCTATGACGAACAAGAGCGGTGCCAGACAGGAACAGTTTTATATACGAGATGGGAACATGTCCCGCCGGATTGAGTCTTTAAAGGATATTACCGAGTACTGCAAAAAAAGATTTTAGGTTTATACCAGGAAAATTATTATAGTCATGCATCTATAGCTTGAATTTAGGATTGATAAAATGATTTAATATATTTTAATATTATTTAAAAAGAAAGGTGTTCTTCTGAAATTTTTAATTAAAAAGTATAGACTGATTCTTGTTTTTCTGTTGATCCAGCTGCTTAATATAGGATTTTTTTATCATGTAAACGAATCTCATCTTGATAAGAGTATCAGTCGTGATAAAAGAAGCTTTTCATTAATATCAGAGATAACTGCAAATTCAATTTTCTCAGGATATTTTCAATGGGAGGATATGTATTCTGCTCTTCTGGAGAAGAATACAGATAAAATTCAAGGGTATTTTCAAGAAATAAGGAGTATGAGTCCTTATGTAAAGGATATCAGGATTATCAATCAAAAACCTGCGGGTGAATATGAGCATTATTCCCTGGTCGGAAAAAATAATGATCTTTTTATTTATTTTAAAGTCTTTGATGGTGCGAGGGATAATGTAATTGGAAATCAATATATACAAGTTCAACTTGATAGTGAATTGATTCTTTACCATATTCAGCTAAATCAGGATATTGTTATTAGTGATTCAGGCAGTGGACGCAACTTTTTATACAATATTAAAGTTGAGCCAGCTCACTTCTCTCTTTACCTCTATCAGATTCTTATAGGAATTATTCTTGGAATTTTATGTACTTTTACTGTAGAAGTGATTCACACTCAATATTTCAGTTATTTTTATGATACCAGAGGGTTGGAGAAAATTATTTTTCTTTTTGAAAAAGCTGAAAAATATTCTGCCAGTCATTCTAAGCAGGTTGCTAAAATTGCAACTTATATTGGCAGAAAAGCCGGGCTGAAAGGAAAGAAGCTTCGAGATCTTACTGTGGCGGCCTTTCTTCATGATATCGGTAAAATATCTGTACCGGTTGCTCTTCTAAATAAAAAAGAAAAACTTAGTGAAGATGAGTTTGATGAAATAAAGAAGCATGTTATCTATTCTGCAGAGATAATCCAGAATTTTGAAGAGCTTTCTCATCTAAAAGATATTGTTTTATATCATCATGAAAAAATGGATGGTTCCGGATATCCCTCCGGAATAAAAGGGGATGAGATACCATTTGAGAGCAGGATTATCGCTGTCTCTGATATATTTGAAGCCCTGATTGGAAAACGGCCCTATCGCGAACCCATGAACCCTGAGTCTGCTATTGCATTGATGAAAGGTATCAGTCTTGATCCCGGTTTATTTAAAATACTGCAAGAGAATCTGAATGATATCGTGCGACTCACATCCTATAAGGATAATGTTGTAAAAAAAGTTTCTAATGATTTAGGAACTATTCCGGCATAGAATCTCTCCCTTATAGATATGCGGCGCTATCAAATGATTGGTGATATTACAGAGTTCAAAATAAATCGGGTAGCCGGAGGCTTTTAACCTCCAGCCCCGCATAAGCCTATGATTTGCCCAATTCCGTTTCTACGGGGCATCGTCATCATTGGCTGACTTGCCTCTGGAACTGGGCTAAACGCTGGGCAACTCACATTCTTGTACATATCATATATAGAATAATTCCATACATATATGATTATTTACGGCATCAAAACATCAAGGGCTGCATCATATTTCACATTCACCGCCACATCATAAGCCGTCTCACCCCGGTTATTCCTGGCATCCGGTTCCGCACCCTTATTCAGGAGAAGCTGAAGTGTACTCACGGGAGCCTTGATATTTGCTGCGATATGCAAAGCTGTGTTACCGTTATTGTCCATATACTTCACATTGGCAGGAGTTACAAACCACTCTAGCGCCTCGTTACCATTTCTGATTACCAGCGCCAGAGGAGAGACATCCTGTTTGTTCCTGGCAAAAATATCAGCATTCAGACCGAATAGATACTGAATCGCCGGTCTGTTTTCTACTATGACCGCCACATGCAGGGGAGTATTTCCCTGATTATCTCTTTTCTGAATAGATCCTCCCTGGCTGATCAACAGTTCCATAAGAGAGGAATTTCCATCGATAATAGTATCGAACAGGGGAGTTTTGCCCGTATTATCTCTACTATCTATGTCCGCACCTTTTTTGATCAGATAGCTGGTCATCTCAAAGTCTCCGGAAATTACCGCTTCATAGAAGGGAGAGCGTCCTTCCATATTTTTTTTATTAATATCAGCACCGGATGAGATCAAAAGTTCCGCCAGATCCAGAGAGTTCCAGTAAACAATTTCATGCAAGGGAGTATTTCCCTGATTATCCGTACTGTTGATATCTGCGCCTGCCCGGAGGAGTACGCCTGTGACTTCAAGCGATCCGGTTTTAACGGCCTCATGGAGGGGGGAGGAACCTATAAGACTCTTTCCGTTGACATCGGCACCGCGGTTGATCAGAACCCTGACAATATCGGTTTTCTCCCATAAAACAGCATGGAAGAGGGGCGTATAGAGAAGAACATCTGCCCGTTCAAGGGTATTGTCAATCAGATAAGACTCTACATATGCGGCTCCTTTTTCAAAGGCAATCGTTAGAGGAGTCTCCCCCTTATTGTTCTCCACATAGAAGTTCCCGCCATTTTTCAGAAAAAGGCTGGTCAGTTCCAGATTCTCTTTTTCTGTAGCCATATGAAGGGATGTATCTCCCGAAAGATTTCTGCTATCAATCATTGCCCCGTTTTCAAGCATAAAGCGGATAACATCGATAGGCGCATCCATTTTCACAGCCATGTGGAGGGGACTATTCCCTTCATTATCCTGACTGTTGATGCTTGTGCTGTCCAGGAACCAGGAAAGGACCGTCACACCCTTGGAAATACTTAGGGAGAGGGGAGAGCCTCCCTTATTAGTTTTGGAGAATATATCCGCACCATTTTCCAGCAGAAGCATAGCGATCTCGGAGTTTTCCTTATCTACCGCTTCATAAAGGGAGGTATTCCCCATCTTGTTCCGGCTTTCCAAAGTCGCTCCGTACTGCAGCAGCAGTTCCGCTGCGCTTCTATCTCTGTTCAGAGTTACTGTCAGGTGAAGGGGAGTATTTCCAAAACTATTTTTTGCATTAACATAGGCTCCGGCATTCAGGAGCATCTGGAGAATTTCAAGATTATTGTTCAGAGTCAGTGCCATATGAAGGGGCACATTGCTGTTGTAATCGGTGGCATTTACATCCGCACCGGCTTCAAGCAACAGAGATACAATATCCTTGTATCCGCCCCGTACAGCACTGTGAAGAGGCGTGTTTCCCGGTTTATCTCTGGCACTCAGATCGGCTCCCAGTTCCAGAAGGAGCTGAACAAAACCTTTATGTCCTCTCTCTGATGCGAGATGGAGGGCGCTCTGGCCAAAGTCAAAACGGTTATTTATATTTCCCTGGTTAAAGAGAACAAAGGTATAGAAAAAGTCGTCATCCCGTCCTCTATAAGAACCGTTTTTTATTAGAATCGATGCGGTACGAGCCTTTTCGAGGCTGTTCCTGTTATCAAGGGCCAGATCAACAGCCAGGAGACCATCGGCATTCCTGGTATTGATGTCAGCTCCCAGGTCAATCAGAAGTTGAGCAGCTTCGGCATCTCCCCTCTTGGCAGCCAGATGTAAAAGACTTCCATCAGCAACGGTTCCGGCATTTACATTATCACGGCTTAAAACAGCCTTCAGATAAGTAAGACCCTTATCAAAGGTCAGCTCTGCAGAACTCTGTTGTTTATTATCTTTGATAAATATATCTGTATTGAACTCAGCCAGGAGTCCTGCGGTCTCTTTGTGGTTATTTTCAAGGGCCAGATGCAGAGGAGTTTTTCCCTTATTATCCCTGCTGTTCTGATCTGCATTCTGCAGTAGCAGGAGTTTTACAATAGATGTATTTCCGGCAGCAGAGGCCATATGAAGTGGGGTTTGTCCCTCGCTGTTTCTCTCATCTACATCCACATCAACCTTAAAGAGCTCTTCCAGCCCTGATTGATCTTTGTTCTGAACCATAGAGTGAAGGCTATGGTCATCCACAAGCTTTTCTGATGTTTCTACAATGGGTTTTTCTGCGGGAGCTGTGACGCATCCCATCATAACGGTAGAAACTATAATCAGAACAGCTGATGTTAATATGTGCAATTTTTTCATTATATTCCTTCTCAAAATGAACTGTCTTTAATGTATAATCGGTTGATTTAGGACTTGTGTTTAATATATTGAAATCTTTCCTTGAGAAGGGTAGTATTCTGTTCCCGATGGAAGTAAGATTTCATCCATAAGTAAAACAAACAACTGTGATTAAAGGAAGGATACATGAAGCATGTTCAGTCTGTACAGGATTCCAGTGATTATTTAAAGAGTATGGGGTTCCCTGCGACACATGTCCATCAATCTTTTAATCATTTCGATTTTACAAAACCAAAAAGACGTATTCTTGTGATCGGTCCCATGGGGTCCGGAAAAACTGAGTTTTCCGCCCGTATCTGGAGAGATGCTCGTGTCACTCTGAATAAATCAGATCAGATTGCAGACATAACAAAAACCGGAGATGCGGACAGACGTAATGTTTTTTTTGTCCGTTCCGGTCTGGATGAAAAACGTTTCGATGAGTATCCCGAAGATGCCCTTGCTTATAGAGGCGGTTATGAACGTTTGGGAAAACAGATTGCAAAAATCCGCAATTCTTTTGATCTTGAAAAACTCATCAAAGACTTTCCGGAAATGGGAACATGGATTATTGATGAAGCATCCTTTTTTGATGAACGGATGGCCTATGTTATAAAGAATGCCTCCGAGAAGAAAGGTCTGGTTTTTGTTTATCCTACACTGATTTTGAATTTCAGAAGGGATATCTTCAATTCTACTGCAAGGCTTCTTATAGAAACCGCAACAGACGTTTTTCCTCTGACCGCATACTGTGAACATCCCGATTGTATTAAGGACTCTTTTTATACCTACAGGTATTACAGAGTGAACAAGCAGGAGTGTCCAGCTCTTTATTTCGATCCTCTTATTATTATTGGAGGAGACAGGCTGAAGGATGATCCCCTGGAACCGAACTACTGTACGCGTTGTGATAAGCATCATTTTCTTCCTGGAAAAGAATATACCTATTTTACTCTAAAACCTCTGGGAGAAGCTGCAGTCAGTGGTAACAGCGAGATGTTGAAGAGGGAGCTGTTCTATCTTAATAATGAGATAAAGCAGAGTGACCTTTATCACAGCATTTTAGCCGAGGGAGAAGAGAACTATAATCATTCCCAGGTTATCCTTAATTCCTTAAAAGTACCTTGTCTGGCGGAAAAAGCTCTGCTCTATCTTTTTGTGGAGCAAAATCTTGTTAGCAGTGAAATTTTCACACAGCTAACAAAGGATCTGAACCTGAACCGTGAGTATCTGGAACAGCGTTTGGAAGATAACGGACGCACAATCAGGTGGTAAAACAGATGAATTTGCTATGTTGAGCGGAATGTTATGGCTGCAAGCCGTGCCGGGCTCTCCTAACTGTTCATGATATGAAATAGCAACTTGTCCGACCGCTAGTATTATACATTGATCCTCTATGATTCCCGTTATAGAATATAGTTAAGCTCCATAAGAAAATGGGTTTTATTAATACTGTAAACTATACTGATAAGACAAGTGAGGATCCTATGAAGAAAGAGTTGTCGAAATATATTGATCATACTCTGCTGAAAGCAGCAGCCAAGCCAGAAGAAATTATAAAACTCTGCAGGGAAGCAGTTGATTATAACTTTGCTTCAGTTTGTGTTAATACCTGCTATACCGCCCTGGCTACGAAAAACCTGAAAGGTTCTGATGTTATGACCTGTGTAGTTGTGGGTTTCCCCCTGGGAGCCATGACAAGCGAAAGTAAAGCATTTGAAACTGCTCAGGCTGTTAAAGATGGTGCAAATGAAGTTGATATGGTCATCAATGTGGGCCGCATGAATGCCGGTGATTTTGATTATGTCCGCGATGATATTAAAGCCGTCGTAGATGCTTCAGGATCAGCGAACGTTAAGGTAATCCTTGAAAACTGTTACCTTTCCAAAGAAGAAATTGCCAAAGCTTGTCTTCTCTGTGAAGAAGCTGGTGCAGATTTTGTAAAAACCTCAACAGGATTCGGTCCATCAGGAGCAACAGTAGACGATGTTGCTCTAATGAGTAAAACTGTTCCTTCCATGCAGGTAAAAGCGGCGGGAGGAATCCGAGACAGAGCTACCGCTCTTGCCATGATCGAAGCTGGTGCTGACCGTTTGGGAGCAAGCGCTGGAATTGCTATAGTGAAAGGAGATGCTGATGCGGGCAACAATACTGGTTATTGATAGTTTTGGTATTGGGGAACTTCCTGATGCCGCTGAATATGGAGATGTGGGGGCTAATACGGCGCTGCATATCTGTGAGGCTGTAGATGGCCCACTCTGGCCGAATATGAAAAAAATGGGTTTGGGAAATGCTTCCGAACTTTTGAATAATACGCTTCCAGGCTGTGAAGCCACCGCTAAGCCCGAGGCCCTGTGGGGTGTTATGGCAGAAACATCTCCCGGCAAAGATACAACAACAGGTCACTGGGAGATGTCAGGTCTGGTTCTGGATAAGGCCTTTACCCAGTTTCCCAAGGAGTATCCCTCCTTTCCCGAAGATCTGGTGGCAAAGTTTGTAAAACTGACCGGCTGCGGTGGAATTATCGGGAATAAGGCAGCATCGGGTACAGCCATTATTGAAGAGCTGGGTGAAGAACATCTGAAAACCGGCTTTCCCATCTGTTATACCTCGGCTGATTCTGTTTTTCAGATTGCCGTCCATATGGAAAAATACTCCATTCAGGAACTCTACAAAATGTGCGAAATAGCACGCGAACTGTGTGACCCTCTCGCTGTGGGCCGTGTTATTGCCCGTCCATTTAACGGCAAACCCGGTGAGTTTTTCCGTACAAAAGAGCGTCATGACTACAGTATTGCTCTACCGGATGATTCCATACTGGACCATCTGCAGAAAAATGCTGTGAAGACAGTTGCTGTGGGAAAAATCGGATCAATATTTAACGAATCCGGAATTGATGACAGCTATCACGATGCGGGAAACCCGGACTGTATGGCACGTGTGTCTGAATTACTGAGTCATAAAGCAGAGGGAAAGGAATTCCTCTTTGTTAACCTTGTGGATACAGATATGGTTTATGGCCATAGAAGAGATCCCATTGGCTATGCGGCTGCTGTTTCAGTGATAGATAACGCACTTCCTTCCTATATAGATGCCATGGATAATGGTGATGTGCTCATCCTGACGGGAGATCATGGATGTGATCCCACATATAGGGGAACAGATCATACCCGTGAATACGTTCCTCTACTCTGGTATCAGAAAGGTGGAAAAACGGGTTCTGTTGGTATTCGCGGCAGCTTTGCTGATCTGGCAGCCTCTCTGATAGACTACTTTGACGTAGCTCCCATGAAAAATGGGAAAAGTTTTCTATGAAAAACTTTCCGGATTGGGCCAATGTGCCCGCTGGAGATGATGTCGCCGGCTATGTGGCGGCAGTATATCCTTCCCTTTCATCAGAAATTGAACAGGGTCATCCGCGAGTATGATGTGAAGCTGATGTATCACTCCTGCGGTGCCGTGGGAGAGCTTATTCCGGCATTTATAGAAGAACTGGATATTGACGTGCTGAATCCCCTGCAGCCTCGTGCATAGGGCATGGATATGGCTTATATTAAAGATACTTACGGTGACCGTCTCTGTTTTCACGGAGGAGGGGATCTGCAGAAAACGTTGCCCTACGGTTCCGTTCAGGATGTACGGGATGAAACGGACTTTCTCTGTAAAACCCTCGGCCGGGACGGCGGTTATATCTGTGCGTCCGCCCACTATATTCAGGGAGATGTGCCCGTCAGAAATGTTCTTGCTTTTTATGGCCAGGAGAGAGCATTCCGCAGTGAAAACTCTGGATGACCTGATCCGGACCAGCTTTCAATCCGGTAAATCTGAAAGACTCACTTTATCGTATCCGCTCTTCTTTTTATCTTCCGGATGGGGCTCTATATCTATATCTATATCTATATCTATATCTATATCTATAAGTGTTATCTGTTTCTGACCAGGGCCATAAGCCCAAAAAATTCTACCAGCGGCTGGAGTATTATTTTCAAGAAAGGATTGCCAGACTTTTACACCGTAACGACGGCTTAAGGGATCAATTTCATGAGAATTCAGGCTGTTATGCCTGGGATTTGTACTTAATAGGGATAAAGTTTTATATAGCTTCTTGAAAAATATCTTTTCTGATTTATTCAGTTGTTCCACTCTTTTTCGTTTAGCAAGGTCATTCCAGAAGAGTTCCATTTCCGGAACTCCTCAATATGGGCATCATCGAATTCAATTACATGAAAATGGTCATAACGTGCTTTACGGACAGTCAGTCTGTTCTTCGTATCAAGTACTGTATATCAGTGTCCTGCACGTTCACCACATCGGGATTATGCACTTATTATACGAATTCAGGAATAGTAAAATCAAGATTGTTTCACGGATAGGTACAAAATAAAAAACCTGCCGTTTCCGGCAGGCAGTGTATTAGTGAATACGAATCTCAGTGTTTTTCGTAAATTTCACCATCAGCAGAAGGTGCTATGGCCTTACCCACAAATACGACAAGAAGTATTAGAGTCAGAACATAGGGTAACATGCTTAAGAGCTGTGAAGAAATGTCCAGTCCCGTACGGGGCATGAAAATTACAATCCCGTTAGCAAGGCCGAACAACAGACAGGCCCACATGGCCCCCTGAGGTTTCCATCTACCGAATATCATGGCGGCAAGGGCAATAAAACCCTGACCGGAAATCAGTGTTACCCTGAACTGGGAAACAATGGCGATACTCATGGCCGCCCCTCCAAATCCTGATAGCACACCGGACATTATTACAGAGAAGTAACGGATTTTATAAACGTTGATACCAAGGGTGGCAGCTGCTTCAGGATGTTCTCCGACAGCTCTGATTCTAAGGCCCAGTCGGGTTTTATAAAGTAGAAACCACATCAGAAAAACAAGAATAAATGCCAGATAAACCGTAGAGTAACGATTAAAAATCATATCAAAGAAAGAGTTCTGTTCAAAAAGTCCGTTTAAGGGCCGTGAGATTTTCTCATCCAGAGGAAGAGGAACTGTCATAGCGGCACCATCGAAGGTCAGGCGGCAGAGGAGGAGGGCAAAACCAGGGCCTAAGAAATTGATGGCAATTCCGGAAACTACCTGATCGGCCGTAAAAGTAATACAGGCTACTGCATGAAGAAGACCGAATAGTCCACCTACAACACCGGCCGCCAGAAATCCAATCCAGCCGCTATGGGTATAAAATCCCACGGCTGCTCCGATAAAGGCTCCCATAAACATGATTCCTTCAAGCCCGATATTTACAACCCCGGAATTTTCAGAAATCGTACCTCCCAAAGATGTATAAATCAGGGGAGTCGCATACATGAGAGTTGTTCCGAGAATAAAAGCTATACTTTGAAGTATCATCACTTATCCTCCTTTTTTTTCAGTTTTAAAGTTTTTATCAGCTTAGGCATGGAAATAAAGAGAACTATCATACCCATGATGATACTGATGATTTCATAGGGTGCACCGATTGCCGGTTGAATTTTTGATCCACCATACTTCATAGCTCCGTAAAGAAGTCCGGCAAGAACACAGCCAATAGGATTATTGGCACCGATTAATGCAACAGTGATGCCTTCGAAACCATATCCTTCAGAGGCAGCGAGTGCTGATGCCTCACGGGTAAATCCCAGGACCTGCACTGCACCGGCTAAACCGGCAAGACCACCGGATATTGCCATGGCTGAGACTATATTGGATGGAACATTGATTCCGCCGAACTCAGCGGCCTCACGGTTGATTCCAACAGCCTTGAGACTGTAACCCAAGGTTGTTTTATTTAGAATAATGAGAACTACGATGGCAGCGCCAACAGCAATCAAAAAACCGCCGTTAGCCGGTGTTCTGAGAATATCCCCAAAGAAGGGGTGGACTTTCCGCCAGGAAATTCCGGCTTCGCTTGTTTTCCAGGTATTGGCAAAAATAAGCTGAGCCGAGTCCAGAACTTTATTAGTTGCTTCGGAACCTTCTCTTTTTACCTTATCATGGAGAACAATGAAATTATTCAGATACAGAGCAACCCAGTTAAGCATGATGGTAGAAATTACTTCATTTACCTCATATTTGGCTTTCAGATAACCTGAAATACTTCCCCAGAACGCTCCCGCTCCTATACTTAAAATAAGTACAAGGGGTATGTGGAGAATGGGGGGGAGAGATATAAAATACCCTGCCAGGGCAGCTGTAATGGCACCTACTATATACTGACCTTCCGCACCAATATTAAATAGACCTGTTTTAAAGGCAAATGCTACGGATAGACCCGTAAGAATTATCGGTGTGGCATAGATTACGGTCCATGATATATATTTGGGTTTACTGAAAATACCCTTTAATATGACGGTAAAGGCTGTCAGCGGGTTATAACCTATTATAAGAAGAATAATGGCTCCGAATATTAATCCGAAGCTAATGCTTATCATCGTGATCCAGACAGGGGAGTCTGTTAGTTTTTTCTTTTCAGACATTATTTTTTTCCTCCACCTGCCATCATAAGTCCGATTTCATTTTCATCGGCTCCTTCCGCTTTCAGTTCACCTACAATCTGACCTTCATAGATAACACCGATTCTATCGGATACGTTAATAACTTCATCCAGTTCAAATGAGATAAGAAGAACGGCTTTTCCCTTGTCCCGCTGGGCTATCAGTGCTTTATGAACATACTCAATAGCACCGACATCAAGGCCCCGGGTGGGTTGAACGGCAATCAGCAAGTCGGGATTATTTGATATTTCTCTGGCAATGATAACTTTCTGCTGATTTCCTCCGGAAAGAGAGCCTGCACGGTAGTCTTCATCATTGGGGCGTATATCAAATTCCGTAACTAATTTTCTGGCATAGTTTCTGATGGCCTCGAAATTCAACCACCCTTTTTTGGAGAAGGGTTCCTTCTTGTAGTTTTCAAGAATGATATTTTCTGCAACAGAGTAGTCCATAACCAAGCCCCTTTTCTGGCGATCCTGAGGAATGGTGGACACCTTATGATCCAGGATTTCCCGGGGGCTTTTACCAAGTAGATCGGTACCATTTACGGTCATAGATCCGGATTCAGCTTTTCTGACCCCGATAAGAACTTCTTCCAGCTCATTCTGTCCATTACCGTCAACACCGGCTATTCCCAGGATTTCTCCTTTCCGGACTGTCAGCTTAAGTCCTCGGAGAGCTGGTATATCTCTATTATCTTTAACATGCAGATCTTTTATTTCAAGGACAATATCACTGGGGGCGGCTTTTGATTTCTCAACCTTGAAGCTTACTTCTCTTCCAACCATCTTGGAGGCAAGATCCGCTTCGGATACATCAGCTACTCTGACCGTATCGATTTTCTTTCCGCGACGGATAATGGTACAAAAATCAGCCACATCCGTAATTTCTTTCAATTTGTGTGTAATTATGATGATAGTTTTGCCCTGTTTTGTCAGATTATCAATAATCTGGATCAAATCAAGGATTTCCTGTGGTGTCAGTACGGCTGTAGGTTCATCAAGAATCAGAATATCCGCGCCTCGATACAAGGCTTTTAGTATTTCAACTCTCTGCTGCATTCCAACCGTAATATCCTGAATGCAGGCATCCGGATCAATAGTTAATCCATATCGTTCAGATAGGGCAATCACCTGGTCTTTCGCTTTTTTCATGTCCAGAACACCATGCTTATGGGTCTCCAGACCGAGAATAATATTCTCTACTACTGTAAAAGGTTTTACCAGCATAAAATGTTGATGCACCATGCCGATCCCATGCTGTATGGCTACATTGGGATCGTCCATTATGACTTTTTCGCCATTGATAAAAATTTCACCTGAAGTCGGATGGTATAGCCCGTAAAGGGAGTTTACCAATGTTGTTTTCCCAGCTCCGTTTTCTCCAAGAAGAGCGTGAACCTCTCCCCTGTGTACGGTTAAGTCAACATTGTCATTTGCAACCAGGGTTCCGAACTTCTGAGTGATCCCTTTCATATCAACCACGATCTGATTTGAATCATAATTATTCAAAGGTCCCTCCAGAAGATAATAGACCCCACCTCTCGGTAGGGTCAATAATGATTTATTTAAATTATAAACCTTCTGAACTTAGAGTTCAACAGGAGTATATGCTTCAACAGTTTCTGCTGTGTTAGGAACAACAAATGCACCATCAATGATCATTTCTTCCAGTTTTTCTACTTCAGCAAGTATGTCAGCAGGTACATGTTTTGAACTGGTGGGAGCAATTCCTACTCCGTTTTCAGCCAAACCGTAAGAAACAGTTTTTCCTCCGGGGAATTTGCCATCTGCCAGATCTTTGGACAAGTTGTAGATACCATTGTCAACTCTTTTCATAGCAGAAGTAAGGACATTCTCGGGAGCCAGGCTACTCTGGTCACGGTCAACACCGATGGCCCATTTACCCTGTTCTTTTGCTGCTTCAATCAGTCCGTTTCCTACACCACCGGCGGCATGGAAAATGATATCTGCACCCTGCTGATACATGCTGTTGGCAATAGATTTACCCTTTGCTGCATCAGAGAAAGATTCTGCGTACTGACTAAGAACTTCAATATCGGCTCCAGCCTGTTTAACACCAGCTTTGAAACCATATTCGAATTCCTGAATCAGGAAGAACTCGATACCACCGATGAAACCAACCTTACCGGTCTGTGTCATGCGTCCGGCAATGTATCCTACAAGGTAGGAACACTGTTCAGCTTCGAATACAACACCTACAACGTTTTCAGGTGTGTTTTCATAGGCATTATCAATGATTGCGTATTTCTGATCAGGATTGTTTTGAGCTGCTTCCATGATAGCATCAGCCATCATAAATCCAATTCCCCAAATCAGATCATTGTCACTATCAAGAGCAATCTCCATATTAGGAGCATAGTCGGCGTTCTGTTTTGATTCTTTGTAGGAAACATCAATTCCAAAATCAGCTTTTGCTTTCTGTAGTCCTTCCCATGCAGACTGGTTAAAAGACTGGTCGTTGACTCCTCCGACATCTGTAACCATTGTAACACTAACTGTTTTTTCAACCTGTTTAGGTTCTTCTGCAGGAGCTGCAGCTTCTTTGGGTTTGTTGCAGGAAACAACCATAAGAGCCAGCATTGCTGTAAAAAGAATCGAAAGTTTTTTCATATTATCCCCTTAGCTTTGATTTCATCTTAATAACACGATACTTTTACTTAAAAAACATGTCAAGTTTAATTCTAAAAAGGTCAGTCAAGTCAGACCTTTACAGCTTCTTTTTTATTGATTATAGTGTTTCGAAAATTAGAAAACCAGCTTATCGATGTTTAATTACAATAAGATGTTTAATTACAATAAAATGAAATACATCTTCAATGGTTAGGTTAATCCTGTTATACTGCCTTTCATGAATCTGATTATACAAACTGCAACAGAGTTAAATCTCCGGAAAGAATCTGTATCGGAAATACTGAAAATGGCCGATGAGGGAGCCACGGTTCCCTTTATGGCTCGGTATAGAAAAGAACGAACCGGGAATCTTGATGAAGTACAGATCCGGGATATTCTGGAATGTGCTGAAAAAATACGTGAGCTGGATAAAAGAAAACAAACCATACTGAAGACTATTGAGTCACAGGGAAAGCTCAGTGATGAACTGAAGAAACAGATAGAAGGGATACAGGATGCTACCGTACTGGAAGACCTTTATCTTCCTTATAAACCCCGCAAGAAAACCAGGGGGATGACTGCCCGTGAGAAAGGGCTTCAGCCTCTAGCTGATCTTATACGGAAAAATACGCCTCTTGAAAAAATAAATCACTCTGACTGGTTCGGCGGAGATGGGCAGGTTGACAGTTGGGAGGGGGCCTTGAAAGGGGCTTCCGATATCCTTGCAGACGAGATTAATGAAAATCGTGCTGTCCGTGATGCCCTGCGGCAGCTTTTTCAGAACAGTTCAAAATTTCAATCGACTCTTATTAAGGGAAAAGATCAGCAAGGCCAGAAATTCCGGGATTATTTTGAATGGAATGAAGATAGTGACAGAATCCCCTCCCATCGAATCCTCGCCATGTATAGAGGGATGAATGAGGGTGTTTTACGAGTCAAGATTAAACCGGATGAAGACCAGGCTCTCAATCGTCTGAAGAGAAGCTGTGGACTGGATGCCTCCCGCTGGCATCACTTTGTGGAAGAAGCTTCCCAGGATGCCTATAAACGTCTTCTCTCTCCCTCTCTTGAAACAGAGACCAGAAAATCTCTGAAGGAGAGGGCAGACATTGAGGCTATACGGATCTTTTCTGAAAACCTGAAAGAGTTGCTTATGGATGCCCCTCTGGGACAGAAGACAATGCTTGCCGTTGATCCTGGTCTTCGTTCGGGTTGTAAAATTGTCTGTCTGGATGCCCAGGGAACACTGCTGCATCATGATGTTATCTATCCGCTTGTCCCTTTTAATAAGACATCTGAGGCTGAAACCGTTATCACTAAACTCGTAGAGAAATATCATATTGAATCCGTTGCGACCGGTAACGGTACGGGGGGGCGGGACATTCTGTCATTCTGTCGTAAGCTGGACTGTCTTCAGAATATACCCGTGATTATGGTCAGTGAAAGCGGGGCTTCCGTTTATTCCGCATCTGATACCGCCCGTGAGGAATTTCCCGATCAGGATGTTACTGTCCGGGGTGCTGTTTCCATCGGCAGAAGACTTATGGATCCTCTTGCTGAACTGGTAAAGATCGATCCCTGTGCTATCGGTGTAGGTCAGTATCAGCATGATGTGGACCAGAAATCCCTGAAAACCGCTCTGGATGTGGTTGTTGTGAATTGTGTAAATGCTGTGGGTGTAGAACTAAATACCGCCAGCAGACAGTTGCTCTCCTATGTTTCCGGACTGAATAAAAAGTCCGCCACCGCGATTGTTGCCCATAGAGAGGTAAATGGTCCTTTTAAAAACCGCAAGGAGCTGTTAAAGGTCAAAGGTATCGGTGCCAAGGCTTTTGAGCAGGCCTCGGGTTTTCTGCGGATCAGGAATGGAGAGAATCCTCTGGATAATACAGGAATCCATCCCGAACGCTATGCTCTTGTTGCCCGCTTTGCCCTTGATCTGGGAATAAAGCTGAGTGATATGATTCATGCACCCGATGAGTTGAAACGCTTGACTCTAAATGACTATATTTCAGAGGGTTGCGGATCCGAGACTATAAAAGATATTGTGAATGAGCTTCGTCAGCCCGGGCGCGATCCCCGGGAGTCCTTTTCGGTATTTGAATATGCTGAGGGTGTCGAAACCCCTGAGGATCTTGTGGAAGAGATGGTGCTGCCCGGTATTGTTACGAATGTTACGGCCTTCGGTGCCTTTGTGGATATCGGAGTACACCAGGATGGTCTGGTTCATATCTCAGAACTGGCAGACCGTTTTGTTAAGGATTCCTCAGAAATTGTTAAGGTTGGACAGAAAGTACAGGCCCGGGTTCTCGCAGTCGATCTGAATCGGAAGCGAATTTCTCTTTCCATGAAGGGAATGAATGGGTAATTTCATAAGATAACAAAAGATAAAGGAGTTTTATTTTGATAGGGTTTATGCTTAAAAAGGCCTTTTGGGATACATGGGATAATATGGGGAGAATCCTGCTGATTAATCTGTTGCTGATTTTGCTTCTGGTCGTCCCTGTTTTTATTCCTCAATGGTTTGTGAATATTCCAGTACTGAGTATTGCTGTTCTCATAATCGGTGTTCTGGCTATCTTTCTGTATGTGGGAGGAATTTCCCGCTATGTAAAGGATCTGGTTGCCTATAAATCACCGGAGTTGAAAGAGATTATCCAGCATATAAAGGATAGCTGGAAACAGAGTCTCTTTTTCGGAATCGGTAGTCTGGTTTTTTACTTTATCTGTTTTGTGGGTTTCCGCTTTTACAGTCAGCTGGGAAATCTGATGGGAGTTATAGGGATGGCCTTTCTGTTTTGGATTTTTATCCTTGTCTCTGTGGCCTCTTCGTTTTTCTTTCCTATTCTGAACAGTCTGGACAGGGATGTCCGGAAGATTCTGAAAAAAAGCTTTATTCTTCTGTTTGATAATACAGGGACCGCTGTCATTCTGTTCTTTGCTGTGCTTTTTAATGCGGGTGTATCTGTTGCTCTGGCATTTATTCTTCCCGGTATAGGGGGAATCCTGGTAGTTCAGGAAACTGCTCTGAGGCTGATAATGATGAAGTACGATTATCTGGAAGAAAATCCTGAGGCGGACAGAAAAAAGATTCCCTGGGGAGCACTGCTGCTGGATGAGAAAGAAAAAGTAGGTAAACGGACTTTCAAAGGAACAATTTTTCCATGGAAGGACTGATAGAAGCCTTAAGATCCCTATAGGATTAAAAAAAGCCGGTATTCTGAATTAGAAGTTCATTATACCGGCATTTTTTTTATTATTTTAATTAAATGGCGAGAAGTTCGGAATAGGCTCTCAGAACGGGATCCATATCATCATCCCCGGCCAGAACCTTTCCGGCCAGAACCTTACCAAGCTGTACCCCTTCCTGGTCAAAGGAATTAAGGTTCCAGACAAATCCCTGAAACATCACTTTATTTTCAAAGTGTGCCAGCAGGGCGCCAAGAGCTTCTGCTGTCAGTTGTTCTCCGCTGATAAGCGAAGAGGGACGTTCTCCCGCAAAATTCTTGTTGGGATTGCTGTCGTTTTTTCCTTTGGCGAAGGCGACAATCTGTGCCACCAGGTTTGCTTTCAGCTTTTGCTGACTGGTGGAACCCTCATAATCCGGATCTGAATCAATTTGAGATTTTCTGAAACCGATAAACTGCAGAGGAACGATATCCGTACCCTGATGGAGAAGCTGGAAGAAGGAGTGCTGTCCGTTTGTTCCGGGTTCTCCGAAGATAACAGGTCCCGTGGCGTAATGAAGGGCCTCACCGTCTCTGTTAACAGATTTTCCATTACTTTCCATGTCCATCTGTTGCAGATGAGCGGGAAAACGGGAGAGGGCCTGGCTGTAGGGAAGTACTGCCGTAGAAGGGTAGCCCAGGATATTTCTTTCATAAACACCAAGCATGGCATCCATTAAGGAAGGGTTTTTTTTAAGATCAGTTTCAAGAGCCAGTTTGTCCGCTTCTGCGGCACCGGCCAGAAGCTTTTCGAAAACTTCATATCCAAAGGCGAGAGAAAGAACAGCAGCACCCACCGCACTTGTCACGGAGTAACGTCCACCGATAAAGTCATCCATATAGAAGGAATCCAGAACATCGGAAGATCCTGCCAGAGGGCTTGTTTCACTGGTAACGGCAATAAAATGAGCAGAAGGGTTAAAACCCTTAATTCCGGCCTGTTTAGTTTTTTCGATTACGAAATTTCTATTGGCAAGGGTTTCCTGGGTGGTACCGCTTTTGGATACCAGGATAAAAAGTGATGTCTCAAGATTAAGGCCGGACAGTACGGCATTGGCATCATCAGGATCAACATTTGAGATGAAATGAGCCTTCATGGCAGGGTTGCAGATGTTCTCAAGGGAGATATAAAGGGCGCGGGGACCAAGGTCGGAACCGCCAATACCAATCTGGACAACCGTATCAAAGGCTTTGCCTGTTGATCCTTTGATAATACCTGAATGTACCTGGGAAACAAATTTTCTGATTCTATTCAGCTGGGAGGTATAAAAATCTCTTTGATTTTTTCCTTCAAAGAGAACATCCTTTCCTAGTTGTGCTCTCGTCAGCTGATGAAGTACCATCCGCTTTTCTCCCGTGTTGATAACAGCACCATTCAGTAGTTCCTTATATTTGGGAATAAGTTGCTGTTCGTCGGCCAGCGCCTGTAAATCACTAAGAATATCATCATTAACACATTTGGCGGCATAGTTATATTCCAATCCTCCACCTACAGTTATATGCTTGGATTTGACTCTGTCTGCTGTGAGAACTTCTTTCAAGGAAAGCTTTGAAGATTTGTTTTTCAGAGAGGTATAGGATGTTGTTTTATCAAGATTCTTAAATTCAAGGGACATAAAATTTCTCCGTCTTTTGATTATTTATCGTGAAAAGAGGCCGCTGTTGCTTTGATCTCCAGAGCCTGACCGGAATCATCCTGCAGCTTATTCTGTACCATGGCGGTTACACCGGTGGAAAGACCGTACAGGTTTATAAAGCCTTCTGCATCATGATGGTCGTAACTGGACTCTCCGAAGGATGCCAGATCTTCCAGATACAGAGCGTAGGGAGATTTTCTTCCCGCTACAACAGCACTTCCCTTGTAGAGTACCAGTCTGACAGAACCTGTTGTGTACTCTGTTGTCTTTTTCATAAATTCTTCTAAAGCATTACGACATGTGGTGTACCATTTTCCGGCATACACAAGATCGGCATAATCTATAGCCAGTTTCTGTTTCAGATGAAGGGCATCATTATTGATGGTAAACATTTCAAGGTCTCTCAGGGCGATATGTAGCAGAGTTCCTCCGGGTGTTTCGTATACCCCGCGGCTCTTCATTCCAACGAGTCTTGTTTCAACAATGTCTACACGGCCCACAGCGTTTTCTGCTGCCACTTTGTTCAGTTCCTGAAGCAGTTTGTAGGCTTCCATTTTTTTGCCGTTTATTCCGACTGGAATACCCTTTTCAAAGTCGATAATAACTTCGGTTTCTTCGTCCGGGGCTTCCCTGGGGGATTTTGTCAGCTGGAACATGGGGTCCTGAGGTCTGTTCCAGGGATTTTCCAGATCACCGCCCTCATGACTCATATGCCAGATATTCCAGTCCCTGGAATAGATATTCTTTTTAGATATTTTACCAAGGTTGATCTTCCGTTTTTCAGCATATTCGATAGCATCTTCTCTGGACTGTATATCCCAGATTCTCCAGGGGGCAATTACTTTCAGGTGAGGAGCCAGGGCCTTATAGGTCAGTTCAAAACGAACCTGATCATTTCCTTTTCCGGTACAGCCGTGACACAGGGCATCACACCCTTCCTGCAGGGCAATATCCACCTGGTATTTTGCCTGAAGAGGTCTGGCAATGGAAGTTCCCAGAAGATACTGGCCTTCATAGATTGCTCCGGCACGTACCATGGGATAGATGTAGTCTGTTGTCAGTTCCTCTCGCAGATCTGCAAGGAAGTATTTGGAGGCTCCGGCATTCAGAGCTTTCGCTTCCATTCCCTCCCAGTTTTCATCCTGTCCTACGTTGGTACAGATAGCGATAACTTCTGCGTTATTGTAGTTTTCCTTAAGCCAGGGGATGATTATTGATGTATCAAGTCCTCCGGAGTAGGCCAGGGCGATTTTTTTAATGGTATTGTCTTTCATTTTTCAATCTCCTTGATTGTATTAAAAAGTATATTGACTCCTTCCCGGAGTTCTTTTTCATTGATCACAAGAGGAGGTGCCATTCTGATAACATTTGCACCAGATCTGAGCAGCAGTAAACCATTTTTCCGGCAAGCATTCAGCAAAACGGGAATCTTTTCGGCTGTTATGCTATTCAAAACCAGTCCGCAGAGCAGTCCTTTGCCCCGGATTTCACCCTTCAGTCCCATCTCTTCCATATGGGAGCTGAGCAGATCTTTCAGGAAAGCTTCTTTTTCTCTTATAGATTTTAGAAAATCTTTATCTGTCAGGATCTCCCAGACCTTCTGAGCCAATGCAGTTGTTACAGGGCCGCCTCCAAAGGTGGTGCCGTGATCTCCCGGGTGAAGCAGGTCGTCTATTTTAGCTGGAATCAGTGTAGCCGACAGGGGAAGACCCGCTGCCAGAGGCTTTGCTAGGGTAATAATATCTGCATTCAATCCTGCTTCTATGGAAGCATAAATATGTCCGGTTCTCCCTACACCCGTCTGAATCTCATCGGCAATCAGAATAACATCATGTTCTGCGCAGAAACTGTTCAGACCTTGAACCATCTCTTCTGTCAGGGATACCAGTCCCCCCTCGCCCTGTACCACTTCCACTATCACAGCCGCATACTCTTTCGGAGCTTTTAGCTTTGTCAGTTGTTCTACACTGTTATAGTCGATCATATGGCAGTCCGGAATAAGGGGCTCGAAAGAAGACTTATATTTTGGGTTTGCCGTAACGCTGAGAGCGCCCATGGTTCTTCCATGAAAGGCATTGGAAAAATAGAGAAGCTTGTGGTGCCCCTCTCCTTTCTTCTTAAGGGAGTAGAGCCGGGCATATTTCATAGCCGCCTCATTAGCTTCCGATCCGCTGTTACCAAAATGGACGGCAGCAAAATCACCGGATGAAGTAAGAGCTTCAGCCAGTTTGACTGCGGGTTCTGTTGTATAGAGATTAGAGATGTGAATTATCTTCTTCATCTGTTCATAGCCTATTTCAGCCAGGTCCTGCCGGCCATAACCTAGGGCATTTACAGCTATTCCGGAACCGAAATCCAGGTATGTTTTACCGGATGTATCGGTCAGGTATACCCCCTCTCCCTTATGAATCTGCAGAAAAGTATCAGCATAATTTTTACAGAAGGGGGGTGATTTTATTATTGCTTCATTATTTTTATAACTCATGTCAGTTCTCCTATAGTACGATTGAGCTTCCTTTCTTTCCCTGTATTATCAGCCTCAGATCTCCCGGTTCTTCGTAGCCTGAGATCTGAATCTGCCGGACTCCCGCTCGCAGTGCTGCCAGGGAAGTCCTTACTTTGGGAATCATACCGCCCTGAATGTCTCCCTCGACTATATACTTTTCAATTTCCGCTTCATTCAGTTTTGAGCGGACCGAACTGTGTATCAGTATCCCTGGAATATCCGAAATGAAAACCAGACTATCTGCCTTTAAGGCTTTCGCAATAGCCAGAGCGGCTTCATCTGCATTGATATTCATTCCCCTGCCGCTAGAGTCACTGCTGACTGAACTTAAAACAGGAAAATATCCGGCTCTCATGATCAGTTCCACCAGGCTGGTATCCACATGATTGATAGAGCCTGTTCTGTTTTCGTCGTTATCCAGCATGACCGCGTCTTTCGAGAGAAAGGTACTGCCATCGGAACCGCAGAGCCCTACGGCTCTTAAACCGTTTTGATGAAATTTTCTGACAAGAGATTTGTTGACCTTGCCGGCCAGGCCCATATCCACCAGATCCATCTCTGCTGCCGAGGTTTTTCTTTTTCCCTCTATAAAGACAGGTTCAATTCCATACTGTTTCTGTATGGCCGACACACATGTCCCGCCGCCATGTACAAATATGAAACGGCAGGATCCCTTATCCTGCAGATGTTTTATTTCGGCGGCAATATTGTGAAGCAGTGTTTCTGATTCAGCAGGTTTACCACCAATCTTAATTACAATTGTGGTCATCAGATCTCTCCGTGCAGGTTCAGACCTTCTGATTCGGAAAAGCCGAAACGGATATTCATATTCTGAAGAGCCTGTCCTGAAGCACCTTTTATCAGATTATCAATTACAGAAAAAAGGATAAGTCTGTTCTCTTCCAGATGCCAGCTGATATCGCAGCGGTTGGATCCCCAAACCTGTTTTGTTTCAGGAATTCCCGGATAGGAAATCTTTACAAAGGGAGATGAAGCGTAGGCATCACTATAAATTTTTCCCAGCAGATTAGAATCAACTTTGTCATCCACCAGAATAGAAGTGGTAATTGCCATGCCCCGTTTCATGGGAACCAAGTGGGGGATAAACTGGATATCCAGGCTGCTGTCAGCCTTTTTCAGTTCTTTCCAGATCTCCCAGGAGTGCCGGTGAGTGGTACCCGGTGCGTAGGCACAGATATTTTCTGACCTTTCCACCAAAAGGTTGCCAATCCTTGCTTTTCTTCCTGCCCCGGAGATGCCCGATAAGGCATTGATTACCGGATTGGATCTGATAATTCCTTTTTCCGCGAGAGGTAGCAGAGAAAGAAGAGTCGCTGTGGGGTAACAGCCTGGATTAGCAATCAGGTCGGCCTGTGCAATCTCATCTCTATATCTTTCACTTAGGCCGTAAACAGCCAGTGGCAGAAGATCTTCCCGGGGCGGTTTTTCTCCATAGGCTTTCTGGAACAGTTCAGGATCTTCAATTCTAAAGTCAGCCGAAAGGTCTATGACAACGGATTTGCCTAAAAAGGGTTTGCAGAACTTTGCAGATGCCAGATGGGGCAGAGCGGCAAATACAACATCGGGTTTTTCTGCGGCTGCGTTCTCAACAGAAACATACTTCCCAGAACTGCCTGTCATCTTATCTGCTATGGAGGGGTGAAGCCCGGCATCTTCATTGATAACAAGTTCTCCCGCCTTGGAAGATGATACCGGTATAATTGTATCTATTTTATTATGTCCGCTTAACTGTCTCAGGAGTATCTGTCCTGTATAACCGGTTGTACCGAGAATGGCTGCTTTCATTATTCTATCTCCAATTCAGGGATAATACTCTTGAGAGATGCAATGAATTGTTTACTCGTGAGATTTTCTTTTAATACAACCAGTATGGTGTCATCGCCGGCAATCGTGCCTAAAACTTCATCCATTTCCAGGTTATCCAGAGCACTGGCCACTGAATTGGCATGTCCTGCAAGAGTCTTCATGATGCAAAGGCTTCCGGAAAAACTGATGCAAAGAAATCCTCTGGCAATATCATGAATATACTGCTGTGTGGATTCCATCTCTTTTCTGTTGCGGGGCAGGGTGTAGTAGTATCCGTTATTTCCGTCAGACACCTTTCCGACTTTCAGAAGTTTCAGATCCCTTGAAAGGGTTGCCTGTGTAACGCTGACGTTTTCCTTTTTAAGAAAGGCCAACAATTGTTCCTGACTGGTGACATGATACTCACTGATAATTCGTTTAATCGACTTTAATCTCGCAGTTCTGCTATTCATAATACTCTATCCGTATATTTATTCTTTTAACATGAATAAACATACAAAATGTGAGAATATTAAGCAAGATTTATTTAAGTAAAAATTACGTTTTAGTCCGATTCGCTGGCACCGTATTCCAATAGCAGTCTTCTCAGAGTTTCATACTGACGCCAAGTGGCTATCATAAGGGGGGTGTAACCGTTTTCATCCTTAACATTTACCTCGGCTCCGCGGATAACAAGTTCCTCGGCTGTTTCTCTCAAGCCCTTTTTAACCGCAAGCATCAGGGAGCTTATCCCCGCACTGGAAACCGTATTCGGTTCGGCTCCGTGCAGTACCAGTTCCCGTGAGGTCAGAATCATTCCTTTTATAATGGACATAACCAGAATACTGTTTCCGTATTGATTTATAAAGTTGGGATCTGCACCGCTTTTCGACAGGGCTGTGGCTGTCTGTTCCATTCCTCTGAGAACCGCAAGATACAGAAGGGAGTCTCCATCACTGTCATATTCATTGGGATCAGCTCCCGTCAGTACAAGGGCTACTCCTATGGGATCATTCTCATATAAAATGGCCATATGTAGGGCAGACCTGTCGCGGCTGTCACGAACATTCGGATCAAGTCCTTCCGCCAGCAGTCTTTCTGCTTCGAGATAGTCGCTATTGGCAATTGCCCTGAATATTTCATAACTCTCCTGGCATGGAAGAGGAAAAATCATTATAAAAAGGATAAAAAGAAAAAAGAGCTTTTTAAACATATGTATTTATTAATCTATGTTGCCGGAAAGATCAACCTTTTTATGTCATCAGTTTTCAGATATACTCGGATTAAATGAAGAAAACGACTCTTGGGAATCCCTTTGGATTCGCGTCCATATATTATAAAAAAGAAACCCTCTCTACTATGACTGATATCAGAAGCCTTCATTCCGGCGGGCATGGCACTGTAATTTTTGCAGGATATCAGGATTCTGGAAGAGGTCGTGTCAGGGGGAGGAGGTGGGTCTCTGATCAGGACAGTAATCTTCTGATGACCCTCCTCCTGGAGAAAAAAAAGCTGGACCATCCTTTTTTTCAGATTCCTCTTTTAACAGGTTTGGGGGCGGCAGAATTTCTTGAAGATCATTTCTCTCTACCTGCTCTTGTTAAATGGCCCAATGATATTCTGGTGGAGGGAAAAAAAATTGCGGGAATCCTCTGTGAAGCCGATCGGGATTATCTCTATGTTGGAATGGGCTTGAACTGTAATCAAAAGAAATTTGATCATGAAAACGGACATCGCTCGACTTCTGTTTCAATCCTGTCAGATCTAAATTGTTCTCCCGGGGAGATTCTACCTGAGCTTTTGAATAAACTAAAAAAGGCTTATGAATCTGATGACTGGAGAGAGCGGATCATGAAGCGTTTGTATGGGCTTCATACAGTTGTTTCGCTACAGGAAGGTGCTGCCGATCAGGGAGGATCTGAACCTGTTATGATCAAGGGACTGTCGGAAGAGGGGTTTCTCGTGGTGGAAGAATTGGACACGGGTAGAAGTAAAACGGTTCTTGCAGGAGAAATTCATTTTCCCTCTTATCATAATTAAATAATTCGATAGTGTTGTTATTTGAGGATAATTTCCCCAAAAATTCCTTGATGAATCTATAAAGAATTAGTATCTTACATTCTGTGGTTCCTTTCGGAACTTATAAAATTTCAAATTTTAATTACCTGCTAAGGGAGAAAAGTATTTATGGCTAAACAGTTAAAGTTCAACGAAGATGCTCGGAAAAAACTGCTGAATGGAGTTGAAAAACTTTCAGACGCTGTTAAGGTTACTCTGGGTCCTAAAGGTAGAAACGTACTTCTGGATAAGAAGTTCGGAGCTCCTACCGTTACAAAAGACGGTGTTTCCGTTGCTAGAGAAATTGAATTGGAAGATGCATTTGAAAACATGGGCGCACAGCTTGTTAAGGAAGTGGCAACTAAAACCAACGATGTAGCAGGAGACGGTACGACTACCGCTACTGTTCTGGCGTATTCAATCGTTAAAGAAGGATTGAAGAGTGTTGCTGCTGGAATCAATCCTATGGGAATTAAAAGAGGTATTGATAAAGCCGTTGTTGATGCGATCAAAGAGATTCGTAAATCAGCAAAGGATATCAAAGACAAAGAAGAGATTGCCCAGGTTGCTTCTATCTCTGCCAACAATGACAAAGAAATAGGTGCAGAAATTGCCAATGCAATGGATAAGGTCGGAAAAGACGGTGTTATCACTGTTGAAGAGTCCAAAACCATCGATACCACTACTGATTTTGTAGAAGGTATGCAGTTTGACAGAGGATACCTATCCCCCTACTTTGCAACTAACAGAGACAACATGACAACTGCCATGGAAAATCCCTATATTCTGATTTACGATAAGAAAATCTCCAATATGAAAGAACTTCTTCCTCTTCTGGAAAAAATTGCCCAGGCCAGCAAACCCGTTCTGATCATTGCAGAAGATGTTGATGGTGAAGCTCTGGCTACTCTAGTTGTTAATACTATCAGAGGTGCACTGAATGTCTGTGCTGTTAAGGCTCCCGGATTTGGTGACAGAAGAAAAGCCATGCTGGAAGATATTGCTATCCTGACCGGTGGTGAAGTTATCTCCGAAGAAATTGGTCTGAAACTTGAAAATGCCGAACTGGAACAGCTCGGACGTGCCAAGATGATCAAGATTGAAAAAGAGAACACTACTATCATTAACGGAGAAGGTTCAGAAAGCTCTATTAAAGAGAGAATTGCTCAGATCAAAGTTCAGATCGAAGATACAAGTAGTGACTATGACAAAGAAAAACTGCAGGAAAGACTGGCTAAACTGGCTGGTGGTGTTGCGATTATCAATGTTGGTGCTCCTACTGAAGTAGAATTGAAAGAGAAAAAACACAGAGTAGAAGATGCTCTGTCTGCTACAAGAGCTGCTATCGACGAAGGTATCGTGCCCGGTGGTGGTTTGACTCTGGTTCAGGCTTGTAATGCTCTTGGGAAATCCTCTACAAAAGATCTGACCAGTGAAGAAATTGTGGGTTACAATATTGTAAAAAGAGCTCTTGAAGAGCCTATTCGTCAGATTGCAAGCAATGCCGGTGTTGATGGATCCATCATTGCCGATAAAGCTAAACACGAAAAGAAAGGTATCGGTTTCGATGCTTATAGAATGGAATGGACCGAAATGGTTGCCGCAGGTATCATCGATCCTGCTAAAGTAACTAGAAGTGCTCTTCAGAATGCTGCATCCATTGCCGGACTGCTGTTGACTACTGAATGTGCAATTACTGACATTCCTGAAGAATCTAGCGCTGCTGCTATGCCTCCCGGAGGCGGCATGGGCGGAATGGGTGGCATGGGCGGAATGATGTAATTCCCCCCGTGTAGAGAACTCTTCTACCGTGAAAGGGGAGGCTTAATTGCTTCCCCTTTTTTTGTGCTAAAACATTTGGCAATTATCAGTATACTTTTTAGGATTGTACTGATAGAATCATTCAAAGCAGAGAGGTTTAGATGAAAATAGAGGAATTCAGCAATACCATTGGATACTCCGGAAGCTCTTCCATTGTCGATAAAGGCAATCTGAAAAAGTTCGGCAGGCTTGATGTAAAATCACTGTTGGAAAAGGGTCTGTTCAAACAGGCATTCAGTAAGGCTTTATTCGAGTCAAATGTGAATGAACAGGAGCTTGTTCTGGAGCGGTACAATGCGGTCTGCGGTTCTCGCTATTCATCTGTTGAGGAACTGAAAAGGTTGTTTGGGGTATTCGGTGTTCCTGAGGGAATAAGCCGTACCAAGCTCATTTGACGATTCTTAACGGGAACAAAATTTTTGCAATATTTTTTAACAAATCTTAAATCCAAGGATAGAATATTATGGAATATTTTAATTTGGCTCTTCTGATGGGCGTTCCCGCAGGCGGAGGAGCTTCTTCCACAGGGTCAATGACCACCAGTCTTGTGACATTCGCTCTTGTAATAGGGATCTTTTATTTTCTCATTATCAGACCGCAGAATAAGAAACAAAAAGAAACTAAGAACATGATCAACGCCATGAAAAAGGGTGACAAAATTGTTACTATTGGTGGTATCAGAGGAACGGTCTTATCAGTTAAAGATGACACAGCGATCATCAAAGTTGATGAGAACACTAAACTGGAAATGAATAAATCTGCCGTATCAGCTGTTGTCAATGTAGAAACAGAAACAAAAGTTGATAAAAAAGATAAAAAAAGCCAGAAAGAAAAAGCCGAAAAAAAATAATTGCTACCGGAGAAATGTAAATGAACAAACGAATGAGATTCGTCGTCGTTCTTTTCTTTCTGGGGTTAGGTGCGTACTTCCTGTTACCGACAGTTAAATGGTACTTCATTACCCCTCAGGATAAGAAAACGCTTGCAAATGGATCAAAAGAAGAAATTCAGAAGTATGCTAAAATCACGGCAGCTGAAGATCTGGAAACTCTTACCGCAATGGTTAAAGATGATCCCGATGCGGTATTCCCTGAAGAAATCAGTTTTCTGATTGATCAGGCAAAAGAAAATTATAAACTGGAAAAGAGAGATATCCCCTCAACATGGACTGTTAAAACAGTACTGCAGGGTTTTCAGACCGGTAACGAAGTATTCAGCGCACTGGAAGATCATTATAGAAATGATGTTCTTGGTTTGAAGGAAATGAAAGACAAGACTCTTATGCTTGGTCTGGACCTCTCAGGCGGTATGAGTGTTGTTGTACAAGCCGATGAAGAAAGTCTTGCTGAAAGACTGGGTAGAACACCCTCTGAAGCAGACCTTCAGGAAGCTATTACTCTGGCAATGGAAATTCTGAACAACAGAATCGATAAGTTTGGTGTAACAGAACCTTCCATCCGGAAACAGTCTAACGATCAAATCCTGATTGAGATTCCCGGTGAAGTCGATCCTGAAAGAGTTAATTCTTTCCTTATGGGTAAGGGGACTCTTAACTTCCATATAGTAGATGATGCTGCTACAAGCCGAATTGCTCAGTATGTGGCATCCAATCCCGGTGTGGTATTTGAAGACGGACGTCCTTCCGATCCTGATTTTCTGGAAGCCGGTCTGAGGGTACTCGGATATTACAAGAAAGACAGCTACGGAATCGATCAGTTTCAGAGATACATTGTTGTTACTGAAGAGATTGGTCTGGAAGGAAGTCATATACAGCAGGCTGATACCATTGCCGATCAGGTAACCGGACAGCCTAATGTTATCTTTAATCTGGATGCTGAAGGGGGAGAAATCTTCTACAAATTCACCTCTGATAACACCGGAAAATCTCTGGCAGTTGTAATGGATGATAAAGTAAAAGCTGCTGCACGTATTTCAGAGCCTATCAGAGACAGCGTAAGAATCACCGGATTTGATACAAATGAAGCAAATGCTCTGGAACTCGTTCTGAGAACAGCTGCTCTGCCTGTAGATCTTGAGATTATCAATGAACAGGCTGTCGGTGCATCCCTCGGAAGTGATGCCATCGATGCTGGTCTGAGAGCTATCTTCTATGGATTTATCGCTGTAGTTGTATTTATGTTTCTCTATTATAAGGGTGCTGGTCTGATAGCCGATCTGGCTTTGATCCTGAACCTTGTTTTCATTGTAGCTATTCTTTCCTCATTTAATATGACTTTGACCATGACCAGTATTGCCGGTGTTATTCTTAACGTTGGTATGGCCGTGGATGCCAATGTAATTATATTTGAACGTATCCGCGAAGAACTTGCCCTCGGTAAGTCCAGAGCGGCCGCAGTAGAAGCCGGTTTCAAGAAAGCATTCTGGACGGTTATGGATGCCAATATTACCACTTTTATTGCAGCAATCTTTCTGTCACAGCTCGGTAAAGGACCCATTCAGGGATTCGCCGTAACTCTGGCAGTTGGTATTATCTGTTCACTCTTTACTGCCATCTTTGTTTCCCGTCTTATCTTTGACTTCGGAACGGAAGTATTGAAGAGAGAGAAAATCAGCATTGCCTGGAGGGGACTCAAATAATGGTAAAAGTAATTAACTTTACAAAAAGCAGATTTATCTGGTCGGCTGTTTCTGTAGGTTTGATTGTTCTATTTTGGGCAGGAACCTTTGCACAGGGTGGATTTAACTTTGGTATTGATTTTAGATCCGGTCTCAGCCAGAGAGTGGCTATTCAGGGCTCTGTAGATATTACTGAAGTAAAAGATGCCCTAAACGGTATGGATGCACTTCAGGTTCAAACCGTTGGTGATATTGCAGACAACAATTTTGTTATCCGTGTGGGTGAAGATGAAAGTATTAAAGACTTTCAGGCTGCAGCAGAAAAAGAGATCAAAGACAGGTTGGCTGCAACATTTGGTGCTTCCTCTGTTGAAGTTCTTTCTACAGAGTTTGTAGGAGCCCGTCTGGCAGGAAATCTTTCTTCTCAGACTATATTCCTTACGGTTATAGCCATGGCTCTTATCCTTCTTTATATCTGGTTCAGATTCCGTCTGAATTACGCGGTATCCGCTATTGCGGCTGTCGTGCATGACGTTCTGTTTCTTATGGGATTTATCGGTGTTATGCAGTTGGAGTTCTCCACGGCTACTATTGCTGCAGTGCTGACGATAGTCGGTTACTCTCTGAATGATACAATCGTTATTTTTGATAGAATCAGAGAAAATACCAGACTTCTCAAAGATAAAAAGTTTATGGAAATTATCAATATTTCCATTACTCAGTCTCTGAGAAGAACACTGATTACCTCTTTTACTACTTTTATTGCTGTACTGTTTATCTTTTTGATCGGTACGGGAACTATTAAAACTTTTGCTCTGAGTCTGATCGTCGGAATTATCGTTGGTACATATTCTTCTATCTTTATTGCATCAACCATTCTTCTGGGATGGCATAATGCTGAAGTGAAGAAAGTAAAAGCATCAGCTCTTGCCGCTTCAAATGCAAAAGCACATGCTGAAGTAAAAGCAGCTCCTGTTAAAAAAGTAGATTCCACAATAGAAACTGTTAAACAGTCTGCTGAAGAGATTGCTGAAGCAACTGAAAAAAAGAAAAAAGAAAAAGAAAAAAAACGGAAAAAGAAATAATTCTGTTCTGATTCTTTGACATAAGGGCTGTTTCCTCCGGGGAGCAGCCTTTTTTTTCTGGCTCGGAACAGTAGGATATAAGAGATGTTTTTGATATATTTCAAAAAGAGTACTATATATCGATTTTTACAGGAGTGAGAGTATGCAGTTTGAAAAATTGATCGGTCAGGCACGGAGCTATCGCCGTTTTAATCAGAAACCCCTTCCGGCTGGTTTTCTGAAACAGATGGTTCACTATGCCCGCCTGAGCCCCAGCTCCGGGAATATGCAGTTTTTAAAATTCCTGACCATAGAAACAGAAGAAGCCCGTGATGCCCTGTTTCCCAAACTTAAGTGGGCCGGTGCCCTGAAGGAGTGGGATGGGCCCGCAGAAGGTGAGAGACCCACAGGTTATGTTGTTATACTGCTGGATAAAACTATCAGCACCAATCCCAACTGTGACCACGGTATTACAGGGCAGAGCATGGTGCTAGGCGCTGCTGCCGCTGGGGTGGGCTGCTGTATGATAGGCTCTTTCGGGAAAAAATCAGTCTCGGAGCTTCTGCATCTGGAGGAACATCTTTCTCCCTGTCTGATCCTGGCTTTCGGTTATCCCGGAGAAAAAGTTGTTGTTGAAGATGTGGCCGAAGGAGGGGAAACATCCTACTACAGGGATGAAGACGGTGTCCATCATGTTCCCAAAAGATCTGTTGATGAACTGACTGTCGCGGAGAAATAGGATCAGCAGCTGTTTCTGCCGCTGATCTCGTCCCATTCAAGCTTCATTACCATGGGGTGGGGAACTTCTCTTTTCTCCCCGTGGAATTCACTTCCCTCTTCAAGGATGAGGCGGGCGGTAGCCTGTTCTGTTGGATCGTGAATAACTTCCATTACTCCCCGGAATACAACGGACCGGTAGCCATGGGGAGATCCCTCCTTCCCGGGATTTTGAATAACAACCGTTCCGCAGACATAGGGATTGCTCTTAAGGAAATCCAGTTTCAAGCCCCCCTTGTCTGTCAGAAAATAGAGAGCTAACTTATCTTTATCCATGCCATAGCAGAGAGAGAGGGCATAGGGTTCATTCCCATCAGTTATGGCGAGAACCGCATATTCTCCCCTTTGCAGTACATCTTTTATTTCTTCTGTCTTCAGTTCTTTGCAATGATTCATAAAAAATTATTATGCCCTGTCTTTCTCTTCATTTCAATAAAAAAACATCTTCCTTTTGAACAAGCGCTTCAAGAGCCCATAGATTGATTATTTACACTGTTTTATGTACTATTCGGTGAATGATTTTTTAAGGATGGGATAATGAAGGCTATTGAACTCGAAAAAACATACAACCCGGGTGAATTTGAAGACAGAATCTACAAATTCTGGGAAGACGGACACTATTTTGAACCGGCAGGTGACGATTCCAAGGATCCCTTTATCATAGTCATTCCTCCTCCTAATGTTACCGGAGTCCTTCATATGGGACATGGTCTCAACAACTCTTTGCAGGATATTCTTATCCGCTATCATAGAATGCAGGGTAAGCCCACACTCTGGGTCCCCGGAACAGACCACGCAGGTATTGCCACTCAGAATGTTGTAGAAAGAAGACTGAAAGAAAAAGGTTTAACACGATATGATCTCGGTCGGGAAAAATTTCTGGAAGAGACCTGGAATGTCAAGAATGAGCATCACAGCATCATTACGAAACAGCTTAAAAAAATCGGAGCATCCTGTGACTGGAGCCGTGAACGTTTTACCATGGATGAAGGTCTTTCAAAAGCCGTTCGGGAGGTATTCGTTAGCCTCTATGAAAGGGATCTCGTTTATAAGGGTGAGTACCTGGTTAACTGGTGTCCTTCCTGTGGTACAGCACTGGCAGATGATGAAGTGGATCACTCTGAAGAGGCCGGTAAGCTCTATCATGTTATCTATCCTCTCACAGATGGTTCGGGCAGCCTGACCGTTGCGACAACCCGTCCTGAAACCATGTTTGGTGATACGGCTGTTGCTGTACATCCTGATGATGAACGTTATAGTGAAATGGTAGGGAAAACTCTTGATCTGCCACTGACAGATAAAAAAATAAAGATTATAACAGACTTCCACTGCAAAATGGACTTTGGTTCTGGTGCCGTTAAAATTACACCCGCCCATGATCCCAATGACTGGGAAGTTGGAAATCGTCATGATCTGGAACGTGTAAACATTCTGAATGACGATGGAACCCTCAATGATAATTGTCCTGAAGAGTACAGGGGCCTTTCTACAAAGGAAGGTCGAAAGAAAACTATTGCTGCTCTGGAAGCCGGCGGCTATCTTGTCAAAACAGAAGATCAGCCTCACCAGGTCGGTCACTGCTACCGCTGTAACACTGTTATCGAACCCTATATGTCTGAGCAGTGGTTTGTCCGTATGGAAGGAATGGCGGAAAAGGCTCTGAATGCCTGGAAGGAAGACCGTATCCGTTTCTATCCCAAACGCTGGGAAAACACCTACTCTCACTGGCTGAACGGTATCCGTGACTGGTGTATTTCTCGTCAGCTCTGGTGGGGACATCGCATCCCGGCATGGACCTGCGGGGACTGTGGTGAGATTATTGTCCCCCGGGAAGATCCTACGGAATGTCCCAAGTGCGCTAGTAAAAATATTTCTCAAGATCCGGATGTTCTGGATACCTGGTTTTCCTCATGGCTCTGGCCGTTCTCTACTCTTGGATGGCCTGAAAAGACCGTGGATATGGAGAAATTTTATCCCACAAGTGCATTGGTTACAGGGTACGATATTATCTTCTTCTGGGTTGCCCGTATGATTATGGCTTCCGAAGAGTTTTTAGGACAGGCTCCCTTCCGGGATATCTATATCACTCCTCTGGTAAGAGATAAACAGGGTCGGAAAATGTCAAAATCCCTGGGAAATGGTATTGATCCTCTGGATATAGTTGCAGAGTACGGTGCGGATGCCATGAAATTTACCCTGGCCTATCTTTCTGCTCAGGGACAGGATATTTCCATGGATGAGGACACTGTTAAACTGGGAAGCCGCTTCTGTAATAAGGTATGGAATGCCTCCCGCTACATCCTTATGAATATGGAAGGCCGTGAGCTGCAGGACATCAAACAGCTTGAATTGACCAGTGTCGACAGCTGGATCTATCACCGACTGAACATTGCTATACGTTCTGTGGAAAAGGCTGTTCAGGCATATCGTTTTGACGATATGGCACACTGTGTTTATGAGTTCTTCTGGAACGATTTCTGTGACTGGTATGTGGAAGCCACCAAGCTCTACCTCTACAGTAATGATAATAATGAAAAAGACAGAGCTGTCACGGTTCTGATTGATGTACTGGATAAGTCTCTGAGACTGCTCCACCCCTTTATTTCCTTCCTGACAGAAGAAATTTACCAGAAACTACCTCAAAGAAGTGCTGCTCTGATTGTTGCACCTTTTCCCGTGGCTGATGAGTCTATGGATAATGAAGAACTGGCTGATAACTTTAAGTCTCTTCAGGAATTGGTTCAAGCTGTGAGAACTCTGAGAAGTGAGTTTAATCTGCCACCATCCAAAAAAATAAAAGTACGGGTTAAAGCTAGCAATGCTGCTACTGGATCTTTCTTTGAAGCTGAATCCGATCTGATTGCCTCTCTGGTGCAGTCCGGTGATATTGCCCTTCTGACAGACGGTGAGGATCTGGATGGGTCTGTTGCGGCTGTAGCTAAGACTTTCGAGGCTCACATTTTTATCCGGGATCTGATCGATGTGGATAAGGAAAAGGCCAAGCTGCAGAAGAACCTGGACAAGAATAAAAAGATGCTTATGTCTACGGAAAAGAAGCTCTCCAATGAGAAGTTTACTTCCAATGCTCCTGATGAAGTCATAACCAAGGAAAAGGAAAAGCTGGAAGAGTTTCGTAATGCCATCGAGAAGATGACAGCCTATCTTTCTGAGTTGTAAAAGAGAGTAATATTTAAGATATGACCCTTGGGAACATAGAGCTCCCAAGGGTTTTCTTTATTTAAATCTTCTTCTTTCTGTGAGGATCATCAGGTTTTTAAGTTCCGTTACAGTTTTCGCTTCCAGCCACTTCTCTTTGAATTTGTCCGAACCCACAAGGGTTGCGATGGCCGCGATGGTTTTCAGGTGCAGAGTGCGGGTTTCTCTGGTTCCTCCCAAGAGAAACACAG
Organism: Spirochaetaceae bacterium 4572_59; assembly: GCA_002084805.1. Taxonomy (GTDB): domain Bacteria; phylum Spirochaetota; class Spirochaetia; order DSM-2461; family DSM-2461; genus Oceanispirochaeta. The sequence continues at coordinate 48,459 of NBMC01000004.1, read as the reverse complement.
CCTGTACCTTATTTTCATTTTCGGTGAATTTTATCCCTTTTCTGCTGCGGATTACATGAAGGAAAACCTTATCCTCGCCGTCTATCACAATATGGGGAATGGCCAGAAATTCAGAAATTGCCATATTACAGTCTTCCTGCCGCTGTAGGAACATTTCTTTTATCATCACTTCTTCCATTCCTGATTTTAGGGCCATATCCTGTGATACCTTTTCAAGAACCTGCTGGAAATCCATAGACTCCTCAACGTCATAAAATTGGGCTTCCTTGATCAGCTTATCAAAATTATCCTGCTCGATATTATCTCTGTTTATCAGGATCTCCCTCAGTTCATCCTCCAGTAGGTCCTCAGTGAGTGTGCTGTCACTAATTCTCTTTAAAAGATGTAATAGGGCATACTCACGGTTCTGTTTCTTTCTACCGTAAAACATATAGACGCAAAAACTAATAAAAAGGAATGTCAGACTTAATTCTATAGCGGCTGCTCCCAGATCAATAACAAAAAATGAGAACAGGATGATACTGCCTATCTGCAACCAGGGATAGAAGGGGGCTTTAAAACTGGGTTTGTAATTGGTAATCCGACTCTCCCTGAGGATGATGACAGAAAGGTTTGTCAGCACATAGGATGTCAGTATAACCGTAGAAGCTGCTTTAACCAGCATTTCCAGAGGCAACAGGAGGGACAGGTAGATAATCGCTCCTGTAATCAATATGGAAATAAGCGGTGTATTGTAGCGCTTATTGATTGAGGCAATACTGCCCGGCAGCAGGGAATCCCGGCTCAGGGCCATGGGATAGCGGGAGGCTGCCATTATTCCCGCATTGGCCGTTGTAAAAAAGGCCAGTAGGGATGCTATGATTATGATGATATAACCGACTTCGCCGGCAAGGATTCTGGCTGAATCCGCAACAGGTGTCATAGATCCACTGAATTGATCCGCATCCAGAGTTCCTGTCAGAATAAAAGTAATGAAAGTATAGAGAATGGTTACAACCAGAATAGATGAAAACATGCCCAGGGGGATGTTTCTTTTCGGATTAATGACTTCTTCTGACACATTGGCCACCTTTAAAAGTCCTCCGAAGGAGATAAAAACAAAACCCGAGGTGATGAGTATCTCATTGAATCCAGAAGAAAGAAGGGGTGAAAAATTGGACATATTAACTTTCGGTATGCCAATAATAATATAGATAAGCATAAGAGAGAGTAAACCGATGATCATTATCGTTTGAAATATAGCCGCTTCCTTCACTCCTATAATATTAATAAAAACAAAAAAAAGGCAAAGAATAAGACCGGAGAGCATGGGGGATATTCCTGTGTATAGATAGATGATCTCCGCTATGCCGAATATTGCAAAAGCGCTTTTCAGAGAGAGGGCAAACCAGCCTAGAAATCCGGAAATTGTTCCGAACATGGGGCCCAGAGTTTTGTTGATAAAATAATAGTCTCCACCGGCTTTCGGCATGGCTGTAGAGAGCTCCACCACACTGAGGATGCCGATGAATCCCAATATTCCCGCCAGAAAGTAGGAGATAAAGACAGCTGATCCCGCTTTGGCAAATGCCAGGCCGGGTAAAATAAAGATACCGGAACTTATCATTGCTCCGGAGGCTATGCTGAAAACACCAAAGAAGGAAATCCCTTTTTTTAAGTCCATTTATTACACCTTTATGCTTTTATTATAGTATGACTTCATTATAGTATCAAAGAATGTGAATCAGTGAGCTGTAATCTTTCCTGTCAGCTTCTGAATCAGCCGGTAATGAGCGTCTTCTGCGGAACCCCAGGGCTTATCGTGATTTTCTGATTTGAACTTCTGGGTAAACCAGTTAATCTCCTCCTCCAGTCTTTCAAAATTCTTTTTCTGCAGATTTTCTATGGCTGTCGCAAACTCAGAAAATTCCTGTTGATTCAATATCTCTTCACCCATCAGAAGGAGCTCTTTGGCATGAGGAATACAGAATCCCTTTGAGCTTTCTAGGCCCGATCTGAATCCTTCTTCATCATTTTTCCAGAGGTAGACGCTGGTAAAAGTATAGCGCTTGAGTGTCCTTTCTATCCTGTCACAGATCAGGCAGCTTTTTGTTCTGTTATCAATATGATCAGAGAAGGCCTCTGATTGTGTAGGCCCCTTTCTGGAAAGTCTCTCCAGGAGGCTTTTTCTCCGGGAGGGGTATTTCTTATCCAGATCATCCATCCAGTGCTGCAGATGGGTATGGGCTATCAAGCCCAGATGTTGGGGACTGCGTGCCAAGAGGAGTCCGCTGAAGTGCTGGGGGCAGAAACCGGTTTTATTGACTTCCACCCTTGTTTCCGGATTCATGGCGGAGTTACCCAGGTAGTATTTGATATAACGGGCTTCAGCCTTTTCCATTAAGATACAAAAGGGGCATTCACAGTTTTCATTCAGAGCATCCCATACCGGAATCGTTTCCAGTTTATACTTCATGATTCATCTCCCTCGAAAAACTCTTTATGAATGGCCCGAACAGCCTGTTTTCTGTCATCCCGTTTTACAACAACATAGGAGGCAACATCCGAGGCGCCGATGGATACAATCCGTGTCTGAATTTTTTTTTGAGCCAGAGCTTTTAGCATTCTGTCTGCCGTTCCCGGCTCATGGGGGATTCCTGCGCCTACCAGGGCGACGATCGCCATATCATCAATTTCTGTGACATGGGTGATGGTTTTCATGTTCAGTTCTTTTATGAGCTGGCCGGCGCGGCGTAGATCGGCTGATTCCAGATAGAGATTGATGGCTGTCTGAGCCGTTACTACCGATTTGATATTAATAGATTTGCTGTCCAGACAGGATGTTACCCTAGCCAGTATGCCCGGTTTTAATCCAACCCCCGCCCCGCTGATCCTGAGTATGGCAAAATCATCGCTGCAGCTTACGCTTTTAGCCGGCATTTTTCCGGTTTCTCCCCTGCGGGAGATAAGGGAGAGTGGTTTCAGGGTTCTCTCTCTGGCATCTATATTGAAAATACGGACGGGAATTTCCATATCTTCCAGGGGTTCTACCGTCCGGGGGTGTAGTATTTTGGCTCCGAAGTAGGAGAGCTCCGCCGCTTCTGTATAGCTTAATTTACTCACCCTGACCGGCTTCTTCACCATCTTGGGATCTGCGCTCATAAAGCCGTTTACATCTTTCCAGATATCCAGTGATTCCGCATGGATACAACGGGCGATTCCCGCCGCGGAGTAATCACTGCCTCCCCGGCCGAGAAGAGTGACTTTTCCTTCTTCGGAAATGCCGTAGAAACCGGGAACCACATAGACTCTATCTTCTTTCAGGGCCTCCCTGACAAGAGCTTCGGACCGTTCGAAATCAATGGTGGCATTCCGGAACTCCCCATCCGTGTAGAGGCCCATATCTTCGGGTAGGAATTCCATAGCATCAATGCCGTTGTATTTCAGAATGATTGATAGGAGCAGGGAGCTCAGTTTTTCCCCGTAACTGAGTATTTTGTCCTGTATGAAATTGGGGATGTCTCCTATGTAGTGGATCCCCAGGAGAAAACGTTCCACCTGATCCAGCCGTTTAGAAATAAGTCTGTAGGCCTCTTCTTTGGCATTCTGATCACTAATATTCTCCTCGATGGTTTCCGCTTTCATTGTTTTCACATAGCTGATCATTTCCCTGATATGCTTATCATCATTCTGAACAGTTCTGATTCCCTCGCTCAGATAGTTGGTTATTCCGTAAAAGGCGGAGACAACAATCACCAGAGGTCTGTCATACATTTTGATTGTGGCAACAATCTTTTGTATATCTTCACGGGTTTTAAGGTTGGATCCCCCGAATTTTACGACAATTTTATTCATGATCACTCCTGATACTTATCTGTTTTATACAATTCTGTTTCTTTCTATACCATTATTGAAGGCGGTTATATTTTTATATACTTCTTTAACCAGTCTCATCCGGGATTCAAGACTGCCCCAGGCATTATGAGGGGTTATAAACAGTCTGTCCTCCTGGACAAAATTGAGGAGGGGGCTTCCCTGTAAAGGAGGTTCGCTGCAAAGAACATCCAGTCCGGCAGCTGCTATTTTTCTGTCCTTTAATGCCTCAATCAGAGCCTCTTCATTCACAATCGCACCACGTCCCAGATTAAGCAGTATGGCATTTTTTTTCATAATATTGAACTGACCGGAGCTGATGAGATTTTCAGTCTGCCCGTTCAGGGGGGCATGAATAGAGAGAATATCCGAAGTTCTCAGAAGATCCTCCAGGGAGAGACGTTTCCACTTTTCCGGTCTTTCCACCCCGCTAGTACTGTAATAAAATACTCTGGCTCCAAAGGCTTCTGCAATTGAGGCTACTTTCCGGCCTATGCTTCCCAGTCCGATAATGCCCCAGTTTTTTCCGTTGATTTCATTCCAGGGACGTGAGACATTCGCAAAGCTCTGATCCTCGAGGTAGGCTTCACGACGGATATAATCATCATAATAGCGGCTGTGTTCCAGCAGGTAGAGGAGTATGGTAAAGGTATGTTGGGCTACGCTATCTGTAGAGTAGGATGCCACATTGGCAAGGGCAATCCTGTTTTTTTGGCAGTATTCCCTGTTTACATTGTTGAAGCCCGTAGCTGTCAGGGCAATCAGTTTCAGTTTTTTTGCGGCTTTTAACTGTTCTTCATCCAGAATAATCCTGTTCGTTATAATGACATCCGCATTCCGGATTCTGTCTTCCAGCTCTTTTTCAGGGGTATTTTCCCATTTTATGAAGTTTCCAAGATTATGGAAAAGAGAGAGATCCAGATCAGATCCGAGAGACCCTGCATCCGGAAAAACAATATTCATAAACCAATCCTTTATAAAACTGATAATATACCCTAATATAAACTTATAAACCCGATCAAGTACAAGCAAAAAAGGAGATCTCCCATGTTTATCGAAGTGGATGACGGCTGCTATGTGAATCTGGAAAATATTTTTTCCATTACCTATAAGGGCTTTAATAATAAGGGGGTCTGGGTATTTTCCTCTTCCCATGTAGAAGAGCGGGACAGAAGTCTGGCAGATAAATCGAACAGAAAAATCAATTCCCGCTCTTTTCAAACACGGGATGAAGCGGAAACCTGGTTGGATGGAATCCTGAATAGGGTAGGGGTGGTTAAAGATAAAAAAAGTAAATCCTATCAAAATCGTTTATAGGCTTGGAGTACTTCAACCAAAAAGGGCTTTATGTTAAGATAGTTTTTCATAGATTTATAATTGAGGTGAGGAATGGCAGACGTGAACAACAATGCAGAAAATGAATCAAAAAAGGGCGTGGACTTTATCCGTCAGATTATTAATGAAGATCTGAAAACCGGAAAGGGAACCCAACAAGTCCAAACCAGATTCCCCCCCGAACCCAACGGTTACCTTCACATAGGACATGCAAAATCCATCTGTTTGAATTTTGGAATTGCAGAAGAATATAAAGGTGTGTGCAAACTACGTTTTGACGATACCAATCCCTCCAGGGAAGAACAGGAATATGTAGATTCCATCGTAGAGGATGTTCGCTGGCTGGGCTTTAATACAGATGAAAAAATCTACTTTGCATCGGATTATTTTGATCAACTTTATGCATGGGCTCTGGAACTGATTCAATCAGGAAAAGCCTATGTGGATTCCCAGAGTGCGGAAGAGATCAGAACTATGCGGGGAACTCCTACAAAACCCGGAACAGATTCTCCCTATCGGAATCGATCTGTGGAAGAAAACCTGGAACTTTTTGATAAGATGAGAAAGGGTGAATTGGATGAAGGAACATGTATTCTCCGGGCAAAAATCGATATGGCCCATCTGAATATGAATATGCGTGATCCCGCCATGTACCGTATCAGAAAGGCAAGTCATCACAGAACCGGGGATAAGTGGAATATCTACCCCATGTATGATTTTGCTCATGGTTATGAAGATGCTATTGAAGGAATTACTCATTCTATCTGTACTCTCGAGTTTGAGAATCACAGACCCCTGTATAATTGGTTTCTGGAAAACGTAGCTGTTCCCTGCCATCCCCGGCAGATTGAGTTTGCCCGCTTGAACCTGAGCTATACGGTTATGAGTAAAAGAAAACTGTTGGAACTGGTAAAGGAGAATTATGTGTCAGACTGGGATGATCCCAGGATGCCGAGTATTTCCGGATTCAGAAGAAGAGGATATACACCCGCTTCTATCCGCCGTTTTTGCAGTGAAATCGGTATCTCCAAGGTAAACAGCCTGGTGGACATCAACTTTCTGCAGTTTATTATCCGGGAAGAGCTTAACAGCAGTGCCGAACGGGCCATGGCTGTTCTGGATCCCCTGAAAGTGGTGATTACGAATTATCCAGAGGGACAGAGCGAAGAGCTGGAAGCCGAAAATAATCCCGCCAATCCCGATGCAGGAACGCGAATGGTTCCCTTTGGCCGTGAGATATATATTGAGCAGAATGACTTTATGGAAGATGCTCCAAAGAAATTCTTTCGTCTGGCTCCCGGGAGGGAAGTCCGCCTGAAACATGCCTATTTCATCACTTGTGATGAAGTGATCAAGGATGCCGACGGTAATGTTACAGAACTTCACTGTTCCTACGATCCTGCTACCAGGGGGGGAGATTCTCCTGATGGAAGAAAGGTGAAGGGAACACTTCACTGGGTTTCTGCAGAAAAAGCTGTAAAAGCAGAAGTAAGACTCTACGATAAACTTTTTTCACTTGAGAATATGGATGAAATGGAAGAGGGAAAGGATTACAAGGATTATCTCAATCCGGAATCCCTTATTGTTAAAGAAAGTATGGTAGAACCTTCTTTGGCAGCATGCGAAGCCGGTAAATCTTTCCAGTTTCTCCGTCAGGGATATTTTATTGCAGATGTCAGGGATCACAGTGCACAGCACCCTGTTTTTAACAGAACCGTTGCATTGAAAGATTCCTGGGCTAAATTACAGAAAAAATAGGGACTTAAGAGAGGGAGGGTTCAATGTCTATTAACTGTTCTGCCATTGTGATTATGGGTGCTTCAGGAGATTTGGCGAAAAGAAAGCTGATCCCTGCTCTGATAGCCCTGTTCGAAAACGGTACCATTGCGGGGGACTGCATGGTCCTTGGTAATGGCCGTTCTGACTATACGGATGAGTCTTTCCGGGAACATATCGGACTTCCCGCTGAACTATCGGATAATGTATATTATCATCAGGGTATGGATGGCCTTTTCGACAGGGTCAAAGGCCTTGGTGATTTCAATAAAATCATAGTTTTTATGGCTCTGCCACCAGCTGCCTATGGCAATACAGCCGAAGCCCTCTATCGTGAGGGATTTCAGGATAATGTCAGAATTATCATTGAAAAGCCTTTTGGTGTCAATTATGATTCTGCCCGGAAACTGAATGATCATCTCAAAAAGTTTTATTCTGAGACACAGATCTACAGGATTGATCACTATCTGGCAAAAGAGGCTGTTCAGAATATCCTGGTTTTCCGCTTTGCCAACAGTATCTTCTTTCCCGTATGGAACAGCAGTAATATTGAATCCATACAGATCAATGCGTTTGAAGAGATCGGCGTGGAATCCAGAGGCGCCTATTTTGATAAATCAGGAATTATTCGTGATATGGTTCAGAATCATCTGCTGCAGTTGCTGGCCCTCCTGACCATGGAGGCCCCTGTTTCTTTGGATCCTGAGAGTATACGTCATCAGAAACTGAATATCCTGCGGGCACTTTCCATTAAGGACTGTCATATTCAGCAGTATGAAGGGTACCGGAGTGAAGAAACAATTCCCGATGATTCTGAAACAGAAACCTATGCGGAATTGAAAATGAATATCGATACCTATCGCTGGACAGGCATGCCCGTCTATATCAGAACCGGTAAAGCGGTGGGGCGCAAACTTACCAATATTGTCATCAGCTTCAAAAAGGTTCCCCAGTTACTCTTTAATAAAGATGGAAAACTGGATAATAACCGGATTATCTTCCATATTCAGCCTCAATCGGGTATTACAATTGGTCACTCAACAAAAATTCCCGGAAGTGATATGGATATTACCACAACAGATATGGACTTCTGCTATGCTACGTCCTTTGACGGGACGGTCCCGGAAGCCTATCAGAAACTTCTTCAGGATGCCATGAAGGGGGATCAGACACTTTTTGTCAGTGCAGAAGAGACAGAACTGTCATGGAAAAAAATTGCACCATATCTGGATATGGGATCTCCACTTATCTATCCGAAGGGTCAAATTCCGCTTTCTCAAATGGAAGTGAACTGGGTGGATCCGGATAAGTATGCTAATAGCTGCCGTTTCTAGGGATTCCTTTGGAGCCGGAAATACTAAAAAAAGTGCTGGAGTAAATAATGAAACAAACCATTGAAGATGTAGAAAACAATGAAGAACTTAACAGAAGTATGTGGCTTTATCCCCTTATCCGGGGGGGAATTATAACTGTTGCAGGCATACTGCTTATAGTCTTTCCGAAAATCGGTCCCATCTTTCTTTCGGCTGTTTTCGGTCTCTATCTGCTTGTTCTCGGAATAGGGCAGACCGTATTATCATTTAAACTGAGTGGAAGTCGTGACCGCTGGTGGCAACTTTTGATTCGGGGGGGACTGTTGATTATTGCCGCTGTTCTGATTCTCTGGTACCCCTTCAGTTTTGCGAAAATCGGAATGGGTATTCCTCTGGTTGTCGGTGGGCTTTTTTTAATAATAAACAGTCTTCAGGATCTTCTTTCCCCTAGTTTTCAGAATTCCGGGAGCCTCAGCAGGTTCGGCAGCATTTTTATGATTATTCTGGGTGTCCTTCTATGTTTTGCGCCGGTATTCTCTGCGCTTCTTCTTTTCCGTTTTATTGGATTATTTTCTCTTGCAGGCGGAATCTTCCTTATTCAGAGGGCCCTATCATTCCGCTGAAAACATTTATGAAATTTTAAGAGCCAGGAATGTCTGGTCATCGTGCTGCTTGGTGTTAACGGAATATCTTTTCATATATAGGGTGACCATGCGGGTCAGCTCTTCCGGCTCTTCCAGGACGTTATTGCCTAGAAACAGGAGTAGCTGATCCGTAGACAGTTCCTTCCCCTTTTCATTGCGGGCTTCAGGAAGCCCGTCTGTAAAAAGAAAGATATAATCTCCCTTATTCAGTTTAATCCGTTTATGCCCAAATTTGCTTTGTTTATCAATTCCTATGGGAAGACCATCCGTGTCAAAACTTCTGAATTGTTTTTCCTTATTTCTGTAAAGATAGAGGGGGTGGTGAGCTGCGTTGGAGTATGAGAGCTCTTTCTTTTCAATATCCAGGATAAAAACGGCCATAGTTGCATACTGATCCACCCCTATTCTTCCGGCAATATGGTAGTTCAGTTCCCCTAGAAGGGTGTGGGCGCTTTTGTGTTTAAAACTGATCGTATGCAGAATGGTTCGGATCATTATCATCAGCATGGATGCGGGAACACCTTTTCCTGCTACATCACATACCGTATAGAGTATTCTCTGATCATCCAGTCTGATGGCATCGAAGTAGTCACCACTGATACCCCTTGCAGGAAGGGAGTAAACAGCTGCGGATCCACTTTCGAAGCGGGGTAACCGGGCAGGGAGCAACCTTTTTTGTATCCCTGCGGCTACATCAATTTCTCTCTGAATTTCTCTGTTTTCAAGGAGTGTCCGGTATTTGTAGACATTGTCTATAGATTGAGCCGTATAGTCGATATAGGATTGGAAGAAGGTGAAATCTATATCTGAAAATGTTTCACCAGGGCTTATTTTGTAAAATACAAGCATACCAAGGATTCTGTTGGATACAACCATGGGCAGAGCAATCATCGAGGAGATAAACAACCATTCGTAGGGATCACTGTTCCAGGGAAACACCTTTTCGAGCTCATTATTTTTGATAAATAATCCGTCTCCGCTGACCATAAGATTTCCAAAGACAGGAGAATCGGTCTCGATGGGATGAGTTTCATAGTAGTTTTCAACATTGCTGCGGTTCATGGTGATATTCCTGTCCATATTAAAGGGGGGAGGACAGAATCCTGTTCGTTTAACCATCTTCAATGATTCCAGTTCTGCATCGGCCAGGAAGAGCATTCCACTTTCTGCTCCGATAGAATCCATGCCCAGTTCTACAATTGTTTCCTGTAGTTGGTCGATATTGGTCTCATTTCCCAGGGTATTACCAATGTCCTGAAGCAGATATCTAAGGGAATCCAGTCTGTCTGAGAGAACATTGGAAAAAATATTATAATGATGCAGCAAGTCATCAAATTCATCTTTCCCCTTAGTCTGGTCTATTTCTTCGAATTTCAGGCGTCCCTGGGCAATATTCTGTACATGATCATTGGTTTCAACAATACGCTGTACCAGGCTACCGGTTATTCTGAGACCAATCAAAAGAACTGTTAAAATGATTATCCCTACCAGCAGGGCTGTAATTATAATGCTTGAGCGTATGTAGTCTGCTATCTCCTGGTCTGACTTTTCAATGATAGTCTGAATTTTAAAGGAAAATGTCGTCAGGTATATATGGAGTTGATCCTGTTGATTTTGTATTAGACTAAGCTGCTTCACTGCAAATTGATCTCCGGCAGCTCTTTTTTTCAGAAGGAGGGTGTAAAACCCTTCCTCTCCGGCTTTCCGGCCCAGATCCGATCCTGCAAATTTATTCATTTCAAGTTGCAGGGGATCAACAACCTCTTCCAATATTTCCTCCCAGCTTGATTTTCTTGTTTTAATCAATAGCTGATAGTCATCGCTGAGCCTTGTAATATGGGGAGATTCAAAGACGGTATTCAGATTGTCATGAAAGACAATAAGATCTTCAAACCATATCTCCACCAGCTCAAGAGCTGGTTTTTTATCGGTAAACAGAGATAAATTCACGTCGATAAAATGATGCATGGACATTTTAAGATCAATGGTTTTTTCAGAGTATTCTTTCAGCTGATATACCGTGTAAAATCGATTATAGAACAAAACAGAAGAAAGAAGCAGTCCAAAAATAAGAAGAAAGCTGGTAAGGGTGATTTTGCTTTGTATCTTCATGTCTTACTCCTTATATTCCGCTATAAACATCGTCCGGTCATCATGTTGCTCGATATCCCGTTCAAAGTAAGTGATATCTTTAGAAATCGCTTCCTGAATCCAAAGGCTGTCTTTATTACTATATTTTTGAAGAATCTTCTGTATGGGGCTCCAGCCATAAACGGCACCCGAACTATCTTTTGACTTATAGAAACCGTCAGTCAGAAGTAGTATGGAATCATTATTATTTAAGCAGCCCGACTGTGTCGTATAGGCACCTTTCTCATCTAATTCTGCTTTCAAAAGCTTTGTGCTGTTTTCCATTTTATTATAGACCAGCATTTGCTGTCCTTCCGTTCCGGAGTAGCTGTAGTGTTTTTTTCTCGGTTCCATAAGACAGAGGTTGATACTGATCTTCGTATCAATGCCGGTTGTTTCTCTGAAGTTTTCATGAAGGATTGTCATCAGTTCGGCCATATCTTGATCAGGTCTTACAAGAATACGAAGGAGGGTTCTCAGTATTACCAGCATCATAGAAGAGGCAATTCCCATTTCTTTGACTTCAGCCATACAGAATAGCCACTTTCCCTGATTAACCGGAAAAAAGTCATATATATCACCGCTGATACCTTTAGCGGAGTAAGTGTTGACGGCTATGTCGAGATTCGGAACCTTTGGGATTCGTGGTGGCAGAAGGCTCTTTTGAATATCAGAAGCTATCTGCATTTCCCGTTTCAACCCTGTAGAATTAAGCAGTTCTGAATACTTCTCAAGGTTCCGGAGGGTTACAGCACTGAATTCTATAAATGACAAGATATTGGAAAAATCTATATCTTTGAATCTGCCATGGGATAAATTCGGTTCATTATTGTTCTTTTCAAGGCAGATAATGCCGACAACTTCTTTTTCTGAGACTAAAGGAAGGACAATACAGGAGGAAATGTAATTCCTGTTCTGGATTGTCCGATTTGGAATAAGATTCTGACCTTCCGGTTCTTTTACAAAATAGGGTTCTCCTGAAACGGCAGCCATCCCCAGTATGGTTTTACCATAGGGAATTTCATCCCTGAACTTTTTGTCATCATAGGGATAGGAGTAAGATCCTGTTGTATGTACGGGCCGCAGCACTCTACTTGAGGGATCAGGTTTATAAAAAGCTCCACTGTCAGCCTGGGTGTTATCGATTGCCAGTTGAAGAATCGTATTTTCCAGATGAGCGGAATCAGGGTCTTGTGTCAGAGACTGGCCGACATCGTGGATGATTTCTCCTATGGTACTCAGTTTTTTCCATATCGTTTCTGAAAGATTGTTGAAATTCTCACCCATTGTAGCCAGTTCGTCTTTAGAATCTATCTCTATGTGGGTCCGCAGGTTTCCGCTGGATATCATCTCAATTCCCTGTCGGACATTTCTGATTCTTCGGATAATCCCGGAATAGAAAAACAGAATAACCGTGATGGATATAATTAAACTTATAATAAGGGCTATTCCTGTTTGAATAAAAATATGTTTTATTCTAATATTGATTGTCTGGTAAATCTCATCTGTAATGGTTTTGAATTGTTCTGCAAAGGGTAAATACCAGTTGATATATTCATCAATTCTGAATCGTGTTTGTATTATTCTTTTGTACAAATCGTAATCAATTGTTATTCCGTTTATCCAGTTCTGATAAACCATTTCAATGGATATATTTTTAATTTCCGGCTTAAAAATGATTATTTCACTATGAATATCATTATAGTATCTGAAAAAATCCCTGTCTTTGAGAAATCCATAGTTATCCCTGATTTTTTTTGCAGTCAATTCATCCAGTTGTGATAAATTCTTATTCGCGGCCAGGGTATCAAGATCTCTGTCTAGTTGATTATAGAGCCATTCAATTCCGTCAATAGGAGTATCCCTAGACGTAAGAAGAGCATTATTGGCATATTGGTAGCGAAGAATCGCACTTCTGAGCTGTTTTGTTTCCCTTTGCAGATCTTTTAACTCCATCAAATGGATAGTGGAAAAATAGAATAGAAAAAAAGTTGCAGTAAAAAGTGTAAATACAAGCAGATTGGACAGTATGAGTTTATTTTTTACTTTCATTTAATTCTCCAGAGTAAGTCAGGGAGTAGACTTACCTTATCATGAGATTACATTTCACTTCCACTCTTTTTTCTCTGACGTTCCTCTTTGGAACTTTACTTTTCTATTTTTCCATTTCATAATCGAGCCAATGATAAATAGAGTACAGTTATCCCTGCTAATATCAGGGGTTTTAGGAAGTTTTTTTTCCTGTGAGGGACATAATAAAGAACCACAGACCGGTACAGAGACTCTTCTTGGTACCGCCTGTGTTATCATATTAAATGATTGGGAAAGGGGTACCGATACCGCGGAGCTGCTGGAAGAGTCTTTTGATCTTATTTCAGATTTTGAACAGATCTTGAGTGTGAATATTCCCGACAGCGATGTTTCACGGATTAATAGGGCGGGGGAAGAGGGGTTCCGGCCTGATGATCTTGTGCTGAATGTTCTTGAAAGCGCTTTAAAGATAGCCGATTTTTCCGCTGGTTTATTTGATCCTTCCATTGGTGCTCTGGTGAATCTCTGGGGAATCGGTACAGATCATTCTGCGGTACCCGAGGATAATGAACTTAATCAGGCTCTGAGGACCGTGGATTACAGAAAAATCAAAATTGATCAGGACGGTGTTGTTTCTCTGATGCAGGATGGGATGAGGATTGATCTGGGTGGAATAGCCAAGGGATATGCTGCTGATCGGGTTAGGGAGTATCTTTTGACTAAGGGCGTTACTTCCGCCATTATCAATCTGGGGGGGAATGTCCTTTTATGCGGCAGTAAACCTTCGGGCGATCCCTGGAGAATTGGTATTCAGGATCCCCGTGAACCCCGGGGAGAGTATCTTGGTATTCTCAAGACGGATGATAGGGCCATTGTTACATCGGGTATCTATGAACGGTATTTTGTTGAGGATGGTATTCATTATCACCATATTCTGGATAAAAAAAACGGTTATCCTGTGCAGAACGGAGTTATCAGTACAACCATTATTCATAAGGAGAGTATGATTGCCGATGGTTTGTCTACGGCTCTGTTTGCTATGGGGGTTGAGAGGGGTATGGCTATGGCTGAAACCCTAGCCGATACTTCTGTCATAATGGTAGATGAGAACAATGTTGTTTATATAACGGAGAACCTTAGGAATACTTTTTCTTTGACTTCAGATTCGGCATATAGTCTTTATCCCTGAATCTTTTAGTGTTCATTTACTATTCTATTCAGAGTATTTATTATTTAAAATTCGTTTATGAAATCAAAAGCTATGACAATTCACACCATTGAAGAGAAAATTAACTCTATGACTCACAGCATAGGCGCAGGAATGAGTATTGCCTGTGCCTATATATCTGTTGCTTTGTTTGGACTGAAAGGGGCATGGGGCTGGACAATCTTTTCTTGGCTCTCATCGGAGTAATTTCATACTCAGTAGGTATTATTTTTTATCTCTTAAAACGTATACACTACAGTTATGTTCTCTGGCATTTCTTTGTTTTAGCAGGCAGTATCGGTTTTTATTTGAGTTTTGCTTTTTATCTTGCATAATGAATTGATAAAAAATTGTTTTCCGGGTTTAATTCTATTAAAATTAATTCAGAATATTTGAGGAGCCTTTATGAATCAGTTCAGCCTGGGGAAAAAAATTTTTTTCTTGTATCCTCCTGTCGATTTTTCCAGGAAATTTCTGAGGAAACAATTTGAAAACGGCTATGAAATCTATACCTTAAACAATACAGAAAAACTGGAAATCCTTCTTGAAACCTTTCCGGATTCTGTTCTGTTTATGAATTCCGACTATCCCTATGAAGATTATAATATCCAAAAATTTATTGATGTGACCTTAAAACAGGATATGTATAAGGATCTACAGGTTTATTCTTTTTTTACTGAGAGTGTCAGCTATGGAGAAAGGATAAAAGACTATATTTCACTCGATCAGCCGGAACAGAAAATCTCAGAAGCTTTAGGGAAGATTCTCCAAGAGTCAAACGCTCATGGAAAAAGGGCGCAGGTCCGCTTTGGAAGCTATAGTGAAGTAATCAGTCAATTCACATTTAAGGCTGGTGGAAGGGATCATAAAGCAGACCTTCATGATATCAGCCCTAAAGCACTCTCAATGTCATCCGAGAGTGTTCTAGATGATTTTATGGATCAGACTTTGCATGATATTCATCTGACAGTTGGGGCTTACAATATTAAAGTCAGCGGAGTTCTGTCTCAGAAGAGAGAGATTGGGGGGAAAACTCTCTTTATCGTAACATTCGATGGGAAACAGTATGAGAAGGAGTTGTTTAACTTTATCTACACATCCCTAGAAAAAAAGATGGATGAGATAGTTCATTCCCTCTAGGGGCTGAGCAGTAGAAAATAGAGAAGCATAGAGGACTGTGAGGATCAGGGTTGCTGATTCTCCCAGTTCGCAGACCAATCCGTATACATCCCCGGTTAATCCTTTCAGCATCTTTGATATCCCTGTAGAGATTAAAATTATAATCAGGCCGTGGCCTAAGAGTACACTCAGAAATGCGAGTGGCATTATCAGCAGATAAATGAGTATGGTTGTTCCCAATGCGAAGATCAATTCGTTTTTACGGATGTGCTGTCTGAAAAAAATGCCCATTCCTTCCTTTCTGGCAGAGGGATAAAAGTAGATAGCAATTAGCTGACCCCAGCGTCCTGTCACCGGTGGGATAATGATCAGCCAGGGTGAAATATTATTTAGTTCTTTGATAAAAATGTATTTTAGAAGCAACTGGAGAATCAGCGATAGGGCTCCGAACGCTCCAATATTGCTGTCTTTCATAATTTCAAGCATACGTTCCCGCTTTTGTCTGCTCCCAATACCGTCAAAAGTATCTGAAAGGCCGTCCAGATGAAGACCTCCTGTCAGAAAGACCCAGAGTATCATTTGAAGGAAGGCTCTTACATCTCCAGAGAAAATGTCCATTATCAATCTGCCTGTAAGAGCCAGGAGAGTTCCGATTATCAAGCCGACAATAGGAAACATCCCGGATGAGCGTGATACCTGAACCAGATCCTCATTTTCTTTCCAGGGTAGGGGAAGTATGGTCATAAATCTCAGTGCATAAATCAATTTCTTAATCATTGAACAACCTCTGTCACGCCTGCTTCCTCAAACGTTGCCATTTGATGATAACAGGCCAGGCTGTTTTCAATTAATGGTATGATCAGGACTGATCCTGTCCCTTCACCAAGCTGCATCTTGAGGTCTACCAGAGGATCAATCGAGAATTTTCTGCAGACCTCCTGGAATCCTTTCTCTCCCGAACTATGTGAAAAGATAAGATAGTTTCGAATTTCACGGTGAAATGTCATGGCAAGGACAGCTGCTGCCCCGGAAATAAAACCGTCTACGACAATGGGACAGCGATAAACGGCCCCTGCAATCATAGTTCCTAGCATGGCAGCAAGTTCAAACCCGCCTACAGCCACCAATACGGACAGAGGGTCCTTCGGGTCGGGATGGTTGATTTTTAGAGCTCTCTGAATAATCTGAGCCTTGTGAGGGACCTTTTCAGGGAGAAGACCGGCACCTGTTCCTGTTATTTCTTCAGGTTTAAGGCCTGTCATACAGGCGTAGATTGCACTGGCGGATGTTGTATTTCCTACACCCATTTCTCCGGTAGCAATCAGAGATACTCCCTCTTTTATGTGTCTTTTTGTCAGCTGAAAACCAAGCTCAACTGCTCGTTTTGCCTGATCTCGGGTCATAGCCGGCCCTTCAGCCATATTTCCTGTTCCAGGGGCAATACTCATCTGCAGAACTTTGGGATGATCAATCGGATTAGCCATACCTGTGTTGATGACAGTTAAAGCCGCCCCGTTCTGTTTTGCTAGAACACTGATAGCAGCTCCACCGTTTGCAAAATTTTTTACCATTTCGGCTGTTACTATCTGTTTGGAGGGAGAGACTCCCTCCTTAACCACACCGTGATCCCCCGCATAACAGAGTACAAGTTTTTTCCCAATTTCAGGCAGAGGGTTTTCCTGTATGCCTGCCAATTGGATAATCAGTTCTTCCAGTTTTCCCAGGCTCTTGGGCGGTTTGCTTAGGGAGTCCCAGCGTTTTTCCGTCTGCATCATGGCATCTGAATCAAGAGGTCATTCCGGCGGTCAGCTGGTAAACTGAATCGGATTTTGAAGCGATCATCTGATGGCATATTCCTGACAGATCCTGGAATGTTCTTCCAAGGAAGCTGGGGGAGATCAATCCGGTTTCAGTCAGGTTGGAGATTATAACAATCTCCCCCTGAAATAAATTTGCTCCTTCAAGAAACTCCTGCATTTTTTTAATTACAAAAGTTTCAGCCTCTTCTTTTTTGAAATTGTCATCAAGAGTCATCAGTAAATTGCTCATCCACATTGTCAGGCAGTCAAATAGGATAATTCCTTTATTCTGAAGGGATATCTCATTAAATACAGAGCATATATTCAGGGGTTCTTCAAAGGTTATCCAAGTATCAGGACGGGACTCTTTATGCTTTCTGATCCTGACTTTCATTTCCTCATCCCAGGCCTGTGCTGTTGCCATATAAACTACAGAACAGGAGTTTTTAAGTGAATATTCTTTTGCTATCTTTTCAGCATAAGCTGTTTTTCCTGATTTTGTTCCACCAAGTATTAAAATCATCCTTCCCTGTACTCCCTGATGCTGTTAAGCAGTTTTAAATTTGCCTTATCTGTACCAATACCAATTCGTATAAAATTATCAAGATGGAAGGAGGCACAATCCCTGACAAGGATTAGATCCTTCCAGAGATGATCTTTCAAGGCATCTCTGTCCGAAACTTTTAAAAGAAAGAAATTGCTACAGCTGGGAAATGTTTGAAATCCCAAGGCTTCAAGATCCTTCATCATATTCTTCATTTTAGAAGAAGTGTTTTTCCAGCTGTTTTTGAAGTAGTCAATCTCTTCAAAACAGGCTGATCCCGCATCCTGAGCAGGGCCACTTATGCTCCATTCTGGCTGCCAGTGCTTAATGCGGCTTATTAAGGCCGGATCTCCCATGAGATAGCCCAGCCGCAAGCCTGGTATGCTGAAATCCTTTGTCATTGAACGCAGAATAATAACATTCTCTCTTATAGAATTATAACGTAGCTTCTCAGCTACAAAACAAATATAGGCTTCATCCAGAATAAAAGTTGTTCCTGTCTGTAAACATGTATGACAGATCTCTTTAAACTCTTTTTCTGTCAGGTAGTTTCCAGTGGGATTATTAGGAGAACAGAGCCATAAAAGACGAGGCTCTTTTGCTTTCAATTGTTCTGTAATAAGAGGAATATCGAAATGGAATCCTTTATCTGATTTCATTTCAATTAGATTTATTTTATCAGTTTTGAGAGAGCAGGCATCATAGTATTCACTGTATGTGGGTGTTACGATACAGACTGTTTCATCCTGTTCGAGAAGAGCCTGTACTATGAGGTGCATCCCCTGGGATGTGCCGTTGACCACAAGAATGGAATCCGTATTATTCAGATTGTTGTATTTTGCTATTTTTTCTCTTAACAGCTCACATCCTGAATCGGGGTAACGGGTAATGCAGGATTGTCTGATTCTTTTCAGAACCCTCTCCGGAAGAGGATCAGGATTAATACTGACACTGAAGTCCAGTATATCATCAGGAGAGATGCCTTCTGATCGAAGTTTTGCATAATCTAAACCGCCATGTTCAGAGCCCATACTCCCCCCTGTACTAATAATATTAAGAAAAACATAGTCATTATGAGGGACAGTAAAGTAATCTTCAGACAATTGTCTATTTTGCTGGCTGTCAGAGTATCACTACCTCCGTCGAGAAGATATTCGCCTTTTTTTTCGAGTCTGATATTCAAAGATCCGGCCATAGCCCCCATAGTCCATCCCGCATTGGGGCTGGCTGTTCTGGAGTGATTTTTAATCATGCTCTTCCAGCTGTTTTTTCCGGAAATTCCCGGTATAAGGAGAGTCGCTAGAACAATTCCAATGCCTGTCAGGCGGGCAGGAATCCAGTTCAGAAAAGAATCAGCCCAAGCGGTAGTTTTCCCTCCCCACTCATATTCCTTATTTCTATAGGCAATCATGGCATCCCCTGTATTGATAAAACGAAAGGCCCATGCCCCGGGAATACCGCATAAAAAAAAATAGAAGAGAGGTGAAATAAAACTGTCCGTAATGTTTTCAGCAACCGATTCAATGACAGCAGAAACAATTTCTTCCTGACTTAGAGTACTCGTATCTCTGCTAACAAGGTGATAGGCCGTCAATCTCCGAGCTTCTGCCAGGTTCTCCAGGAGTAATTCATCACGGATCTCTCCAGCTGCCTGGAGTAGATACCTGATTGAAAATGAAACTTTCAGGAAGGGTATCCCAAGAAGAACTTTCAGTACTGGCTGTGAACTGCCGACAAATTGAAATAGAAAAAAAACAGGGATAGAAAAAAGTATGACACCCGAAAGAAGAAGAAATGCTCCCCAGATAAAATCAGTCAAAGGGGATCTTCGTTTCTTTTTTTCCCAGATAAATCGTATATAATTTCCCATCCAGACTGTTGGATGTATTTTTACAGAAGGCTCTCCCAGTATTCTATCCCAGACTAAAGCTCCCGCTAATATAATTGAATTCATATTGTCATTTATAGCATAAGCTTTTTGATTAATCATTGTGATATTTTTATTATTATTGTAAGAATGTTGTTTTTTGATCAGCCTGAATTATTGATGAAAAAAAAGAATCATATTATTTGTTGTTTGATTATATTGGGATTAGCATATAGAATGCTACAGGAAAGGATCTATTAAGCTTAAATAAATATGGAAAAAAATTCAATAAACGTTGCTGAAAAATTACACAGTCTCTCCAATGAAGAGCTCATTACTTTGGTCAATACTCTTGAAGAAGAGAGAGGTTCTCTGGTTTCCCAAGTCGGAGAGCTAGCTATTGAACTTAAACATGTGAAAAAAAAGAACTCAGATCTTCACCGGCGGGTTGTATTGAATCAGAAAACCGGACTTCCCAATCATGTCAAAGCAAATGAGGATATTAATCAGCTTCTGGAAAAAAGATTGGAACAGGAAGATCTTTCTTCCATTGCATTTATCCTTCTAAAACTGAACGAAAATTTTGAAGCTATCAATAAGGCATTGAAGCCAACCATCAGTGAGTGGGTCTTGTATCAGATAGCTGTGAGGCTTACAGATCTGTGTGGTCTGGAAAACCTTGTGTATCATACAAGAGAGGATGAATTTCTTATTGTTTTTCAGGATATAAATGATGAACGACGTTTGCAGATGTTTCTTCAATTACTGAATGAGGAAATTAAACGGCCTCATATTTTTTCAGGATATAATATTTCCATTGATTCCAGCTGTGGTGTCTCACTATTTCCAAAACATGGCCTTGATCGCAACACCCTGCTTCATAATTCAGATATTGCCCTAAGTTATGCCTTCAAACAGAAGCTGAATTACACCATATTCACCGAAGAAATCAGCGATCTTGTGATTCAGAAGATGGAGCTTCAAAATAGTATAATCAAAGCTCTTGAAGATCAGGCCATTAAAGAGATAGACAAGCAGTTCTATTTGAATTATCAGCCCATAGTCACTATTGAAGTTCACGATAAATCCTATAAAATTAACGAAATCAGAACAGAAGCTCTGATCAGATGGAATCATCCGGATAAGGGAGGAATAAGTCCTGATGATTTTATTCCTCTGGCAGAAGAAACCGGTCTGATTATCCCTCTTGGCAATTGGGTTATATTCAGTGCAGCCAGGCAGTTGAAATCATGGAAAGAAAGAAAAGTGGATGGGACGATTCTCTCTGTTAATGTCTCACCCAGGCAGTTTTATGATCCTGATCTGGTTGATACATTTATCCATCTGACAGAGAGATATGGAATCAAACCTGTAAATCTGAAAATAGAACTGACAGAAAACAGTTTGATAGATAATCCTATTGATGCCATCAATAAACTGAATCAGCTGAAAGAAGCCGGATTCAGTATCTCTCTTGATGATTTTGGAACAGGTTATTCCTCTTTGAATTATCTGAAGGATCTGCCGGTTGATACGGTTAAAATTGATAAGTCTTTTGTTAATAAAGTGCATACATGTAAGTTGGATCACTCTATTCTGAAGGGTATTCTTTATTTTATCAGAGAATTAAAACTGGATTTGATCATAGAAGGTGTTGAAACAGAAACTCAACTTAAGACGCTTGTCGATTTGGGATGCCGGTCTTTTCAGGGATATTATTTTTCAAAAGCCCTTGGTGATGAAGATTTTATCCAGTACAAGAAGGACAATCTTAATAAGGTCTTTCATTTTTCAAAATAAACAGACTAATCACTGAGTCCAATCCTCTATAAATTCAACAATAGTATTGGATATGATGTCATAACCCCATCTGTTGGGGTGAACATTGTCAATGTATAAGTACGGTTTGTGTTTCAACTTTTCAGTAAAATCAATAATCTGGTAATTGTTCTCTTTAGAATATTGAAGGAGAGCAGGCTGTATTTTATCCTGGACTACATTGTTTCTGATCCCATAGATATTATACCAGGATGGTATGGGTAGCATGATTACTACCCGGGTTTCTTTGCTCTTGATTGATTCTAATATGCCTTTGCAGCCACTAATGTAATAATCTCTGTCAACCCAATATTTCTCTTTGGAATCATTACTGCCAAGCATAAACAGGATTACATCCGGATCCCAGTCCTGTATCCTTTCAATCATACCATTGCGGTCATAGGAATCTGAAAACCCTGAACTTCCACAGGCACTGTTGACTCCAAAGTTTACAATCCTATAATCCTCTGTTAGCTTGTGATCCAACATTCCGGGATAACTGTTCTCTCTATTTATTAAACCGTATCCATAGGTAATACTATCTCCCACACAGGCAATTCGGATGGAATCCTGAGCCAAGAGTAGGCCGTTTGGTATAAAATACAGAATAAATAACAGAATACATCTGACATGAGTGGCACTATTCATTATAATTAACTTAACAATTATACAGACTTTCAGGAAGGAGCATTATGATGGGATCATTCCAAAAACTACCTGTGGAGGTTCAGAAACATCTGAGTTCTCTCAGCGGAATCTCTGGTTTGAACAAATTTGATTCTGTTCAGGATCTCTTGGCAGACTCCTGGCTGCAGAAAGAAAAAATCTTTATGGATCAGGTGCATGCTAACGGGATGAGGATTGAATCCGCAATTCTCCAGGATGAAAAACGTGCGTTTCTTATTCTGACTTACTCCGGTTCTATTCTAGGTGTAGGTCCTGAGGATCGGGACAGGAAGCATAAAGTTCTTTATGCTAGTATTGGAATCAGGAAAGATGTCCCAGAAAAATTGATCGAAGAAAATCTTATAATAAAAAATGAGATAAGTATCGATCGAGAGGCCGAGTTTTCAGGAGGTTCTTTGAAGAAATCCTCACCAGTTTATAAAATAGCTGTTATGCCGGATCAGCTGGATTCGGTTATGCAGACAAAACAGATTGAAGATGCAACAAGAATCATGACACAGGAATTCGTCAGTATTAATAATACTATCATACCGGATTGATAATGACTAATATAAAAAGTTTAAAAGAAGAACTGGATATCTTATCTCTTAATCGTAAAATAAGTCCTGTAAAAAAGCTGAAACATAACATGGATCTTGCTGTTAAGGTTTTGAGAAATGAAAATCCCATAATCAGGCCCTATGACAGAAATGATAAACCGGGAGGCCTGTTAGTTCTGGATTCTGAAATTCCAGTTGTGCTTGTTCCGGATCTTCATGCCCGCCGGAACTTTCTTCGGGAAGTCATCAACTGGCTAACACCCAATGGTGAAACTGTTCTGGAACGACTCATGGATCACAGTCTGCAGTTGCTCTGCCTGGGAGATGGATTCCATGCAGAGAAAAGAGAATATTTCCGATGGGTCAGTAGCTTTGAAGAGTTTCAGAATAATTATAAACGTCATAAAAATATGGATCTTGAAATGAGTGAAAGCTTTGGTCTGATGGAAATGATTATGATTCTGAAAAGAGAGTTTGCCGATCATTTCCATTTTCTCAAAGGGAATCATGAAAACATCAGAAATGAAGAAGGAGCAGGTAATCATCCTTTCGGGAAATTTGTCTATGAAGGGGAGATGGTAAAACAGTGGGTTCTCCGTTTTCAGGGACAGGAATTTCTTGATGCTTATGCCGAATTCGAATATCTTTTTCCTTATATGGCTGTAGGTAATAATTTTATGGCCTCTCATGCCGAGCCTCTGGAGTATTACTTCTCGGATGAAGTGATTAACATTGATGGGGATGATGAACTAAAACTGGGACTTACCTGGACCAGAAATGATCAAGCAAAAACGGGTTCTGTTCAAAAGTTTCTGAAAGAGTATGGAAAGGAATTTAATAGAACTCTCGATTATTATATCGGAGGACACCGGACAATTTCCACCCGCTATAACTTACGAGCGCAAGGGAAGTATGTTCAAATACATAATCCTGATAGAATGCAGATTTTTTATTCGAATCCGGAAAAATCTGCTGATCCGGAAACTGATGTAATAGATATTGAAAAAAAAGGAGCTGCGAAAGATGGCCCGTATACCAACTAAGATCGGGAAATATCCCGTTGAAGATAAAATTGCCGAAGGAGGAATGGGTGCTGTATTCAAAGGAACCCATCCCACTTTGGAGCAGCCGGTTGTTCTTAAAAAATTGACTCTCAATAATAGTGAACACCTGACAGAACGTTTTCGTCGGGAAGCGAAAATAATGATTGACTTCAGTCATGAGAATATTGTCCGGGTGTATGATCATTTTAAACAGCTTCAGTCCTATTATATTGTTCAGGAATTTGTCGATGGTCCTTCTGTGGATATTATCCTGAAAAAAGAGAGATATCTGGATATCAATATAGCACTGTATATCTTCTACTATGCCTGTCGTGCTCTGCAATACGCTCATAATAGACAGGTCATTCACAGGGATATAAAACCGGCCAATATTATGGTTTCGAAGAACGGTGAAATTAAACTTGTGGATTTTGGAATTGCCCAGGCGGATTCTGAAGAGGATGCCCTGACAAAGGACGGCATGACCCTGGGAACTCCCTCCTATATGGCTCCTGAGCAGTTTGAGGATTCCAGAAATGTCACCTGTCAGGCGGATATCTACTCTCTTGGTGTCATGCTTTATGAAATGCTTACAGGTAAAAAACCCTTTCCCGGTAAGATAAATCCTGAAACAATCCTGAAAATACAGAGGGGTAAGTATGTTGCTCCTAAAAAACTGCAGCCGGAAATCCCTTCTTTTGTCCAATCTATCATTAAGAGCTGTATGCAGGTACAACTCAAGAAAAGACCGCTGTCCATCGCTGTCATAATGAAAAAACTGGACCGCTGGTACCAGTCGGCCCCTATTGAAGAAATTCGGCAGGATATTGTCAGTCTCTTGAGTGATGATGGAGCAGAGAAGACTAAAAGTGGTAAATCTGCTAAGTATAAAAAAACTGCTAAGTTTAAATATATGATTATTTCTGCTGTGACAGTTCTCATCCTGGGATGTGGTCTTTTGGGCTATATGAAAGGCTGGCACTACCGTTATTTGCTTAACAGAAAATATGGAGGGATGCAGATTATTCTTAAGATAGATGAGCCTCTTAAAAACCCTCAGGATATGCATATTGTCAGTACTCTCTATGTCGATGATAATAATGAGATTCCGGATATGGATGTAAAGATCAATTACCATATCAGTGAAGAAGATGAAAGTTCTCTGCTGCTGGAATGCGATCCGATTTACCTTAATCCCGGTACATACCGGATTAAAACAATCATTGATGGACAGGTTATCTGGAAGAATATCTGTCTGGAGCGGATGAATCCCAGGGGGACCCTCTTCAGTTTTGGTGATATTACTCATTTCAGTATGGTTTGGACTTCCTACAGGCCTCTTCCTCTGAAGATTCAGATGAAAGCTGTTGAAAGGCTAAGTCACCGGGATTTGTCTGATATAGCTGAGGTTACAATACTCAAGAATAATGCCTATGTCCCTCTGAAGGATCTTCAGGATGAGTTAATGACTGATAATGTTTATAAAATCCGTGTCGAAGCGGAGGGGTATTACAGCAATGACTACAATCTGCGTATTCAGCCTTACCAGACTTCTCTGCAGTTGGATGCTCAGCTTGTTCCGAAAGAGGGTTTTTTGCAGGTAGAAGGTTTTCAAGCTCATATTAAATTTAAAATAAATGGAGAAAGCTCTATTTTGACAGGGGGGTTCCCCGGGGGGGCTGTTGAACTGAATAAGCAGGAAATTATGACAGAACCCCTGGCATTAAACCCTTCAGAATACACCGTCAGTTTTGAATATAAAGGAAAGCATTATGAGGAACTTGTCACGATTGTAATGGATCAGACTGTGACATTGAAACTCACTGTAAATGAAGAAGATCACACACTGACCATTCACAAGGAGTAACTTAGTATGAAAACAAAAGGAAAAAATATTGTCGGGATGGCCATCGGATTTTCAGCTGGACTGCTGGGATGGGCACTATTGGAGCTGGTTCTGTCCGTGCAGCATCTCCTGCCCGGATACAGAACTGTTCTCATTTTATCCGGTGCTGTAACTGGCGCCGCTATGTGTGCCGTTCTGGCATCTATCGAAGGAATCCTGCATAAAAATATCAGCAAGATGAAACGAGAGTGGATATGGGGCCTCATCTGGGGTGCCATAGGTGGAAGTGTTGGTGCATTTATGGGACAGTTCCTGTTTGTCCTTATCCTGCCGGAAGGTTTTATGCCTGATGTCTACAGACTTCCCTATTACATAGCCAGAATTATCAGCTGGGGTATTATGGGCGCTTTTATCGGTACTGCCGAAGGACTGAGAGCCCGTTCGGGTATAAAAATATCTGCCGGTTTGATCAGTGGGATCAGCGCCGGGGTTTTGGGCGGATTTCTGGTAGAGTCGGGAATGATGCTTTATCCCCGGGAGTCCTGGTTGAAACTCCCGGGATTTCTCATTATCGGATTGGGAACAGCTTTGTTGAATATTCTGATTGAAGAGAAAAAATCCTCCGGTGTTTTCAGAGTTCTTAATGGGGCTCAGAAGGGCCGAAAATATCTGCTGAATCAGAAGAGAATTACCATTGGAAGCGGAAAAAACAATGACATCGTTATACAGGGTGATACGGCTATTCCCAAGACCGCTGTACTGATTGTTCGAAAGGGAAAGGAGACTTCTGTAATCAGACAGTCTCCCAATTTTGAAATGCATGTTAATGATCAGAGTACAAATGAATATCAGTTGAAATATGAAGATGTAATAGCAATCGGAAAAATCCAGTTTTTGTATGAGGTCCGTTGATGAAAAAAATAATACAATTTTTACTGCTCTTCCTCTATATAAGTTTTATTAGTGCACAGGAATCATTGAGTATTACCGGTGTGGATACTTCTAAAATACTGATCAACGGAGCTGTAGACGTTTATGTCTCACTGAACTCTGATGACTCTGATGCATTAAGCGAGTTGGATGGGGATGATTTCTCTCTGGAAGAGTATGATAGCTCTCAGGAGAAATGGTCTGATGCTTCTATCAGAAGTTTTCAGTATAACGGTTTCTCTCCTGAGGATATTTCTATTCTTCTCTTGGTGGATAATTCCGGAAGTATGTATGATTCTATTGCTGGTGAGAGTGAGAGTGTCCGTGAGAAACAGCGGATTTCCTATCTGTTTTCCGCTTTGAGAGATCTTTTTGATAAGACCGGCGGATATAAAGACAGCCTTGCCCTGTTCACTTTCAATACCTACATCACAGAGGAGCACGGATTCTCCTCTGACCGCAGTTCTCTATTTAAATCTTTGAATAATATAAATCAGCCCGGGCGTGATGAGTCTTTTACAGAACTATACCGGGGAATGAATACTGCTATGGAGAAACTCAGTCGCCGGAAGGGGAGAAAAGTTCTTATCCTGTTAACGGATGGAGAAAACTATACCTATTCCGAAAACAGGGAAGAACCACATCCCGTCTTTGGAAATAATCTGATTGATCAGGAAAAACTAGTTGAACAGTATCGGAAGAGTGGTATTACCCTGTATACCATCTTTTATACAAGAGAAGAGGATCCTGAACTGGATCTCCTTTCGGAAAAGACCGGTGGACAAAGCTATATGGCTTCTTCCCGGAATGAACTTGTGAATGCCTATCTGGAAATCCATGATCGTATCAGTAAAGAGTTCCGTCTCAGTTATACTCCTTTTATTAGCACAAACCGTGAAAAGACTATCAGGGTTTCTCTGCATAATTCTGTTGTCAGTGCCGGATTTGCCTACCTTTGGGAGATCTTCTGGGGGCTGCCGCCGGAACTTCAGTGGTGGTTTTATCTGATTTTGACTGTCATTTCTGTGGGGATTATTGTCGTTATTCACAATACCCCCTTTGAGAGATTGTATCCCTACAGCCATTTGGAGGTTCTCTCCCCCGCGGATGAATCCAGTACAATCCTGCAATTATCCGAGAATAGAACCCTTATTGCTGTCAGTTCTCAGAAAACAGAAATTATCCATGAGGACAACTTTAACAGCAGGAATGATGAGGAGACTGGAGTCACCATAATCAAAGAAGCTGATAACACATATACACTCCAGTCTGAAAAAGAAGTTATGGTCAATAATCAGCCTGTTAAAATAAAAAAGCTGAATCCCGGAGATGTCATCAGAGCAGAGGGAACATTAATCGTTTTTGATGAAGCTGAAGATTAAAAAATTGGAGGAGATAACGGGTTGCCATACCCGGGCAAATCCGTTATTATCCTTCAAGATTCAAAGAGAAGGATACAGATATGGGCCAGAGAGGCGAAATCTTTACATCGAAACGTTTTGCAGAGGATGGGAGCTTAACCTATTTTTTTAATGTGAAAGAAAACCGCTATGGTGATCTTTTTCTGAATCTTGTGGAAAGTAAAAAAAAGGAGAATCAGTTTAAACGGTTCTCTCTTATTGTATATATGGAAGATCTTAGTAAATTCCTGGAGCTCTTTGAAGAAGCTGTAACAAAGATGAAGGCTTCTATTCAGCCCTATCAGAGTGAATTGAAAACAGGTTCAGGTAAAAGAAAATACTCTTTTGTTGTAAAATCCTCCAAATCCGGAGAGATGTATCTTACCGTAGCCGAAAGCCGTGTGAATAACGAAGAAGGCTACGAAAATGTTTCAATAAGGGTTTTCAGTAGAAATCTTCAGACTTTTCTGGATGGTTTTGATCAGGCAGTTGATGTTCTTAAAAGTCGTATAAAGTAAAACCCCGGTTCTATGAAAGTTCGAATTCCTCAAATTATACATATTAAGTATATTTATTAATCGGTGGGTGAATTCTCCATCGTATTATGATATCATACGTTTAATAATCACTCGGAGGCTTTGTGTTTCTAAAAAGAATAGAGATCCTGGGTTTTAAGTCTTTTGCCGATAGAACTCATATTGATTTTAATGAAGGTATAACAGCTCTTCTGGGTCCTAACGGCTGTGGAAAAAGTAATATTGTTGATTCCATTAAATGGGTGCTTGGTGAACAATCCACAAGAAATATGCGCGCTGAGAAAATGGAAGATGTTATTTTTAGCGGAACGGAAAGCAGAAAGGCTTTGAATGTTGCGGAAGTAACCCTGATTATCTCAAATGAGGAAAATATCCTTGATCTGGATCTTCCGGAAATCTCCATTAAAAGACGTCTATATCGTAGTGGTGAAAGTGAATATTTTGTTAATAATACTCTTGTTAAACTAAAAGAACTTAAAGAAATTTTCTATGACACAGGGATCGGGAAATCAGCTTACTCCATAATGGAGCAGGGAAAGATTGACCAGGTTCTCTCCAATAAACCCGAAGAAAGACGTTTCCTTTTTGAGGAAGCAGCGGGAATTACCCGTTTTAAGATGAAGGGAAGCGAAGCCGAAAGAAAGCTGTCAAAGACCAGGGACAATATGGTTCAGGTCGAAAACATCCTTTCAGAAGTTCATAAGAACTATGAAACACTCAGAAAACAGTCTGAAAAAACATTGCAGTACCGGGGGTTCCGGGAAGAAATGTTCTCTATCGATATTGATGTACAGTTGTTAAAGTATCATCAGTTGAAAAATAATCTGCTTAAAAAAAATGAGCAGTTTGTTAAAATAACAGATAAAAAAAAGAATCTCATCGAGAAGATTTATAATCTGAATGGTCATTTAGCTTCGAATCTTGATGAAGTCAATTCTATGGAATCAGAGCTGATTGAAGATCAGAAGAAACTCTATGGTATTGATCTGGAAAAGGAAAATCAGTACAACAGGATTAAACTGCTGAAAGAGCAGAATAAGGAAGTTGAAAGTCAGATAGCCGGACTTAAACAGAAAGAAAAAGATATCAAAGATAAAATGGAGTCTCTCAAGCAGGAAGAGAAGGATAAGCAGTCCAAACTTCAGGAATATAATGATCAGCTTAAAGATATTGAAAATAATATACTGAACTTTCAAAAAAGTATTGAAGCATCAGAAGGCCGTATCAATGAAAATACGAAAACTATTAAACATAATGAACAGAATATCGAAAAATGGGAGCTTGAACAGGAATCGCTGCAGGAAAATTTAAGATCTCTCACAGATGATATTGTACATCAGCTCGATACCGGTTTGAAAGAGTCCGGTATTTCTCTGAAGCAGAGATCAAATCTAAAAGATCAGATTCAGGACAGTCTGCAATCACTGTTGATTCAGCTGGATGGGAAACTTTCAATCTGGAAGGATGCCGCCAGTGTCGGTTTGAAAAAAGACGATACGGAAGTCTGGGACTCAGGTGTTCGCAGTCTGAAGGAAATCAGGGCATCCCTGGCTGCCCTGAAAGGACATATTGATAGTTATACCGGTCTGGAACCGGATTTTCTGAATGATTTTCTGGCGCCAGAAGGCATTATCACCCGTAAACGGGAGATCGATGAAAAACTGAGCGATGTAAAAGATCAACTGAAAATTGCCAGGGATATCATTCAGAAAAAAAACGAGGAAAACAGGCTCCTGGAGAAAAAGATTCAGGAATACCGGAGTACTCTGGAGGAATTGCGGGTTAACCGTGCCAGAATGGCCACACAGGTTTCCGCCATCCAGGATAATCTGAAGAGCCTGGCTTCTGAGCTGAACAACTATGAAGAAATGCTACGGCAGAATCTGGAAGAGATAGGCCGCCTTGATAAAAGGATTAAAGAAACCCTTGGTAAAATCAAAGAAGCCGAAAAACAGCTTAACACTCTTGATGAAAACAAAATTGATCTTCAGAAAAAATTGAAGGGTCTTGAAAAGAGTATCCAATCCAGGAATAAAGATGTTAGCGGTAAAGAGGGTGAACTGAAAAAGAAAAACTCTGATCTGCAGAATCTAACTTTGAGTCTGGAAAAATACAGAGTCGAAAAAGAGCATATTGAAGGTGGAATTGAAAATCTCTGTCAGAACTTCAGGGAAAATAATTCTTCGGATATCAGTAAATATGAGGATCGTATCCCTAAAATCAAAAAATCCCGTCAGGAATTGAAAGAGGATTACGGAAAAAATCGTGAAAAACTGAAAGCTCTTGGTCAAGTGAATCTTATGGCTCCCGAAGAATTTGTGGAAGTTAAAGAACGTTATGATTTCCTCAGCACTCAGCTTCGTGATCTAGAGCAAGCCCGGGAAAACCTCATTCAGGTTACAAGCGAAATAAAAAAAGAGTCTACCCAGCTCTTTATAAAGACATATGATCAGATAAAAATAAATTTTCATGAAATCTTCAGAAGAATGTTCGGCGGCGGCAGGGCTGAACTAAAGATGGTGGATCCTGATAATATCCTCGAATCCGGTATCGAGATCTATGCACAGCCCCCGGGTAAAAAACTGGAGAATATATCCCTCCTTTCGGGAGGAGAGCGGTCTTTGACCGGTGTGGCTCTTCTTTTTGCCACCTATATGGTAAAACCCTCTCCCTTTTGTATTCTTGATGAGATTGATGCCGCCCTTGATGATGCCAATATTCAGCGATTTGTAAATGTTTTAATCGAATTCGGAGAGAAATCACAGTTTATTGTGATTACACATAATAAAAAAACCGTTACCGGAGCTAAAACCCTGCTCGGAATTACAATGCAGGAATCCGGTATCTCAAAGCTTCTGGCAATGAAAATCGGAGAATTGGTGCATGAATCCGTTTAAACGAATCTTTAAAGGGTTGAGTCGTAAGTATTTTATTATTCTGGGGTTAGTCTCTGCCGGCATTCTTTTACTAATAGTAGGTATCTTAATTGTCACTGACCTGCTTGAAGATCGCAGTATCAATAAGGCCGAACAGGGGAAAATGGCCTATAATCTTGAAAATCTGGATAAAGCTATGGCTTCACAAAAGCAGTGTAATATGCTCTATTTTGAGGATTTGGAAGAGCTTTTTCTTGACATGGAGCTGTATCGGGAAACTGGACATGAATGGACGTCAGATGATGTGGCAGAGTTCTGGATTCCTGCTGACAGAAGCGATATCGATTATTTTACCGAGGCTAATCATGAATTAATCTGGGGAATCCTTAAGGATGTACAATGAGATCTTTAGCTTCAATCCTGATGATTGTTTTTCTTTTTACTGCCTGCCAGTCTGTTTCTGATGAAGAATCTCTGGAAACAGAAGCTCCTGTGGTGCAGGTCGAATTATCAGAGGAAGACGGGCCTGTCCTTGAGGCTTTGCCCGAACTCCCTCCGTTAAAAGATTCCTCCCATAAAGCGCCTTTAAAGGGTAATCTTAAAAATAGCACTAATTCAGAAGAAGAGCTTTTCCCTGAATTAGTGCTTCAGCGTAACGAGGCAATAATCAGAGGGGAAAAGCTTGTAGAACCTGGATTATTATTTGAATCCCCTTTAGAGGAATCCCCTTTAGAGGAAGAATTGATACTTGAGCCTCCAGGAGAGACTCAAGTGCCTATACAGGAAGACCTCGTTCTCATAGATGGCCTTCCTTCAGAAATGGATCTGATACCTGTAAATCCTCTACAGGAAGAGGATTTACCCCCTCATATCGAATCTGAATACTTGCCTCCTGCGGAGGATGAAACCCTGCCGGTTATACTGGATAAGGATGAGATCTTTGAAGTCTATGAAGCTGTAGACCCCGAAAAAGCCTATACACCTTTAGAGGAAGAACTGCTTGATGATTCTGTTTATGTTATTAAATTGGACCATTTAAACAGGCTTGTGATTGCTCTAGATGGATCCGGATGGATATTTCTGTCTGTATTA
The DNA here is from genome assembly GCA_002084805.1 of Spirochaetaceae bacterium 4572_59. GTDB lineage: Bacteria > Spirochaetota > Spirochaetia > DSM-2461 > DSM-2461 > Oceanispirochaeta. The sequence goes on along the minus strand of NBMC01000004.1, from coordinate 16,075 downwards.
TCTCCGGAACTCCCTTCTCTTAGCCTGCAGGATAAGAAATATAACCCGGAAACAAAAAAAACTGAATTTGTTTTCCGTCTAGATGGAACAGCGCAAAAACATACACTTGTAATGATGAAACAGGATCTCTCCGGCGGAGAAAGCGGTCAGTATATTTTAAACGTGGAAGAAACAGATATGCAGCCGCTTTCACTTGCTGCTGAAGACATAGAAGAAAAAGGTCTTCTGTCTGTTGAAAGTCCCGAGATAGCTGTCGTTGAAGCCTCTATGGATGATTCTGTACCTGATGTCATTGCAGAGATAACAGATGAAGCTGTATTAAAGCCGGAATCGCTTCGGGTCGATCCGGAAAGCCTAAGGGCTGAGGCTTTGCTTGTCCTGGCTGGAAATTACGAAAATCCCGGGCCGGGGCAGTCTCTTGAAAGAGCCCGGGACTGTTATCTTCTTCTGCTGGAGAAGTTTCCTGTTTCCATGGAACGATTTAAAGCTGAAGAAAGGCTGCGTTATCTTGACAGACACTACTTTAAAGTTCAATAATATCATGGTTTAGATAATACGGTGTTGACAGTTATGACTGTACGCGGTATAAAATCTGGAAAACTTTTTTTAAGGGTTGTTTAAAGTTTTATGCTTGAAAAATTAACCGAGAAATTTTCTGATATATCCCGGCAGATGTCTGGGAAGGGGAAAATTTCAGATAAAAATATTGAAGATGCTGTAAATGAGATTAAACTGGCTCTTCTCGATGCGGATGTTAATCTTCGTGTGGTTAGACGTTTTGTAAACCGAACTATTGAAGATGCCCGGGGTGAAAATGTTTTAAAGGCTGTTGATCCCGGCCAGATGTTTACAAAAATCGTTCATGATCGTATGGTGTCACTTCTGGGAGATAGCAGACAAGATCTTGAACTGAAGGGACCCGATACGGTTTCTTCTATCCTTTTCCTTGGTTTGCAGGGTTCGGGTAAGACAACTACTGCTGCTAAGTTGGCGGCAAGATTGAAGAGCGAAGGCCGAAGACCACTTTTAGTTGCCTGTGACCTCGTTCGTCCGGCGGCTGTTCAGCAGTTGACAGTCCTTGGAGAGCAGATTGGTGTTGATGTTTACAAGGAAGAAACAAAAAATGCTGTAAAAATAGCTAAAAATGCTCTTAAACATGCAAAGAAATTCCAGTATAATGCTGTAATTATCGATACGGCCGGTCGCCTGCAGATCGATGCGGATATGATGAAAGAAATTCATGATATCAAGAATATAGTAAAACCCGAAGAAACTCTTCTGGTTGCTGATGCCATGACCGGTCAGAGCGCTGCTGATATTGCCAAGACTTTTAACGAAGAATTGGAGCTTAGTGGTGTTATATTAAGTAAGTTTGACTCCGATACACGCGGCGGTGCTGCTCTTTCCCTCAAGAGCATCACGGGGAAACCAATTAAGTTTATCGGAGTTGGTGAAAAAATAAATGATCTTGAGCCTTTCTATCCAGAGCGAATCGCTTCCCGTATACTCGGGATGGGTGATATTGTAACTCTGGTAGAAAAAGCTCAGGAGCAGGCTTCTGAAGAAGATGCTCTGGATCTGCAGAAGAAAATGGCTTCGGCTACTTTTAATCTGGAGGACTATCTGGAGCAGTTTCAAAAAATGCGTAAAATGGGCAGTGTTCAATCACTTCTCGGTATGCTTCCCGGATTGGCAGGGAAAATTAGCGAGGATGATATTGACGAGAAGTCCATTAAGCGTGAGGAAGCTATTATTCTCTCAATGACGATTCAGGAGAGACGGAATCATCGGATTATCGGTCCACCTCGTAAACGAAGGATAGCCCTTGGTAGCGGATCAACCGTAGCTGATGTGAACAGACTTTTGAAGAATTTCGAGAAGATGAAGCTGATGATGAAAAAAATCAGCAAAAATAAGAAATATCAAGCTCAGCTTATGTCTCAGCTTGGTGGTATGTCTTAAACTCAGGAGATCATTTAAGTGGTTAAGATAAGATTGAAAAGAATGGGAACAAAAAAGCGTCCCTATTACAGAATAGTTGTTATGGATTCACGGGCTCCCAGAGATGGTCGCACCATTGAAGAGCTTGGTTACTACCATCCGGTGGAAGCAGAAGATCGTCAGGTTAAGTTTGAAGAGACTAGAGTTCGCGAATGGCTGAACAAAGGTGCTCAACCAACAGATACTGTTCGCAGACTTCTGAACAAAAACAATTTCACCATTAAAGAGTAATCATCAGGAGTTATTGTGGAAAAAGAATTAGTTGAGTTTATAGCAAAGTCACTGGTGGATGATGCTGATAATGTTGTAGTTAACATGATTGAAGGCGAGAAATCCACTATTCTGGAATTAAAAGTTGCAGATGATGATATCGGAAAAGTAATCGGTAAGCATGGGCGTATAGCCAAGGCTGTGAGAACAATTCTGAGCGCATCCGCAAATAAAACTGGAAAAAGATTTGTGCTGGAAATTCTGGACTAATGAGTGATCAAATAGCAATCGGAGCTGTGCGGACTACTCATGGAGTCCGGGGCTATTTGAAGGTGAAGAGTTTTTCAGGGGATACGGAACACTTTTTTAAATTGAGTTCTGTTTTTCTGAAAAAAAATAATTCTTCCCGAAGGTTTGAGATCGAAGAGATTAAGCCTAACGGGGATCAACTTCTTCTGAAGTTGAAAGGAATTAACTCTCCTGAAGAGGGTAAGCTGTACTCCGGTTGGGAGATATGGGTACCCCGGGAGATGGGATCTTCACTGGACGACAATGAATTCTATCATGCGGATCTAAACGGTTGTAAGGTAATGCTGAAAGGGAAATCGATCGGTGTCGTTAATTCTATAATGGAAGGCGGCGGTACAGATCTTCTTGAAGTAATCCTGAAGGATGAGCAAATGAAGTTTATACCCTTTAATGCTGTATTTATTGGTCCAATTGATATAGAAAAAAAAGAAATTGAACTGCTTGAAAGCTGGATATTGGATTGAAGTTTACAGTATTAACTTTATTTCCTGAAATAATTGAAAGTTTTTTTAAGAGTTCAATTATGGAAAAAGCGGTAGAGAAGGGCTTGATTCAATATGAGTTGGTCAATATAAGGGATTTTGCCCTTGATCGGCATAGAACCTGTGATGATGCACCCTATGGTGGTGGTGCAGGAATGGTTTTAAAGGCGGAACCACTGGCTGGAGCATTAGATTCAGTTGGCGCTCTGTCAAAAAGAACTGTTTTTCCCACACCATCCGGTGTTCAATATAAGCAGAAGCTGGCTGAAGAACTGGCTCAGGAAGAAGAAATAGTACTTATCTGCGGTAGATATGAGGGGATCGATCAGAGGGTTATTGACGAGTATGTTGATGACGAAGTCTGTATCGGTGACTATGTGATTTCATCAGGTGAAATATCTTCACTTGTTGTTATTGACAGTATTTATCGCCTCTGCGACGGGGTTATAACAAGAGAATCGCTGGAAGAAGAAAGTTTTCAGGGACCTCTTCTTGAGTATCCTCATTATACAAGACCGGAAGTTTTTCGAGAGAACAAGGTCCCGGAAATATTGCTTTCTGGTCACCATGCTAATATTGAAAAATGGCGCTTGAAAAAGCGTGTAGAAAAGACAGAATTGAATCGTCCAGATTTACTTGATTTGAATAAAATCTCTGATGAAGCAAAATGTTGATGGATGATGAAAGAAAATAGACAGGAGGATGATGTATATGGATATCATACGTGCTGTTGGAGCTGAACAGTTAAAAGATAATGCTGAAAATTTCAGAATTGGTGACACTATCAAGGTTCACTTTAAAATTATCGAAGGTAAAACAGAGAGAATTCAGATTTATGAAGGTCTGGTTATCGCTCTGAACAATACAGGGATTAACAGAACTGTAACTGTTCGTAAAATCTCTTACGGGGTTGGGGTAGAAAGAATTTTCCCCATTCACTCACCTAAAATCGATAAGATTGAAGTTTCAAGAATGGGTAAGGTTCGACGTGCTAAACTTTATTATATCCGTGATCGGGTAGGTAAGGCAGCGAAAGTCAAGCAGCTCATGAAAAGAAAATTAAAAAAGAATGCTTAATTTTAAAGGCTTCCCTCGGGAAGCTTTTTTTTTATGAAAAAATATGCATCATTTCAATTCTATTCATGATATATTTATAATGATTATTAAATTTTGAATTATTATAAGGTCTGAGAATATGAATCATTATAAAGTTACTGATCTAAAACCAGGTTTAAGTTGTAATAAACCTGTATATATTGATGAAGATACCCTTTTTATTCCTGCTGGTGTTCCAATCAGAGAAAAAGATCTTTCACGTCTGGATAAATGGCAGGTGGATGAAGTTCTTTCAGAAGGGCAGTTTGTAGAAACTCAAAACGAAGATCTCATGAACAGTAAGCTTCTCTGGGGGATTCCATCGGATAAAGAACTTTCTGCCATCTATAATGAGACTCTGGATAAGCTTGATGATCTGTTTAATCGGATTAATCAGATGGAAGATATCGATGTGGCAGAGCTGGATCAGCTATCAAGCAAGCTTGTTGATACCGTTGAAGACAAGTATATTCAGTCTGTCAGAATGGTTCTGACACATAATAGTGTTCATAAAGCAATTGCCAAAAGTGCCCTTAATACAGCCATTCTCTCTCTTACTATCGGGTTTGCAATGGATCGCCCCCGGCCTAAGTTGATACAACTTTGTAACGGTGCTATTTTGCATGACATTGGGATGATGAGGATCCCCGAAGAAATCAAATCTAAAAAAGATGGACTCAATCCTGAAGAAATGACTAAGTTGAAAAGTCATCCTGTTTTTTCCTACCAGATAATTTCCAAAGAATTAAAATATGAAGATAGCATTGCCCGAATCGCCTTGGAACATCATGAGCGTTGGGACGGTGAGGGATATCCTCAGGGTAAGAAGAATGATGATATCCTTCTGGAGGCCCGTATCGTTTCCATAGCTGATGCTTTTGAAGCAATGGTTAGTGAAAGACCATACAGGAACTCTATGATCGGTTATGAGGCCATGAAGAATATTATCAGTGATAACGCCAGAAAATTTGATCCGGAGATTCTTAGATATTTTATCAAGAGTATGGGTATCTATCCTTTGGGTAGTATCGTCATGCTTAATGATTCAACGGTCGCAAGGGTTATTAAAGGGAATCCTGAAGCACCCTTGCGTCCTGTAGTGATCACATTGATTGATGCCGATGGTAAAGAGTACCCCGGTGATATGGGTCCCGTTTTGAACCTTCTTGAAAAAAAGGATATGTTTATTGTTAAAGCTGTTGACCTGAACTCTCTCCTGGTTGAGAAATGATCTCTCATTTGAGAGGTGCATGGGGAGAAAATAAGGCTAGTGAATATTTAATTGAACAGAATTTTAGAATTGTAAAAAGAAACTTCAGGAAAGCTGTCGGAGAAGTCGATATAATAGCTGTAAGGGATAATAAATTAGTCTTTTTTGAAGTAAAAACTTGGAAATCAGCCCTCTGGGAGGATTTACATTTCAGTATAAATAAGGCTAAAATTCGTAGACTCCAAATTCTGGCAGAGATTTTCTTTCAGGAAAATCCGGAATATGGAGACTGTGAAGTTGGATTTGATTTAATTCTTTTGTCACGGAGGATGGAAGAACTTAATCATATTGAAAACATTATATAGGGAGAAGGAGCTCCGAATGGTACGTATTGCAAAAAATACTGATCCTAGAAAACTTGTCGAGTTAAAGCATAAAATTGATGATAGATCCTATATGGACCAAGCTATTGTTAGAATTGCGGCTACCTTGACAAATGAAATTGTTAATATGAATGAGGATAAAAGTGGCGTCAAGTTCCAGTAATACCCCCCCTAAACGGAATAACAACAGAAACCGTTACAAAGGGAAGAGGAATAGTAAGAATATTTCATCATACGGCGGACCATCTTTTTTATGTTCTATTTGCGGGAAAAATATAAGGGATCTCAGTTCTGCTATAACTGAAAAGTCTACGGGAGAACCTGCACATTTTGATTGTATCATTAAGAATCTGGCAAAAAACGAATCTGTTAAGGAAAACGAAAAAATTGTTTACCTTGGAAACGGAAAGTTCGGAATCATTAATTATGAGAATAATCAGAATAAGAATTTCCAGATTATTAAAGAAATTGAATATGAAGAAGCGAAAGAAGAACAGCCCGATTGGCGTAATAGATTAAAAAAAGAAATACTATAAAAAAAGGGGACTTTTTAAAAGTCCCCTTTTTTTATCTGTTTTGTTAATTAGAAATTCTGAAGATTTTTTAATAATTCAAATGCTTTCTTCCTGACGACTGTTATATAGCCACTTCTTGGATCGGCAATTTTTGTCAATTCTTCAAAAATTCTCAAATCATCGATTCCTTCACTGTTAACGGCTAGATTATCGATAGCAAGAATAAAGGCATTGGCAAAATTATTGTCTTTGTTTAAAGCTGTCTGAGATCTCATAGAGTCAGCAAGAACAGCTATTACAATGCCCTGTTCATCCGGACCTACTTTTGATAACGCTACAACAGCTTCGGACATAACCATAGGTTCATTGTCCGAAATAAGAACATTTACAAGAGCATCCCGTGCATAATCTCCACCAACTTCTCCCAGTAAACGGCAAGCTTCTTTTCTTACCATTGGGTAGTTGTTAATAACAGAACCCTGTTCAATAACCTGGTTGGAGATTCCCTCAGATCCCAGGTTCGCAAGAATTCCCAACATCTGTTTATCACTTGGTGAAACCTGACCATCTCCAATCATTTCTTCAATATCCTGAAGAGCGATAATTTTCATATCCCTGTCAATTGAATCAGCCTCTGCCTTGATGATTTTTACTTTTACCTGACTTTGAAGATATAATTCTTCAATAGTTTGCTCATTTTCTTCTGCATAGAGACTTGAAACAGCTGTCAGCGCAATAAGAATCAAAGCAATGTATTGAATTTTTTTCATACTTAACTCCCTAATTAACAGTATATAATTCATTCTGTCTGATTACCAAACACTTATTTCCCAATTTTCATCAAACTTCTCTAATTGATAAAGAATTGTATTATTTCCTTTGATATTCATATATACAACCAGCTGTGTATCATCAATAAAAATAATATCATCAACCCTTGCTGCTGAACGACTTGGAACTACAACCCATTCAAAATAATCTTTCAAATTATTCAGAATTATTTTATTTTCTGAAAGTATCTGTGACTCTTCTGATATCTGGTTCAATTTTACAGGATCATTATAAGTATTGATATACTTTTCTGATAAAAACAACTTCCACTTGTTATATTTTCTGTTAGAAATAATCTTGTTTAGTGTATCTATCAGTTCTTTTATCTCATCAAGAGTCTGTTGATAAATTTCCTCAGATACCTGATACTTAGATTCTTCCTTTATAATCACTTCTTCCTGTGATTCTTTCGGGGCTGTTTCTTCTATTTGTGGCTCATTCACAGCTTTTTCGGCAACAGTGTCATTTACAGGCTCCTGTATGCTTTGGCAGGATAAAAAAAGTAATCCGCCAAGTAGTATAGTTATCAGTAGATAATTTATATGCTTATTCATAGAACTCAGTCTATCCATTTCGCAGGAAATTGTCAAAATAAAAAAAATGTTCTTATTTTTTTTACCATAAATTACTATTCTATTTACTACTTGCTCTTTATTATTATACTTAGCGTTATGGTAAAAGCAGTATTTCCAGGATCTTTTGATCCTCCTACAAATGGACATCTCAACCTAATCAAAAGAGGTTCTGAACTTTTCGACTCATTGGATGTGGTTGTTTCAAACAATCTTCATAAAAAATATCAGCTGGAAACGCAGGAGCGTTTTGATCTGATGAAAGAGATTACTGAAGGTATCGCTAATGTAAAAGTAAGCCTCTGGAACAGCCTTATTGTCGATTATGCTACAAATAATAATATCAGTGTAATCTTAAGGGGCGTACGGGATATAGCTGATTTCGGTTATGAATTTGAACTTTCAATGATGAACAAACAGTTGGCTCCGCATATTGAAACAGTTTTTCTTCCTACAGAACAGAAGTATTTTGTTTTGAGATCGTCTTCTATCAAGGAACTCGTACAGCTCGGGGCGGATGTCAGTTCCATGGTGCCTTCTAACGTAGAAGCCCTTATGAAGAAGAAAGTTGTTTTGTCAGGGGGCTAATATTAGAGGCTTATTTATTTTTACAAAAAGAAGTACCTTGACAAAAAAAAATAGAAAGACTATATTCTTCCAGTCAATAACAGCTAAGCGAGGATTATAAAATGGCAGTACCTAAATATAAAACTTCAAAAGCGAGAACTAGAAGGCATCGTTCAATCAATATGAAAATGAGCGTTCCTACTCTGGTTTCTTGCAGTAATTGCGGAAATAAAGTTCTGCGTCACAGAGTTTGTCCTAAATGTGGTTTCTACAAAGGGAATCAGATAATTGAGCCTGAGGATATGGCTTAAATAGTAAGGAGTTTATAATTATGGATGATATGTTTGTAAAGTTGAAAAAATTAATTGCTGAAAAACTGGAAGTTGAAGAGGATAAAATTACTCTTGACGCCCGTTTCAGAGAAGATCTCGGAGCTGATAGTCTTGATACTTATGAGCTTCTTTATGCAATTGATTCAGAGCTCGGTGTTTCTGTACCCGATGAAAAAGCAACTGAATTTGAAAAAGTCTCAGATGCGCTTGATTTCATCAATGCAGAGCTGAGTAAATAAAAGAATTACAAGTGAAACTTTTTTCTTCTTTGCCTGGTGATATTAAAACAATTCCATTGGATAACAATAGGAAAAAGGTTCTACAAGTCTTTGAAAAAAAAGCAGCAATAAGGTTCAAAAGATCTGATCTTCTGAACCTTGCTTTTTGTCATAGATCATACACAAACGAAATTCAGCATATTGATGAGAATAATGAAAAACTTGAATTCCTCGGGGATTCGGTTCTTGGTCTTGTTGCCGCGGAATATCTGTTTAATCAACTTCCGGATAAAGCAGAGGGCGATCTTGCCCGTATCAAGTCTTTTGTAGTCAGTGAGGAAAGTCTCGCTGAAATAGCCTTAACCCTTGCTGTCAATGAGTATTTATTGATCGGAAAGGGAGAGGAAAACTCCGGAGGACGTTTTAAAAAAGCCATTCTGTGTGATTGCATGGAAGCTATTTTCGGAGCGTATTTTCTTGATGCCGGTTTTAAAGAGGCTTCTCGGTTTATCTTAAGTCTTCTTGTTCCTCAAATTGATAAGGTTCTGCATAATAGACATAAAAGAGATTATAAATCTCTCTTGCAGGAACTATCTCAAAAAAATTATAAATCTTATCCCAAGTATCAAATTATTAAAAAATCCGGTCCTGATCATAACAAGACGTTCTGGATTGAGGTTGAAGTAAACGGTTCATCTTACGGTCCCGGAGAAGGGAAAAATAAAAAAGAGGCCGAACAGCAGGCAGCAGAATCCGCATATAAATGCCTGGCTGAAAATGAGCCTCTTTCTTATTCATAATTGGTCATTAATATTATTATTTGATTTTTTCATAAAAACTGACAGCCAGTTTTAATAATGTCTCTTTTCTGTTTAATTTTGGATTTTCCGTGACAGCTTCCAGTAGCAATTCTAGTATGCTTCCCAGTCGAGGCCCCCCGGGAATATAGGCCTGTTTCATCAGGTCATAGCCATTGATGTCCAGATCTTTTATGCTGAAAGCATTTTCCTGTTCCAGAATCAATAATACCCGCTCTTTCAAATGAATAAGATTCCTGTAGTCATTCTCTTCACTCAATGAAATACCTTTAATATCCGCCTCTCTGAGCAGATATAGATCTTCAAGCTGATCCCGTCCTACTTTTCTAATAAATCGTCTAACCGCAGCATCTGTCCACTCTTCTGTGTAGTGAAACATATGCTGTCTAATCAGATGCAGAATTCTGTTCATTCTCTCTTTAGGGAAACGGAAGCGGAGCATGATTCTCTCAGCAATCTGTGCGGATACTGTTTCGTGGTTATAAAATGTGGCAATCCCATTCTGATCAAATTCTTTTACATCCGGTTTTCCAATATCGTGAAAGAGGGCGGCTATACGCAGCTCTACGTTATCTGACGGGGCGGCATCGCAGCTTCGGATAAGGTGATTGTAAACATCAAAATCATGATTACCCTTTTGATCTACACCAATGCAGTCGGAAAGCTCCGGTAGTATCAGGGGAAGTATTCCTGATTCTTTGAATAGCTCAAAAGACTTTGATGGTGAATCTGTCTGTAAAATCTTAATCAACTCATCGTAAATTCTTTCTTTTGAAAGTTCGGAAATATTAAAAAGGCAGTGCTTTATGCCTTCTAGAGTTTTGGCTTCAATGAAAAAGTTCAGCTGTGAAGCAAAGCGGCAAGCTCTGATTGATCTGAGACCGTCCTCTCTAAATCTTTCTTCAGGAATTCCTATGGCATGTATTCTCTTTTTCTCCAGATCACTCTGGCCGTTATTGGGGTCGATCAGTTTTTTATTCAACACATCATAGGCAATTGAATTGATAGTAAAATCCCTTCTGATCAGATCCTCATGCAAATCATCCGTATAGGAAATCTGATCAGGCCTTCTGCCATCGCTGTATTTTCCGTCAATTCTGAAAGTTGTAATCTCATAGGAGGTTCTTTTATAAAGAATAGTTACGGTTCCATGCTTAATCCCTGTGGGAATGACCCTGTGGAATAGGGTCATAATTTTCTCCGGTAGAGCATCCGTACAAAGATCATAATCTTTGACAGTTAAACCAAGGAGCTGATCACGGATAGCTCCACCAACCATATAACAGCGATATCCTGCTTTTTTGAGAATTGTTGCAATGGAAATTACATCATGAGGTACTATGATTTTCATCTGTGAAAGAAGGTACCTTTCCTGTGGATTGTTGTCAATCTGTAAAATTAAAAACCCGGCGGTTAAGCCGGGCAATTGTAAGGGATAATTATATTAAATGATTACTGCAGCAGCTGAAGTACCTGCTGAGGTCTCTGGTTAGCCTGTGCGAGCATAGCATTGCTTGCCTGGCCGAGAATCTGGTTCTTGGTGAACTCTACGGTTTCTTTCGCCATGTCCAGGTCGCGGATGCGGGATTCTGAAGCCTGCAGGTTTTCCGCGCCGATATCGATCCCCTGTACGGCCATTTCCAATCTATTTTGATAGGCTCCCAGGTCTGCTCTCTGTTTGTTAACGACTTTTAGTGCCTGGTCTAGTACTCCGATGTTTCTGTTTGCCTGTTCAGGAGTCGATATGGACATTATATTTCCGGTAGCAATCTGACGAACTCCAAGAGAGGATGATGTCATTGTTCCGATAAAAACTTGTTCTCTCTGATCCATATTGGCTCCAATATGCAACCACATTGAACTGGTTACGGAGTTTTCACCTGTTTCTGCGGCAAATCTACCTGTGAGCATATTCAATCCGTTAAACTGAGCATGTGATGCGACACGATCAATTTCGTCTACAAGCTGAGAAACCTCTACTTGAATCTGCATTCTGTCTTCAGAAGTGTAGATACCATTTGAAGACTGTACGGCCAGTTCTCTCAGTCTTTGAAGAACGTCTGAAGTTTCCTGAAGAAAACCTTCTGCTGTCTGAATGAAAGAGATGCCATCTGCCGCATTACGGGATGCTTGGTTTAAACCTCTAATCTGAGAACGCATTTTTTCAGATACTGCCAGACCGGAAGCATCATCACCAGCTTTGTTGATTCTCATTCCTGAAGAAAGAGCTGCAATGTTTTTTGCAGAACCGGCATTGTTAATTTTGGACGCACGTGAAGTATTCATCGCGCTAAGGTTGTGATTAATGATCATACTGTATATCCTCCATGATATCTCTCTAAAGCGAACATCCTTATTCGCTAATTAAATTTTCGGAAACTAAAAATGATCCTTTAGATAAAAATATTTTTTTTGGGGAAGGAGTTTTAATTGACAGGAATTGTTATTACAGGCGGACGATGCCCATCCTATTGTTTTATTGAAAAGTATATTAAAGATGACTGTTATATTGTGGCGGCAGACTCGGGTCTTGAGTATTGTATGAAGAACGGAATTAAACCTGATTATATTATTGGAGACATGGACTCTCTCCGGGATGAGACACTTTTGCATAGCTTTCCTCCAGCAATGGTGGAACGGCATTCCTCTGAAAAAGATAATACAGATACAGAGCTTGGGCTTGAACATATGTACCAGGCGGGAATGGATAGTGTTATCCTTATTGGTGGAGGCGGGGGCAGGCCTGATCATTTTCTGGCAATTTATTCTCTGTTTTTCAGGGCGAGAAAGCCAGATTTCTGGATCACCCACAATAGTATTTTCTCCACTATCAGCGGCCTCTGCTCATTTTCGGCTGAAATCGATGAGGAAATATCTTTATTTCCCCTTGATGCTTGCTGCAGGATGAGATCAAAGGGACTATTCTGGCCTCTGGATCAATTGGAGTGGGGCCTTGGTGATACAGGTATCAGCAATAAAGCTTCAGAGAATACTGTTTCTATCGAAGTTCTCCGAGGAGAGCTGCTTATGGTTCAATCTCTGAAGAGCTCTGATTGTTCCAATTAAAGATCAGTGGGTCAATTTTTTCTTTTTCCAGATTGAAGTACTGCAGAAGAACCGGATAGTCTGTCAGAATCTGTCCATAATCCTTGAGCAGTTCCATTTTGCTGGATAGCTGACTCTCTAGTTCTGCATTCTGTTTTTCAAGTTCAGAGCTGTAGGCCCTGCTGGCTTTTATGCCGGTAAAGTAGATGTTCTTCGTTTCATTATACAGTGAAATATCAGGAATAGACCAGTTTAGAATAGTCAGATCCCTAATCTCTGATTCAGGAAACTCTGATTTAAGTTTTTCCTTTATTTTTTTTTCCAGATCTTTTATATCAGAATCTTCTGTTTCTTTTAGCAGCTCCGACAGGGCTGTCATAACGACATTTTCGCTTTTACGGGAAAAATCATCATACCAAGTTTCTATATCCGTGTATTGGAAGTCCTCTTCTTGAATGAACTGTGAGATGTTTTCCGGATTTAAACGGTATTTAATGGAAACTTTCAGCTTGAAGTTGAAAGCGGATTTTTCTGGAAGAATCGTGGCGTATTCCTCTCCTGAGGGGAGGATCCCAGAAAGAGAGAGTTCAGAACTTTCCCAGGGGAGTTCGAAGATATGGAGTGTCATATTACTGGGAAAGAGATTCTCCCAGCGCCAGTTGAAGTCTCCCGCTTTCATCAGGGATGATTCGTAGCCCCCTGTTTTGCTAAAGCCTAAGGCATAATGATTTTCAGGTATGGAGAGCTGTATCCAACCTCTGTAGAATACGAAACCTGCAAATCCTATGAGTATTAAAAATGTGAGAGTGTTATAGACCCTTTTAAAGATCTTTTTTTTCTTCTTCGGTTTTGCTGTCTTGGGTGCTTTTATTTTTTTCTTCATGAAATTGTATTCCTGATAAAGGGGATTATTTGAGATAGATCTGTGATGATGCAGTCCGCTGATATGTCTTTGACCTTATGATTTTCTTTTCTCAGGCGCAGTGAGCGTTTATCCCCCGCAAAAAGAACTGTCTTTAAACCACAGGAGGATGCTGTGTAGATATCATTCAGCATATCGTTACCTATATAAAGGATTTCTTCTGGATTGATATGAAACTCCTCTTTTAATCTTTTTACAGGCTTGCTGAAAATTTGAAAATCCGGTTTTCCTCGACCGATTTTATAAGACCAGGAGGATATGTCTTCATTGAGATTGTAAGTCTTCAGTTTATCCTTCAGTAGGTATTCTAGAAAAAGAGGAGTGTAGAACTGTGCGTTCGATACGATTCCTGTGGGTATGTTCATGTCTGCCAGTTCCTCTAAGAGCTCTATTGTTCCCGGCATAAGGCTGATCTTGTTTGTTTGTATTTCAAAGCGCAGACATGTTTGAATTAGATCTTCTATGAAGGGCTCTTTTAATCCGAGAAAGTTATAAAGTTGTTCCCAAATGCTTATAATATCTACTTCAGGATACTCTATGGACTGGTTCTGCTGTTTTGTAATGGTATGACTTTTTCTGATTAAATCATGCAGTATGGTTTTGATCTGTCCATAGGGATATTTCATGATTTCGGAGTCAGAATAAATTTTCGCAGGAGATTGGCAGTCGGCTTCCACTGCTGTCAATCCGATATCTCCCGCCTCGGAGATCATTAAAGTTCCGTAGATATCCAATAAAACCGCTTTAACAGGGAAAGCCGGACTTATTAGAGAGGGCTCTATTCCGCTGGGAATAGGGATCATCTCCTTGAAAAACTCCCTCAGGGATTCCAGGTACTCTTCCATTCTTATGTTTTCAGTATCCCTACTGGTAAAAAGGCTCTTATTCATATTCTGATTTTATGATTAAAATTCTCTTCTGGCAATACTAATCATTGGATGAACGATTAATATGAAAATACCAGGGATATACAGATAAGAAAAGAATATGATAATATCTTGAGTAATGAATCGAGTTTTTCATGAAAAAAAACAACTATGGCTGCCATGGTTAAGCACGCGTCTGGTTTTCTTCTTTTTTTACATGGCTGTGATGACATTTCTTTTGTACATTCTCGGGAACTTTCAGAATTTTTCAGATAGCTCACAGTTCTTTCTGTTCGATATAATGAAAGTATTCTTCTATGTTTTTTTTTGTGCAGTCGTTCTTAATCTCATTTTAAAAAGTTTTGTTTCTATAAAACGGAGCAGAACAGGTCTTTTCTTTTACTTGAGATATGTCTTTATGATAATATCGATTATCTTTTTATATTTTACAATAAATTTCATTTTTTATTTTATAGATACTGTTCAACTTTAAAAAATATGGAGATGTTATTATGGTCAAAGCTGTGCGGGGAGCTATCTCTCTTGATGCTGATAATCAAATAGAGTTAAAGGATAAGGTTAGAACCCTTTATTTGAACCTTCAGGAACTGAATGGATTCTCTGAGGAGAGTATCGTCAGTATAATATTCTCTCAAACTCATGATATATCTTACAATCCGGCAAAGGCCTTAAGGATTTCTGTAAATATATCAACGGTGCCACTGTTTTGTACGCAGGAGCCTGCTTGTATCGATTTTCCACAGGAAATGATGCTACGTGTTCTCATTACCTACAATGCAGAGGATGGTTCCGGCCCGGCTGTTCCGGTTTATCTCGGTAAGGCCTTGGAGCTAAGGGCTGATCTGACAAAGCGTTAAGTCTGTAACTGTTGTTATGAATAATAATCTGTTTAAAGATCTTTTTAATCCTGTTGTTTATGAACATGGGCAATTTTTGAGGCAAATGCAGGAATTATGCAAGCTGAGTCATAGTCTTCTTATGAGCTGTCAAAAAGAAATACAAACACAAATGTCTACAGAGACTCTGGCCCGAAGGCTTGATGATAAATTGCAAGATATGGGAAAAGGTCAGTACCGGCTTGAACATATTCATATCTCAGTGAATGAACAAGCCTTTCACTGTCCCCCCGGAAACCGGCTCCTTGTGTCTGGGGATATTTTCACTCTCGATATTGTCCTGAGCGATGGGGAACTCTTCAGCGATGGTGCCTGGTCATACGGGGTAGATGAAATTTCTCCGCAAAGAAGCTCTCTTCTGAAGGATGCCTGGGCCGTCTCCTGTCTTGCTGCCCGGTCGCTTATACCCGGAGAGCCTCTGTCTGAAATGCAGAAAGAGCTGGGAGCTTTTTTAGAGGGGCATTCCTGTCAAATTGTACCGGAAGCCTGCGGGCACGGTATCGGCCGGAAGATTCATGATGATCCTGAAATATCATTTATTTCAGATGACAGCTTTACTTGCTTGTGTCCGGAAAATGGCTGTGTAACCGTTGAGCCTGTTCTTATTGGACTTGGTGATAAAGTATTATATGTAAAAGATTTGGGTTATATTGCAGCTGGCGGATCTGATACGGCGTATTTTGAACATGTGATTCATACCGGGCCGGATGGCGCCATCTGTTTGAACATTCCTGAAATAAATTTTACAGAGTGTATTGACATTTTTTAGGGATTTAATTAAC